>CAZPAM010000139.1:1444-1674 GCA_964584595.1 uncultured Candidatus Scalindua sp. | reverse complement strand
CGGCCCTCCCTTAGTCCCCCATAAAGCACAGCTGCCCAGAAGATTAACTCGGCCAACCGTTCGTGGTGAGCTCCGTCGAACCACGGATGCGCCGGAGGGTCGGCTCTTCGACGGGCTCAGGACGAACGGACGGACGACAATAGCCCGAGGCAAGACCTAGACTTAATCCAAGTGCAAAATCCGGAGGCATGATTTGGCCGACCAAGAACGGCTTGTAAAGACCCTGATGG
>CAZPAM010000139.1:0-1362 GCA_964584595.1 uncultured Candidatus Scalindua sp. | reverse complement strand
CGTTGGGACTAACGGTCTCCCACGACTCCTATAACAACGTCATCGCCAAATTGCCTGGCAATGGAGCGCCGGTGATGCTCTCCGCCCATCTGGATACCGTGGAGCCGGGACGGGGCATCAAGCCCATTGTGGACGGCGGAGTTCTGCGCTCGGATGGCAGCACTATCTTGGGCGGCGACTGCAAAGCCGGAGTTGCGATCGTTCTTGAAGGTCTGACGGCCGCCATGGAATCGAATAACGTCAACCGGGCCATCGAAGTCGTGTTCACTCGCCACGAAGAGGGCGGCCTAGTGGGGGCGCATCACCTAGATTTCGGCATGGTCTCCGCCAAAGAGGGCGTAGTCTTTGACGGTGAAGGACCTCCCAACCGGATAATCCTCTCGGCTCCGTCCCAGAACGTGGTGACGGCCGAGATTACCGGCCGTGCTGCCCACGCAGGTTTGGAGCCGGAAAAAGGCATATCCGCCCTGCTCATCGCCGCCGACATCCTGGGGCGGCTGCCCTTGGGCCGCATCGACGATGAGACCACCGCCAACATCGGCTGGCTGGAAGGCGGCCTGAAGCGCAACATCATCCCTGAGCGCGCCTCTTTAGACGGAGAGTTCCGCAGCCGCAGTAACGAGAAGCTGGCCGACGTTGAGCGCAAATTCCGGGGAGTCTTTGATGAGGCGGCATCGAGATACCCCGAAGCGAAGATCGACCTGGATATAATCAACACCTATCAGGCGTATAACGTCGACGCTAAGAGCATAGCTGTCTCAGTGATTGGCCAAGCGTTGGCGGGCATGGGATTGGAACCGGTCTTGGAGTCCACCGGCGGCGGCTCCGACGCCAACGTGTTTATCGAAAAGGGCATCACCGCCATCCCGGTGGGCATCGGCGTCCGGGATTTCCACACTACCTGGGAAACGGCGGTCATCGCCGAGGTATTACAAGGCGCCCAGATGTGCGAAGGAGTGATCAAAGGAGCATAAATCCCCAAGAATCGAAACTATTTTTCGGTATTGAACCCAGTTTCGATGATTAACATCTAACAACCGTTGCCGCTTTGAAAGCGGCTCCTCGACCCATAAGTTGACGGCCTTTGAGCCGATAAGGATATAGAAATGCCTAACGATCCGAGCGAGAAATCTATCCAAAGGATGCGCGTCTTCGTCGAGAAATACTGCGAGAAGTCCGGCACCACCGTTTCCCCCATCGAAGGGGTTACCGACCAGGTTGTGTTTGGGCTTGCCCAGAATATAGACGATATCGGGCGGCCGCTCTGCCCCTGCCGCTTCTATCCGGACAAGAATGAAGAGATCAAGCACCGCACCTGGATCTGCGCCTGCGACGACATGCAGATCTACAAATACTGCCATT
>CAZPAM010000138.1:0-2102 GCA_964584595.1 uncultured Candidatus Scalindua sp. | reverse complement strand
CGACCTCCTGCTCCCAAGGCAGGCACTCTAGCCAAGCTGAGCCACGCCCCGACATTTTCTATTCATTAATCTTCTGTTTTGAAAAGTTTTTTCCTGATTTGACGTCCTTTGCCAGATTTTAAGAACTTTTCTTTTATCATAGCTTCGCTTCTACTTGAAAATTCTTCAGTGTATATCAGCTTAAACGGTCTATGAGGACATGTAGAACTCATCTTTCCCCTATTATGATCGTGCAATCTTCGTTTAACGTCATTTGTGTGCCCTGTATACGTCCAATTGCCTTTTTCGCTTTGGATAACATAAACCCAATATTTTTGGTACATTTTGAACTTATCAATCAGGCGTAAAATATTAAGAACGATCCATCTAACCTGTTAGTAGGCGACCTTCCGCCTTGGGCGGACACTCTAGCCAAGCTGAGCCACGCCCCGACATTATATTAATTTGCAGAATTTATTGGTTGTATATTTAATAAAACTAAACTAAAGCATAGAAAAGGAAAAGGTTTTTCCAAGAAAAAAAGAATAGTGAATTATAAATACTTCTTCACTATCTGGGAATGGTGTTAAAAGTATTATATTTGATTAGGAATGATTTAGAATAGTTGCGAAGGTTGAAAACGTTAAATTTAATCATTTTATTAATGAAGACATTTAACATTTGAGTCCTTGACGCTCTCTTCTTCTATTAAGTCTTTCTCTATCTCAGATTCTATCTCTTTTCTAGGTTCTAATATAAGCTTTTTATACCGTTCTTTCAGAAAAGCCAGCCTTTTCATTTTCTTATAACTTTTGTTTATGTGTACTCTGAAATTGGAAACCATCTTTTACTCTTTTTTAAACTGCAAAAAACAAAACTTTAATTATAAAGCTCAAAAAGTTTTCTGATGTGAAACACTTACTCTTGTATTTCAATTCCATTTGTAATCAAATTATATATTTCATAGAATCAGAGTCAAGACGATTTTTATTTTTCTTAAAAATATTTTAAGACTGAATTATTTAAGTATATCAAAAATTATAAGACCCATAATCTTTCCAAAGTTTATCAACTCCTGTATCTCTATAGATTCATTTGCTATATGAGACTGGTCTTCATCGCCAGGGCCGAATCCTACCGCTATAATACCTTTTTCTATTAGTTGTTTGGTTACCGTTACACCCGAAAACCCCCTGGGTATTGGTTTTGCCCCGAGAATAGATTCAGAATGCATTGAAATTGTTTTAACCAGCAGATTGTCTGCCGGCACTTGAGTAGGGGGCAGATGTGCATCAACAGTAATATCAAACTTTGAGGCTGGATTATTCATTTTTATTGAAGTAATTATATCATTAATATTGCCCACTATTTCCTTTTCTGTCTCACCGGGTAAATAACGGATATCGAGTTTTACCTCGCATTTGGCAGGAACGATATTATGTGCTGCTCCACCGGAGATAGTACCCAGATTTAAGGTCGGACGGGAAAACAATTCATGAGACAGGCGCTGGAATCTCATATCCTTTAATTGATTAAGCAACTCAACCATATTCCAGATAGCATTAGTACCTTTTTCCGGTGTTGAACCGTGGGCTTGTTTACCGTATGACGTTATGTTCAGGAATAAAGCTCCTTTCTCACCAACGTCTATTATTTTCATATTGTGTGCAACGTCCGGTATAATTGCAAAATCTGCAGATATTCCACATTCATCAAGTAAATATTTTAACCCTAAGTCCGAACCTTTCTCTTCATCAGCTGCACCAATTAATAAGAAACTACCATTAAGCCTTGATTCGTTGTCTTTTAAGAACTTTGCCAGTACCAACATGGAAGCCATTTGTCCCTTATTATCGTTTGCTCCACGTCCGCAAATTCTACCATTTCTTACAACTGACTTAAAAGGGTCTGTGTCCCATCCATCACCGGGCGGAACTACATCCAGGTGGCAGGCAACGAGTAATGTCGGGCTCCCATTTCCAATATATCCAACTATATTTGGAATTGTATGTTTAGTTATTAAAAAATTTATTTTTAAATAGGGAGTATTATGTTAAAAAAGAAATCAATCGACTATATATTTGGAATGATAACAGGTGCATCGCTGATGGTGGCATTTTGGG
>CAZPAM010000137.1:0-2640 GCA_964584595.1 uncultured Candidatus Scalindua sp. | reverse complement strand
GTATTTTTTTATTTACCAATCTTATTGCTTCTAATACTCTGGTAACTCCTAATGCGGTAAATTCACCTGTCAAAACCGGTTGGTTCCAGGAGGTAGGGACAAACGATTGTGCGCCTAAATTGTAAACCTCATCCGGGCAGCTTCCTTCTATTGCCTCTATTAAAGAGTTTTGATCAAGCAGGTCTCCCTGAAGAAGCTTTATATCATCCTGGATATGCTTAATTCTCTCAAAATTACTTGAACTGCTACGACGAACGATACCATACACTTCATAATCTTTTTTTAGCAGAAGCTCGGCTAAATAGGAACCGTCCTGGCCAGTAACACCCGTAATTAAGGCAGTCTTCATTTTTAATATATATATTATAAAAACTCTTATTCTGATGCTAAAACGAGAAGCTCTTGCCGATTATACTAAATATACTACCAACGGCTGTCAATAACATTCCAAATTATTTTTCTATAATCCCTTCAGTATTGCATGGCATAAGTCAGTTAGCGAATCATCTCTTGCTCCCATAACCAGTATGCTGTCATTGGGAACTGCTCTTTGCTTAACTTCGGTTATTATGTCATCCCTTTCAGGAATAAAAAAAGCATTTATGCCCTTACCTTTCAGTTCTTCAATAATTTCTTTTGATGATATTCTTCTGTGTGCCGTTCCACCCGCATAGAAAATCTCAGGCATATAAAGAGTATCGGCAGGTAAAAGTTTTCCGGCAAAGGCAGATATATACTCATCTCTTAGAAATTCAGTTGGACCATAACCGTGTGGCTGAAATACTACTATTAATCTTTCACTGCTCAACCTTACGGCATCAATTGCGGCCTGAATCTTCCTTAGATTATGTGCATAGTCATCTATCACTTTTATCCCGTTTTTTTCACCAACAATTTCCATTCGTCTTTTTGTGCCTTTAAAGGATTTCAGCGCTTTACTAATCTTCCTATCTGAGACGCCTTCTGTCCGTGCGACAGCTATAGCGGCAAGTGCATTAAAAACATTATATGGGCCCGGGATATTTATTTCAAAATCATTGCCGTTCGCTTCGAATCTTGACCCGAAAGGATTACAGGAAATTTGAGAAACCTTAACATCGGCCTCGCTGCTCTCTCCGTATTTGATAACTTTATTAGATGTACCGTTAGTTTTTATAAAACGAAAACAGTTTTCATTAATTATCACGGTACCTGAAGTATTCTCGGCAAATTTACTGAATAGAACTCCAAGTTCTTCTACTGTCTTGTGATCCTTGGATAAGTCTGTTATAACCGAAACTTTTGGCATATAATTAACCAGGCTGCCATCACTCTCATCAGCCTCAATTACAATTTTTTCTGAATTCCCAAACCTGGCGTTACCCAAAGACTTTTCTGTGATATAATTTCTTGCATACCCGCCTCCAACAACTGTCGGATCATGGCCAGCCTGATCAAGAACCCACGATGTCATTCCGCATACAGTAGTCTTGCCATTGCTGCCACCTATTGCAATCCCGTATTTGTTGTTGAAAACACTGCCAAGTAATTCAGACCTTTTGATTATTCGAATGTTCAGTTGCATTGCAATCTTTATGTCCGGGTTGTCTTCTTCCACTGCACTGGAGATAACTGTAAAGTCTATGGTGTTTTCTATACCTGTTCCATCCTGGGGGTAAAGTCTGATACCCTGAGATTCCAGTTTATGAAAAACTTCCGGGGTTTGTTTTTTGTCATTTCTCCTGTCTGAACCACTTACAAAGTGTCCCTGTGATTTAATAATCTGAGCAAGTGCGCTCATACCGATTCCGCCAATTCCCACAAAATGATATCTTAATTTTTCTTTTGTATCCGACATTTCCACAATCTCAATTGCTTACCAATTCAGTGAAAAAACTTTCCCCTTTATCAAGTCTCGATTCCAGCAGCACCTCTGATATTGTGGCACCAACGTCAGCAAAGGAGTTACGAATGCCAAGAGAACCCGGCGTATTCAATTTCTTTCCAAAAACCAAAAGAGGAACATATTCACGAGAATGATCTGTGCTAAGCGTAGTAGGGTCACATCCATGATCGGCCGTAATAATGATAACGTCTCCAGCTTTTAATGCATCAATAATTTCCGGCAGACTTTTGTCAAATGATTCTAACGCCTCTGCATAACCCTCCGGATTATTTCTATGCCCGTATTTCATATCAAAGTCAATCAGATTTGTAAAAATGATGCCCTTAAAATCTTCCCTGATACTTTCTATTGTCTTTAAAACACCATCACGATTATTAGTAGCATGTATTTCTCTTGTTAGCCCTCTGTGTGCGAAAATATCACCAATCTTACCGACACCAACAACTTCATATCCTTTTTTTACGGCCTTGTCCAACACCGTTTCTTCAGGTGGAGGCAAAGAGAAATCTCTCCGTCTTTCTGTCCTGGTATAAATCCCATTTACCACTATGAACGGTCTGGCAATAACCCGGCCAACATTATGTTCACCTTTTAATATATCCCGGGCACAATCACACATTTCGTATAATGATTCTATCGGTGTTACATCCTCGCACGCAGCAATCTGGAAAACACTGTCCGCAGAAGTATATACAATCGGGTAGCCTGTTTTAATATGCTCTTCGCCTAATTCCTTTATTATTTCCGTTCCAGAT
>CAZPAM010000136.1:0-2698 GCA_964584595.1 uncultured Candidatus Scalindua sp. | reverse complement strand
ACAGTTAAAAGGCTAACTAACGCCGGCTTTGTTGTCTTGATAAGACTGTTCAAGTTCTTTCAGTTTCGGTTTGTTTGCAATCGTACTTGCAGGAGACATCTTATCAATGAAAAGACAACCATTCAAGTGGTCGATTTCATGCTGCCATGCACGACTCAATAGGCCTTCAGCTTCTATTTCAAGCTTCTCACCCTTAAGATTGTATGCGATGACTTTTACATATTGTGAACGTATGATCTTTCCCAATACATCGGGGAAGGACAGGCAACCTTCTTCCTCCAGGGTTTCACCTCGCTCTTCAGCGATATACGGGTTTATGAATACCCTTTCACCGGTTTTTTCACCAGTTACGTCTAATACAACTAAACGTATCGACAGTCCTACCTGTGGTGCTGCTAGCCCTACTCCACAAGCATCATACAAAGTATCAAGCATTTCTTCGGCAATCTGGCAGATCTCGTTGGTAATTTCTTCAATCGGTTTAGCCTTTATTTTTAATACCGGATTTGGATAAACTGCTATTTCCATGTTTAAAACGATCTTATTCAGGGTTGCTTTATGAATTCCTGTCTACCATTGGCAGGAACGATTTTATGCCTTTATAGACGACAGGAACTAATGAATTCTAATACATAAGTATATATTATTATTTCCTTTAAAAGCAAGGATTATTTGTTTTTTTGTTGACAATGGCAACCTGATGTCATAAACTCTTTGATTAAATATAGTTGAAGAAAATGATAAAAACTAAAGGAAAAATTTAATGCCAACCAGCAAATCTGCGAAGAAAAATGTAAGACAAGATGCTGTACTCAGGATGAGAAACAGAGACAAGAAATCTGCCTTAAGAACCCAGATAAAGAAGTTTGTTTTGTCTGTCAAAAAGAATGAACTCGAAGAAGCGGAAAAAAACCTGTCACTGGCGACAAAAAAGCTAGATAAAATTGCAGCTAAAAATATTATACACAAAAAGACAGCATCGAGAAAAAAGTCCCGCTTAACAAAGATGCTTAACAAGCAAAAAGCGGCTTCATCGTAAATATGCTGAAGATATTCAGCCTGCTTTTTTAAATATCATAACATCAGACCATTTAAATGTTCCTCTATGCATTTTGGTAAATCTTGTAAGTGATATCCACCCTCCAGGCAAGAAACAATTCTACCATCACAACAATCTTTAGCAATATTTAGTGTAAGCTTAGTTAGTTTATTGTAATCAGAAGCTTCCAGGCTCAGGCCACTTATAGGGTCCAGGCGGTATGCATCAAAACCGGATGAAATTAGTATAAACTGCGGTTTGAAAGGTTTAATTCTTTTTTCCAATATGTCTTCAAATAATTTTAAATACTCCTGTGGTTCTATATTATAAGACAGAGGTATATTTATAGTGAAACCAGAGCCACTGTCTTTTCCTGTTTCTTCTTCTGCGCCTGTTCCCGGGTAAAATGGGTATCTATGCATGGAAAAATACAATACCGATGGATCGTCATAAAAGGCATCCTGTGTACCGTTGCCGTGGTGCACGTCCCAATCAATTATTACAATTCTATCAAGACTGTATCTTGATTGTATATACTTTGCGGCTACTGCAACATTATTAAATAGGCAGAAGCCCATCGCCCTTTCCGGGGTGGCATGATGTCCCGGAGGGCGTACTAAGCAGAATGCGTTGTCTGCCTTTTTATCCATTATTAAATCAATGGCAGTGAGGGGTGCGCCGGCGGCTTTTAATGCGGCTTCGTATGAGTCGGAGGATACATATGTATCGGGGTCTAAGTATCCTCCACCTGATCTTGCAATTTCAGCAACTTGTTCAATTTGACTTGTGCTGTGAATAGCAGATACTTCGGCTTCGGTGGCAGCTCTTGGTTTTTTAATATCCAATTTCTGCCAACAATTTACTGAACGAAGGTGTTCAACCGTATTTATTATCCTTGCGGAGTTTTCAGGGTGATTAGCCCCTGTATCGTGCTTCAAATAAATATCATCGTAAATAACTACCGTCATAGTAATAATGTTAAATGATTCTTTTTGCTAAATCAAACCAATTATAATTAAAGGGATTGCAGGTGAATGATGAAAAAAAGCACTGTTTCTGATCATGAGATATTAACTCTGATACACAAGAATATCGATATAAAGAAGTTGAAGAATCAGAATAAAGCAATAACAAAGAAGAGAATAGATGAACTCCTTCAGAAACTTAAAGGGTATGTGAAAGAGGATGACATGCCCATTTCTGATAAAGCGGGAAAGGGTACTTCAACTATTGATAAACAGTTTGATTCTCTAATCGTAAATGTTGACGGCGCTTCAAAGGGAAACCCGGGAGAAGCAGGTATTGGCGTCGCTGTATTTGATAAAGATTTAAATATTGTGCATGAGAGTTGTGAGTATATTGGTGCGGCAACTAATAATGTTGCAGAATATAAAGCACTGATTCTTGGTGCTAAATTGGCAATAAAATTTAATGCAAAGAATACACTGTTTAAATCGGACAGTGAGCTCATGGTGAAACAGATTATGGGTGAATACAGAGTTAAGAATACACAGCTCAAATCCCTTTATAGTGAGGTGCAAAATCTTCTTGGAAAGCTGCCTGAATGGAAAATAATGCATGTCCCCAGAGAAGAAAACGAAGAAGCGGATTTACTGGCAAATAAAGGTGTAGAAATGTCTACTGAAAACAGATAGACAA
>CAZPAM010000135.1:0-2992 GCA_964584595.1 uncultured Candidatus Scalindua sp. | reverse complement strand
TCCCCTCGATTGCAATACCCTTGGTCAGTATAATATCATCTCCTACCTTCGCATTTGAATTCTCCACTAATTTCCTTTTATCCACCTCACCAAGCATATGCCCTGATACTATAGGCCTATCCAACCCCTGAGTAATTTCTGTATGCCCTCCACAAAGAACTATCCCTAATTCTTCAGTAGCCTTTTCAATATCGTGGAAGATTCCCTCAACCAGTTTGCTATCCGTTTTGTTTTCCGGCAGAAAGATTGATGCAAGCAGCCACTTTGGCGCACCCCCCATCGTTGCAATATCATTTGCATTTACATTAACCATATACCATCCTATTTTATAGGAAGTAAATGTAACGGGATCAGTTGTTGCAATAAGATACTTATCTCCAAAATCTATTACCGCAGCATCTTCACCAACTTTCGGCCCTACAATAACTCTTGGATCTTTATTTTTTACAGCACACAATAATTCACCAAGGAGATTTGCATTTAACTTGCCAACTCGGAATGTATCCATTTGTATTTAATTGAGGAATTTAGGGGTTCTAGGATTGAGGGATTCCTGCCCACCGACAGGCAGGGAATAATTTCTGAATTTCTTCACACCAGGTCTCTTATATCTCTCAACCCCAATTTCTCACGGCTTGCAAACGGTTCTCCATATTGCGCTCCAATCAATATCCCATAATACTGGCCGTATGAATGCAATTTCCCATTCACGCTTTTCCATCTCTCTTCATCAAACGCGAATTGAGACTTATATGATTTTACTACATCAACCTTGTTTTCAAACTCTTCACTGATATCAATAATAATAGCCGGCTCCAGATGTACCCTCTGGTGAGACCACAGATAATAAAGAATACGCCCGGGATACCATGGTTCGCCTGCCAAATCGGTTTTAGTCAGCTTTGCATAAAACCTTGCCGCTTCACCAATCTGTGTTGCCTGAATATGATCTGGATGGGCATCTTCCCAATAAGGCAGAAACATGATGTCCGGCCTTACCTTGCGAATAACCCCGGCTACCGTATTTCTTGATTCGGTATTGTCAAAAAGATAACGGTTTGGTAATCCCAGAGTGGTTCTGTCTGTTACGCCAAGTAAGGCCGTTGCCTCTTTACATTCTTTACTCCTTATTTCCGGAGTACCATGTGGTGTGGGCTCCCCGTTTGTAAGGTCCAGAATATGAACTTCATGGCCAAGTTTCAGGAATTTTATTATACTGCCCCCCATCCCTCCCTCAACGTCATCAGGATGTGGGCCTATAGCGAGAACTTTCATTTTCTTTCTTAGATATCAAAATAGGTTTGCTTGCCTGAGATTGTGGCATCACTCAGTATATTATTATCATTTAATATGTTTACGGCTTTTTCGGTGAGAGATTTACTGTTTGTGTAAAAACCAATATATCTTTCGTGATGTTTCTGAGAAGGCACCTCCTGTGCTATCAGCGTAATATGGATATTATGGTTTTTAATTATCGATATCCAATTTCCGCGAACTATGTCCGCATTCTTTGTCAGAATATGAACGTTATCAGCTACCTTTTCAATAGGTGAGTCTGCAATGCCTATAATGAATATTTGATCAGCATAGCCCGCTAATTTTATATACCTATCACTGTGTTCCTTAAATCTGCTTAGTTCCTGAAACCCTGAATACAATGTACACCGCTTTTTATGTATCTTCAAAGAATCTTCGATAACCCTGCTCATCATAAACAGTGTTTTCTTTGATGTCGTAAAATGATATTCACCATCAATCGAATCTGTATGGAGATCCTCAAAAAGCAGACTTGGGTCGTGAGATTCTGTTAATGCCCTCACTTCTACAATAAGATCGTGAAAAATGTTGTCTTTATTTAACATAGACAAATTAACTACTGAATGAAGCTAACTTATTCAACCTCAAACTTTCCCTGTTTATGTTTATACTTAGGATTGTCCAGGTCTGAAACCCTTTCCATGTATTCCTGTACCGGTATATTATTATGCCAGTATCCTGTAACTCGTGCCGTATTCATAAAGACTACGAATAAGCCTACAACTAAACCGGCATAAACGGCATAATGTATTTTCTTGCCAAATCCCAGAACCTTCATATCAAGAGTATCCTCTACAGGGCATGAATCAACGCAGTCGTAACATCCCAGACATTCTGCACTATACACAACACTCTTTTTCTCTACTTCAATATAGACTGGACATACAACTGTACACTTACTGCAGTCAATACATGTCTTCTTGTTTCTTACTATTCTGAGTGCGCTGGCCCATCCTAAAATACCAACCAGGGCACCGTATGGACAAAAATATCTACACCAGTAATTCTTGTTGAAAATGGAAAAAACAAAAAGAACAGACAAGATAATTATTGCCAGCAGGGAAAGATTAAGGAAGAATTTCATCATCATTATGTCCGCAACTTTCATATATGGAGCTCTGTCAATAATCATTCCAATCTCTTTAGCCGGCATCTTGATCAAGACGTTAACGGCAAAAAAAGCCAGGAGCGTATATTTCCATGCCCTGGCAATTGAATCCTCCACAAGAAACGGCCATATCTTCCTGGGAAGTGCGAAAGGTATGATAATGGCAACAAGCATAAGTGGAAAGATAAACTTCATGTTTGGTGATTTAAATGAGTCAAAGTTTATCATTTCAAGGAGCATCAAGGCTACAATAGGAGTTGAAATCATGCTGAGGCCGCACGTAAGTTTTACCGGAAATGCCTCTATCCAGTATTTGACACTCTTATTGAATTTAGATTTTATCCAATCTCCAAATCTCCATGCCCATTCCGATATTGTACCAACAGGGCATATCCAGCTGCAAAAGCCCCTTTGAAAAAGAATTGATGTCACCAGTATGGAGGCAAACATGATAAAGCCTGCCGGATGCAAGGGGTCTACATTCCCGGTGCCGAGAAAATATTTGAGCCCCATAAATGCACCAATAGGCAAAAATGCCTCTACCCCCGGCGGTCTGGTCACAAAAAC
>CAZPAM010000134.1:0-3053 GCA_964584595.1 uncultured Candidatus Scalindua sp. | reverse complement strand
GCACCGGGAATGTACGTCGTCAACAATATCAAGTGCGAGTTTGACTTCAGTACCAACAGGGAACTTGTATGCTCCGTGGGAAGTGCCGATAGCTATCGCCAATGCATCTATACCTGTCTGTTTAACGAATTCTTCTGCTTCGTCGGGCTCGGTAAGGTGAACGCCTCCCGCTACAGTGTCATCTTCAATGCCTCCCAGGGTACCGATCTCACCTTCGACTGTTACTCCCGCTGCATGGGCGATCGCTACAGCCTCTTTTGTTATCGCTGCATTATCATCGAAAGAACGAACCGGGTGTGACCCTTTTTCGTCTTTTGTGCTGTAATCAAGAGAACCGTCGATCATTACAGACGTAAAGCCAAGTGCAACACACTCCTTAATTGTCTCAATATCCGGCCCGTGGTCGAGGTGAAGGGACATTGGAATGTGGGGATACTTTTCTTCTGCCATATATCTGACCATAGCTGCCAACAGGCCCTTATCGGCATACTGAAGTGCATTCCTGCTTACCTGAATGATTACCGGAGAGCTTGTCTCTGCTGCAGCATCACAAATTGCCTGAAGCTGTTCCATATTATTAACATTAAAAGCGCCAACACCATATCCGCCTTTATTCGCTTCGTCGAGAATGAGTTTCATGGGTACAAGAGACATTTTTCCCTCCTTTTAATTTGTTAATAGGAATGAACCGGAAGAGTAAAGTATTTTCAGGCATTATCTAACAGGTTTGACCAACAGTCAATAGTTTTATTTTAACCCTGATTTGCAGGTTGAGTTATGGGATTCTCAGTGTTATGATTATCGAAAAGTTGATATTGACAGGACGCTTGATTTTCGTGGGGAGTAGTATTAATTATGAAGGTTTTAACCGGTTATGTAGAAATATCCACGCGCGGGCACACAGACATAATAGATATTACGCAGCAGGTGGAACAGGTCCTGGGGGAAACAGAACTCAGGAACGGCAGCCTTACTGTTTTTGTTTCGGGTTCTACGGCAGGAATCACATCTATTGAGTACGAGCCGGGATTATTAAAGGATTTGCCCGAGGCCTTTGAAAAAATGGCTCCTACCGGGGTTTCGTATCATCATGATGAGGCCTGGGGAGATGGCAATGGATATGCTCATGTTCGTGCGGCCATGCTGGGGTCTTCATTCACAGTGCCTTTTGATAATGGCAAACTCCTGCTGGGAACATGGCAGCAGATAGTGGTGATAGATTTTGATAATCGCCCGCGAAATCGTAGTGTGGTTGTGCAGATGATGGGAGAGAGGTAAAAAGATTTACGACCCGCCACACTGCACGTCGGGCAAGTTGAAGATTGTTGATTGACGATTGATGATTTAAGAAGCAAGAAGAGAAGCAACTGATTTATTCTGTATGTTTTTTTCCTGAGTTCATGCTTTCCTCAGCTAAAGTTTGACGAGTTGCGGGTTGCGAATGACTAATGGCCAACCGCCTCATTCATCTAATCTAATGTACCTCTATGTCTTTCCTATATCACTCCCTATTTCTTTCATTTCTTTAGTAAAACACTCCGGGCAATATCCGGGAGATAAGGTCACCTTGGATTTTTCCGAAATGTAGGATTCAATCTCTTTCCAATTCTCCGGATCATTATAATCTTTATCTTCAACCCGAATCTTTCTGCATTCGGTGCAGATGGAAAGAGTGCCCTGCAGGGGGTTTTGTGTTTCCGCCAGAAGCCGTGATTGCACGACTGTTCCAAGATATGCAAATATAGCCCCGCAAAGAAAGATGAGGCTGAGAAGGACTTCACTGACTAATGAATAGCGAAAGGCAAATGCTACCATTACCGCAATGTAACCTATCAAGAAGAATAGCAGCAGTTCGCGCTGCATTACAAGAAAGAGCCTGGACTGCTTCCGGTGAGGTTCCGGACCGGATGGCATTGTCCTCATGAGCCTCCTCACTCTTACTATACTGGCCAGCAAGATGATTGCGCCTATTAGTATGAGGCCGCAATTCATAATTGTCTGTATGCTCATTGCCTGATACTCCAAAGTAATAAGTTCTGGCTCAATGAGAACAATAACCACGCATAGATTCTACGGGGTATCGTTATACAAAAATCCTCTGAATTTCCTTTTACAAGTAAGTTCATGAAGAAAAGCATAATATGTGCCAAATATGTATACTGCTAAAGCTATCTTTCAGTGTCATACTTAAGTAAAGATTTAATAACACGATACAGGAAATGTTCTTTGAGCCTCAGAGAAAGAGTAATAAGGCTGGGTGGTAAATGTGAGTAATATTTCCCAATTATTACCCGGTCTGTTTGTGTTCCGTATAGGCCGGTAAACATTGTTAACGTAGTTGTACTATGGTTAGTACTGTAGGAAATAAAAGGCGGATTTATGCTGTCAAAACGATATGGCTAATTATAGTATATCAATCCTCTTACAGCTTTCGTAAATTATAATATAGCAGACTGTTAGAGTTTTGGTTAATTTGCTGATATAGAGTGATTACTCTATATTTCATTTGACAAGGGGTAATAACTCTTATACTATCTTACTCCTTCTAAGGTGGGTAGGAGTGGCACGGATGTCTGAACGTTTAATTAAAATACTGTAGTATTATTTATTAATGTTTAGCATGGCACATATGAGAGAAGCTGCTTTTGCCACTACTGCAACACATATATTCTTACCTATATCTGCACATATTGCAGAAAGCAAGTCAAATATCATTGCATTACGTTTTAATGCTTTCAAAACGCTTAAATACCTATTTAAAAGACAATAGTGTAACGGTTAATCATTAATAAGGGCTCAAGTAGTTTGCAAAAATTTGTATGTATGCAAGTTTATTTGTATGTAAATTGTAATAACACTTTTATCTATACAAGATGACAGAGAAAAGCAGTTTAATAATTAGAAAGGCTATTACAAATATAAAGCTATTTAAAAAGCTTTCTTTGTTTTTAATCATTGCTTTTTGTTTTAGCCCATCTCTTTTTCTTAACAGTATATTCGCTCAGGAGAGGATTGCTGTTATATCCAAGTTTACGGGTGATGTTAAGATTTTA
>CAZPAM010000133.1:0-3305 GCA_964584595.1 uncultured Candidatus Scalindua sp. | reverse complement strand
AAAAAAGGAAATAGTAGCCTATGAGATAATCGCTACAGGTGCCAGCAGTAAAAAGGCATGCGACAAAATATTCAAACATATCCTGGATGTTACAAAGGTGGAAGCAAAAGACCTGGACTATATAGTTGCAACTGGATATGGCAGAATAAAAGTCCCTTTTGCTAATGAAGTTGTAACGGAGATTACATGCCATGCTAAAGGTGCAAATTATTTCTTCCCTGATGCCAGAACTGTCATCGACATTGGGGGACAGGATAGCAAAGCCATAAAGCTGGACGCCAAGGGCAACGTAGTCGATTTCTCCATGAACGACAAGTGCGCAGCAGGGACAGGAAGGTTCCTGGAGGTAATGGCAAGGACATTAGAGATTGAGCTCGATGATATGGGGGAACTCTCTCTTAAAGGGAAGGATAATGTCTCTATCAGCAGTTTATGCACTGTATTTGCGGAATCAGAGGTTGTGTCCTTAATTGGCGCGGACCAAAAGACCCCAGACATTTGCAAGGCATTGCATGTTTCCATAGCCAAAAGAGTCTCAGGACAAGCGAAGAGGGTTGGCCTGGAAGAAACGGTTGTAATGACCGGAGGCGTTGCCAAGAATATAGGAGTTGTGCGTGAACTTGAAAAGAAGCTGCTCTGTACTATTAAAATGCCTGAAGAACCACAAATAATTGGTGCTTTAGGAGCAGCCATAATAGCCTTAGAGAACGCAAATGCTGATACGAAGGAAGAAACCGTTGCAGCCACCACTACTGATAATAAGACATCATCAATCGCCGACGTTCAACTCGATGATGATAAAATGTTGAAAATCGGTTATTTTTGTACTTATACGCCTGTTGAGATCATAAGAGCGGCTGGATATCACGCTGTCAGGATAAAGGGCTCAAATGAAGAAAATGGAGCAGGTGGTGAATCACTTCTCTGCAGTAACATATGTTCATATATAAAGACACTTACCGATGAAAAATTAGCGGGAAATCTGGACCATCTTGAAGGAATCGTGTTTACTAATTCCTGTGATGGTATGAGAAGACTCTACGATGCATGGGTAAGAATAGATAAAGGAGAGAAATTTAACTATTTTCTCGATATTCCAAAAAATAGTGACGAAGCATCCGTACAATATTTTGCCGATGAAATTCAAGCATTAAAAGAAGGTATGGAGAATCACTTTAAGCTCAAGATTCAGAATGAAGATATTAATAGAAGTATCACTTTGTATAACGGAATGAGAGATAACGTTATGGAATTCTTACAAAAGCAATGGAACGGCTACGTTGGACATTCCGGTTATGAAACCTTCACCTTATTGAGAAAGGGCATAAATGCAGTACCTGAGAAATTCCAGGATTATGTATCAACTCTCACCTCTCTCATGAAGAAAATAAGTGATGTTCCTGAAAAAGATCCGGTGCCAAAACTCTTTATCTGGGGAAGCATACTGGAAAACGAAGAGATAATCAAAATGATTGAAGATGCTGGTGCCAGGGTAGTATCAGAAGATTTATGTACCGGCAGCAGGTATTTTGACAGAAAAGTAGAAATAACAGACAACCCATACAAGTCAATATCTGAAAGATACTTAAAAAGATCTCCCTGCTCCAGAATGGTCGACGTCTTCGGGAGAATTAAAAGCATAGTCTCCCTTATCGAAAAAAGAGCAATAACCGGAGCAATCTATCACTCCTTAAAATTCTGCGATCATACCTTATATGATTATCCTTTGGTCAAGGAAGAGTTTGAGAAAAAGCATATTCCCCTGTTACATATAAATTGTGATAACAGTTCTAAAAGTGAGGGGCAAATTAAGACCAGGATTGAAGCATTCATAGAACAGCTAACTACGTGATTTAGAGATACCAATTAATCTCCCCAGTCTTTGGTATAGCCACTAACACTCAATCTAAGCCACCTGCAGGAAACATATCTGGTAATATCAAATTAATCTTGCCAAGCATTGTTATAGGGATTTTCTAAACCAAATAGGCTAAAAAGAATTATGGTAAATATTAAAAGTGCAAAAAAGAAGTTTGCTCGCAAACTGACCCCTTTGTTAGCAAAAGAGCTATTTAGATTTCTGAATATATATTCAAAAGTCACCGGAAAAGGCATTGGAAAAGAAGATATCAAAGCTTTTCATATTCTATCGAAAGGCGTGATTGAACTTTTTTCTAATTCATACAAAAAAGGTTCAATATGGACAACGCTATTTGTACCATCAGAAATCATCTTTGCAATGAAACTCTATCCCTTCTCGTTAGAGATAGCTGCAGCCCTTTGTTCAAAATTTGGCCAGGGCTCTAATGCTCTTGCTGAAGCTGATCTGAGTGCTATACCAACCGATGTTTGTTCTTTCCATAGAACAGCTTTAGGAAATGCTTATATGGGTATCTACCCGCGCCCCCTGTTTCTCGCAGGGACATCAACGATATGCGACAGTAACATAAAGACAATAAAGATCTGTGAATCCATAACAGGAAAACAGAGTATGATAGTAGACGTTCCTCATGAGATGAATGACCACTCTTTAAAATATCTGACAAATCAATTAATCGGCTTAACAAAGCGCATGGAAGAAGTTACAGGAAGAAAGATGGAGAAACATGCTCTTGCAGAGGCCATCGAATTGTCCAATCAGGCAAGGGAGAAAATGATTGAGTTAAATCATGTGAGGCAGGATCCCTTATCCCCACTCGCGGGAGGTGACGGCCTTGGCTTCATGGTTCCAAGTCACTATCAAATCGGTTCAGAATATTCGGTAAATTTCTACACAGCACTGGTAGATGAACTCAAGGATATAATTGCTACAAGAAGAAAGAATGGAGAAGTTGCAGATGAAAAAGAGATCAGGCTACTCTGGCTGGAACTGAAACCATATTTTAAGGCTGATGTCTTTGACAAGATTGAGAATGCCGGAAACACCAAAATAGTCTTTGAGGAAATTAACCACGTCTACTGGGACAAACTAGACCCTGATAAGCCATACGAAAGCCTCGCACGAAAGCTGATGTCCAACCATAACAATGGGCCTCTGGATAACAGACTGAAGGTTATTAAAACATTGGCCAAAGATTACAATGTAGACGGTATAATTGCATATTCCACCTGGGGATGCAGAAGAAACAACGCCGCAGTACCTACCATAAAAGCAGAGCTGGCGAAGGAAGGATACCCTCTCTTAAATCTTGATGGAGATTGCGTTGATGACACCAACTATATGGCAGGCCAGATCGCTACAAGAACCGAAGGTTTCGTCGAAATGCTGGGCGTCAGGAAATAGTAGACATTTCTACACCTTTATT
>CAZPAM010000132.1:2133-3880 GCA_964584595.1 uncultured Candidatus Scalindua sp. | reverse complement strand
AAATTACAGACTTTCACTCATCCCATTAGGCGGTTACGTAAAGCTCGCAGGAGAGCAAAGAGAGGAATCGAACACGGGTGAAGAGTGGGAATTTATGTCTAAAAAGCCATGGCAACGTGCTGCTGTGCTCGTAGCAGGTGTCTCTTGTAATACGCTTTTAGCATTCGTTGCCTTTATTATTGCTTTCAGGGTCGGAGTCCCTTTTGTTACTCCGGAAATAGGACGCACAATGCCGGGATGGCCTGCCTGGGAAGCCGGTATAAGACCGGGCGACAAAATTGTCAAGATAAATAACGTCTCCGATCCTGATTTTGAAGATGTCTTCATTTCCGTAGCACTTAGTGGTTCCCCTGAAGGCATTAACATGGAGATCGAAAGAGACTATCAGACATTCGACGTAAATGTTGTGCCAAGATATGACCCTACAGTTGGTATCCAACGCATAGGAATCGCACCGGCAACCACTCTGGAGGTACACAAGATTTTTGCCATTAAGAACTCAGATGCACCTGCACAAAGATCAGACTTGCATGTTAATGATAAAGTATTGGAGGTTAACGGTAAAAAAATCATTACAGAAAATGATTTTAGAGAAATAGAACTGGCAAATCCCGGCAAAGAGCTCAACCTTACCGTATTACGCGATGACAGAAAAATCGATGTAAAGGTTACACCATCTGTTGTTGCTCGATGGATGATAGGTCTTTCATGTGCTACAACAAAGCTTGATGGTGTAAAGAAGGGTAGCTTGGCATATTCCCTGGGGCTGCAAAAAGGGGATGAGATAGTTAAGGTAAATTTACAGGACGTTCATGGCTTTACTGAATTAATTAACACAATAAAAGGTTCACGGAATGGAATAGTCACATTACAGGTTGCAAGAGGTAATGGCACAAAATATATAAAATTAACAAAATTAGGCGAAGAGACAGTCAAGGAATTCTCAGAAGGTATCTTCCCTCACTACGGCTTGATTGTAGATTCAACGGTCGAAGATTTTCCGGCCAGGAATATTGGTATAGAACCCGGTGACACTATCACATCAATAGGCGGGGAGAATGTTACAGAATGGAATCAACTCTTAACATTAGTTACAGCCAGCCAAGGCAAAGAATTTGAGATTTCGTGGATGCGTAATTATGAAACGTTCACTAAGACAATCACACCAAAGAAAAACGAAAAGAATGCACAAGGTTCGATGGGAATCAAATTCAAAGAAAAGAAGATAATACGGAAATATGGTTTAGCCAAATCATGTATGGTCGGTACGCATAAAACAGTTGTAAATATCAAAAGGATTTACATGACCATACAGGGCTTTGTTTCTAAGAAATTATCAACAAAGGCCTTAGGGGGTCCTGTACTTATAGCTCAAGCCTCTTATGAATCTGCCAAATCCGGGATTGGCAAGCTCATGTATTTCATGGCTATTATCAGTATTAACCTGGCAGTGATAAACATATTACCAGTCCCTGTACTGGATGGTGGACATCTTCTGTTTCTTGGGATTGAAAAGATAAAAGGTTCTCCCATAAGTGAGAAAACAATGGCAATTGCGAACTACATCGGTTTTGCATTAATAATATCCCTTATGATCTATGCTACCAAGAATGACATCATGCGACTTTTTAAGATATAATATACTCTACCTAATTCCCCCTTTATTAAAGGGGGAAGACAGGGAGATCTTAAATGTCATCAACCATGCGTTCTGCCTCATTTCCCAGCTTAACAAGCGCCCCTTCCA
>CAZPAM010000132.1:0-2069 GCA_964584595.1 uncultured Candidatus Scalindua sp. | reverse complement strand
ATAATAGGATCTCCATAGAAGATTCTCGCTTTAGAAAAAGGTTTGGGTATGCAAAATCTGTCCCAGCTTGGAAGCTCCCAATACTTTGCCAGACATATCATTACCGGAATGATGGGATATTGCGTCTTCTGCCCTAATAGTATTGCCCCTGACTGAGCGACAAATCTAGGGCCTTTCGGACCATCGGGCGTTATTGCCAAAGATATAGATTCCTCTTTTATCTTCTTTATCATCTTTAGTAACGCCTTAGCACCTCCCCTTGTTGTAGACCCCCTGGCAACACCATAGCCTAACCTCTGAACAATCTGTGCAATATATTCACCATCACGATGCTGGCTTATCAAAACCCTAACATTACGTTGTCTTCCTACATAAGCAGGAAGCAGCATATGTGCATGCCAGAACGCGTATATCGCATGTTTACCCTGACACTCGAGGTTTTGCGAATAACCATCCGGAATTTCTTTAATTCTCATTGTACCAAACAAAAGCCTGATAACAATAGAACCAAGAACACCTACCAGGAAATACTTAATACTTTGTAAATTCATCTTCTTCTCACCATGTCTTTGTGTAATTCCTTTATTAAATTACCTACGTCATTGAATTAATTGACAAAAGGAGCACGCATCTTTTGCATGCAATATCATCGCTTTCACAAAAGTCCTTAAATATCTGCAAAAGCCCCTGCTGACGTCTTGCCGTATTTATCACGTTTCTTTTCTGTATATCTTTTCCCAGGATTCTATAGTTCATAAACCTCGTAATATTATTAGGTGATAATTTTGGATGCAGCTTATAAACCTTAAACAACCTTTCCTCTAATACCGCATCACTCATTTTTCGTGCATATGCCAATAATACCGGAATAATTATATTAATGAAAATGACGGAAGACCGTTCTTTGCCAATCAGCCTTTCTCTGCTCTTCAACCTTCTCCCTCCAAATATATAATAATATGACCAGTAGTCATCGTATAACTCTAAAAAGACAGACTCTGCATTTTTAATAATAGCCTTAGTTTCTTCTATGCCACTCTTGCTGTTATCTCTCTGATCAAAAGACTTTAATATTACTCTGAATATCCCTGTTTCAAAATTTTCAGCCAGGAGACGGCTGATCGCGGCAATCCTCCTTGTCGGATAATTACCCGGCCGGGAATACTTAAAACTCCATAACTCTCCATCCATCGGTTTATTTTCAATATCGTTTTTAATTACGGACCATATCTGTTCAACGTCATTGATATATCCACGAGAATACTTATCATTAGCACTTTTGTTTCTGGATATCTGACTCGGCAAGAGTCCTGACATGCCTAATAATAGTGCCTGTATCTTCCGGCTTCTTTCCTGTATGGAAACATCTGATGGTATTAGCCTTTTTATTTCATTTATTGAGGTAATAGTCCCCAAATGTTTGAACTGCTCTTTATTATTCTTATAACCAAGTGATTCCATAATTGCTTCATACAGGACCTGCTCAAAAGTCTGTGCATTCAGGCGTTTTCCAAATCTGCCGGCCTTAACCAATATCCTTTCATCACCTGCATAATCAAGAAAGTGTCCAATCCATTTATCATCCTTTGAGATTGAGCTCAGCCTCTTCTGGCAAGGCCCGGCATTAGCGCTGCCGGTGTGTGGATAGTTCTCAATATCGATCATATCGGCAAGTCTGCCCAATTTATATTTCAAGTAATTATAAAGCTCTAACTGCGGAACCAGCCGGTTCTTTAATTTGATATGTTTATTCTTCCTGTCATTCCACATAAAGACATGCAGGCACACACCTTCATACTCCTTTTGTTTACTGTGCCCATGGCGTACCCAATCACCCGAACAGACATGTATCTCAACGTCCCCCTTTACAACACCCTTCCCTTCCAAAAGAATTTCAGCATCTTTGAAATCAGGGCCTTCTTCCAGATTCCACAGGCCGGATGAAATAACCTCCATCCTTAACCCATCCTCCGTATACAGTCTATCCTTCTTAAAAAGCTGTTCAGACCATATACACTTTACTAACTGCTCCTTAATCTTCTTTCCTTTTGCACTATACCTGAGGTCAT
>CAZPAM010000131.1:0-3960 GCA_964584595.1 uncultured Candidatus Scalindua sp. | reverse complement strand
GGCCGACGGGACTCGAACCCGCAACATCCAGATCGACAGTCTGGTACTCTAACCAGTTGAGCTACGGCCCCACTCCTTTCCTGAAAACAGGCTTAAATCTTTTATTTCTTATATGATGGTGGGCGATATAGGACTCGAACCTATGACATCTTGCTTGTAAGGCAAGCGCTCTAGCCAACTGAGCTAATCGCCCTTATTTACGAGAGAATCAAGTTTAGCATTATGAATTATTATGTCAATGAATTTTTGAATGTACTACCACCGAACCCAACTTATCCTTGACTTAACAGATAATCAAGCCTATATTATGTTTGCAGAAAAGCACAAAAAAGAATCAAATTAACAGCTTTTCAGGAATATTTAGCGAGGTAAATTTTAAAAATGTACAAGAGGAAGCATCTTTATAAACTCATAATCTTTCTTTTAGCACCCCTGATAGTTATCTTCTTCGCCATATCTCATAGCAGCTCACTTAACAAAAATTTTAATGAAGAAATTAATCAGAAAAAGGAAGAACACAAGTTTCGCCTAGTTGGTATTGTCTGCTCATATTTAAATAGATTTTACGTTGAACCAGACAGAATAAAACCAAAAGAGATGCTGACAGAATCACTTTCCTGGCTCGAAAGGATAATTCCAGAAGTGCAGGTTAACGTAAATGATGAATCAGAAGAAGTTGAAATCCTGGTTGATAAAACTTCTAAAATAATCGACATTTCACGAATACGACGATTGGGTGAATTGTATAATACCTTAAACGACGTTCTGCATTTTGTAAACGAAAACAAATATCACGAAATCGAAGCTGAAGATATTGAATATGCAGCAATTAACGGTATGCTTGCACAATTAGATCCACATTCCGTTGTCTTCCCGCCAAAAGATTTTACAGAGTTCAAAATAGGAACTTCAGGCAAATTTGGCGGGCTCGGTATGGTGGTTGGCCTGAGAGATGGAATACTGACCGTGATTTCCCCTATTGAAGGAACTCCTGCATTCAGGGCGGGCCTTAAATCAGGAGATAAAATTATTGCAATTAACGAAGATTCAACCATAAACATGTCGTTACAAGAGGCTGTCAACAAACTCAGAGGTGACCCATCTACCTCAGTTATACTGATAGTAGAAATTAAAAAATCCCAAACTAACAAAACAGTTACACTTACAAGGGAAATTATCGCAATACCCAGCGTGGACTCAAAATTAGTTGACGGCAATATAGGATACATAAAGATAAGAAATTTCCAGGAAGACACATCACAATCTTTAGAAGAAAAAATTGCAGAACTTACAAAAGAAAGTGGAGCGTTAAAAGGACTCATTCTAGACCTTCGAAATAACTCCGGAGGTTTGTTAGGCCAGGCAATTGCCGTTGCAGACAAGTTTCTTTCTTCCGGAATGGTTGTAGTAACGGTAGAACCAATGGGTAAACAAAAAATCCAAAAGGCTAAAAAGTCTTCTAAAGATCTCGCAAAAAGTCCGCTTGTTGTAATTATTGATGCGGGAAGTGCCTCTGGTGCAGAAATAGTTGCAGGTGCCCTGAAAGATAATAACCGGGCTATCCTTATCGGTGATACCAGTTTCGGAAAGGGTTCTATACAGCAACTGGTCGACCTGATGAATGGAGCGGCGTTAAAACTTACGGTAGGAAAGTACCTGACTCCAAACTTTACTGATATACAATCAGTTGGCATTGCTCCAGATATTCTGCTTACTCAATCACAAGTATCAGAAGATGAAATTATCTTATTCAATGAAAGCAAACACTTCAGAGAAAAAGATTTAAAAAAACACTTAGACGAACATTCAAAAGTGGAATTGCCTTATGAAAAGATTAAATATCTATCCTTTACTGATCCTGATAGCGATAGCGAAACAGAAGAACAAAAACAGAAACAAAAGGACGAAGATTACTATAGCATACCAGACCTGGAGAATGATACACATGTGCAATTCGCTAAAAGGATTATCCTTAATACCCCTTCTAACGATAATGAAAACGATCTCCTGGGCCAGTTAAAGCCAATATTCGAAGATTTCAAAAAAGATGAAGAAGTGAAAATTTCAGATGCCTTAAATACTCTGAACATTGACTGGTCTACCGGGGAAACAGTCACCCCTCCATCGGCGACAACAGATCTACAGCTTGTTCCGTCTAATGGAAAACTTAAAGCATCGGAAGAGCTGAAAATAGAAATTAGTGTCACCAATAACAGCACAGGCACTTTATACCAATTAAGAGGTATAACAGAATCCAAGAACCTTCTTATCGACAAGCATGAGTTTGTTTTTGGCAAGGTTGAAACCGGTATGACAAAAACATCTTCTAAAACAATCAAAATTCCACAAAACTCTATAAGCAGAAAAGACGAACTTTTCATTAAATTCTCTGAATTTAACGAACATGCTCCGCAGGACATAAAAAGTGCAATATCGATTTCCGCCCAACACAAACCTGTTTTTTCATATTCACATCAGATAATTGACGAGGGAGAGGGGCTGACAGGAAACGGAGATGGAATAATACAAAAAGGGGAAGTCGTAGACCTTGTACTCTTTGTTAAAAATATCGGCAAAGGCACATCAGAAAAAAATATTATCGCTCTGAGAGATTTGAACCATAAAGAAGTCTTTATAGAAAAAGGTAAAATGGAATTAGGGGAATTACAGCCGGGAGAGTCAAAATCTATTAAGTTAAAACTTTCGGTAAGGGATACTCTGGAAGCTGACAGTTTTTCTGTTGATATAACTATTGCAGATACCACTTTTGGGACCCGTATTTCCGGCAAATTGGAATTTAATGTAGTCCAGAATGATAACGGCGAAAAAATACAATTAACAGACAAGGCTCTTAAAGTAACTAATAATTTTGTTCCTATTTACAACGGCAAATCTCTTTCAACCCCCATAATAGCCTATGCCAGTAAAGGAACTATTCTTATGGCTGATAAAGAAACACAGGTGTGGACATGGTGTCGCGTAAAAATGCCGGAAGGCAGATTTGGATGGATACCCTCCGACAATATAGAAATTAGTACACTTGCCGAATCTAATCAACAAACAGCCCCGGAACTCTTTTTGCAAAACGTTCCTCCGCAAATAGAACTTGATTCGGAGGACCTGCATGACACATTCAGGCAGGAGCATCTCTCTCTCTCAGGTACTGCCAGAGATGACAATATAATAAAATATGTCTACATCCTAGTAAATGATGATAAGGTGTTTTACAGGTCTAATAGAGAAACATCTGAAACAGATAAATCAAACCTTTCTTTTGCCAGCGATATTCCACTTGAGGATGGCCCAAATGTTATCTCTATAGTCACCAGAGACGACCAGGATTTGCTATCAACAGAATCATTTGTCGTCACAAAAATTCCTTCCCCGGAAGTTATACAAACAGTTTCTTCAGAAAAAGATAAATCATAGGAAGCACAAGGAAATGTTTGGTAGCAGGAAGGCCATGTAGTGATAATTAAACAATCTTAACTGTCCTGGCGGGCATTTAGATAGGCATTTATTGCATTAAGCCCCATTACAAGACAACCACTTCCTTCATTATTCGTCTATAACCCTGACTTCGCACGTTACTTTTTCTTTCAGCTCTGCCACGGCGGATCCGAAAAAGAATCTTGATAAACCGGACCTTTTACGCCTTGTAACTAAAATCAGGTTTACATCTTCTTTTTCGACTACAGATAATGCCACATCTAAAAACGTACCTTTTTTGACAATCGATTTGTAATCAATACCCCTGTTTTTAGCCACCTCTTCAATCTCCAGAATCTTTTCTTTTCCCTGAACTGAGTATTCATCCAGAACCGCGTTAAAAAGATTCTCGGTTGTTTTCCCCCCGATCCACCCCTCCTCAGTCAGGCTATCAAATATTTTCTGTGGTACCTCATAATCAACAACAAAAAGAATTATCAACTTTGCATTTTCTTTACTCGCAATGTCAAC
>CAZPAM010000130.1:0-4021 GCA_964584595.1 uncultured Candidatus Scalindua sp. | reverse complement strand
CCTTGCGATCTAAACCTTCTGCCAGGGTTGGCACCTTGATATCTGTCTCTTCTGCTGAGACCGGCCTGGCAAAAAGCAATATACCGAAAACCAACAGAAAGAGACTGCAATATACAAAAGTAATTTTCATACACTTCATCTCAAATACAAAAATGTATAGCGTGGTAGATTAACATACTAGGGTCTTGCTAAAACTCTTGCAGTACGGAAAACAGGCTGACTTTTTTATTACTGATTTTTTTATTAGCTAATCCTAACTTACTTCTAATGTTGTTACGATGCTTTTCTACCGTCAGGAGGGAAGCATTTAAAAGATGTGCTATCTCTTTGCTTGAAAGGCCATTTTTTATCATATTGCAGATCTCAATTTCCTTCGAAGTTAATCTGGTTTTTTTGTCGATCAGCCTTGTGCCAAATGAAGACGTTAGCTCTTCCAGGTTTTTTTGCAGCAGTTGTGCATGCTTACGTGACTCCCCTGTTAGTCCAAGCTTTTGTATAGTAGGCAACAGCAGATTTTCTGCATTGGCTACTACATTGTCTTCCATCTGTCTCTTTTCAATCTCAACCTGTCCAAGAACTTCACGAAGGGCAATATTCTTTTGTTCTAAAGACTCTTTTTGTTTCTGTTCGGCCTTATGCCTGAGCAGGGCTATCTCGATCACTTTACGCAGGACTTCATCCTGAAAAGGCTTGGTAACATATCCGAATGGTTCTGTCTTTTTTGCCCTTTCAAATATCTCCTTATCTTCATGAGCAGTAAGGAATATTACAGGAATATCGAATCGTGAGTGTATTATCTCTGCAGTCTCTATTCCATCCATACCCTCCTGCAACACGATATCCATCAATACCAGGTCCGGAATCTCATTTTCTATTTCCTGTATCGCCTGCTCCCCGGAAGGCACAATAGACACATCCGAATACCCCATCTGCTCCAGGTGTAACTGCAGATCTCTTGCGACAAATATCTCATCTTCAACTATTAATGTTTTTACTCTTTTCATATCATATGCACCTTATGGATTGCACATACTGTATCTTAAAAATTTAAACGTACTGGATTACACATCACGCATAAGATATACCAGCCTACTGCACATTCTGAACATTTTCTCAAGAACAGGTTTAAGTGTCTGTTATTGAAAATGATAGAAAAATCAACTATGTATGCAATATCCTATTTATGGTTAGGAAAAACCGCGTAATTATGGGTAGTATTACCCGGTTTTCACTCAAAAGAGATTCTATTTTGGAGTTTAAGTATATTCTACCTTCTATGTCTATTTCTATGCTCAGCGATTCTACGGACTCAGATTGTTTTTCCGATGCTTTGGGCAGTTCTATGGGGAACATCACAAAAAAACCCACCGTTGTGGTGGGTTTTTTTGTGAAGGACAAACCTACTTTTTTGCAAATGACTGTAGATATCTGGTTACAGACACTTTCTCTTCTTTTGAGAAAACAGGCATATCTCCATCAAGTACAACAATTAATTCATCCCAGGCTTCCAATATTAATTCTTTCACTTCAGGTGTATCATGGCATTGGCCACACCTTAGTTCGTATGTCTTCAAGTCTTTCCTGGATTGATTCTTTAAATAAGACAATACAGATTCCTTTTCCTGTGCCGTAATAACCGGCATTTGCTTATTTCCCATGACAGCAATCTTATCCTTCCAGAGGTTATAATTAAGCCTGGAAGGGTGTGGAACAGCATGGCAAACACCACACCTTTTAATATAAACCTGTGCATCGGCTGTTTCAACTCCCGGTAATCTCTGCCAGGTTGCACAGCTGTTAAGAAAAAAAAGTATTGGCAGTGATATTAGAGTGATTATCAGGTATTTCTTTTTGTACATGTCATCTTCTCCTTATCTGGTTAAAATCCCAGGACATCTAATCCCTTATCCTTCTTCTTTGAACGCCTGCTCTTGCTCAAAGGAAACTCTATGTAATATGTGATTGCGGCATTGAAGTCTCTTTCCAATTGCGTTCCGTGTAGATTTTGAAAAAGCGGAAGAGAAAATTGGACATTCAGCACGTGATTGTGAAATGGCTGCCATTGTACTCCGGCAGTTAGATCTACTGTACTTCCGCCGTAGTTGTCCGGGTCAAACAGGTTACTCATAAAGGGGTTATTAGGATTACTCATTACATGGCCATCTCCATCCTGTTCAATTTCCTGGGCTTCCCCTTCAATGTCACCTACATATTTTCCCTTAATCTGCAATTCACCGACTAAATCATAACGTGCCTGAAACATACCATAAAGGTCACAACGAAATTCATCTCCAAGATTGTAGCTCTTGTAGTTTTCATATGTCCTTGCCAGATAGCTTATGTTGGCTCCCCACCAGAATGGTGTCCTGGAACCTTCATAGAGTACACCTATAAGCGGATCAAACGTACCGGAACCCAACTGCATGCTGTATGGGGAGAGTACGCCTTTTTCATCCTGATCTATTGAGCCTGTCGGAATACTTACACCAAGCAGCAGTGAAACCTGGCTTTTGGGTACCAGGAAATCATCAGCATAAAGTAACGTCTTGGTCATTAACATTGTATCAGCAACTCCCTGTGAATACATGCTTGACCTTACACCGGTCCTGTTGATCATTTCCATATCCTTGCTCACATACATACCCATAATGCCTGCAAAGAAGCGATCAGAAAAGGCGTATCCTACTGATACATTACTCATATACATGTTCATCTTCCTTGGTGCCATCATATACTGAACCAGGGCATCTTTGGTACTGCGATTACTTGTCCCCCTTCTCAGGCCAACCATCTTTCCCCAGCTCAAGTTTATCTTAACCCTTAATTCGTGTGGTTCAGGAGTACCTGCACCGGGTATATTCAGGGGCATATTACCACCGCATTTTCCGCAGCAAAGACCGAGAAAGAGTGGATATTTTAAATCCTTAGGCAGCGTAAGTTCCTTTGAAACATCAAAGGTTTTTTTTTCTTCATCTCTAAGCTGGTTGTTATTAAGTTTCTGTTCTGCCTGTGCAAATTGATACAAATCAGGAAGCTTACTTATCTTCTTTCCTGTGCTTTTTTTCAACTGAACACCTGGCTTTTCGTAATTGTTTTCATGCTTAATTAAATCACTTAAGTCAGCCCGGCATATATCTGACAGGAATACTAAAAGAAAAATCAAAACTAAGAATGGCAAAAAATATTTATTACTCTGAAAAATCAAACACATTGTTCCTCTCCTTCTTATCTTCTTTTACTGTCCTGATAACTTCACACTGAGCACATTATCATGCTCAATGTAAACTCTGTCGAAGTATTATCAACATTGAATTACGTTTGAATGACAATCATATCCTATGTACTTAATTTATAAATTATGGGAATTACTATTTTTACTTCAACCGGTGGAGAAGGAAATGGTGAAGCCTTTCTGACAGCTTGTTCAGCATTATTATCTAGAGTTAGAAAACCTGAACTTTTATTTATCTTAACGCCTTTTACGCTTCCGTCCAAGCAGACAATGAATGATATTATGACATCACCTTCCATAGACATTTTTCGTGCTTTGTAAGGATATGATATATTTATACGAATTATTTTGTTTATGTAATCAAAATGTTCTTTGATATACTGATTTTCAGCGCTTTGTTTTAATTCATGTGGCATGCTTTCTGATTTTGGAATGCCTCCAGATTGACCTCCTATATCAAAGTTCGCAGTGCTTTTAGATACTCGCTTAGTATCTGCAATTTCCTTAACTTTTTTTGTTGCCTCTACAGCCTTTGTAAGTATATTGTCTTCCGCCTTGATCTTTGCTCCTCGCTTGACTTTATCATGTATTGGCATCTCTCCTATTTGGGTTTTAAGATATTCAGCACTGTAAGTTATTTCCTGCTCTTCTTGTTCTATTTTTTCTTCTACCGTATTTTTGGTTTCCTGTTTAACCATGGCAGGGATTGACATCTCGTTCTCTATATCCTTTGACGTTTTCATTGTGTTTTTATCGGTCTCATGTTCACCTGTTTTTATGATATTTGTT
>CAZPAM010000129.1:0-4058 GCA_964584595.1 uncultured Candidatus Scalindua sp. | reverse complement strand
TTCCGCTTCTCTTTGCATCCTTCTTAGTCTTCTTATTAACTCTGCTCTCAGGTGTGTCAATTCCTATGAGTCTTATACTCTCCTTTTGCCCTTTGTAGTCTATCTTTAAAGTGTCTCCGTCTACTACTCTCTCAACTGTGGTTGACTCTTTGTGCTGAGCATAGAATGGTGTTGTTGATATTAAGACAAAGAAAGTGGCTAATAACGATAGCAAGACAAATCTTTTATTTTTTTTCATCGGCTACCTAGTCTTTTTCCCATGTTGATATCTGTTCTTGTCGATTCTCAGCTCCATAATTAGCTTTCATTTTTTCAAGTTCAGCCTGAATACCTCTGAAATTACTACTGGTAGTCGTCTTTTCAAACGCACTCCCTGGATTTGTAACTATTTTACATGTTGCAAAGATTCGTATGCCATGTTGAACTTCAATAACGGTAAGAGTTATTCGCTCTTCTGGAGTAGAATTATAGCTTGATCCAAAAAGAACCGCAGCACCAAAAGAAGTATTTTTTTTCGCAAGAACCATATTATAATCGTTTACTTCTCTAATTTCATAGGCGTTTATCGTTGCAGTTGCAGCAACATTATCAAAAAACTGTTTCTTTGTTATCCCATATAATGTGACTTCTGGTCGTCCGCTTGCCGTTTGCAAGGGAGGTGTAATAACGCAACCAACAAAAAATATTGATAAGTTAAAACAAATGATTAGATTTAAATAGCATGATTTTTCCATTTCCATCCCCCTTTTTAACAAAAAAACTTTGCCGTCCATATTTTGAACGATAACAAGAGCTTGTATATACTTCATAGATTAAATTTCACTCTCTCTAACATATTTAGAAAAATCAAGATGATACTAAGTTATCTTGGATATGATTAATTACGCCCGAAGCAGAAGACAACACATTTTCCCCTTTAATCTCCTTAACCACTTCTTCTCTGTTTACGGTTACATTCTTTGGAGCATTAATACCTAACTTGATTTGACCGTTTTTAATATCTAAAACTGTTACTCTTATGCTGTCTCCGATTACTATACTTTCGTCTAGCTTCCTTGTTAATATGAGCATTTGTCACCCTCCTTGGTTTTGCTCTATGGGATATATTTTATGTGTTATTAATTTCTTTTTTAATATCTTCATCCCACTTTTGCAACCCTAAGTTTATGAATTTAAGTAATGACCTGAAATCATCATGATCAGCAACTTTTCTTGAGTATGTTGTAGCACTAAAAAGAGAAGAATACCGATTAAAAATTAAGAAACTCCCATCCAAAAGGACTTCTATTGCCTTTTTGCTTAAAGGATTATCTTTCAATTTCTGATCCTGACCTAGCGACACTTTCAAGGCATTATGAACAATTACAGTGTTTCTCCAAATTGTGAGTTTTTTGACAGAAGGATTATCTTCACTTGCAAACAAAATGTCTTTATCTAATTGTTCTTCGTTGGGCATTCGGTTTTCTTTCGCAAGAATTTCAACAAATGGATTATCTTTTATTCTTTCTCGAAAGTGATCCTCCTTAAAGTAGTGAATATTTCTCTTTATTGCCTTAAGCAGACCGTAAAGATTTAAGCTCTTTGAGTTTTTATCAAAGACTTTGCAAAGACGTATTAGACGTGCTTCATCAAAAGAAAGGAAAACGAAATTCCAGAATGTGTTTGATTGTCTAAATGCTTTTGCATTTTCTTTTATTGATGATGTTATGTCACAATATAGGCGATGGTAAATATTTGCGTCGACTATCTCCTGAGCTAATGCGCCAAACAACCTAATTAGCTCCTCAGAGTTCTTGACTTTAATTACCATTATTATTTATTAACAGAATATTAACTTATATATTTACTCTACAAATTATTGAATCTACAAACCTGGCCAGTCTGAGGCAAATGCGTGGCAAGATAGTTCATTTTTTTACATCCCTGTAATAACAAACTTAATTTATGAAGAATCTTACTTCTTTAGAAATAAGACTATCTTTTTGAAGATATTTAAATGTGGTAAAAGTGATTTGTAACTACTGATTATTGGCAGTTATTATAAAAGAGTGGGGTTGTTTTGCAATATAAAAGATTATTCACCGCAAAGACTCAAAGACTACAAAGGGAAAAAAGAGAAATCTTTAAATAAACTGGTGTTAATGCTGTCTTATTTTTTTGTTTTAGTCTTTGCCTTTGGACTAAAATACTCTATCGGTTTTATATTGAACCATTATGGTATTGTAAGGCTATGAAAGTGTACCATGATAGTACACTTCTTCCCTGTATACTTTTGTGCTATTACACAATTTTTATCCTCTCAACCGTAAACTCAAAAAATCTGCAATAATAAAATATTTTTAATAGTGTAAATCCTACTTAGATAATAACTTCAAAATTAAATAGTGATTAGTGCAAATAGTATAATTTGTTTACTCTTCGTTTGGTACATGGTTTGTCATATAATAGCCTGATGCTATTGATAGTTTTGTAATAGTTGATAGGAAGTTTATATGAAGAAGGATGAAATTCACTTTAATGTTGATGAGACGGCAAAGAAATTGGGGATGTCACGGGATATCCTGATAAAAGAACTTGAGGAGGGCAAGATCAAGGGAAACAGGAGAGGAAAAAGAATTAAATTCACACAAGCTGACATAGACGAATACAAAGAGAGCCAGAGAATAGATAAATCAAAAAACGTTGAAGTAGACTTTGAAGATTATGACAATATAGACCAGGTTCCGGTAAGGGAATAATGGTTTATGTTTTTAGTAATTTATTGAATTCCGGGTTGTTAATGGATTTCATGAGATATTTCTTGGTTACATGTGCGTAGATTTCAGTTGTCTTGATACTTGTATGTCCTAAAAGTCCCTGAATTGCTTCGAGAGGTTCACCAGATAGTAAGAGATATGTTGCAAATGAGTGTCTGAGTTCTTTAAAAGTAACTCCCTTTATACTGAGTTTATTTAGTATTTTAGTGAAACGTTGTCTCAGGACAGAGATTTTCAGTTGTTTGCCATTATCGTCTTGAAAGATGTATTCATCGTCTTGGATACGGTCATATAGGGGTTTTAGCATATTGTAGGCACTTTCGCTTATTGGGAAAAACTTGGGTATCGGGTTCGACCGTGCAGTTTTATCTTTGGTAATTCTGTAGATGCCAGCCTTGAAGTCTATATCTTTTTTCTTTAAATGTGTTACTTCTTGTATTCTGCGGCCAGTGGCAAGTATAAACCTGACTATTTCTATAGTCTGTAAGATATTATTCCTTGATATCTGGTTACAGTATTTATGAATGTGGTCAGGATAAGAAAGTAGTCTTTTTATCTCATCTTCACTTAAAAACCTTGGAGGCTTTTTGGCAAATCTTTCTCTCTTTAATTTAGGGAATGAAACGTCTGAAGGTTTTAGATGTCCTTCTTCAAATGACCAGTTAAATACACGTCTTAAGAGTCCGAGGTATTGCCTTGCTCTTTGTGGAGAGATGCCCGTCTTTTTTCTAAATGTTCCCTGGTACTTTTTGGTGAGGAGGTAATTTTTAAATTCTTTAATGGTTTTTATGTCAATCTCAGTGCATTTTATATTAGGAAACATTGAGCAGAATAAAGACAGGCATCCTTTATAATCCAGAAGGGTTCTTGGGCTGATACTGTTTATTACTTCACTATCACCCATGTATGTGTTTGCCAGTTCTATGAAGAGAGAATCTTTAAACCCATCTACTGTTATCTGGTTATTATGAAACTTCACCATTAGTTCATGATATTTCTTTTTTGCGTCAGGCTGGCCTTTACCGAGGTAGTATGTCTTTTGAACTCCTCGAGTGGTGATGCATACGACGTACTGATTGGCTTTTTTGTGAAAATACATATTCGGCATGATATTTCCCCTTATATAAAGGATAGAAAGGGGATTTACTGCAAATGCGGTGTCTGTTACGGTAAAAAGTACGGTAAATCTTTGTGGTGATACTATCAAGTGTGTTGACTACGATGACTTACGAGTTTGCGGGAAGCGCTTAGAAATCTGATGCTCTATCCAGCTGAGCTACTGGCGCTGATTATGCAAATGAC
>CAZPAM010000128.1:0-4060 GCA_964584595.1 uncultured Candidatus Scalindua sp. | reverse complement strand
CAATGATAGAAGGAATAAGAATTCCATACTTCGTCCTGTAAATGACAAGACCTATGGTAACTGCAATAATGATTTGAATATTGACCGGGAGGACTGCTGTTGGAAATTGTGAAAACAGTGTGGCTATTACGTAGGCAAAGACTGCAATTACGATCCACGTAAGGAAGAAAATAATTGTAAGGAACAGTGCCCGTGCCCTTTTACCTATAATGTTTCCTGTTAAATCTCCAATGGAGTGCCCCTTGTTCTTAGCTGAGAGGACAAGGCACCCAAAGTCATGAACGGCGCCTATGAAGATCGTACCAAAGACCACCCATAGCACTGCAGGCAACCACCCCCATATAACAGCTATTGCAGGGCCTATAATGGGCGCGGCACCAGCTACTGACGTAAAGTGATGACCAAAAAGTACAAATTTGTTTGTAGGAACGTAATCTATACCATCCTTAAATTCATGAGCAGGGGTTACAATGTCTGAGTCTATCTCATATATCTTCTTTGCAAGAAACCTTGAGTAAAACAGATAACTGAGAAAAAAACAGAATAGTGAGAAGACGGCTAATAAGGCAGCATTCATTATTGTGATTTGTCTTTAGTTTATTTAGGAATTCATCAATAGTCATTCGACTACTTAGTCTCCACCCGAACGACACAGCCGAACAAGTTTGTCAAGTGTATCATATTATATAATGTGCGCGCTTGATACAATGACAATCTTAAGGTGTTATGGGGACGTGCTAATAATGATATGTTTACAAATTGTAGAATGCGGCAGGAAAATATGTCTGTTACTTGCGAGAACTTATAAACCAAATATCAAGTTTTCTAATATATAAAAATCACTCCTTAACATCAAAGAATACCGGAACTGTCGGACTCTTTGGCATCCTGGCTATTGCGTAACTATGTTTTGTTTCTGCAGAATCGCTAACTATAATCCGAGCATACTCCCAATCTAACGGCTCAGCATCAAAAAGTCCGCAGATTCTCTTTTTTGTCTTCACAATAGAATTAATGTCAATTTCTCCATTATCAATATTATCAATATCCATATTTTCCACCGGAGTCCACTTAATTCGATCACTTTGTGAATTCATGTCTGTAAAATCGTCCTTTGTAAGCAATATTTCATTCACATTTTGAGTGCCCAATACATGAATGTATGCTATGAATTCATATCTAATTAAACCAATATTGTTAGATTTCTGCATGAAATACTATGATCGCAATTACAATACCATTACATTAAAACAGAAATAAATGTTCATAAGGCATTGAAAACTGGCGACATAAGCAATTCAGTATGTTTTTCAAGATAAGAGCAAATTGGCTCAATAATAACAATTTGTTTGTTAAATGCCAATTTCACTAGCACAAGAGAGTTAAATCATATCCTCAATTTTATCCTTGCATTTAGATTCATTTTATTTCATAATTCTTTGCTATTGTTGACTTTGTGGGTATGCAAATGTTAAGTTTTCTACTTCAGTTGGGAACCCAGTAATAAGATAACTCACATATTCATACTGCGTGATACCACAATGCAAGATGAATGTATGTTAATAGCCACTTATTTGGGTTTTGTTTAAAGAAGGGGGGAGCATATTTCTTAATCATCAATACACATCATGACGATCTATTAGCTTTGACTTATACATATTGTGTAAGTCTTTACCTTTTTATCGGAAGGGGAAAAGGAAATGTTATTACTCATACAGACACTCGGTGCATTAGGTGGTTTATTAGTATTCATAGCAGGCATAGTAGGAGCTAAACCTTTCATCGGTCTTAAACTTAATCCTGGTGATGACCTCTCGACAGCTCAGATTACGGGTGTAGTAGGTGTTTTGAAAGGCTATCTCACGTGGTCCCTACTTTTGTTTTCAACAGGAGGAGCTTGTGTTTTCGCAGCTTTTGTAGTTTATATTGCTATAACATAAATTTAGAAATTTGTTATAGCCGCATGGAGTGGCAATAGCCTGCGTTTGTTAAGTAAATAGTATTCTCTTGAAACAATGTAGACTAAAGATAGTACCAACCCACCCGTACGGGCGGGTTGGTACGACGGTTTGTTTGGCAAGCTTACCCAAAAACTCTTTTTGGCCTACCACAAAGACTGGCGGACAATCAGAAGTAAACAACTCAATTTAAGTATGCACTAACGTACTTACCGAAGAACTTTTTACCACACCTTATTATTAGACAATTACGCCAACCTAAACAATCATCTTACTTGAAAGAAATCAACATCATCAAGCCTATATGGTGTCAATAGACCTTTTAGAGAAATTAATCTACCGGTATAAGTAACAACATCTTTAACTTTCAAATCCAAAACCTTATGCTTTTTTGAATAGTCAAATTTTAGATTAACATCTACTTTACCACCTTTATGTATTATACCAACCTTATTCCAGTCATAGATTGCGCCTCCTTTAATACCTACTTTCCCTGTCCAGCTCACATATTTACCCTTGTACTCCTCCTCCCACAAGCGTTTTTTCTCTAATTTCTCAAGCTTACTTTCATCACCAAATATTTTATCAAGTTCATCAAATGTGACATTTGAAAACTGCTTTTGTGGTTTGACAACAGTCTTAACCTTTTCTATTTCTTCAGGTTTTTCGATATGCCTGCTACCTGTCACTGCTACAGGAGTTGAAGCCTTATCATCAGGGATTGCGCCTTTAACTCCTTCATGTTTTGTTTTATGTACGTTACCCTGGCCGGACAAAGTCCCTTTACCACTTACTGAAGATACCGTTTCCGTTACTACAGACGCATCGACATGGGATTCCAGCGCTTCCCCCCTCTTTGCTCGCTGTGTAACGCCTTCATTATATAACGAATCAAACTCCTTCTTGTACTTTCCTATGACATCTAAATCATCAATAAAAATAGCATTTTCATAATTAAATTTCTCTGAGTATTCTGTCCAATTGTATGATCCTGTTACAAGGAGTTTATCATCAAATATCGCAAATGTATTGTTCATGGATCCCCCAATATTTCCTTTAAGAAACTGCAGATCAAATCCTTCCTCTTTCAAAAATTCCAATACCGGGTAACGTCTTTTATCCTGCCCATGGTCAATTACAAGCCTTATCTTAACTCCACGCTCTTGAGCATTATACAACGCTTCTGCTATATCACCTGACGTAAAGGTAAAAGCGGTAACATCGATTGTCTCTTCTGAAGAACTAATTGTCCTTATAATGACCTCTTTTATTGATACCCGTGGCGAGAAAAGAACATCAGTCTTCGCGTACATGGTATTCGAAGCAAAAAGCGTGGTGAGAACACTGAAGCTCAACACCAACAGAATGGTACTCAAATCAGCTCTTTTTATAAATCCATATCTCAGCATAGTTTATTATATAAAATTGACATATACACGGTTTATAGGCTAACTCTAAAGAACCAACAAATAAAGATCTCTGGCTGATATCTGACAGTTATTTCAAATCTATAGTATCAATACATTTAATAATAAACAAATTCTAAATTGTAACAAACAAATTTTACTTAATATAATTGCTATACAGGCTTCCAGCTTATCAGCACAAACCATTCAAGTATAAGGTCTTGAATATACACAATCAAATTACAGCATATCCAGCAAGGGAACTACACTTATTATCACAACGCCTTGTGAATATTAACACGCTATACGACTTTAGCCTTTGGCACTGATTTTGCGATTTTCCATGTTTTGATTAAATACCACTTACTATGCGATTAGCAAGATCAAATGGGAGTCCGGCTTCAAGAATTTTTCTTCTAACTAATTCTATGTTGTACTCTGCTTTTTCCAGAAAGACCTTTCTTGCTAAAGTATCGTAAATCATGAAAGAGGCCATTGGAATACCGTCCCGTGGCTGACCAACTGAACCTGGATTTATGTAGTAACGGTGGCCGGGATTCAAGGATACATCGAATGCCTCCAGTCTCTCTGCCGATCCTCTTTCAGCTAACATCAGCTTTTTATCGAGAGGGTCTGTTGGAATAAAAACGGAAGCAGAAACGTCTCTTTTATGTTTGGTATATAAATATGCTGCCG
>CAZPAM010000127.1:0-4083 GCA_964584595.1 uncultured Candidatus Scalindua sp. | reverse complement strand
CTTCACTCATGCTATAACGTGGATTAATATCCAATGATTACTAAGAAATAATATGCTACAGGTATACTTATGAGTAATGAATCTAATATATCAAGCAGGCCTCCAAAAGCTGGAATTGCACTGCTTGAATCCTTGACCTCCATATCTCTTTTTATTATAGACTCTATTAAATCTCCACATATTCCTGAAGCTCCAACTATTAGCCCAAACGGTATTATTATGTAAAAAGGTAAAATCTTCATTCCCGGCAGGGTATTCAGTCCAATGGCTATCATCAGGCTGCTGAATAAACCGAATAACGCACCTTCTATAGTCTTATTCGGACTAAAGGATGAAAACTTGTGCCTGCCGAATTTTCTGCCAAAAAGATATCCTCCTATGTCACCTCCTTTGGTAATCAATAACACAATAAGTATAACACTTAACCCATTAGACATATGCCTGATCGGCATTATAAAAGAGAGAAAAAAGCATATATAGATTATCCCGAAAACCGTGACAGAGATATTCCTAATCGTATCATCAATACCTCGCTTAAAAGCCTGAACACAAAATAACCAGAAAATTATCGGGAAGAAAATGCACGTATATATTGGTTTCAATCCTTCCTGATAGATAGACAACCAGAGTCCTAAAAAGACAAACACACCTCCAATAATACCCGACACTTTGAAGGGTGCAAAGCCTTTCTTTTCTACAATATTGTAAAACTCAAACAAACATGACCCACCGGCAAGAAGGCCCACAAAACCAAGACCTTTATCGGAATCAAAGGAATAATCAAAGAAAACTATGCCGCAAAACCCAAGCAGCATAGCGGTGCCAAGTATGATTCTTGTCTTGAGCACACTCATTCGATTAACCCGCCGTACCTTCTCTCCCTTTTAGCATAATCACTTAAGGCATCTTCCAGGTGCTTCTTTCTGAATTCAGGCCAATAGACAGACGTAAACCACAACTCGGCATAAGATACTTCCCAGAGCAGAAAATTACTCACGCGCATTTCACCGCCTGTCCTGATAAGCAAATCCGGATCGGTCATACCAGACGTATACATATAACCCTTGAAAATATCGTCATCAATGTCTTTAAGCTTAACCACACCTTTCTTTACATCCCTTGCCAGTCCATTTGCGGCATCTACTATTTCAGTCCTCCCGCCATAGTTAAGCGCAAGGCACAATATCATCCCTGCATTATTCTTACTTTCCTCCATGCTGATAAATAATTCTTTTTGAACATCTTCCGGCAGGGCCTCTGTCCGTCCAATTGTTTTAAGTATGATATCATTGTCTCTTATAGTTGGTCTCTCTGCGATTAAAAACTTTTTTAACATCCTCATTAAAAAGTTTACTTCCGTCTTTGAACGTTTCCAATTCTCATTTGAAAATGCATATAGCGTTAATTGCCCTATGTGTTTTTTAGCACATTCAGTTGTTATTTCCCGAACAGAATTAACGCCTTCTTCGTGCCCCTTGACTCTGAGGAAACCCCTTCGCCTTGCCCAACGCCCGTTTCCATCCATTATAATCGCTATATGATTTGGTAATCTCTTTTTTTTTACCATTATTCAGATACTGACAATCTGTAAACGTTCCGGGCCTACAGAGACCATCTTTACTTTAAGTCCGATAATTTCCTCAATTTTTCTAATGTAATCCATTGCCTTTCCAGGAAGACTCTTTACATCCCTGACATTAGAAGTATCTTCCATCCAGCCGGAAATTTCTTCATAAACCGGCTCACAATTTTCCAATACATCTAAATCTGCGGGGAAATTATTATAAACCTTTTCGTCACTTTTATATCCAGTACAGATTTTAATAGTTTCCTGGTCATCAAGCACATCCAGCTTAGTCATTATAAGCGAATCTACACCGCTAATCCTTACAGAATGTCGTATAGCCACAGCGTCAAACCAGCCGCATCTCCTTGGCCTGCCGGTAGTAGACCCGAATTCACCGCCCTTTTTACGAATATGCTCTCCCTGTTCACCTTCAATCTCTGTCGGAAAAGGACCGCTACCAACCCTGGTTGCGTATGCCTTCGTTATCCCGATTATATCGTGAATCTGCTTGGGAGAAACTCCTATCCCCGGCGACACTCCACCTGCTGAAGCATTAGAAGAAGTAGTATAAGGATAAGTTCCAAAGTCGACGTCTAGTAATGCACCCTGGGCACCTTCGAAGAGAATCTTCTTATTATCCTCTATAGCCTTTGCCATCAAGCCTACAGTATCGCATACAAAAGGAGATATCTTTTCTGCATACACACAATACTCTTCATAAATTTCTTCCCATGAAACAGGTTCGTCTTTGTACAAATCAACAAATAACCGGTTTTTCTCTTCTACTGTCTTCTTCAGCTTCTCCTTAAAATGCTCTTTATGTAATAATTCAGCGACCCGAATACCGTCTCGTGCTATCTTATCAGTATAACACGGTCCAATACCACGACCGGTCGTACCAATCATAGAATTACCTTTCTGCTTTTCTATCAGCAAGTCCAATTTCTTATGATACGGAAAGACAACATGTGCACGATCGCTGACAAATAAATTGCCGTTTACGCTAATGTTTCTCTTTGATAACCCCGCAACTTCATCCAGGAACAAACGCGGATCAAAAACGATCCCGTTCCCTATTACACATTTCTTGTCCTGATGTAATATCCCTGACGGTATTAAATGAAATATAAACTTTTCGTCATCAATGATAAGTGTGTGACCAGCATTACCACCACCCTGATACCTGACAATAATGTCGTAATCCCTCGCCAGAATATCTATGATCTTCCCTTTTCCTTCATCTCCCCATTGCAATCCGATTACACAGGTATTTGTCATAAAAGACTCACTTCTCAATCTAAATATACGTATAATTTGTATAAAATAACTAACTGTCCCAATGTACAGAAGCTATTGAAAAATAGGCAGTTGCAATTATATGATATTAATGTTAAATGTCAACAACAATAAGGACTTACAACCTTCAGACCTATGAAAATATCCTTGACTTCCCCGATTTCAAGAAGTAACTTGCAATTTTTAAATATTATGTAAATATTAGCACAAGTGTAAATATTTTCCTTCTATAGCAGGTAATATCATGGAAACTTTCCACTTATTGCACTGTTAGCCAGACAAAATTGAAATCATGAAAAAGTATAAATATGTCATTATTAATATCTTAATTGCAATCATCACAATTTTAGTAGTTTGGGTTTACTTCCCCAAGAAAGCTCACATCGGTAATCAAAACCATGTTGTTAGTAATCAGAAAATTATCATTATCCCCATGGCCGGAATACCTACTAAATTTCTCCATTCACTTGAAAAAACGCTTGAAGAGCAACATAAAACCAATGTCTTGGTCACAACGGATATGGGCAAGGGTAATGAAATGTTGATCGAGGGTAGTGATCAATACAATTCAAATGTTTTAGCTGGTATTGGAAACGAAATAGGAAAAAATATTGGCCGTGACGATGCGTTCTTGATAGTCCTAACAAACGAAGACATCAATTATCCTGATTCTGGTTTACGTTATATTTACTCAGCTCATTATGAAGGAATTTCAGTCGTATCTCTCGCCAGAATAAACCCACGAAATTTTGGAGTAAATCTAGACTTAATATCTATTCCAGGAAAGTTTTTGAAAATGAAAGAGAGAGCTCTGAAACTTATCAACAAAAGTATCGGGTATGGTGTGTACGGCTATGAAGCTTCATCAAATATAAAAAGTGTAATGTATGGGCCAATTATGGGTCCCGATGACTTGGACAAAGTCGGCTCTTCGTACTAATGCCTAACAATCACATTAAGCCAACCACCAATAACTATGCGATTTAACATTTATTGAGGCTGCCGCTTCAAACCTCTCTTGCAAGCATGATGTGCAGGTGATGGTTGCTTATGCGTAACGTTACTTATCCCACCCCCATGCCTCTACCTCTTGAATGAAAGCATTATCTGTCAGATCGTATCTGAGCGGAGTTATGGAGATATAACCGACTTTAAGCGCATGCATATCGGTACCAACTACATCTATTTTTGGCCAGCCGGTTCCAGCCAGCCAGTAATAT
>CAZPAM010000126.1:0-4280 GCA_964584595.1 uncultured Candidatus Scalindua sp. | reverse complement strand
CAAAATATATAATCAGTAACGATTTTTCATCACCACTTGGCTGGGAAGTACAAAATATGCTTACAGTATCAATCTTAATTTCCAGCTCAGCGTACAGGAGATGTGAATCGAGGGGTGTGCACTACAGACTAGATCATCCTGATACAGATGATAAACATTGGAAAAAACACATTATTGTCTTTAACGGCAAATACGACTTCGTACGATAAAACTTCTTAATACGATAGTTTCAGGTAGTAGATATTAGCGAACTTTTCCCAATACAATGCTGACATTGTGCCCGCCAAAACCGAAAGAATTTGACATTACATTCTCTATGTTTCTTTCCTTCGCTTCATTAGGCACAAAGTCTATACCGTTACAGTTTGGATCCGGTGTTTCATAATTTATCGTAGGCGGTATAACTCCTTTGTCCACTATCAACGAACATATCAACGCCTCAACACCGCCTGATGCCCCTAATTGGTGTCCCAACATAGATTTTGTCGAACTAACTGATAAATTTTTTACATGATCGCCATAGATCTTCTTGACAGAATTTATTTCAATCATGTCTCCCAGTGGAGTAGATGTTGCATGTGCGTTAATATAAGTTATTTGCTCAGAGTTTAACCTGGAACTTTTTAATGCATTTTCCATTGCAATGTATGCACCTGCTCCTTCAGGATGTGGAGCCGTGATGTGATGTGCATCATCACTCATACCAAATCCGAGCATCTCTGCATAAATATTTGCACCTCTTTTCTTTGCACTATCCATTTCCTCCAGTATTATAATACCTGAACCTTCCGAAATAATGAATCCGTCTCTATCCTTGTCAAAAGGCCTGCTAGCCCTCAGAGGATCATCATTCCTTGTAGACAATGCCTTCATATTATTAAATGCACTTACACAGAGTGGTGTAATAGTTGCCTCAGTACCACCTGCAACCATTATATCAGCTTCCCCACTCTGAACAACCCGGAAAGCTTCAACAATAGCGTGTGCACCGGATGCGCATGCAGTTATAACAGAAAAGTTTGCGGCTTGAAGACCAAATTTAATGGCTATGTATCCCGGTGCAGCATTGGCCATTAATTTGGTAATCATAAACGGAGAAACTCTTGATGGGCCTCTTTCGAGTAAAACCTTATGTTGTGCCTCAATCTCAATAATACCACCGATACCGGTACCGATAATCGCGCCTGCCTTCGACTTATCTATATTATCAAGGTCAAGCCCGGAATCTTCAATAGCTAGTGTTGCAGAAGCTACAGCAAATTGAGTAAATCTGTCTAGCCTTCTTTCTTCCTTCTTATCGAACCATTTACTTGGTTCAAAATCCGAGGCCTCTCCTGCAATTAACACATCCTGGCCTGTTGTGTCAAAAGACGTTATGTTAGAGATCCCACTCTTCCCATTACATAACGATTCCCAAAGTTGGTCTTTCTCATGACCTACCGGGGTTATTGCACCAAGACCAGTAACTGCTACCCGACGCCCCATCGTTTCTACTTGTGCTCCTTAATGTAGTTTATTGCATCCCCTACCGTTTGAATCTTTTCTGCGTCTTCATCGGGAATATTAATATCAAATGCATCTTCCAGCTCCATCACAAGTTCCACCGTGTCAAGTGAGTCTGCACCCAAATCGTTTATGAACGATGTTTCGGGTTTGACCTGTTCCTTATTTACGCCCATTTGCTTTACAATTATTTCACTTACTTTTTCTTCAATTGATGGTTCTGTAGACAAGACCTTTCCTCCTTAAGTCAAAGTTTCCGGTTTATTCAATTCTCTACTAAAGAATTAAAATCATTAATACTTCTGATTTTTTTTGTAGGATCTATTTTTTTTAATATACCTGCAAGTACCTTCCCGGGCCCAATTTCATAGAATTCTTCTGTACCATCAGCTATAAGATTTTGTATAGACTGACTCCATCTAACAGGATTGTCAAGCTGTTTCACAAGAGAACTTCTTATTTCATCAGGCTCATTTATATACTCTGCACATACATTTGCCATAACCGGCATGTCGCACCTGGAAATCTCTGTACTTTCGATTTCCTCTGAAAGTCTGCTGCTTGCCATACTCATTAAAGGAGAATGGAATGCACCACTAACCTTTAACGGGATTACAGCTCTTGCACCTTTTTCCTTAGCAAGGGACATTGCTTCTTTGACAGCTTCTTCTTTCCCTGAAATAACTATTTGTTTTGGAGTATTATAATTTGCCGCACAAACTTCTCCATACTTCTTTGCCTCACCGCATATCTCTTCAACTTCTGATTCTACTAATCCAATTATAGAGGCCATAGTCCCCTTTTCCCTGTCGCAAGCTTCCTGCATGAACTGCCCACGCTTATAGACTAGACTTAAAGCATCCTCGAATGATATAGAATTTGCAAAGACAAGCGCAGTATACTCTCCTAAACTTAATCCGGCCGTTACATGGCATGATATGTTTCCATTATTACGCTCCTTAAAAGCTCTTAATAATGCTATGCTAGTAACCATAACTGCCGGCTGACAGATTGAGGTCTTGTTTAGCTCTTCCTGCCTACCATCAAAACATATACCTGACAAATCAAAACCCAATGTTTCGTTTGCTATGTCATATACTTCTTTCGCTTCTTTGGATTGAGAGTAAATATCTTTACCCATTCCAATGTATTGCGAACCTTGTCCTGCAAATAAAAAAGCAGTTTTCGCCATTTTACCACTTAATTAGAGATGTACCCCATGTTAAACCTCCCCCAAATGCAACTAAAAGCACGGAATCTCCAGGATTTAACAATCCTTCCTTGTCTATCTCATCAATTGCTATAGGAATAGAGGCTGCAGACGTGTTACCATATCTGTCAATATTTATATATGCTTTTTCCCTCGGCTGTTTAAGCCTCTCCATCGCAGCTTCTATAATCCGAATATTACTCTGATGTGGAATAATCATGTCGAAATCTTCCACTTGCATATTATTTTCAGCAGCAGCCTTAGTAATCATGTCAACCATGTTATTAATGGCCGTCTTAAATAACTCTTTCCCCTTAAGTTGAATATAATGTGAACGAGACTCGATCGTTGCCTGCGATGCAGGTAATTTAGATCCGCCTGCCGGCAGTTTCAACAAATCTGCCTGGCTGCCATCAGAACCCAAATATGTCGTAACAATCTCTTTTTTGCCATTACCCCGTTGAACGACAACAGCACCAGCCCCATCACCAAAGAGAATACAGGTAGACCTGTCTGTATAGTCTGTAATCTTTGACAAACATTCCGTACCTACAATTAAAACAGTTTTCATAGCACCCGAAGCAATAAAACTCCTGGCTATGGATAACGCATAAACAAATCCGGAACATGCCGCTAATAGGTCAAAAGCACCTGCATTCTTTGCACCTATCTTCTCTTGTATAAAACAAGCTGTAGAAGGAACTAAACAATCAGGTGTTATTGTAGCCGCTACAATAAGATTTATATCAGAGGGCAATATATTTGCATCATCCAGCGCACGTAATGATGCCTCAATCGCTAAGCCTGAAGCAGTACCTCCATTTTCTACAACACGTCTCTCTTTTATTCCAGTACGCTTGGTGATCCATTCATCAGATGTATCAAGCGTCCTTGTAAAATCATCATTGGTAAGTACTTTTTCGGGCAAATAAGACCCTACTCCCGTAATTGATGCCGTATATCCTTTATCCATTAATTATCCTAAATACATATTAGGAAAGTTGACTCTTTATGATGTAGCAGTTACGAGAGATGAATTAACTCTCTCCAGTTCAGAATTAATATGTTTATTTACTTCATATTTTCCGAACTGTATTGCTTCCCTTATTGCGTTTTGAATTGTCTTGGAATCTGACCTGCCATGAGAAATAATACAGATACCATCGATCCCAAGTAGTGGCACACCACCATATTCAGTATAATCCATTTTTCTGTACAGATGTTCGCGGACAGGCTTGCAAAGCCAGGCCCCTAGTCTAGTCAAGGCACCCTTCTTTGCCTCCGAGGCAAAAGCAGCTAACATACTTATCGAAAGCCCTTCTGCAAACTTCAGCAAAACATTGCCAACAAAACCTTCACAAACAACTATATCAAATGTACCATCAAAGACATCACGTCCCTCGGCATTTCCAACAAAATTTAATTGAGAATTCGAAAGGAGTGAAAAAGTCTCTTTTACTAATTCATTACCCTTGGCATCTTCCTCGCCAATATTTAAAAGCCCAACTCTCGGTTTTTCAATATTTAATACGTACTTACAAAAAACCGAGGCCATGACTCCATATTG
>CAZPAM010000125.1:0-4598 GCA_964584595.1 uncultured Candidatus Scalindua sp. | reverse complement strand
TTTCTCAGATGCTGCTTATACACAGCATCAGAATCGCCCTTATGTATTTCGTAAGGTCTTACTTCGTGTAATAACTTTTGCATATAGTCAATGAATACTACCCCGTTCCACGTAAGCTTACGGAAATTTGCCCCCAAATTCTTTGTATCTTCCTGGTAGTCATCTCCCTGATCAAATGTGTATATTGGTACATGCGGCAAACCAATATCATCAAGAATCATTCTGTGCATTGAATTATACTGGCCAAACCTGCATGGACCTGATGCTGTCGCCATAAAAAAGACACTCCTGTCAGGCTCAAAGTCAGGGCTCTTTGCCTTTTTCACGATATCTCCCGTCGTCAGTATAGCCGGGTAACATTCTTTCCCGGACGTATATTTTCTCCCTAATTCAAGGCTTGTTTTATCCGGCATTGGCATAGCTACAGCATCAACTCCATTTGCCCTCATTGCTGCGGCAGCCATATAACAGCAATCATTCATATAAGGAATGTACATCGTCCTTTTCACATTTATTGTGCGTTCACACAATCCGTCCGATTCTTTCTCAAACTTTTTAGTTCTTGCGTTTTTCAGGCTATCCAGGAATGCCTCGCAACGTGTCATTACGCCCGCATCCGCACTGTGCTCATCTATATCAATCATCAGGAATGGTTTCCCACCAACCTCTTTGGGAAAGAACTTGGAAATAAATGAATCAGGCCCACACCCAAAATTTGTTATATAAAGAGCATGTAACCTTTTATCATTTGCTACAAACCTCGCAGCAGCAAGTATCTTTTGTCCATATTTCCAATACATATTTGGATAATCCCTTGCTATGTCTTCTAAATCCATAGGTATACAATCCATTGGTATTGCCAGAATTCCCATATCTCTGAGTTTTTCAGGAAGGTCTAAATTAACACCGGAATCGCAACCGTTATAAGGACGACTAATAATTACCAGTGCAGTTTCATCATCACCTAAATTATCTAATACCTCTTTACCTCTGTCCTGCATATGTTTATAGAAGCTTTTTTGTGTTTCCTGGGCTTTCTTTATTGCGTTTGTTGCTCTCTTTCCCCTTACACCAATATCTGCGGCAATTTTACGGAACGTTTTTTCTACGTGAGCTTCTCCGTATTCAAAGTGAATTACAGGCTGCAGCAGCTTAAATTTACGGGATTCAAGATCAACCGCCGATCCAATTATATAAGGAAGACACTGAATATATGGGCATGCATAAGAATGAGTCGTATTAGAAGATTCGTGGGTCATATTGATCACACTGGGCAAAAACAGATAATCTATGTCCCTGTCAAGCATATCTGCAACGTGTCCGTGTGACACCTTTATAGGAAAGCACGTTTCGGCATTAACATGTTCTATCCCTTTATTTATTATGCCACGGTTAGTATTCTTTGATATTACTATATCAAAACCCAATTCGGTGAAAAATGTCCTCCACATTGGAAACAATTCAAAGAAAGTAGACGCCTGTGGTATTCCTATTCGTCCATAAGATTTCTTGCCGTTGTCACGCTTCTTTACAGCGCTCTTAGTTTTTCTGTCGGTATAATATGGACCGTATAACTGCCGGTTCCTTTCATAAAATAATCTGGGTAAATTCTTTGACTTTTTTATCTTCTTTTCGTCATCAAACTTCCCACAACGACTTCCGTAATGGAGAGGCGATTCTCCGGTTATTGTAACTTTTCTTATTTCACATATATTTGAACAATCCCTGCAGACAAATGACGTAGTTTCATACTTCCTGTTACTTAAATCAAAGCCCTTAAATCCGGATTCACTCCATGTTTGCTCCTCCATGGATATTATTGCAGAACCTATTGCGCCCATAACATCATGATGTGGTGGTACTATAATTTCCCTGCCGGTAATCTTCTCAAAAGCCGCTTTTACTCCTCGATTTGCAGCGACTCCGCCCTGCAGGAAGATAGTGTCACCAATCTTTCTTTTTTCAACAACACGGTTTATATAATTTAATACTATTGAATAACTGAGCCCTGCCAGCAAATCATCTTTAGGTACTCCAAGCTGCTGGTGATGGTTAAGGTCGGATTCCATAAAAACAGTACACCTCTCACCAAGTTGAGAAGGGCAACATGAATCAAGTGCGCGGCTGCCAAATTCCTTCTTAATATTAACATCCAGTTTTTCAGATTGTTCTTCAAGAAATGACCCTGTCCCTGCGGCACATACTTTATTCATTGTAAAATCAACTATTGCCCCGTGCTCCAGGCTTATATATTTAGAATCCTGTCCGCCTATTTCAAAGATTGTATCTACATCCTTATCAACCCAGGCAGCAGCAGTACCATGAGCCGTAATCTCATTTTTAACTATGTCTGCACCGATAAACTCTCCTGTCAGGTATCTTCCTGAACCGGTTACACCCACTCCCTTTACTGTAACTTTATTACCAACCTCTCCGCCTACCTCAAGCAACCCCTGCCTTACCGCCTCCAGAGGCTTACCCGCTGTCATCAAATAACGCCTGGACAACACATTCTTATCCTTGTCTATCACAACAACATTTGTACTTATAGATCCAACATCAACACCTACATAAGCATCTGTCTTCTTTTTAGTACTGAGCTTAAATGGCTTAACATTAATTTTATAGTTGTTACATGCCAGTTTCTTTAGATTGGTGTCTTTTCCCTTACGGTCTCTTAGATAGTCATCAATTGCCTGCAACCCTTTAAACGGGGAAGAAATACCCTTATCTATTAATGTCAACGCACATCCAATTGCCCCCATTGTATTAAAGTATTTGGGAATAATAAGTTCCCCTTCACGTAAATCCAGTATATCCTCGAACGCCTTCACTATCCCTGTATTAGCAGCAACTCCACCTTGAAATGCTATAGGCTTTACAAATTCCTTACCTTTCCCAATGTTACTTTTGAAATTCCTTGTAAGCGCATAACACAGACCGGAGACAATATCGTGGATCTCTGTTCCCACCTGTTGAAGATGAATCATGTCTGATTTTGCAAATACACTGCACCTGCCAGCTATCCTGGGTGGGCTTTTTGATTTTGCGGCCAATTTACCAAATTCATTTTCTATGGAAACTCCGATTCTAGTTGACTGCTGATCTAAAAATGATCCCGTGCCGGCTGCACACATAGTGTTCATAGAGAAATCGGACACTTTCAGGTTTTTACCGCCTGCCTCATCAGGTTCAAGCATTATCAGCTTTGAATCTTCGCCACCTATTTCGATTACTGTTCTTACTTCGGGATGCAGTACAGATGTTGCCATGCTTTGCGCAACTATCTCGTTTATAAAACTTATCCCTATTATATCAGACAACAGCTTACCACCGGATCCGGTCGCCGAGATACCCGCTATCTCATCTGCTTCAACTCTATTGAAGATTTCTTTCAAGACAATCAATACAGTCTCCAGCGGTTGACCATGTGACCTTACATAGTGGTTCTCCAGAATCTCTTTCTCTTCGTTCACCAGCACTGTTTTTACGCTCACAGAACCAATGTCTATTCCTATGTATTTCTTCTGCTTTTTTTGTGGATTCTTATCTAAACTTCTTATCATTTAGTCAATCTCCTGCTTCATGAGCTTAATATATAAATATAATTGAATTTGATTGGATTTTAATCAATATATTCAGGGTGAGTAATTTTCCCCGTAACAGCAGAAGCCGCTGCTACTGCAGGATTACAAAGATATATTTCAGATTTTGGATGACCCATTCTACCTGCAAAGTTTCTATTTGTAGTAGATAACGCACGCTCACCCTCTGCCAGAATACCCATATGCCCTCCAAGACAGGGGCCACAAGTTGGCGTTGACACAACACCCTCGGCTTTAACAAAGGTCTCTATATAACCTTCCTTTAAAGCCTCTAAATATATGTCCTGCGTAGCCGGTATTATAATTAAACGTACGGATGGGTCAATCTTTTTGTCTTTAAGAATTTGAGCAGCTATTCTTAAGTCAGAAATCCTTCCATTGGTACACGAACCAATTACAACCTGGTCAATTTGCACATCAGAAAGTTCTTCCACTGGACGTGTATTCTCGGGCAGATTAGGTAATGCAACCTGAGGTGAAAGAGTGCTAACATCGTACTCATGAATTTCAAGATATTCACAATCAGCATCACTGGTATAAAATTTATATTCCCTTTGAGCTCTATCATTCATGTATTCTTCAGTACAATCATCCGGCTCAATAATTCCGTTCTTTGCTCCAGCCTCTATTGCCATATTACACATTGCAAGACGGTCATCCATCGACAAATCGGTAATAACAGGTCCTGAAAATTCCATCGCCTTATACCCGGCTCCATCGACTCCAATCTGGCCTATAACATAAAGAATCAAATCTTTACCGGATACCCATTTATTCAACTTGCCATTAAAAACAAACTTTATGGTTTCCGGCACCTTAAGCCACACTTTTCCTGTTGCATAACATGCTGCTAAATCCGTGCTTCCAACGCCCGTAGAAAATATTCCCATTGCCCCGTACGTACATGTGTGAGAATCCGCACCAATAACTAAATCACCCGGGACAACTATTCCTTTCTCAGGCAGCAATGCATGCTCGATTCCTACCCTACCT
>CAZPAM010000124.1:0-4603 GCA_964584595.1 uncultured Candidatus Scalindua sp. | reverse complement strand
CCCATGACCTCGTCCTTACCAAGGACGTGCTCTACCCCTGAGCCACAGCAGCATTAACGCAAAATCACTAAAAGATTTAGAATTTGGCGCAAAGTGTTCTAAGTTAACATGATATGCAAAAAAAGTCAAAAACTTTTTTAAAAAAGCAAAAAAACATGTAACAGCTTGACATACAACAACTTATCCATAAAAAAGGGTAATTTTTACCCGATTTATCTAAAAATAATTATAAATATTATTATAACTATAAAGCGGGCGATGGGAATCGAACCCACATGGCTAGCTTGGAAGGCTAGGGCTTTACCATTAAGCTACGCCCGCTTATTCGGGTCTGAACAATCGTTTCAGGTAGGAAAAAGAACTTCTTTTATGTCTAAGACAATAATCCTCGGGGTATTCCGGTGATGATATCTTTGGAAGCCTTAAAACACCTTTTTAGCCAGTATTAGCCGTATTATCCGCAAACTAACACCAACACACAACAAGACCTATAAACCATAAAATATGGGGAGAGGAGGATTCGAACCTCCGAAGGCTACGCCAACAGATTTACAGTCTGTCCCCTTTGGCCACTCGGGTACCTCCCCATTTTAGCTGGATAAACCCTAAACACACATTATCAGCCTAATTTGAGAAAAAATAAAGCTAGCGATGGGATTCGAACCCGCAACCTGCTGATTACAAATCAGCTGCTCTGCCGTTGAGCTACGCTAGCTTTAGAAACCTTTTAAGATTATCAAAGAATTTTATTTTTTCAAGCTTAAACTACCTAATTCTCACTTAAATTGCGCTAATTCTGCTTCAGATAACCTTCATAATTCCGGGTTACTTCATTAATGCTGTCACCGCCAAATTTTTCCATAAAACACCTTGCTATTTCAAAAGCCACAACCGCCTCACCAACAACAGATACAGCAGGTACAGCGCAGACATCCGAACGCTCAGTTGACGCACTTTCCGGTTTTTTAGTAATTATGTCTACTGACCTCAATGGCTTCATAAGCGTTGGGATGGGCTTCATAACAGCCCTCGCAATTACTACCTCACCATTTGTCATACCTCCCTCTATCCCTCCGGCGTTATTAGTTTTCCTGCTGAAAGCATCCTTGTTATCACTATAAAATATCTCATCATGTACCTGCGAACCAAACTTTTTGGCAAAACCAAATCCCAGGCCGATCTCAACCCCCTTTATTGCCTGCACCGACATCAAGGCACCTGCCAGAGTTCCATCCAGCCGCAATTCCCACTGTGTATGGCTTCCCAGTCCGGTAGGAACTCCAAACGCCATTACCTCAATAACACCTCCCAGAGAATCGCCGTCCTTTTTAGCCTTTTTGATTTTTTCTACCATTTCAGCTTCGGCCGGTTTATCCAAGCAGTAAACCTTGCTCTTATTTCTGATTTTTAAGATTTCATTTGGTGTTTTTACTATCTTCTTTGAACTTATACCTCCAATACTCTTAACGTAGCCCAGGACCTCTATATCAAATCTGGCAAGCAGAATCTTTGCCAGAGCCCCTGCCGCCACCCTGGCCGCGGTTTCTCTTGCACTTGCCCTTTCAAGGATATTTCTCACATCCTTCTGGCCATACTTAATAATCCCCGCCAGGTCAGCATGCCCCGGCCTCGGCCTTGTAACATCCGGTAAAACATCTATTTTGCTGTCTTTATTCTCAATCCTTAAGCAAATAGGACTTCCAATAGTAGTGCTCTTCCTTACACCTGATAAAATGCAGACTTTGTCACTTTCAATCTGCATCCTTCCGCCTCTGCCAAAACCGCCTTGCCGCCTTTTTAATTCCGCGTCAATGTCAGATTCGTCCAATTGAACCCCTGCCGGAAACCCATTTACAATTACAATCAGACACTTCCCATGTGATTCGCCGGCAGTTGTAAAAGTCAGCATGAAAATACCCTTAAAAAACGTAAAATTATGTAAAACAATTATTTTATATTTAAATATAACTTCTTTTACAAGCTTTTTTTATATAAAATAGGAGGGATCAGTTGTATACATGGATTTTTAATTGCTTATGTCCGCATTGTTATGCTAGTATTTTCGAAAATCCGAATTTAAAAACACAAAAATGTACAAACTATTTATAAGTCTCAGATATCTGCGAAGGAAGAAAATCACCTTTTTCGCGGTTGCTGGAGTTGCCGTTGGGGTTATGACGTTAATCGTTGTGCTCTCGGTAATGAGTGGTTTTGACAAAGAATTACGCACAAAAATAAAGGGTACGTTAGCACATATCATAGTCGCAAAAAGAGGTGTCTATGGTTTGGATAATTATAAAGAGGTTATAAAGAAGATAGAATCTTTTGAACATGTCAAAGCGTGTTCCCCGTATATAGAAGGGCCCGCACTACTTAACATTAGAGGCGCAAAAGAATTCACATACTTTAAGGGCATCAACCCTCTTGCAGAGGCAAAGGTGGGAGGCTTTGAAAACTATATAAAACAATTTGGCAACAAACCACAGGATTTATTAATGGTGCACGGAGAAAAAAAGACTCCCAGTGCTTTCGGTGGTGTTGAACTGCTGCGTATCAAAGCAGGCGACCCCGAAACAAACCCGGAAAGCTTTGTAGAAAACGGAGAAAAGATTGTCTTAGTAACAATAAAGGGCTGGGATAAGATTAATGTAAAACCGTTTATCCTTAATGGAAAATTTAAATCGGGCATGTATGACGTTGACAAAAACTACATTTACATACCATTAAAGACTGCCCAGGAATTAACAGGAACGAAGGATTCTGTCACGGGAATAAGTGTCAGATTAGATGATTACAAAAACGCACCAATGGTGCGTGATCGCCTTCAAAGAGAACTTGGATTTGGTTTTTATATTCAAACCTGGGAAGAAGTGCGCGGCACATTCCTGAAAGCCGTTGCTCTGGAAAAACGTGTTATGGCATTTATCCTGTTCTTCATCATTATCGTAGCAGGATTCAACATACTTGCAATTTTGACCATGATTGTATTTGAAAAATCTAAAGATATCGGCATTCTGAAAGCGCTAGGCGCTACAACCAAGGGCATAATGCTTATTTTCCTGATGAATGGCCTGTTCATAGGCCTCTTCGGTTCAGCAATAGGCACCGGTCTGGGACTTGGTTTCATAAATAGAATTAACTGGATTGAGAGAACCGTATACAATTACTCAGGCTGGAGGCCGTTCCCGCCGGAAGTTTATTATTTTAACGAAATACCAACCGTTGTGGACTTTAAAGATATAATTGTAATTGTATCCTTCTCTGTTGCATGCGGCGTCTTATTCAGCATATACCCGGCATTAAAAGCCGCACGTTTAGATCCAATCGAAACGCTCAGATACGAGTAGCAGGTTCGACTATAATGAGAATCACAGCGCCATTTACAGTTGGCAAACTCAAAAACTTTTGACTTGCAGGCATACTGATGATAATATGTCATGTTGTTGAGGCAAAGCCTCAACAAGGATTGAATATTGAATATTGTCGATTGGAAAACATAAAGTGGCAAGAAGCAATCTGAAATCGCAACTCGTAAATAGTCACTAATTATTGGTGTTAATTTGTGAAATTCGTGTCTATAGAAATAGAGGTAATCCAAATTGATTAATTATTATCAGGTATTGCAAGTGCAAGAGGGGTCTGATAGAGCCGAAATCAGAAACTCATTCAGAAAACTTGCAAAGAAATATCATCCGGATAAAACTAAGGCAAATGGAATCTCTTCAGAAGACAAAATTAAATTATTAATAAAAGCATACAAGACTCTAACTGACTCCGAGAAACGAATTCATTATGACACTCAATTACAGAGTAACAGTATAAGAATAAGAGATTTTCACTACAAAGAAAAACCGAAAAGAGAGAACGGCAAGGACGACTTAAGATCTCAGGCTAAAATGGTTTTAAACGACCTCTTAAACAAGAATGGACCCCAGGCAGTAAAAAATTATGAACGCTTAAAAGAGGAAAATAAAGAATTTGAGCTACTGGCCTTTTTAGATTTAAAAGATTATCTGGATTGCAAATTTCTTCTTGCCGAAGAGTATGAGAGTCAAGAGCAGTATGAATTGGCATTTAAGATGTACGAGTATGTTTATCAGGAAGAAAACGGCAATCCTGCACGCAAACACTTACTGGAGGAGATCAAAGAAAGAATCCTTCGTTTATCATGTAAGAAGTTAGCAAAACTGACGCAACCCGACATTGCAATAACCTACCTGACAAGAGCATTAAACTTAAAATTAGGCAAAAACGAAGAGGCCTTCATTTACAAAAAAATTGCCGATTGTTATGTGGCTTCAGGTGAATGGGACAACGCATTGGAAAGGTTCAATAAGGCTCTATCACTTTGTCCCAATCTCAAAGGCGCTCAAACGTTAAAAAACAAACTGAACAAACACTTCTCACAGGAAAACAATTTCTAGGCAAAATAATGGCTTCTAACGATACAGTTCTATTAGAAACAAGTATCCCTTACTTAAAACTACACAACAAGGGAAAGGTCAGAGAGATATTTGAGATTGACAACAATCTCCTGCTCGTTGCGACCGACAGGATTTCAGCTTTCGACGTAATCCTTCCGAATGGCATACCGCATAAAGGC
>CAZPAM010000123.1:0-4848 GCA_964584595.1 uncultured Candidatus Scalindua sp. | reverse complement strand
CCAAATATTGCTGCTGAGATACAAAAGCAGATGGGATTGTCTTCAGATGACAAACCTATTAATAATAAAATTACATGGGGTGGAACCAGGCCTGGAATCAAGGTATGTAAAGGACAGCCTGTCTTTCCAAGGGTAGAATATTCTGCGGCAAGTTAGCAGATAATAATTGTAAAAAGTATAGATTAAATAAGTGGGTAAGAAAACCGCACAAGATACATGGAAAAAGCTTCAAAGGATAATTGATAAAGACAACCGCTATTCAGTACAGTCATATCAGTTTATTTTTGAAGCTCTTGATTTTACTGCTTCCAGACTTGGGAAAAAATATAATAGCTCAAGGGAGGAAGAGCGTCATGTTAGTGGGCAAGAACTCTCAGAAGGGATTAAACAATTTTCCTTGATGAAGTTTGGTTTTATGACAAAGAAAGTCTTTGAGCTGTGGGGTATAACTAACAGTGGAGATTTTGGAGAAATAGTCTTTAATCTGGTAGAGAGTGGATTAATGGGTAGAACGGAATCAGATTCAATAGAAGATTTTAAGGATCTTTATGATTTTCAAACAGAATTCGAGGATAAATTCGAATTCGATGGTAACTTCGACCTTTCGTTTTCCTGGAATATATATGGGAAAAAGGAATAAAGTATTAAATCATGTTGTGCTCTTAACGCAGCGAAAACCAACATTGTTATCCTTGCCAATCGGCACACTGCAGCTTCGATAAGCGCAGTTTAAGATGGTCATGTGATTTATCCATGACCCTCCACGAACCACACGATATTTTCCCTCAGTATACCATTCCTGGCACCATTCCCAAATATTTCCTGACATATCATAACAACCGTAAGGGCTAGCTCCAGATTGATGTGTTCCTACATTAGTGGGAGCGCCTTTTGATATGTCTAAATCAAAGACAGCGAGGCTTTGATCTGGTTTTCCATTTCCCCACGGATATTCTCTTCCGTCCGTACCCCGAGAGGCTTTCTCCCACTCTTTTTCTTCCGGCAGTCTTTTTTCTGCCCAATTTGTATAAGCAATTGCATCATCCCAACTCACACCGACTACAGGTTGATTTGCGTTGTTAAATCTTTTATCATGCCAGAAAGCAGGTTCATCATAGTTTGTTTCTTCCATAAACTTTCTGTATTGATTATTTGTTATTGGAAACTTATCAATGTAAAATGCGTCTACTCTTACAGAATCCTTTTCAACTCCCATTAAGAAAGTCCCTTCAGGAACATATACCATCACCGAACTATCTTTTTCATTAGTGATTGCTTTTTTTTCAGTTTGATTACTCATTTTTTCAATATCTATTGATGTTCTGTCTAAAGTTATTTAGCAATTACTACTAAAACAATTTATATATAATACTGTAATGCTACAATCTGATTCATGGCACTATAAATGGACATTGCCTTGAATATAACTAATTCTTCTTACAAAAATAATAGCAAAACGGTGGGTTTGTCCAATTCTGATGTGAGGTTCAGTCTGATAAAGCCCCGATTAATCTACAATTATTAAAGTAGTTTGTCAAGGACAAAGAGATGAAGATAAACCTCAGTTATCATTGTATTTAGCGTAGCATAGCTGGAGCGGTGACAAATTAGAAGCGCGGGAAAAGTCTTTACACATTCTCTGCTTCCGGCAATAGACCGCCTGATTTCATATCTCTGTATTCAAGTCTTTCCGGGATAAATTTCAAGACAGTGAGTTCCGGATCATTAATACCATCCAGAAAATACGGGGCAAGTTCTTCCTTCCATATGCTTTCCTTTGTCTCCATATCGATGAAAACTTCGATCGTTCCAAAAAGCCTGACGTCTCTAAATGTCTCATTGTTAAACGAGACAATGCAGGCGCTATTATTTTTGCCAATTTGCTCCATCTTTGGAGAACTCTTATGGGCAACAAACCATATCTTAAGATCATCATCTACTTTTTGAATCTCCATAATGCGGCATGAAGGTTTGTCATCCATGCAGGTAGACAAAGAAACTGTTTTAACAGTACCTAAGTAATCCCTCGTTTGAGATTTTACGTTCGACATAATGCCCCCTTTGGAAATCAATTGATTGATTGAATGGCTATCCGGACTGATCTTTTTACACCACTTCTGATAATAACAATATCTACTTCGTCGCCAACTTCATGTCTGTCTAGAATTCTGATAAGGTCGTCACTCTTTTTTACCTGAGAACCGTCACATTCAATTATTATGTCTCCCATTTCTATTTGTCCATTGGGCAGACGTTTTACTTCCCTCAACCCTGCCTCTTCTGCTGAACTGCCCTTGTATACTTCAAGAATTCCCACACCCTCTATACCCACTCTGGACATGATGTGTTCCGGGATAAGGGAAATGCCAAATCCCGGACGCCCTACCTTCCCGTAATTCATCAGTTTGGTGACAATACGATTTACCGTATCTACGGGTACCGCAAAACCAACCCCTGAATATGTTCCGCTGGGACTCATAATAGCGGTGTTTACGCCAATCAACCTGCCGAATGAATCCAGAAGTGGTCCCCCGGAATTTCCCGGATTAATGGCAGCATCTGTCTGGATTACATTATGGATATATCTCTTGGTCATAGACTGGATTGTCCTGCCCAGAGCGCTAATAATGCCGGTGGTCAATGTGGAATCTAATCCGAAAGGATTTCCGATGGCCAGTACCTTTTGTCCTACCCGTAAATCGTTAGAGCTTCCAATCATCAGGGGTGGAATATTAAGATTCATAGCATTAATTTGCAATACTGCCAGATCGTGATCGGGATCAGCTCCCACTATTGAGGCGTCGTAGCTTTTTCCGTTTTGCATCTTGACTTCGATTTCATCAGCTTCATAGATAACATGAAAATTTGTTACTATGTGGCCCTTATTATCCCATAAGAAACCTGAGCCGGTTCCTTGAGGTATCTCCATAACGTTAAAAGAAAAGAAATCCCTTTGGAACCGCTTGTTTGTTATATATACGACAGACGGAGAGGCCTGCTCAAAGATTTGCATATTGGCTCTCTCATCTGCTCCTAAATCACCTATTGGTTGTGTTACCGGTCGCATCCCAACTTTAGGTTGTATAAATCTTGAAGGCTTTATGCCAAGGAAGTCAGCAACTATCCATACGATTACTATTATAATAAGTATTCTGGCCAGCTTTACCAGTTTTGGGTTTGTAAAAGAATTATTTTGCATAAAATTATAGTATAAAGATTTTTCATTCTATTTATTTCGTTTCCGTAGAATTATATATCTTATACAGAAAAGAGCTCTTTTCGTACAGTGATTTTCTCGATATAGTCCTCTTTAGGTTCAAAATACAGTGTATATAGTGAAAAAATATTATTCTGGATATATTTCATTCAAATAGTACAGTGTGTTTCTTGCTGGACAAACCTTTAGAGAATTAATTCAGATGCTTAGAAAAAATGTTATCTTTGTTTTATTTATTTTTGGAATCAGCCTTCTTACCGGCTGCTGTTTCCATGGTTCATATCCTCCTATGTTGCCTAGTACATGGAATGGCAATGAATGTGATGCAAAAAGTCTTGAGGATGATTCCGGACAGTCAAAACTCCATGTGATGGTTATGTATCATAAGACGTCTTGTAAGCATACAGCCTTGCGTTTGTACTGCCGGACAAAAGGCCCGCTCTTCTGGGATCCGGCAGGTGCCTTTGCTACTCAAATCCGTTATCTGGGTCCGGCGGCACGCCATAACAGGGACTTCGCAACCAAACGCTATATGGATTCGGAACGTAAGGAAGATGTGATCAGTGAAAAAGTACCGAGTCTTAATCAATACCTGGACTGGCGAAGAATTATCAACACACATGCTGTAGAAATCTTTGAGTTTAATATTACAGATAGTGAAGCGGAAGAACTCTACACTATTCTTCGATATGGTACAAAACGTTCACATCCAAAAGGACAGTTTAGCACAAAAGCAATTGGGTTAACATGCGGATTGTCAGTTGCTAAATTCCTGCATCGCTTTGCGGAGGATATTGTTGAGGTAGATACTGTTTTCTTTCCTCATAACCTGGCTAAACAACTGTATAATAAAGATCCGGATAAGGTAATTATTTATAGAGATGAACATCTGTCTTTTTATATACCGTCAGAGAACCGGGTTGAGGGATATTGATTTTATGTAATAGAGGCTTTATGTAATGCTTAGAAAAAACATCATCTTTGTTTTATTTATTTTTGGAATCAGCCTTCAAGCAGGCTGCTGTTACCATCGTTCAAATCCTCCTATGCTACCCAAGGCCTGGTATGGCCTGGAATGTAATGAAAAAAGTCTTGAGGACAATCCTGAACAGTCAAAGCTTCATGTAATGATTATGTATCGTGGAGCGTCTTGTGTGCATACTACCCTGCGGGTGTATTGCCGGAGCAAAGGTCCTCTATTCTGGGATCCGGCGGGTGGTTTTGCATCTCGTCATCGTTATGCAGGTCAGGCACGTCGGTATAGGCGTTACGATGCTCCTGTTAGGGAGGGTCCTGTGCGTGAGAATGATGTGCTTGTCGAAAAAGTTCCCAGTCTTAACCAATATCTGGATTGGCGGAAACGTATTGACACGCATGCTGTTGAGATTTTTGAGTTTAATATTTCAGATGAGCAAGCGGAAGAAATCTGGACTGTAATTCGTTATGGTACCAAACGTTCACATCCTAAAGGCCGCTTTAGTACAAATGCAATGGGGGGGCTGTGTGGATTATCGGTGGCTAAATACCTTCATCGTTTTGCTGAGGATATAGTTGAGGTGGATACGGTTTGGCATCCTCACAGTCTGGCAGAACAACTTTATAAGGAAGATCCGGATAGGGTTATTGACTAC
>CAZPAM010000122.1:0-4930 GCA_964584595.1 uncultured Candidatus Scalindua sp. | reverse complement strand
ACGATATTGCCAATGTCGTTATAATGGTTACGAGTGTGCTTATGGTCCTGTTTTTTACGGCAGATTCAATAGGACCGCTACAGGAAGTCCGCTCAACCCTTCTCTCTCCACTGGGAATTGAGAAGATCTCCTGGAAGTGGTCAATTATTTTAGGATCGATATGGACTTTTGGTATTGGTGTTATTTTCTCAAAAAGACCTTAATCATTCGAAATTCCTTGTTCGACATTCGATATTCGCCTTGTCCCTGCCTCTTGCTTCTTACTTCAATCCGTGTTTCATCCGTGTCAATCCGTGGTAAAAATCTCACAGTATTGAATGCAGGACTCTTGAAACTATTATAGAGATTATGATAATAAAGATTGTATATATTGCCAGTGTATAGACTCTCCCGTCTTTCAGCCAGCTCTGTTTTTCAGGATGTTCTTTCAATATGCCCTTCAATGTCCAATTTTCCGTGATACTTGAAACAGCCGGAGATATTTTTGAATATATGAGTGAAACACTCAGTGTAGTGCAGAATCCAATTGGCCCCCACCAGAGCCAGGAGATAGATGGTACGCACTGGCCAAGGAAGAAGTTAAGCACAGTACCGACTATTATGCCGGTAACCACACCGGAACCTGTTATTGATCGGAAAAGAATACCGCCCAGAAAGGTAGCCAGAATGGGGCCGGCAAATGCCGAGCCTATCATGTTCACTAACTCAATTACGGTGGAAGAGGATTTCGCTACAAAGTAGGCCCCTCCGGCAGTAAATATACCCCACAACAGAGTTATAAGTTTGGAGAGTCGAAGCATCTTGAGGGGATTCTGCGCAATCTTTGGTTTAAACTTCAGGACAAAATCTGTAACGGTTACGGCAGAGAGTGAATTAAAGGCAGAATCAAGACTGGACATGGAAGCGGCAAAGAGACCCGCCATTACCAAACCTACCACACCGACCGGCAGGTAAGTGATCATAAATGTAGGTACCAGATAATCTGGGTTTTTATCTTTGAGTAGAGCGGCAAAATCGGGCTGATTCTGGATAAAGAGTGCAAGAACAACACCGAATATAATATATGTTAAAACTATGGGAAACCGGATCATTCCATTAATCATCAGGGCGTTTTGTGTCTGACGATTATCGGGTGCTGCAAGCAGACGCTGCGCCTGGCTCTGGTCACATCCATAATAACCTATATAAAGAAACATACAGCCAATGATCATAGGCCAGAATGCAAAAGTCTGACCGTCTCCAAAACCGTGATGGGAAAAATCTATCGAATTCAGCCGCTCCGGGTCAATAGATAGAGAGGCATCTCCACCTAACATGTTTATAGACACAATCAGCGCAACAAGTACACCTCCGTATAAGATGACAAGCTGAATGATGTCGCTGTACACGTCTGCCATTATCCCGCCAATGGTTGTATACGCAATGGCAACCACTGCCATAATAATCATAAAGCACGCTTGTTGAGAGTCCGCGTGAGAACATAAAAAGAGCTGACAGTGTAAGCCGTGTACCCGCCCCGAATCGCCGTTCGGCATATTCGTAGACCGAGGCACCGGAAAGCTGACGGAAAACCGGCACCAGCAGAAACATTATGGCAATCATTGAAATCGGTACCGCAAACTCAAACTGTAACCATTTAATACCGCCACCGGTTTTGAGCGCTACAAATGCAGGGGCGCTGATCAGACTTATGGCACTCACCTGGTTGGCAGCAAGTGATACGGCAATAACAGTGGGCCCCATCTTCCTACCACCAAGAAAATAGTCATCGGTAGACTGTTGACGCCTTGCCAGCCAGATACCCAGCCCTATAATTCCAAGAAGATAAGTTATTAATACTGCCCAGTCTATAGAAGTCATAAGTCGTTACTGTGTAAAGTAGATTTGTGTAAAACTGAAGAAATAATAAGGTTACGTACATTTAAAATCAAGGTGAAAAACCAAATGTGCTTTTAATCAAAAAAACAATTTTTTCTTTCTTAAGTTTCCTTTGAAACCTCCGATACTATGTACATAAGAGTATTTAAGTTATTAATAAACTATATTTATAGAAATTAGCTTGATAAGAAAGGTGGTACATGGTGGCGGTTGACAGATTATTTCTAGGAGCTTTTAACGCCAAGGTATTTGGCGAGGAAATTATAGAAAAGAAAGAGATATCATTTGACGAGGTACTTCGAGAGGAACACGAAAAACTCATACAGCTAGTCTCCAGGATGGGAAAAAAGTGGACTACAGGACAGCTTTGCCGAAAATATAACCTGGAACCCAAATTCCATTTACCTTCCGGAGAATAGTATATGGTTAGTACTCAATCTTCAATATTTTAAACTTTAACACACCCCCCGGGGCGTTTACCTCTACCACATCGTTCACCTTATGTTCCAATAATGCCTGTGCGAAAGGTGAAGAGACCTGTATTTTACCGTTTATCGGATCATCGTCACCGGCACCTACCAGTTCGTAATTTTCAATATCTCCAGTATCCATATCCTCAAGCTCTACTTTTGCACCAAAATGTACAGCATCGGTTGGTATATTGGCAGAGTCTACAATTTCAGTCCTGGCAAGCTTGTCCTCAAGTTGACGAATCTTTGCTTCAAGCAGGCCCTGCGCTTCCCTTGCTGCATGATATTCAGCGTTTTCTTTGAGGTCGCCATGTGCCCGTGCTGTTGCGATTGCTTCCTGAATCTCAGCCCTCTTTACATTCTTCATTTCGTCCAGCTCTTTTCTTAGCTTTTCGTAACCATCTTTTGACATATACACCTTATCCATATTATTCTCCTGAATTAATTAGCAGCAATACGCACTATTTATTATAATCTTGTTTTAGCCTTTTGGTAAAGAAACACGGTACTATTCTCCATTTACCGGAAGCTACCGTGAAATATAGCGGTAATTTAAGATAATTTTAAACATAATGTCAATAATATTATGCGTGTTTATACATGGGGAGATAAACCTTGAAGGAGATTATAAACAGGCTTCAGTCTGTAAGCTGGCTCTTTCCTGTTTTTAGTGGATTTATTGTTATATCTTGTGTAGTGTATTGTCTTATATGGTGGAAGCCGCACACCATGACAATCTGTGACGTAGACTGTAGTATTGTGTGCTGGAATTTCTGCCGTACAATGAGTAATTTCTGGGCGGCAGTTGCAATTATAGTGGGTGGTGTTTCAATCTTTTCAGGAATACTCTTTAAGTCGAAAAGTAAATATGCAATCGTCGTAGCTGCTTTTGCAGGTATTTTGACACTTCCGGTCGGAGTCTTACCTCTATTTACAATATGGCTATATCGAAATTTAAAGTGAGTTAATTTATGAAAATAGTACAGGTTTTAAAGATTACATTTTTACTGGTTCTTGCCACAATCGTTTTTTCTCCGTCAGCATTTTCAAGGCAGGGAACATTGACAGGACAGGTGATAGATAGTTTTGATAATGTCGTTAAAGATGTTGAGGTCAAGATCAAGAAAACTGATTTTACTACCAGGACTGATGAAAATGGTCAATACAGGATTAACTTTAATCCCGGTAAAATAGTATTAACGTTTAGTAAAAAAGGTTATGCAAAACAGACATTTCCTTTAAATTTACGCGATGCAACAGAAGTCCCCATGCCAAAGTTAACTTTCTGGAAATATCCTGAGAGCGGCGGTGTCTTTCTGGTAAGAGTGAATGACTATAAGAAGTTTGAATATGCCAGTTTTTATTCAGAACGCGATGATAATAGCTTAAGCTTTTATGTAAAAGGAGAGCCAACAAAAATTGAGTGCCCGGTGGAAGCATTCGACAATGGCAGTATCGAGATTATGATGCTTGACTACTCCAAGGAAGAACCGGTCGTAGTGGGTAAGAATCTTTACAGGATAACGGATAACAACCTTATAGCTAATATAGTATTTGAATCAGGAGACTGGGGGGTCGAGAGTATAGATGATGAGTATTCTGAAATATCAAGCAGAGTTGGCGTACGTTATGCCAAACTCGAACCAGGTAAGTATTACTATTGCATAGGACAGCTTACACAAAAATCAAGGCTTGGTTTCGGGTATTATTTTGAGATTGTTGATCCGGGATCATCAGACACAGGCGGGACATAATTGTAATTTACAAGGAGGGCTAGATGGCAAAAATTCTTATTATTGATGATGCAAAATTTACACGTACAATGTTAAAGAAGATGATCGCCGAATTCGGGCATGAAACTATTGAAGCTGAGAATGGGAAAGTGGGTCTGGAAAAAATATGTAGTGAAGAACCTGACATTGTACTCACTGATATCCTTATGCCGGAAATGGAGGGAACCGAATTACTTGCACTTTTACGTGAAACAAAGATGGACGTAAAGGTAATCGTAATTTCTGCAAATATTCAGGAGACTATCAAAGATCAGTGTATGAACCTTGGCGTTTCCGAGTTTTTCAGCAAGCCGCCTGACAAGGAAAAATTGAAGGAGGCTATAGAAAAAATTCTGAATGAAGGAGAATAGGATTAATGCCTGCACCGACTGATCAACAATTAGACACCTTGAGAGAGATAGTAAATATCGGGATAGGAAAGGCAGCCAGTATACTTAATGGAATGCTGGAGTCCCATATTGAATTAGAAGTGCCATCGATTATCATGTTTGATCCGGAAAATCCCGGAGAAGAACTGACAGACCTGAGTCGCAATAATATTGCCAGCGTTCAACTCAGCTTCCACGGGCCATTTTCAGGAAGCTCAGCACTTGTTTTTCCCTCGGAAAGTGTAGAAAAACTGGTTACAGCCCTTACAGGTGAAAATCCGGACTCGGAAGGTTTCGCTGAAGCAACATCGGGAACCCTGTACGAAGTCGGTAATATTTTAATAAATGCCGTTATGGGATCAATTGCTAATTTACTGGCCGCCCAAATAGATTTTTCACCACCGGATTATAAAGAAGGAAA
>CAZPAM010000121.1:0-4963 GCA_964584595.1 uncultured Candidatus Scalindua sp. | reverse complement strand
TCTTCTTCTTAGCTGGTTTCTTTTTAGCTGCCGTCTTCTTCTTAGCTGGTTTCTTTTTAGCTGCTGGTCTCTTCTTCTTAGCTGCTGGTTTCTTCTTCTTAGCTGCCGCTTTCTTCTTTACTGCCATTCTTTATCACCCCCTCTCTAACATTTAAATATTAAATAAAATATACGTAAAATAATTACACTCTAAATTCCACTATGAAAATTCTGTTTTTTAAACGATTTGCAAAACAGAATATTTATAAAATAAATTTCTTTGAATATTCGAAAGTAGTTATACTTACCTACGAACATCCACCTGCGCGCGTAATTTAACAAATGATAATGCAATGTCAAGCAAAAAAATACAATATTTAGTATATTACGTACAAATTGATAACATATGTTGTGTGATAGAAATATTATTTATTAATACACAAAAAACAAAAAAAGCGGATTTGCAGGAAATTTGTTTTTTTAAACTAGAAAAAATCTAGAACACATGCCGCATTCTCCAACACCTACATGTACTGATAGAGAATGCCGGCAGCAATCAGTTTTTTATATTAGCAGCAGGAGACTTCAATTGAATCAGTTAACCAGGGAGGGCTCAGACGCTGAACATATAAGGCTTTATCAAGAGGAGGCCTCCCTGACCTCATAAGCCAGAGATGAAATTCGACTAAGACTAACATCTTTAGCTGCTATTAATGATGAATTGATATATGCAACACGGAAGAAGAGTGAACCAGGCATGATATTTACCGATGCAATTAATATCGCAAGCCTCCATTGCCACTAAATGCCGACAGAGAATGATGACAACTACAATACAATTGAGGGATTATCTAACAAAAAAAAAAATTGCATAAAAATCTTTTCAGATAACTTTTTTTGACAAAAAAATCACAACACGCAGAAATAATAGAAAAACCAAAAGCATTTCTATGAAAAAAACTTTCCTAAATATACCAACAGAAAAAGACGTGGATGGAATTTAACAGCTATGATTGTGGCCAGCTAAACTGTGGATTGGCCATACGATCTTTTTGGCGGGAATAGTATTATCATTTTAAAAATATTTTCTTTACCAATGCCTGAACCTTTTTGCCATCAGCAACATCTTTATACTTACCCATAACAACCTTCATTGCTGATCCTATATCTCCGGGCTTTTCAGATTCTATTATTTCTGTTACGACCTTCTCAAGCTCTTCATCTGACATCTGCTTTGGTAGAAATTCTTCAACTATCTTCAGCTCTGCATTGCAGGAATCTATCTCGTTTTGAATTTGCAAACGTTCGTATTCTTCCATAGCCTTCTTCAACTTCTTTGCATATCCTCTGACAACGTCTATGGATTTAAAATCTTTACCGGATTTTTCAACATTTATGATATCTGCCAATATCATCCTTAATACGGACGTTTTCAGCTTATCACCGGACTTCATTGCATCCTTTAGCTCATTTGTTATTCTTTCTTTCATAATCCCTTCATGTACTATACTTTACGAACCAAATGCCCACAGTGCGGGCAATAGTTTGGGTTACCAAAATATGGTTTGCCACAATGCTCACAGGATGTTGATATTACAGGGCGTTTTGCACGCTTCGCTTTCATTACTAAGTAAATTGGCAAAAATATTATCATAAGCATAAACACGCCCAGCATCCAGCCTATGGATGCAGACGTACTATAGTTATTCTTTTTTGCATCCGTATAAACCCATATAGCAACGCCAGCTGCAATAAATAATGCTATTTGTTGAGTACTCATTTATTTCAATTATATAGAAGTTTCGAAACTTCAGATCTTACTCTTGCCACGACATCCTTCGACAGCGCCCTGTCTTCATTCTCTACCTTCGGGAATTTAAGCGGCTTGCCAAATCTAAATCCTATATCCCTGTATTCAGGATTGCTGAGAATACTGCTTTTAGGCAGATACCCTCTACTCCCTATAATAGCCGTTGGAATTACCTTCCTGCCTGATTTCAGGATAACCATTGAAATACCTCTCTTAAAACGTCCGAGCTCTCCATTTTCACTTCTTGTGCCTTCAGGAAAGAAGATTATTGACTTGCCTCCATCAAGCTTCTCTATAACTTCACTCAAGGTTCCATAAGCATTTCTTTCGTCACTTCTACGAATACCAATATGGCCTGAAGTCTTCATGTATTTTCCAAGTACTGGTATTTTGAAAAGAATGTCCTTAGAAATAAAGCTGAAATTTCTGGGTATAGCGGCTATTGAAAGTTTTACGTCTATAAAACTCTGATGATTCAAAACAAATATTACCGGTTCGCTGTCCGGAATATTTTCCAGGCCTTTTACATCTAAGTTTATCCCCAAGAGCCTGAAGGAAATCCTTGTAAACTTACGTTCTATAGCATTATACGTATTTTCCTTATCCGCAACACCGATTGTGGAAATAAGCGAAACCAGATAACCTATAGACCAAAGCGAAACATTTATAATCCACGCATATATGGTGTAAAGCACTTGAATAATCTTCTTCATCTAAGCCCTTTTGAAGACTACTTCACCTATTTCTTCGATATAATGGTGAAAAATGGTATCAAAAACACCTGTTATATTCAAGGCTTTTGTAACAATGGAAACTATTCGATTAAGACAGGTGTGCATTCAATAAGATCTCCGTGAAAATGCGTTGGGATATTCTTAAAGTAATAAAGATGTGTTATACAATTGCAGTCTGAAGAACCAAACTTCTTCACAATTGCGGTTGCGCCAGCGACTTTACTTATAACGCGATTTAATTTACATTCATCCTTCCTGCTCCCAATATACCTGAGTATCTCTATAATCTTTGCACAGGACAGAAGGTAATCAATATGCCAGTGAAATTTCTTAATCTTTGCAAGGTGCCTATTTATCCTTTTTTCAAGACCATTTTGGGCACTTCCCGTGTAAACATAAAAACCTTTCGGAAAAACGAATGTACCAAGCCGGCCAATCTTGATTTTCTGATCTTTGGAGAGTTTTATGACTAAGTTATAAATACCTTTATTTTGTATAGATTCTTTAGCCCTCACACTCTGAATATCCTGATTTTGCACAGGAGCCTCATAAACGGCAAATATTCTTACCTTTAAAACCTTTCAAAGCGTTTCTTGTGTCAACGATTAGTTTAGACTTCTTAACTATTGTATTATAATCAAAAACGCTATGATCAGTTATAATGATGGAACAGTCTATCTTATCAAGAAAGTTATTTGAAGGTTTTTTGGTTTTGAGTAAAACACCATCAAATTCGATATCTTTGATATATGGATCTGTGTAACTCATTATCGCCCCTTTTGAGTTAAGTATGCTTAATATATCGAAGGCCGGTGATTCCCTGGAATCTGATACATCTTTCTTGTAAGCAACACCGAAGATATGTATACGTGAACCACTGATACTCTTTTTATGACTATTTAATGCATCAGCTACCTTGTTAACCACAAACCGCGGCATATTACTATTAACTTGATCAGCAAGGTTTATGAACCTTGACTCAAAACCAGTCTTTTTGGCAACCCAAGAAAGAAAAAGTGGATCTACAGGAATACAGTGCCCCCCCAAACCAGGGCCGGGATAAAAAGCCATATAGCCAAAAGGTTTGGTCCCGGCAACTTCAATAACTTCCCAGACATCTATACCTAAACGTTCACACATCTGGGCGGTTTCATTAACCAGTGCGATATTAACACTTCTGAAAGTATTCTCTAATATTTTAACCATTTCCGCAACCCTTGTCGACGAAACAGGTATTACTGTATCCATAATCTGACCGTAGAAAAGACTTGCCATCTTTGTACATTTTTTTGTGATACCGCCTATTACCTTTGGTATATTCTTTGTGCTATACAGCTTGTTGCCCGGATCTATACGTTCAGGTGAAAAAGCTAAAAAGAAATCTTTACCTGCTTTCAATCCGCTTTCTTCAAGTTTAGGCTTAATTATCTCCTCTGTTGTTCCAGGATAAGTTGTACTTTCTAAGATTATTAATTGTCCTTTACTAATGTATTTTTTAACTGCGTCTGTAGCAGACATTATAAACGAAATATCGGGGTCTTTGGTTTTTGTCAAGGGAGTTGGAACACAAATACTTATTGAATCCAGACTCTTAATAACACTAAAACTAGTAGTAGCCCTTAGCTTCCGGTTCTTGACAAGATTACTGACAACGCTTCCCTTAATATCAGTAATATAGGATTTCCCTTTATTAATCTGTGCTACTCTCTTGGAATCATTGTCAATACCTACTACACTAAACCCTTGCCTTGCGAATTCTACTGCAAGAGGCAGCCCCACATAACCAAGCCCTATTATGCCAATCTTCGCCTTCTTTGTTTTTAATTTTTCCTTTAACATAATTAATTGTATCCTTACTGCTGTTAATTTATAAACACCAAAACTAAAAATGTCAACATACAAACATTTTTTCAAGAACTATATATTGCGTCTTGACTTTAAAAAAGCAGACACGTAAAATCGCATGATTGATAAGGACATAACTATCAACACTTTCAACATAGCAAATCTGCAAGTTATCTTTACAAAATAAGACCTATTACACTCATCTCAACGAGTTTACCGGAGGCACAAAATGCCAAGAAAGTTTATATCACAACTAAACGGCGGCACTACTATTGACGATATATTTTTGGTTCAAAACAAAGATTTGAGGACAACAAAGACCGGGAGTTTATATCTCCAGGCACAGCTATCGGATCGTACGGGAACTATTGATGCAAGGATGTGGGACGCCAGCAAACCATTCTTTGAGTCCCTTGGCAATGATACCTTCTTGAAGGTTAAGGGCAGAACTGAGATTTACCAGAATAAAATACAATTAATTATAAAAAACATTTCAAAAACAAATCAGGAAGATATCAAGCTTGAGGATTACCTGCCAAGTACCGAGAAAAACGTAAACGAAATGTTTTCTGAATTGAAACAGATTGCCGGTTCG
>CAZPAM010000120.1:0-5028 GCA_964584595.1 uncultured Candidatus Scalindua sp. | reverse complement strand
AGATTCGCAATAACTACTCAGCCTACTTGGGAACCTTTTCCCAGTCTGCAAGAAAACTCTCCAGCCCTGCATCTGTCAACGGATGTTTTACAATATTGTTGAATACCGCAAATGGTATTGTCGCTATGTCAGCACCCATAATAGCTGCGTCTCTCACATGTAACGGATTTCGAATACTGGCAACTATTATCTCAGTCTCAAAACCGTAATTATCATAGATAGTTCTAATCTCATCAATAACCTCCATCCCCGTATGCCCTTTATCATCCAGCCTGCCGACAAACGGGCTGATGTAAGTACCCCCGGCCTTTGCTGCAAGCAAGGCCTGATTTGAAGAGAAGCACAAGGTAACGTTTACCTTTATTCCTTCTGAAGTTAAGGCCTTTACCGCCTTAAGGCCATCCTTTATGAGTGGCACCTTGACGACTATGTTATCAGCTATTTTTGCCAGCTCTCTTCCTTCTTTAATTATACCGTCAGTATCTACACTAACTACTTCAGCACTTACCGGGCCTTTTACAATTGTACATATCTCCTCTATGGTTTCCTTAAAAGGCCGTCCTGTCCTTGATATCAATGTAGGGTTTGTTGTAACGCCGTCCAGGATCCCCAGGCTCTCTGCCTCTCTTATCTCATTCACATCCGCTGTATCTATAAAAAATTTCATTCTATCTCCTTTCAAAGAAATGATTATTTAATCTTGGTTTCAATTCCTGCAGTAACAAGATATACATTGTCTGCTTCTTTTGCAATTATCTGATTAGCATAGCCTGCAATATCACGAAATCTCCTCGAAAGCACATTATCCGGCACGATTCCATGACCAACTTCATTGGAAACTATTATAACATGAGAAGGTATCTTCTTACAAACAATACATAATTTGTTTATTGCATCAATTATGTACTCATCCCCTGCCTCTTCACTGCCGCCAAGAAGCATATTTGTTACGTAAAGGGTAATACAATCAATTAATACAACATCGATGGTTCCATTAAGATTTGAAACCGCCTTATCCAGTTCAAGGGGCGCTTCTACCGTCTCCCAGTCTGCGGGCCTATTCTTACGATGCTTTTGTATCCTCTCCAGCATCTCACCGTCATCGATCTGTGAAGCGTGCCCGGAATCCGCAGTCGCAATATAACAAACGTGCTTCTGCTTTTCAGCAAGTTCTATTGCAAATGCAGACTTGCCGCTTCTTGCACCGCCGATTATGAATGTTAATTCTGACATTAAATAACTAAAAAGGAAAGTAAAACGGTCAATTCACTTATCTCATTTGTTGCTCCAAGGGTATCACCTGTCATACCGCCAATTTTATCTTTGGCATACGTAACGAACAAGGCAACCACAACGAACACTATAAAGAATATAAGAATTCCCGTAATTCCACAAAATAAAAATATGAGTATTCCCGGTATGATCGAGGAAAACAGGGCATGTCTAATTTTGACGTTCTCAACAATTATTTTCCCCGTGCCCCCTTCATCTCTGGCATAGCTTGATAGCGCTGCACCCAGTACTTGAGACCATCTACCAATGGCACACATAAAGAGAAGTACTTTACCCTTTTCACAGGCATTGAGATATAAAGGGTTCATACCCTTTATTACCTCGTAGTCAGAAATAAAGGATAACGCAGCCACAGCTCCCGGATCAATTGAAACAATGCAAATATATTTCAGACCTATAGTACATATAAGACATAATGCACCATAACTCCCCGTTCGGCTGTCCCTCATTATATCGAGCCTTTTTTCCCTGGTACCCCCTCCGAATAAACCATCACAGGTATCTGCAAAACCATCGAGGTGAAAACCGCCCGTCATAACAATATAGACTACCAGGATTACGGCATCGGCGACCAGATGTGGAAAGAACCAGGTTGCATAGAAATAAATAAATGTCAGTACCGCTCCCATCAACAGGCCAATTATGGGAAACCAGAACACTACATTCCCAATCTTTGGCTCTCTCTCACGCCATCTCCTGCCTGTCGGAAGAATTGTCAGGAAGTTGAGTCCCCAGAGAAAATCCTTCAAATCATGTTTCCTTTTTAATAAGCTTAATAATAAAACTCTCTATACCCCACTCTCATGGGGATTCCAAGTTCAAGCACTGGAATCTCTGCCTGGGCGGATCTGCCTTTGGCACGACTTCCGAAAGGAAGGTATATAAAACTAACTTATTTAATTACATCTCCCTCCATATACCACGGAATATCAATTCCCATTCGGTCTAAGACAGTGGGCGTTACGTCCATTATCTTTAAACCGTCTCTCCTTTCAGAATGATATCCGTTATCACCACTCATAACAAATATCCCGTGCCGGGAGTGATTTGCATCATCTGCACCTGTATCATTCTCATTTGCCCAGACACTATTGTGCCCTACACTGCCAACAGACCTCCAGGCCAGATCTCCGTAATAGACAATCAAATCCGGCGGTATGTTTCTACATTCTGAATAGATTTCCTCCGGCTTAAATACCTTTGTATTTATCTTTTGCCCGGCCTGATCCCTCTGATCTTCAAGTGCTGCTATTAATTCATTTCTTACAAACTCATAATTCTGTTTCGGGATTATTCCATTCGGTTCACGATCTTTCACGTTAAAAAACAGGCGCCCGTAGTAGCCCCCTTCACCCCAGACCCTGGTCTTGTCCCAGTCAATCATTTCTTTACTGATCTGAGTAACCTCATCGGGATAATGTGTCAGCTTAAGGTATCCGTTATTTATCAGCCACTCGTTTATGCATATCCCCCCCTCCATCATCATGGCGCCGTGATCCGAAACAATTAAGACAATGGTGTCTTCGTCCAATAATGCAAGAGTTTTGCCTATTTCGTCATCTATATATCTGTAATAGTCAAATATAACATTCTCATATTTATTTCCCAGCAGGTACCTCGGATGCCTGTTGTCAAAGAATCCCCAGAAGGCGTGTTGTATCCTGTCCGTCCCCATCTCCACCATCATCAGGAAATCCCAATCTTCTTTTTGTATAAAGTGCCTTGTAAGTTTAAATCTCTTTCCTGTCATTTCATAAATCGTATTTAAAACCTGATCCTTGTCTTCACCTCTGAAATCTTTTACGTCCAGGATGTAGCCGTCTGAAACTCTTTCCACCTCATGCCTTAACGTGTCAGGATACGTAAATTGAGAATTTTTGTCCGGTGTGAGGAAACAGCTTATCATTAGTCCATTGTTAACAGGTTTGAGAGGGTATGTCAGTGGCACGCCTATAACGATAGGCCTTTTACCATGCCTTGAAAGTATATCCCAGATGGTCTCTTCCTTAACCGTGCTCGAGTCTGCGAAAGTTAAACCTTCATAATCGTAGTGGCGTCTATTCCTGAAACCATATATTCCCAGTTTACCGGGGTTGGTGCTTGTAACCATTGATGCCCAGGCAGGACAGGTGATTGCAGGTATAGTGCTTTCCAGTTTGCCGGAGATTCCGTTTGATACAAGATGCTTTATATTTGGCAGGTGATCAAGCCACTTATCAAAAACCAGTTCCGGCGGAGCAGAATCCAGACCGAATATTATTACTTTACGTTTAGATGAAATCATAGTAAAAGTTTAACTCACTGATCCAGCCAATTTATCAGAGGTGACATTTTCCAGATCATAATCAAGATTGCCCAAACCAATTTTGTGAGCATGTTCAAGCTGTACAGTATAATCGATCTTTGGCCAGATCTTTTTGAAATAATCTTTTCCTGTATGTTCGTTTATTAAGTCTACAGTCGCTTTCTCAACAGCTACCGGGTCTCTGGAAACCACTATGCCGATATCAGACATGTCAGGTTCAAAAGGCTTGTCCATACAATCACAATGTTTAGTTATGTGTGTAAGGAAGTTAAAGAATGCCGCTTTCTGCTTCTTCTCTTCTAAAATGGCCAGACAATATTCTGCAACCTTCTTCTGTAAATTTGCAGTGTCTTCATCCCATGCAATCTTAACGGCATCGAATTGACAGACGGCAAGACACTCTCCACAGCCGATACATGTTTCAGGATCAATCACTGCCGTATCAGAGGTCATTGTAATTGCGTCGGCAGGACACCAGATCTGACATACCTTACATGTTGTACAATTCTTTTTAATAATCTGAGGTATCACACCGGAGTGCTGGGCTAACTTGCCGCCCCTTGCAGACAATCCCATACCGATATTCTTGAATGTTGCCCCCATTCCGGTGGCAAGATGCCCTGTAACATGAGCAATAGAGATAATGGCGTTTGATGCCTTAGCCACACCTGAAATATAAGCGTTCTTGCACAATTCCTGGTTAATTTCAACAATGTGATCGTGCTCACCAAAGAGGCCATCGCCGATAATGATAGGAGCCCCTGTGCTTTCTATCGTGAATCCATGCTCATGGGCGAGCGTTAAATGGTCTATTGCATTGGAACGTTTTCCCACGTACAGCGTATTCGTCTCAACCAGAAAAGGCTTGCCTCCGCTTGACTTTACCTTATCCACAGTAGCTTTTATTAAAGGGGGCTTGAGATGTCCGATATTCCCCTTCTCCCCGAAACTGGTCTTTACCGCAACCATATCACCTCTGCTGATAATACTCTTGATTCCGACTGCATCACAAAGCAGTTTTACCTTCTCGGCTTGCGAGGAGAGTGATTCGCCGTTTCTGGTTTCAACAAAGAATACTTTACTTTTTTTGCTCATTTTAAATTTTGTTCCAAAATCTGAAAATCAACTGTTTTTAAAATACAAATTTTATATCGTCATGCCCCTTGAGTGCCTGATAGATATTATTGCGGTATGCCTCATCGCTTACGACAACCTTCACGTCAAAGCTCCGGTATTTCCCCTTCTTGCTGGTATTGGAATCGTTGATATGATATTTCCTGTCCTCTATTATGCAGGCTACCGCGTTAAGCACAGACTCCTTATCACTCCCGATAACCTTGTAAGACCATTCGCAGGGATAATCTATCTTGACTTCATGATTATGGATATGATCTCCATGATCGCAGCAATCCTTATTATCAATCATTTAC
>CAZPAM010000119.1:0-5147 GCA_964584595.1 uncultured Candidatus Scalindua sp. | reverse complement strand
GAAGGTTATCCTGCCGCAGAGATGAAACATGGGCCAATAGCGCTTATAGATAAGAACATGCCTGTTGTGTTTATCGCTACCACGGATAGGGTGTATGCCAAAGTTTTAAGCAATATTGATGAGGTGCGTACTCGTGGTGGTAAAGTAATCGCCATAGCAAATGAGCAAAATAATGAGATCTCTGAAATGGTGGATCATGTTCTTTATATACCTGAAACAATTGATGTATTAACTCCGATCCTATCTGTGATTCCACTTCAATTATTAGCTTACCATATAGCGGTGATGAGAGGATGTGATGTCGATAAGCCTCGCAACCTGGCTAAGAGTGTAACGGTGGAGTAGTCAATTATCGTGCAACTTTCTTTCCTCCTCAGTTAAAGCAAAAATAGTCTTGAATACTTTTTCTCCGTTGCGTGTCATTTTCTTATCGCGCCTTGCCATCATTCGCTTGGCCACCTGCAAATCTCTTTTTATGTCGTAGGCTCTTGTCGCATTGTCGGAATACCATGAGAAGGATGGTGTGAATTTGGGAGGCGTACGTGACATAAGTATGTTGCAGGCAAACCCTATAATACTTCCGGTTGTAAACTTTGTGTTTATGGCTGTTTTTGTATGATCTCCCATTATCATTCCAAGAAAAGTTTGGCCGGTATCAATTGTCTTATCAAACATTTGCATCTTAATCGTTCCATATGTATTTGTAAGATTACTGCTTACTGTACCAGCTCCCAGGTTAACCCACGAACCTATATAAGAATCTCCAAGGAAACCATCATGTTGTTTGTTGGAGTAGTCTTGGATTATGGTATTTACAATCTCCCCGCCTGCCTTACTGACCTTTCCAATGTTTGCTCCTGCCAGGATTCTTGAAAGGGGCTGAATAACGACATTGTCTCCAATAAATACCGGGCCTTCAATCACGGTATTCGAAGATATTTTAACATTATTGCCAATGTATATTGGGCCATTTTCTGCATCGAGAACGCAGCCTGGTTTTATTACAGTATTCTTCCCTGTGAATATTTGAGAATCCTTAATCATGTGGACTCCCTCGTGTATTGCTACCTTTATATGCCTACCTTTAATGTATGAAGTAAAGTCAGATTTAATCTGCCTTTTGTTGATATCAATCAAATCCCATGGATAGTGTATTAGCCTTGCTTTGATCTTTTTAACACTGAATTTCTTTTTTAATTTATCTACGAAACTCTGATCTAAAAACATTTCGGGAGTAAATGCACGACAGTTTTTCATGAGCAATCTTGCATATACTATAGTATTGCCCATAATCCCAATTTCTTCTTTTCCTGAAATAGAAATTGGTGTAGATATCAAGAGTCTTCCGTTTACAAACAAACATCCTTTGTTATTATTTTTTATTTTGTTTACACTGTAAGAATAGCTTTCGCTGACTAAATCATTAAGATATTCTCTGCAAAAAAGATTAATTTCTGTATCCGGATATTGGAGAACAATTCGATCAAGAAAACTGTAAATCCCGCAACGTAGTTCATAAACAGGCCTGTTATAGGCAAGGGGGAGGAAATTCTGATATGTTCCGTCTTCGAAAATACATATGCTTTTCATCAAGCACAGGATACTTTAAGAAGTTTTGATTGTCAAGGTGAATGGGGCTATATTTTTCTTGTAATAAATATTTACCATTCTTATAATTACGCAAGTTACTCAAAGAATCTCCGGCAAAATTAATCAGGGCGTAAAGGCCTGATGGATTGTTTCTTAATTTGAGTAAATAGTTATATACAAACAAAATTGCATAGTAATGGAAAAGGTAGAATATGAATTATAAAGCCTGGTTTCAGTGTTCCTCGGGTTGTGATGAACGCTATGAATTAAATGAGATAATATACAATTGCAGAGAGTGTGGAGGCCTCCTGGAGGTACAACACGATATTGAAAAGCTGAAACATCATAGCCCTGAATCGTGGAAGAAACTTTTTGATGAGCGCAATAGAAGGACAAAGTGGCCGTTTGGAAGTGCCGTCTGGGGAAAGAAAGAAGTGGTCTGCCCAAATGTAGATAACGATAACGTGGTATCACTTTATGAGGGTGGGAGTAACTTATTCTGGGCTGAACGACTTGGTAATATCATTGGTACGGAGGACTTGTGGATTAAACAATGTGGTAACTCTCATACAGGGTCGTTTAAGGATCTCGGTATGACAGTGCTGGTATCTATGGTTAAGCAGATGATTTCAGAGGGGAAGGATATAATGGGAGTTGCATGTGCTTCTACTGGTGATACTTCTGCCGCTCTGTCTGCTTATTCAGCTGCCGCAGGTATTCCTGCAATAGTGTTTTTGCCAAAGGACAAGGTTTCTACTGCACAATTAATTCAACCGATTGCCAATGGGGCTTTAACACTTTCACTCGATACTGATTTTGATGGATGCATGGAAATAGTGCAGAAAGTTTGCACCGAAAACAATATTTACCTTGCCAATTCGATGAATTCTCTGAGGATTGAAGGGCAAAAGACCGTTAGTATTGAATTGGTTCAACAACTTGACTGGGAGGTACCTGACGTAGTTATAATTCCCGGTGGCAATCTGGGGAATGTTAGCGCCCTTGGCAAGGGTTTTCTCTTGATGAAAGAACTGGGCATGATTGACAGGCTTCCAAGGATTGTATGTGTGCAGGCCGCAAAGGCGAATCCGCTGTATCAAAGTTACTTGAAGGGTTTTGAAGAATTCAAGCCGATACGGGCGCAAACAACACTGGCAAGTGCAATTCAGATAGGTAATCCGGTTAGTTTTAACAAGGCGGTTAAGATACTGAAGATGTTTAACGGTATTGTAGAACAGGCGACAGAGGATGAGCTGGCCAACGCTGCAGCATTGGCTGATAAAACCGGTCTTTTTAATTGCCCGCACACAGGAGTTGCGTTAGCAGTATTGTTTAAACTCGTAGAAAGAAAGGAGATTAAAAAGGACGAGAGAATTGTAATTATTTCAACTGCACATGGCTTGAAGTTTATAGATTTTAAAGTTAAATATCATGAAAACAAGTTAGATGAAGTAGATTCAAAGTATGCAAACACACCTGTTGACCTTCCCCCTGAATATGACAAGGTGAAAAAGGCAATTCTTGATAAAATATCTGACTTTAGTTAGTTGTTTTACAAGTTTTAAAATGTCTAAAGCCTTACCTCTATGTCTTAATATTTATCTCCTGCCCTTCATTCCCTGATGGTGTTCTTCAGTTTTGTGTTGCCTGGCAGATTTCTCCCTTTGTTTTTTAGCATTATCTTGAGGGTGTTTTTCTAAATCTTCAACATATTTGCGATATAGATCCTTGTCATTGTAGCTGGAACATTTTGAATTATGCCATTTATCATGTGGCTCATCGAAAATTGCGCAACGTTCTCCAATATTTAATATGCAACCATGACATTTTCGTACCGGTTTACCTTTCCTATTCATTTTTGCTCCTTATCTTCATGCAGGTATTATCAAAATTAAATGTAACTACGAATTTGCCTCATAACGCACGTTATTGAAAAAACAAGTGTAACTTTTCCTCTAACCTTATATTAACTTATAATATAATGTAAATCAAGCTGGTAGCCAATCAGGAGAGGATATATTACTCTTAATCTTTAAATAAAAGTAAAAACTTAATTAGGGTCAATACTAGCTAAATTTACAACATTCTGTTTAAGAATAAGCACTTATGTAAATTACTATTCCCGACGTGACAGTAGTGGTAAGAATTAATTAAAAATGGGCAAATTATACTTTTTGCTTGTCGTAAGAGTCTAGTAAATATAAGGGTTATCATAACTTATACCACTTGAATATCATTATGTTAATCTCAGCGGTGACATGTCTTATCTGTAAATATAATAATGGTTTATGGTAATTATTTATAGTCGTATATAACGTGTCAGGCACATCTTCTCCAAATTCTAATGTGCTTGACAAAAAACGGCATTTCCGTATAATTTTAAGTCTAGAGACGAAAGGCAAAAAGATCAAAAGTATGAAAATAATCCAGCATTAGGGTTTGTAAAATGGATTTTTAACATACCTTTTTTTCCTTCTAGTCTTTAATTTACGACAATGATTTTCAGCTAAAGGAAGGAGTTATTAAATGATACATTATAACTGTGATATGTGTGGAAAGTCACTGGTTCCTGAAGAAGACGATAGATATGTGGTAAAGATTGAAATATATGCTGCGTGTGACTCTATGGAAATTGATGATGATGAGGATCTAATAGACGATTTTGAGGAAGATGACGATGAAGAAGAAGTGGAAGAAGAAGATGTGGACAATCTCGACGCAGAAGAGATAGACGGCGTTGAGTACAAGACATTTCGTTATGATTTGTGTAGTAAGTGTCACAGTAGATATATGCAGGATCCTCTTTCGATTAACTCGATAAGGAGAGGGCGTTTCTCTGAAAATTAAATCCTTCGGGATTTCGAATAACCTTTTGTGTAGAGCAGTGGGTTTTTGAGTGATTTCCATACAAGCTGTTTACTTGCTTAGTCCCTCTGTGAACTGGAGGCAATAACAACCATCATCGTTACAAATTAATTGCAATCTGTCAATCTTGGTGGGCTTCGTTTCAAGGAAGGCATAATACTTAGATTCATTCATTCCATAACACCTCAACCCATTAGCACAGTGTTCCATTTGATATGATTTTCAAACTGAATATTTACAGAACAGAATAATTAGTAGTATTTGAGTAATATGGGAATGACAATTACAGAGAAGATTATAGCCGCACATTCTGACATTCCAGAGGTGCGTGCTGGTCAATTTGTTTATGCAGATGTAGACATATGCCTGGGAAATGATATAACGGCACCAATTGCTATAGAGCAATTTGAAACACTTGATATAGATAAGGTTCATAATTCTGACGGTATTGTTTTGGTTCCTGATCACTTTACTCCAAACAAGGATATAAAATCAGCTCAGAATGCTAAGCTCCTTAGAGAATTTGCGCAAAAACACCAAATAAAGAATTATTTCGAAGTAGGTAGGGTAGGAATCGAGCATGCATTGCTGCCTGAGAAAGGAATAGTTGTCCCTGGTGATTTAGTTATAGGTGCAGATTCACACACATGTACGTACGGGGCTATGGGAATATTTTCTACTGGTGTTGGAAG
>CAZPAM010000118.1:0-5412 GCA_964584595.1 uncultured Candidatus Scalindua sp. | reverse complement strand
TTTGACACGCCGGCTGCTGTCTTAATCAAACATGCTAATCCATGTGGTGTTGCAACTGCAGAAAACCTCACAGACGCTTTTACAAAAGCATACAGTACTGATACCGTTTCGGCTTTTGGATGCATACTGAGCTTAAACAGGAAAGTTGATGTGGCGACAGCTGAGGCCATTACAGAGCCGGGTCATTTTGTTGAGGCGATCGCGGCACCGGGTTTTGACGATAAGGCTATTGAGATGTTGACTACTAAGCGAGGCTGGGGAAAAGATCTTCGGTTGTTGAAATTAGACTCGCTGGGTGATACCACCATAAAGAAGGGAATAAAAGATTTCAGAGGTGTTGTTGGGGGGGTGCTGGTTCAGGATAAAGATATGAATTCCGGTGATAAAGATCAGTTGAAGGTGGTCACAAATAAAGCTCCGTCAGAAGATGAGATAGATGAGTTACTGTTTGCGTGGAAGGTTTGCAAACACGCTAAATCAAATGCAATAATTTTCACAAAAGATAAGATGGTTATTGGTGTAGGGGCGGGCCAGATGAGCCGTGTTGACTCCACAAACATTGCAATCAGCAAATCAGGTGGCAGAACCGCTGGAACGGTTATGGCCTCTGATGCCTTTTTCCCTTTTCCGGATTGTATAGACATTGCGGCTAAGGTCGGAATTACTGCCATAATACAACCCGGTGGTTCCAAAAAGGACCAGGAATCGATAGATGTCGCAAATGAACACGGAATCGCAATGGTCATGACAGGAGAGCGTCACTTTAAGCACTAATTAGTTTCAATACAACATAAGTATTACTTGAAAGGAGTAACAGATTTATGAAATTAAAGAATAATATACTTAACAGTTTACTGGCAGTTGCGTTTTTGATTATGATCTTCCAGGCGGGGTGTGCAACAACTACAACTACGGTGGTAGAGGCACCATTGCCAACAGAAACAGAAGAGGTGGCGAAGCCGGTACCTGTTCCTCCGGCAGAAGCGGTAGCGAAACCGGTAACTCCTACACCAATGGAAGTGGGAGTAAACCTGTCAGAAATTACCGATCCAAATCAAATTCCCAACTTTAAAGATGATTATGGCAGTATAGAATTGCTTTACGCGATAGACAATAGCAGGAAATATTTTGAAAAGGCCGAGTCATATCCTGAATCTTTCGAATCAATTGGTTTTACTCCTGAAAAACAGATAGACACATTAAGCCTTTTCAGGGATGGATACGTTAGCAGCAAAAGCCCGCAGGAGCTGACCGACTTTATTGCAGAAAATTTCAGGGTGTTTCAGGCTACCGGGAAGGAAAACGGAGGCGAAGTCAACTTTACGGGTTATGGGTTTCTAGTTTCCGACAAAAATGTTACACGTAGTTCAAGCCTTGCATATGAAAGGAACATGGATTGGAAAGCTTCATTCTATTTTGGTTCATTAGGTTTACTTGTTACCCCAATGAGGGGCATAGCTACCGATGACAGGGCTTTTCCTCCTGGTGGACTTGCCTTTGTGCTTATTGAAGAGGCGACAAACCTTAATGAGGAAGGGCAAGCAGGAAAATCATTCTTTGTATTAACGCATGATTCAAGGAGTACTACCAAAACGGCTGACAGGGCAGAAGTATTCCTTGGAATAGGCGAAGAGGCTCTGCAAAAGGCGGAGAATTTTAATACATCCGGTAAACTTTATTACCTTCTAAAACGATAAGCTTTAACCGCAGGTATGTACGGAACAATCATGATACTCGTTTCCACTTAGAGTGAGGAAAAGTGTATTGGTGACCGAAACCGTAGTGTTGCGTTCAGGGGAAAAACAACGCATAGATGCCAGGGATTTAGTGCCAGGAGATGTTGTGCTACTACAATCTGGCGACAAGGTACCGGCGGATATGCGTCTCTTGCGCAGCCGTGAATTGCAGGTCGATGAATCGGCATTAACTGGTGAATCAGTCCCTGTCAGTAAGGTTGTGTCCAAGCTGGAGCATGATACATTACTCGCTGATCGCACCAATATGCTTTATTCATCGATCCTGGTCACTTATGGTACCGGACACGGAATTGTCGTTGCAACTGGCGACGATACCAAGATTGGCCGCATCTCCAAACTAATCAGCAGCGCACAAATTCTGGCAACACCACTAACACGAAAGATAGCAAAATTTAACCATATTCTGTTATTTGTTATTCTTGGATTGGCTGCTTTTTAGAAAATCAAATATTAAGCTTAAAAGAGAGGCAATAAAATGCAAAACTGGATGCAAAACTGGAAACGCGCTATTTTGTTATCAGGGGTGGGTGCGGTCAGTCTACTTATAATTTATGCCGTATTCCAAATAGTATTTTTAGACTTTTTCGTAGATCTCTGGTGGTTCCGGTCGCTCCAATATGAAGGCTACTTCTGGCTTCGGCAATTTTACCGATTTCTTATTGGTGGTGGATTCACGTTAGTCTTATTTCTGATTTTTTTCTTTAATTTCGGGATAGCGTTGCGCTATTTGGGGTTCGATAGGAAATCCACTCTGAATCCTGGATTGCAAAAAGCATTTCACCTTTTTCAACGCAAATCGCTTAAAGTTTATATACCTTTATCATTGATTCTTGCGATCGTGGTCGCTCTTCCCCTTTATCGAAAATGGGAATTAACGTTGATGTTCTTATTTGGCTCCCGTGCCGGCATAAAGGATCCAGCATACAGCCACGATGTCAGCTTTTATTTGTTTGATTATCCTATCTTCCAGCTCATCCAGCATGAACTTCTCGCAACAGCGGCCTTATTATTTGTCTTTACTGCCGTACTCTATTTTGTGGAACACCGCCTGCTGCCAACCGAAACTCGCAAATACCCGCTGGGCGCCAAAATCCACCTCTCAATTCTTTGGGGATTCGTTGTGTTGTTTGTAGTATTGGGATTTTTGTTAGACCGCTTCAGCCTCCTTTATGAAGATCGACACGAACCAGTTTTCTTTGGTCCAGGGTTTATAGAAATGCGCTATTATCTTCCTCTGATTTGGATGTCGATTTTCGCATTCCTGAGTATAGCCGTCTCAGCTCTGGTTGCGGTGTTTCGACAAAATAATAATAAAATTACCATCTCGGGATGGGATATGATGCGAGCCCCTCATATACTGGACATGTTTCGACAAAACAAAATTACCATCTTGGTTTTGATTATTTCAATGATTTTCCTGGCCGGATCGCTTGTACTACGAAATATAACGTTTACTCCCAATCTAATCACGCGGGTTTTCGTCAAACCGAATCCAGTCGACGCTGAAAAACCGTTCATTAAAAATAACATCGAGGCCACATTGCATGCATATGCCCTTGATGACGTTGAAACCATCGATTTTAAAGTTACATTGACTCCTGAATCCGACCTTGCAAAGTGGACTGATGAAGAGCATCTTCAAAATATTCCAGTTTGGGACCGACAGTTACTGAAGTACGTCTACCAGCAACTGCAGGGGATTCGGACTTTTTACAGCTTTCCAGGCGTCGATGAAGACCGCTATTTAATAGGGGGCAAAGAAGTACAAGTCAATATAGCTGCGCGTGAATTAAACATAGCCAAGCTCCCGATGGAAGCAAAAAATTGGAAAAACCAATATTTGCGTTATACCCACGGTTATGGAGCTGTGATAATTCCTGCTGCCCAATCGGGCGAAAAACCAATCGAGTGGTATCTTCGTGATCTCAATCTACACACAAATGTCGGCTTGACGATGAAAACACCTGATATATATTATGGCCTGGAGAGATTGGAACGCGCTATTGTACCGAATGAACTAACTGTTGTCGGGCTTCCCGGAACCAGTTTCGAACTTATGGAATACTATGCCGGGAGAGGTGGTATACCGATGCCCTCACTTTTTAAAAAATTGCTGTTTGCCCTTTACTTCAATGATGAAAAAATCTTTTTTTCGACCAATATAAACAAACAAAGCAAAATCCTTATCCGTCGCAATATCAAAGAACGGATTGCCACTCTGGCGCCCTATTTGTCGTTGGATAGCGATCCATATCTGGTATTAACTTCCACCAGATTTTACTGGGTGCAAGACGCTTATACCATTTCCGATCGGTATCCCGTATCGAAGTATACAGATTATAATTTCAATGGCGATCCAGATGCAAGTTCAGAACTTCGTTTCAACTATATCCGTAACTCCGTTAAGGTGATCGTAGATGCATACAATGGGATCACATCTTTTTATATCTCAGACCCTGGTGATCCGATTATTCAAGCTTATAACCGCGCTTACCCGGGAGTATTTAAAGATTTGGATGAGATGCCACATGAACTCCAGACCCATTTGCGTTATCCGAGAGATCTTTTTTATATTCAGATGCAAATATATGCCAAATATCATCAGATCAAGCCGGAGTTATTTTATCAACAGGCAGAAACCTGGCAGTTTCCTATAGACAAAAATAAGGAATTGAAACCATATTATTTAAACATGGAACTGCAAGGCGTTACGAGCATGGAAAAATTCGTACTCATCAGTCCAATGACCCCGATTGGAATGAATAATTTGAGTGCTCTTGCTATCGCAGGACTGAGGTCAAGTAAATACCGCAAAGCAGAGTACTCACATAAAATTGCCGTTTACAAATTCGGAACAGATATCCAGGTAAACGGTCCACCACAGATCAGCGCTCTAATAGCCCAAAATCCAGAGATATCGGAACAGTTTGCGCTTTGGGACATGCGTGGATCAACAGTCATCAGTGGAAGGATGATCATAATACCGGTCGAAAATTCCATCCTTTATGTTGTACCTGTTTATCTCATAGCAACTGATACGAAGATTCCAGAGCTGATTCGTATCATCGTAGCTATGGGGAACGAGACGGTGATGGAAAAATCACTGAAAGAAGGTTTTAAAAAACTGGAGGCAAAACTTAGAGCTATTCATCGATAGTACAGTCAAAGACATGGCCAGGAGACCGTCCGAGACTAGCGGTTTTAGCGATGACAAACCTTATTGGGCACAGTAGACCAATCTATTTTAGGATGGCCACCTAAGCGTCAATCTACTCTGCGCATCACTACCGGGTGCTTAGTTTTTAATAAAGTAGGTCTAGATCCTAATATTATACACATTCCCTTTCTTGCGTCGTTCTTCCACTCTTATGACTATATAATACTTGTACTTCCGTGCTGTATGTGATAAAATTTTTCCTCTTATTATTGGGAGAAACATGGCCTTTGCCGGTTCTACCGGCATAGAGAGTGGCTTTGTTCGGGAACCATAACGGATGTACGGCTTGTTTACAGTATAGATTCCGGGTAAATAATAGCCGGATGATTTTCAGGAAGTTGAATATGCAGAGTACTAATTGGTGGAAATATTTACTTGTTGTCCTGGTTGTTGGGGCGGCGGGCGTTTTGTTCATGGGTATCAAGACGTACAAAGACG
>CAZPAM010000117.1:0-5442 GCA_964584595.1 uncultured Candidatus Scalindua sp. | reverse complement strand
ATGCATTAAACTTTTACTTCCATATTTTTTTATTTTGCGTCCAAAAACCAATACAGGAATAATAACAATCGGGAATAGTACAAATGTAAACAGAGACAGCTTCCAGGTAAAATAAAAGGCCAGTCCTAATCCGCATAACAGGCGCATGGGTTGAAGGAGAACACTGTCAAACAGTATCGAAAGTCCGAATTGTGTTGCCGTAATATCATTAGTAAGTCTGGAGATCAGTTCTCCGCTCTTTCTGTTTTCAAAATAACTCAGTGATTGTGGGAGTAAATGTTCACATAGATGATTTCGTATGTCCATGAGGACACTCCACATGACATGGCTCTTCAGGTATGTTTGCAGGTAACTGAAAGCAAATATGAATGGAGCCATAATCGCAACAAGGATGCCTATGGAAGTGAAAGAACCTGTTACTTTCTTCAACAATCCTTCAAATCTTGAAATGAATGTTGTATCTTTAATTCTAGTGACAGTTTTTCGGCTTAAACTGCTTAATACATCGCCTGAATCTTTTTTGTTTTGCAGGCTGTATGTTCGAGATGAAGAATTGATTGTTTCTCCACTTATCAAACGATCTATTACGGGTTTGATTAATGCTAATTGAGCGCCTATGAGCAGTGTGAAAAGTCCCATGCAGATCAGTGTTAACATAAACATCTTCCAATGTGGTTTTGCGTATGAAAACAGTCTGGTACATTCTCTTATCGTATTGTTGCTTCTGGACATGTGACTTCCCTGGTTGACTTGTTATGCGACTAAGATCACGTATAAGGTTTCCAAAATGATGTTATCACACAAAAGGCTTTTGTCAACAGAAAGATTGTGTTTCCAGCAGTAGTTGTCTGGTTAGATATTTATTATTGACCTATTCAAAGATCAATAGATATAATCGATTTTGTGATTACAAATCTGATATTTTGCACAACATAAAACTATCTGATAAAGATGATTAATATCAATATCTTACATAGATACTTAGTGAAAGAGGTATTAAGGACATTTGTACCGGCAATATTCTGTCTCGAGTTTTTGTTGGTACTTGGGTTTGCAGTTCAACTGCTTCATAAAGGACTTGATGTGCCAAGTCTCTTTTCTGTTCTTCCTTACATGGCCTTATATACCATCCCGCACGCTTTACCTGCTTCTTTACTTACCTCTACGGTTATGACTTATGGAAGGTTGAGTGCTGACAATGAGATTACTGCAATCAAAGCAGCTGGCGTACATCTTCACAACATAGTGACACCGGTAATCGTTACCGGAGTAATCTTTAGTATATTAACCTTATATCTAAATGCCGAAGTATTGCCCCGGTCGTATTTTAAAGTGAGAGAACTTCAGGAGAAAGCAGTTAAACGAGTTCTTGCTACACACTTTATAACAGCTAAAAAGAAGATTGATTTCCATCCATATCAGATTTACATCAACAACATTGAAGATGGCATTTATAGGGATATTGCAGTCTTTGAGTATGCTGACGACTATATTGTTAATATATTGTTAGCCGAAGAAGGTGAAATAGAAGTAGGTGAGTCTTCTAACAGGATTTTGCTGACATTAAGGCGTGGTGAATTTATTAGGCCTGATATCAAAAACAAAATAGATACTCCCAAAATGGGGAATTTCGAGGAAGCCGTGTTTGAGATTCCATTAAGGAAGAGATTGAGGCATAAAGCGCTTAAATATGCAACGCTAACAAGTCTTATTGCTCAAAGAGGAGAAATTAACGATAAATTAAGTGGTTCAGAGAAACTGTTCAAAGATCCGGAAAAGACTATCAAGGTTACCTGGAGAGAGGTTTCAGCTATGGATGAAGAAATAAAGGGAACTCAGTCGAAACTGAGCAAAGCTGAAACGGAAATAAAGAAGTCAAAAGCGAAAATACCAAAGCAGGAGGGGGCGATAAAACGTGCAAAGTTTGATATCAGTGTCTTTGAAAATTACATAAATGTGGCGCGGAGTAATATCAGTAAGTTGGAACTGGAAAGAGAGATTGAAGAAGATACGAAAATACTGGGGTTTGATCTTAGGCGTGAGGAGGAATTTAAGAAAAATGTTTCGTTGATTGAAAAGATAATAGAGAAAGAAAAACGGAGAATCAAGAAAGCAAAGAGAAAGATGTCGATAGCTGAGAGAGCCATAGAAAATGAAAATAAGAAGATTGCGGATACAGGGCTGGATATAGAAGGGTTTCTTCGTAGCAAAGAGGCTCTGGTAAAAGAACGCCTGGCACTTATTGAGCGTGTCGGAGTAGCAGAAAGGCAAAAGATGAGTCGTGAACTGTCAGTAAACATTCACAAGAGGCTGTCACCTTCTCTTGCCAGTCTTACGTTTATATTGATAGGTATTCCGTTAGGTATAATGACAAGAAGCAATAATATGCTTATTAGTTTAGGGATAAGTTTTATATTAATACTTTTCATTTACTACCCCTTGGTTGCAACAGGATTAATTCTGGCAGATAGTATGAACTTTCCAATTATTCCTTCAGTTTGGGCTGCAAATGCTGTTAATCTTATTCTCGGTATTTATCTGTTTAGTAAAATACTTAATGAATAATGTCTATAATGCTGTACCGCTTAGTCCTTTATTATGGAAACGGTGCAGAATTTCACGTCCGTGTATTCCATAAACAAGCGCATGGCCACGTTTCTTTAGAGGTGTTTCTGTGTGAATTGTAACCTGATAACAACCTTGACTTTTTCATTGAATTAGTTATATTGAAAGTTCGAATTTCTTCCACACTAAAGGTACTGAGATTAGCAAGTTATGAATTTTCAGAATAGGAATCCTGAATAGAAATGTCAAACTATAATGATAGTTATTACAAGCCCGGGTTTGGTGTAACAATAGGAAGTAAATGGACCAGGGTTATAATGATACTGATAATTGTAAACGTCACTATTTTTATAATCCAGCTTCTATTTTCCACTATTAGTTCTCAGTGGGGGGCTTCGATCATGGGGGTGTCTTCAGATGCCGATGGAGTTGTTCATCATGTGATGGGGCCTGACCGGTTTACAACTCTTTTCTGGCTCTACCAGCCACTTGCTATAGGGAAACTCTGGCTATGGCAGTTCGTGACATACATGTTCCTGCATAGTGTTTCTGATCCCTGGCACATAATATTCAATATGCTTGTTTTGTGGATGTTCGGCAGTGAAGTTGAAAAGGCTATGGGTGCAAGGAGATTCTTGACCATGTACTTTACGGCAGGTATTTTTGCCGGCATATTTGGCTGTATATTCACGCCTAACAACCCGATCCTTGGCGCTTCCGGCGCAATCTTTGCCGTCGAGATTGCATTCGCCATGTTTTATCCAAATGCGACTATAATCTTCTTTGTTTTTCCAATAAAGGCAAAATATCTTGTAATGATCTTTGCCGGCATAACGGTGTTTAACTGCCTTATGCCAACCGGTGGTAATGTTGCGCATTTTGCTCATCTCGGAGGACTTCTTTATGGTTTCCTGTTTATTCGTTACGAGCCCAGATTTAGTAATTTTATCATATCGCGGCAGAATCAACAAAAGGAGAAGGAATATAGAAAAGAGGAAGAAGTTAGAGTTGCAGTTGATTCTTTGCTGGATAAGGTTAACCGTACGGGTATGAAGAGTTTGACGAGGAGGGAGAGAAGTTTTCTTAAGAATGCAAGCAAAAGGTATAGAAAAATGCATGATAAATAGCACATCCGTGTCCACGATTAATGTGTATTTCCTGAAAATAGAAGGTTAATAATTACATGATCAATATAGGAATAAATGGTGTCTGTGGCCGTATGGGATTGAGGATTGCCGGTCTTGTTGCAGAAGACGAAGGCCTGAAATGGAAGGCCATCCTGACATGGGAAAGGATTTAAATTCTGTTATAGGCCAGGGGCATGATGGAGTCAAAATATCACATGAGCTTAGCGGCTCACCGGATGTATTCATAGATTTTACTACTCCTGATTCCACCATGGACAGACTGAAGTATTGTGTTGATAATGGAGTTGCAGCAGTGATTGGTACTACCGGACTGGATAGTGAACAAAAAGAGGAGATAAATAAAGCATCTGAAAAAATACCGTGCCTTTTTTCTCCCAACATGAGTATTGGCGTAAATCTGCTCTTTAACCTTACCGAGACAGTGTCAAAGATACTTGGAAATGAGTCTGATATTGAAATAATTGAATCGCATCATCGTCTTAAAAAAGATGCGCCGAGTGGGACAGCTTTAAAGCTTGCAGAGAAAATATGCTCTGCAACAAATAGGGAAATGGATGAGGTTGTCATCTATGGGCGTAAGGGCCTTACCGGTGAAAGGCCACAAGATCAAATCTGTATACATTCCATACGATCCGGAGACATCGTAGGGGAACATACCATAACTTTCTGCAGTGGCGGTGAACGGCTCGAACTGGTTCATAAAGCGCAAACGAGGGATTCTTTTGCTTTGGGGGCCATTCGTGCAGCAAAATTCTTGTCCGGAAAACCGCCGGGTTTCTATAGCATGGAAGATGCCCTGAGAGATATATGCTGACAATATGTGTATGCCATAATGGCATAACATACTTGTAAAAACGGCATAAACCTCAAAGCCAGAGATAGCTAAATTACTATAAGTCACGCAATCATATATATATATGATATTTAATGTTTTTATGGTATATAGTTTGCATATTTCAAAAACAGAGAGTTTTTCGTGATTAGGTGAGATTTATTGTTTCTGTCTGTATTGTAAGGCAATGCCTATTTCACATTTATATAAAGTGTACAACAGAATTAACAATCAGAGTATACAGAAGCGCTGAATTTATTATTTAAGGAGAATTTGATGGAAAAAATCATTGGTATCGATTTGGGAACTACTAACTCTGTAGTGGCTGTAATGGAAGGTGACCAGCCCAAGGTTATAACAAATGCTGAAGGAAACAGGATTACTCCTTCTGTCGTGGCTTTTACCGATAAAGATGAGCGTTTGGTTGGGCAGCTTGCCAAACGGCAGGCGGTTATTAACCCGAAAAATACAGTATTTTCTATTAAACGTTTTATGGGCAGGAGACATAACGAAGTTGCATCGGAAGAAAAACTGGTACCATATGCAATCGTTGGCAATCCTGACGAATTGGTAAAGGTAGAAGCAAGGGGAAAGAGTTTTACACCTCCCGAAGTTTCTGCAATGGTACTTCAAGACCTAAAGAAGACGGCTGAAGATTATCTGGGTACTGAAGTAAAAAAGGCCGTGATCACTGTTCCTGCTTATTTTAATGATAGTCAGAGGCAGGCAACGAAGGATGCCGGAACGATAGCCGGTCTGGATGTGGTACGTATCGTTAATGAGCCGACCGCAGCATCTTTAGCGTATGGTATTGATAAGAAGAAGAATGAGAAAATAGCCGTCTTTGACCTTGGCGGTGGAACGTTTGATGTTTCAATACTGGAAGTAGGCGAAGGA
>CAZPAM010000116.1:0-5448 GCA_964584595.1 uncultured Candidatus Scalindua sp. | reverse complement strand
ATATGGTTCTGGTTCTGGCTCCGACTCTGGATCTGCGGTTGCTTCTGCTGAAGCTTCGGTTGTTTTTGCAGCTTCAGCATTTTCCTGAGCCATACCTGTACCGGTGGCCAGTGCTAAAAGGAAAATGGCGAGAAACAGTGTAAACACAATCCTCAATTGAAGCTTTTTGGACGTGAAATCCATGAAAGGTCTCAGCTTAGTCATATTCTATGTCAACTTGTGTATTGGTTTGTATATATGAAGAATATTCATTTTAGAAATGAATATTCTCATTTTTTCTTTTTCCTTTTTCTTTTCTTCTTTGCCTTCTTTGTCAGTTCAAAATCTGCCTTAACGTCTCCACCGGCGCTTACTGTAACTTCCTGTGTAGTTTTTCCAAGGGATTCCTGCCATGCCTGAACTGTATAAGTACCGGCAGGTACTCCATCCAATTTAAATTTTCCATCTGCACCTGTAAGAGCATAATATGGATTCGCCTGTACAATCAGCCATGAAGTCATCCACTTATGTACATCGCAGGTTATCTTAATAGTCTCAGGAAATTCAAAAGTTTTAGGCATCTTCCCATGACCGGCAACCCCTTCGTTAAATGCCGTATTCTTCATTGACCATGAATGAAGGTTATGCATTACATCATCACTGTTAAGCAGCTCAATGGTGCTTCCTGGAGGAATTATGGTCACATGTGGGGAAAAAACACAACCCTTCTGATCGATTGATGATGAGGTTCCCGCTCCAAACTTTTTCCCTTTAGAAATTTTTGTAATAGATACTACTGCATTCTTTACAGCTCCATCACCAGAAACTTCCAAGGCCTCTGATGGAAGATCATCATGCCCGCATGTCGCCTGATCCTTGTCTACTTTTAACGTTTTTGCTGCCGGCACATCACCTGCAAGTTTTACAGTGCCAGATATTGTTCCACCGCCAGACACATCACCTTCCTCATACGCAGCCAGTATGCTCCTGGAATTACCAAAAAACAAAACCAGCGAAAGTATAGCTATCGCCAAAAAACACACATTATAACGATCTGTAAATTTCTTCATTTCTAATGCCCCCCATATTTATGTTTAAATTCCTTTTTGTTACTAAAAAATCAATTTGTTATATATTGAAATATAGGTGATTTAATACTACCTTAACCTTTGCATTCTTACCTTAACAGCAAAGTACGCAAAGTTACACCTTATAGCAAATAAATTTGAACATTTCAAATATAATTTGTCTTTATCTCGATAAATCTCTAATTCAGTACTCAAAGAATAGCTATTCTTCCTCTTCCTCTTCCGATTCCGACTCGCTTGCTACTTGTTTAAGCATTTCCTCCGGAAGATTCATCAGTAAGTCCTTTAATGCCACAGCCTGTTCCTCAGGAGTACCAGGGAAAATATCTTGAAATACACCTTCTCTGAAGAATTTAGGCATCTTTGTACCAGGTTGAATTAACTGAGGGTCCATCAACCAGTCTACTATCCAATCAGGTTTTAATCGCTTTCTTGCCCTGGACAAATCAGGAGCCCAATCTGCAGGCTCACCTTCAGGCATTATATCACCTCTAATATGACAGGATGCACAGTTTACATTTTTCGACTTAAATAAATGCTCGGCCATGGTTAAGTATCCCGGTTTTTCCCCTTCTTTTTCTTCCAAATACTTTTCTTTAGTTTCAGCTATATATTCGTATGGATATTCCTCCCTTTCTAAAGCGGCGAAATACCTGGCTAATACTGTAGCTTCATCTTCAGTCATCTTAAAAGTAGGCATACGAACATCAAGCCAGGGCCTCAAGGCTACAGGTTCTTCGAGGAAGTCAAAAAGCCACGGACCCTGAACCTTCTTACCTTCTCCATATAAAACAGGAGGAGTAAACACCTTGGCCTCTTCAGCAACTCTTCCTTCCACCTCAACGTGATAATCTATAATAAAATCACCGATATCTCCACCTTCCGACCTGGATATACTTATTATACTTTCATTTGCTATCTGCACAGTGTCACCAGCCTTTTTTCCCAGGAACTCATTATCCTCCCATAACTGAAAATAGAGGTTTTCCTCCTCCTCAAGCTTAACCATTCCTTTTGCCACTACCCCATATTCCATATGTAACGTATCTATGCTGAACTGATGACATCCCATACAATTAAATTTATCAATTACTTCTTTACCCTCTACCAAAGACTTTTTGTCTCCTTCTAATTTGGCAATATAACTTTCCGGCAACTCCCCTTCTCTCATTCCCGTCAGCAGCACTAATAACGTCTCTATTTCGTCTTCGGTCAGATCAAAATTAGGCATCCTTAATTTATCCTCCGGCCTCTTATATCTTCCTTCATCAAACTGCCTTGGATTCGTTAATTTTGCCCTTAACCACGCACGTCTTGCCTCTCCTATATTCTCATGCGAACTTTCGAGTCCAACTCCATGAAGTAACTTCTTCTCTAACAAACCAAAATCAAACAAATGTATATGCTTGGAACCTATCTCAGAAAGTTCCACGCCTATCTTGGTTTTTGCTTCCATCCCCTGTATATTATGGCAGCCAAAACATCCATACCTGTTTATCAAATCCTTTCCTCTGCTTGCGGTTTCCTCATCGGTTAGCCACTCTTCACTTGGTAAAGCCTCAAGATATCCACCTTTCAAACTCATCAGAAATGCGGCAACATACTGTGCATCTTCCTCATCAAGCCTTAAATCAGGCATCCTCGTTCTGGGCTGGTGCTTTTTTGGTTCCAATAACCAGCTGACCAGGTATTCATAGTTAATCTTTTCACCAATCCCGGCAAGATTCGGACCATGAATTCTTCCATCTTCCTCTACATCACTATGGCATGCCAAACATCCTACACTTTCGAATATAAATGCACCTTCGTCTACAGTTTCTTCGTCAAATTCTTCCGGCTCACCAGGTTCAAACCCTTCTGAATTCTGCCAGAGATAGGACGTTATAGCCATAGCATCATCCTCACTCAACTTAAAATCAGGCATCCTTGTACTTGCCCTGAAACCCTTAGGGCCCTGCAGCCACGAAACCACCCATTCCGGATTAGTCTTACTGCTTATCTCGTTTAAATCAGGCCCAATCATCCTGTTTTTATCTGTATCAAATCCTTCAATCGGATGACAACCATAACACCCCAACTCATCAACTAACTTAATTGCCTTCCCGATCTCTTCACCACCTACCAATTCCTCACCCTTGTCATGACATTTTACACATGAAGCTTGAGCCATCTTACCTTTATTCATGGGCTCCAGCCAGTACTCTACCTCTCCATGAGCCTTTTTCGGACTTGTGGTTGCCCTTGCCTGTCCCTCATGACATATCGCACAACCAAACCGCTCCGGCGGATGTCTACCAAGATACAATTCCTTCATCGGATGTTGTGTATAAGGATGCTCCTCTGAAACACTCTCTCTCTTATTTATACCAACGTGGCAAGACATACACCTGTCTACCTCATTCAGCTCCTCAAGATGCACCTGGTATACCTGCAACCCTGGACGTCTTGACCCTAATTTCTCCATGGCTTCTTTATATTGAAGCATATTGCTGGAATGTGACGCCAGTTCTGTTGTATACTTTGTGATGTAAGCCTTAGCTCCGTCTAACTTACTTTGCAGCTCAGCTCTCTTCTCCTCCACCCGCTCTATCTTTTCAGCTAAAACCTTACTCTTGTCATCCAACTCCAGTATATGTTTCTTTGAATCGTCTTTTTTGTGCTTGCCATACAGAAATTCCGCCTCCAACATTTTATTACGTGTAACTATTGATTCAAATTTTAGTGGTGCCAACTCCTTCTTATCCAAAGCACGCAATTCCGCTAAAGTTTTCTTATATTCGCGTTTTATCTTAGGTTTTTCAAACTCACTCTTTGCTTTTTCTAGTTTTTGTTCGATCGCTCTGTACTGATCCTGTTCATCTTGTTGCTTAAATGCCACTACAGCATCGTCATATTTCTTTTTTGCATTATCATATTCCAGCTCATAATACCGAGTCTGATAATCCTTCCACGGTCTTTTCCCTACAATTTCAGCCCATAATGCCCACACGTTTGTAATGGCAAGTATAAAGCTTAGCAATACGTACCAAACCACATATGACTTTTCTTCTTCTTTTTTCATAATAATAAAGCCCTCAGCCTAACGGAATTTTTGAACCAAAAATAAATATAGAATATGTACTTTGGAAAATTTTAGTATAAAACAACCTTTAATCTTTTCACTACCATGTAGATTGAAACGTTGTATTTTCGCAACTATAATGCCAAAATTGGAAAGGTATCAAAATCATCATCCTGTTTTCCGTAAGTACAGCTATACATATAGATATAAATATTGTCAACTAATAATTTATTTGTAATTTAACCCTGACAAACTTCACATTTGACAAAATGTCAAAAGGCAAATTAAGACAATTTTGTATAAATAACATATACACTGCTTCATCTTAGAAAATATGGCTCAGCATATGTGTAATCTAATATCGGATTTCTTAATATGATAAGCAATTTTTGCACATTTTATCAAAGAACCTCTCTTGATGCAATATTCACTTGCAATTAAATAAAACTTGATTTATCATATTTGTTTATATCCATTAAGATGAAATCCATACCTCACGTAATTTCCTGGAATCTCACGAAAGCATGCAATTTATTATGCTCTCATTGCTATATTTTAGCAGATAATATCCAACAGCTTGACCAAGCAAATACTAACCTGTCAGGCACCACACCCAGCCAAAACACTCTCAACTTTAACCAGATGCAATGCACAACACAAGACACTGGTGATGAATTGGATACTGTCGCTTCACTTAAGGTTATAGACGAGATCGCAGAACTAAATCCAAATCTAATCCTGATTTTAACAGGCGGTGAACCGCTTTTACGAAAAGATATTTTTGATTTATCCCGTCATGCATCCCGGAAAGGAATGATGGTACTTCTGGGTACCAACGCCTGCCTTATTAATGACGATGTTGCCAGGAAATTAAAAGACAACGGTTTCTCAGGTATAGGCATAAGCCTCGATTCTATTCACCCCGATGTTCACGACTCTATCAGAGGTATGAAGGGTTCATGGAAGGGTGCTATCGAAGGAATGAAAGCGTGTAAAAGGCAGGGATTGGAGATTCAGATACAAACCACAGTATTCAAGAAAAACTATGATGAGATTCCGGAATTAGTTGCATTTGCAAATGAAATGGGGGCAAGGGTCTTTAATCTTTTCTTCCTCGTCTGCACAGGAAGGGGTCAGGACATAACCGATATCACCTCAGAACAATATGAAGATGCGCTGAAACAAATTTACAAACTCCATAATCAGTACGAGGGAACGATGCTGGTCAGCGCAAAATGTGCACCACATTACAGAAGGATAGCATATGAGATGAATCCGGAATCGGCTTTAGTTAAATACTATTCAGGCGGATGCCCTGCA
>CAZPAM010000115.1:0-5859 GCA_964584595.1 uncultured Candidatus Scalindua sp. | reverse complement strand
GCGATAATCTAGGTAACCATCTCCGTCATAACCTTCGTTTCCTTTCAAACATTCCGAGACTGATTTGGTTAATTTTCCTGTCTCAGGATTGATCAGCTTCAATTCAAGAGTAGTCCCTCTTTTTACCAGTCCGGTCTTCTTTAAGTATGGAACAAACCTGGATTCTGTTATCATATACCCCTGTTTATCAATAAGATATGTCTCTCCGCTTGTACCTAACTTTATGCTCCTCAAGAATTCACTAATCTCACTTACATCTACCCTGAAACATGCAACACCCATAATTCTATTCTGGTCAGTAATTGGTGCTGAGACTACCATGGTTGGAAGACCTAATTCCAATTTTCCAAATTCATTTTCAATTGGGATCTTTGAATGCATTATCTGTGATACGAATGTTTCCCCGCTCATTGATTTTTTAAAATATTCGTGTTCAGAGATATCTGTGCCTTCTCTACCCTTTGTTGTAGAAACATGAACAATACCTTCTGCATCACTTATAAGAATGTCCTTATAGCCATACTCGTATCTTATATAGTGGGTGTATCTCGAAACGCGCCAAAACCGCTTATCTTCCATTGTTATTCTTGTAGCAAGGAGCGTAAAAGGATTTTCTGCAAAAACCCTTACATCACCCTTTCTTTCTTCCGTCCAACCTTTTATAAGTTCTGCTTGCTTGTGTCCAACACTCTGCAGATTCTGTATCAAAGATTCCTGTAATGCATTCTGTGCTTTAGGGTATATTACCAGCCTCATTACTAATAATGGGATAAGAGCCAGTATCAGGAACAAAAGAATCGTTTTCTTTTTTATTGATTTGATCTCGAAAGCCCTGAATAAGGCTTTCCCGTTTTCTATAATGGCAGGAAGCATATTCTTCATAAAGTGTTCTAAAATAAGAAGTTCTTTTTTTTCATCTTATATAACCTTAAGTTCGCTTATCAGGAATAATCTTGCTTACGTGTTTTGTCGCCCATGACATAAAGGAGAATTGTTTTAAGAACCATGAAATAAGAATTTTTATTATTTTCCAGGATAATTGTAAACTAATGGTCTCAAATATTATTTTTTTAAACATTTTGCTGCCTGCAACAGAATCGAAAAAAGCTGTTCTAAATTTCTTGTCTTCCATTGCCAGTTTAACCATGGGAGAAAACAGCCCAAAATGTGAGCTAAAAGTTGCTAGAAGTCTAACCGCTCTTCCATAAGGAAGGTCACCCGTGATGTAAGAAAAACTATTATAGTAATCCTTAAAAGCTTCTTTTGATATGCCCACGTTCATCATAACCTCTGCAGCCTTTGTCCCGGTAATACATGCAGTATTCACACCTTTCCCCTTAAAGGCTCGAATTATACCAGCAGCATCACCTACTGTAACATATCTGTCTCCAAAGAGATTCTTTGCCGGGGCAGTTGGGAATTGCCAACGACTATAAAATAACTCATGTCTCTGCATGGCAAAATTTGATGGTAAGACCTTGGTAACCTGAGGCATTAATAGAAAGTGATCCATCCAACTCCAACTAATCTTTGAGCCGGCAATATTTATATCAAGATGGTCGACTTTTGGGGTTATGGCGACAAACTCTATCCCCTTAAGTGAAGGAAGAAATGCATGTATACAATTTCCAAATTTTTCCATTTCCTCTTTTTCCGGATAGAACTTGGTTAAGATAGTACTCATATAACGGCCGGTCTTATAACGTGTTGCAGTTTCAAAAACCTTACAAGCTCCTTCGTCCAGGCCGAATGCACCAACTACAACATCTGCTCTCCTATTGTCCGTTTCACTATAAACCATTACTCCGCTCGGTTCAACATCAATATTTGTTGCCCGGCTATGTATCACTTTAACTCCTGCATCTTTGGCTTTATGTATCAGGTAATTATCAAATAACATTCTATGTACTGCGAACGACCTCTCACCATTACCTTCTAACTTTATATCTTCGTCATCAGAATGCAGGTAGTATCCGGGTATCTCTTCCAGTACAAGATTATGTGGAAATGGAATCCCTAGTTCTTTTTCTAATATTTCTTCTATAGGTGGGGACAGTACTCCAACACATGGATTAAACTGTTCATTTTTCCCAAAATCCTTGCCCTCATACAATACTATGTTCAAATCTATGTTACGTTTTTTTGCCAATCTGCTAAGCGCAATTGCGCAACTTGTCCCACCAGGGCCTCCACCTATAACAACTACTGTTTGGCCGTCCTCAAGAGGGCCGAGTCCTTTATTCGCTAAATGTCTTAATCTCTTCGTATGTCTTAGCTTCTTGCCTCCAACTGTAGACTCTACAGCTTGTTTTGCCCAGGCAGTTACAGTAACAGGTAATAATCTGAACTGTAGAACCGGGTCGAATACCTTTAGGAATAATTTCTTAAATGGTATGTTTCCAGTAAACATATTCCACAAAACTTCTGACTGCATTTTGGCAACTGGTAACTCCTCGCCTGATTCGAGTACTGACAAATAGCCGGACGAGATACGCCTTCGAGAAGTTATATAATCATTAAGGCCAAAAACCCTTCTTCCATATGAATTGTCGGATCCCAAAAGTTTCTTTACAGGTTTATAATAACTACGCCAAAAAGCCCTTTCTGATACGCCTGATTCGAACACACTATTTGCCGCTATCCTGGAGGTAACAAAAGCTGATTCAATTCCGTGTTTAAAATATCTCGATATACTTGCACTTCCTAAAACAACAAATCTATCGGTAAATGGTTGGCTGGCCTGTGTGATCTGCACCTTGGGGAAACAAATACAATAGTTCTTTGGCATCTTCCAGCCATCTTCCGGGAACGTGCGGCGCACAACAGGATGATTAAGAAATTCAACTAAATGGGCCTTATTCATATCTGTCTTGCCAACCAGTGTTACGGTTACATAGTCTCCCCTTGGTGTAAAAGAGGCATACGTAATCGCTTTTATGCCTAATGAAAAGACGCGAATCTTATTACCAAGGTAATTACTACCATTATTATTACCTATATAAATCTCTGCCTGGCAGGCCCTGACAGTACGGGGTGGAACATAACCAAATTCCAGTCTCTTTATTTTCTCCAGCATACCGCTATTCAATCCAAATGCACCTACTACCAAATCTGCATTAATTTCTTCTCTTGAACCTCTTTTTCCAAAAACCACTTTTACTTGTTCCTTCTTTTTTGATGGCAAGACCACATCATTCACAATGTCAGAGCTAATGTTAACCCCCATGCCCTCTACATGCCTCAAAAGAAAGTTGTCAAAACTTATACTTTCAGACGGATGTGAAAACATTGGCCCATCACCCCTGTAAACCGTTACTATCTTTTTCTCTGTAGATGGATTTGGATTGTTAACTTCTATACAACCATCCTGCGTTTGGAAATAATAGCCTTCAATCTCTTTTTGAATACACCTGTCTGGAGGGAGCATATCATTTTCTTTTAATTCCAGATAAAGCTTCTCAGAGATAACACCAGCACACATATTGCAGCCCCGAGGACCTTTTTGACAAAAGTCTTTTCCTTCAAATATGGTTATGTCAACTTTAATGCCTCTTTCCCTGGCAATTTTTGAAGCAAAATGAGCAAAGAAACATCCTGCGGGCCCACCGCCTATTATGGCAATCTTCGAATCATCTTTTAGAAAAAGATCTCTATCTTTCATTGGACACTCAATTCCTTCTTAACCAGTCGCTGATATCATCCCTCTTTTGCCTTGCCCAGGCAAAAGAATTAATCGGTAACATCTTGAAAACAAGGCGTGGATTTATTGCCATATAAAATATTTCTTTGTAAGGCCTGTTTCCCGTTAACATGTTCCATAATATTTCATTAATCTGATTTGCAGTTTTTTTGTCCTTGCCGGATTTAATAATCTTAATATTAGTATTTGCTATTTGCTTCTGAGATGATAGATAATCGTTCATCTTTAGCATGATAATACCGTATAAATTATCACGAGCCAGAAGTCTTTTGGCCGGTTTATAGTAACCATTCATAAACGCCTTTTCAGATACTCCGTACTTAAAAGCCGTATGAGCCGATAACTTTGCCATATTAAAGGCCGACTCTATACCGCTTTTATAAGACCTTGAAATACTTGCATCCCCCAGTACAACTATTCTATCTGTACAAGGATGTTTTGCATAGGTAACCGGGATCTTAGAGATACACATACAAAAACTCTCGGGAATATCCCAACCTTCCGGCATTAGCTTCCTCACTGCCGGATGATTAAGAAAGTCTATCAGGTTGTTTCTGGTTAAATCTGTTTTACCTACTAAGTTGACAGTTACATAGTCTGCTTTTGGTGTAATCGAAGCAAATTTAAGTTCCTTTTTACCTAATGCAAAAACAAAAACATTATTGCCAAATGTCTTTTGGATATATTCAGGGTTTAACATTATTTCACACTGGCACGTTCGAACAGTCTTTGGCGGTTTGTAGCCAAAGTCCATTTGGCCAACTTTCTCCATCATCCCGGTATTTACACCAAAGGCACCAACAACCAGGTCTGCATCAAATTCATTTTTTGAATCTCCATTACCGTAAATCACTTTAACAGGTCCTCCGTTTTTAGCAGGCAGCCTAAACTCTTTAACAATCTCAAAGACTATTTCTACTCCCCGCTCCTTTACATGATTCAAGAGAAAATCATCAAAACTTACATTGCCTTCATGAGAAGATTGTACAGGGCCATTCCCACGAAACACAGTAACAATTCTTGGTGTGTGTCCTGAAACAGGGTGGTGGAGAAGTACGCCATCTTCCTGCGTCTGGAAACAATAACACTCTATTTCTCTCTGTACACAATATTGTGCAATGTCTATTCCTTCTTCTTCCAGTTTGTTGAATAAATTCTCAGAAATTACACCGGCGCACATATTACAACCGCGTGGACCTCTCTGGCAGAAACTCTTTCTGTCAAATATCTTTATAGACACATCAATGCCCATTTCTGCTGCATACCGTGATGCAAAATATGCAAAAAAACTACCTGCTGGCCCCCCTCCGATTATTGCAATCTTAGAGCCATTTTTGAGAAACAAATCGTTGTTGCTCATGTTAAACATATCTTTTTGATTTATAATTAAGAACAAGTCACCGCAAAGTCTAGTTTTAAATTCTATTCTTAATTATTATATAAATCAAGGCATAAAAAAAGGCGCTCTAACATAAGCGCCTTTCTCTCTTAAAATCAAAAAAATGAATCAGGTGAAGTATTTATTATACCATGCAGACAACTGACGGATTTAAGTTAACTGTCAGCTTTCTTTATTAGTATTTTGTACCCATCATCAAACGGCTCAACCTTTATAACTTTATGCCCTTCCTCTTTAATGCTCCTGGGAACACTTCTCATCGGTTCTCCATCATCGAGGGTCACTTCTAAAACCTGTCCACTCTCCATCATCTCCAGTTTTAATTTTGTCTTTACAAAATTAATAGGGCAAAGAACACCTCTCAAATCAATTTCTTCATCTGCCATATTTTCACTCATCTTTCTTTTTTCCTATTATCTTTCTAAGAAAACCTTTTAAAATTATTTCCTTAAAAAACTCATAGCCTTCCTTGCCTGCAAAACAAATACCTATACCCAGAACCACCCAACTAAGTATATAGCTTACAGCAGCTGCGCCAGACTTTGCCTTCATAGATATACTAAGGCAAAATATTACCGGGATGATAAGATAAACACTAAAGCTGAACCCTATGAGCGACAAACCTATTATAAAGTCGCGTCTGTTTATTTTTACCTCTTCTTCCTCAACATCCTGCTTTCCGGTATCAAAACGCCAACATCTCAGTTCATCATCCACTCCATCTTTAACAGATATTATAATGTACGAATACTCAACCCAT
>CAZPAM010000114.1:0-6166 GCA_964584595.1 uncultured Candidatus Scalindua sp. | reverse complement strand
TCAGTTTCTTATATATAGACACTTCTTTTTTTGCCTGCATGAGCATTCCTTTTTCACGGTAGACGACTCCCAGGTTATAATGAACCTCAGGTAAACTCGGGTTCGATTCAATCACTTTCTTATACTCAAGTATTGCATCATCGTACATTCTTTTCTTGCTGTAAACTATGGCCAGGTTGTAATGAGCGGATTCATCATCTGGGTTTAATTCCAGGGTTCTTCTGAACGAAGCAATGGCGCTGTCATAAATCTTCTTTTTGCTATAAGCAATTCCAATATTAAAATGAGCTTCTGTATATTCGGGATTAATCTTGATAGCTTTCTTGTATTGTGAAATTGCCTGTGTGAACATTACTTTCTTCACATAAGTAGTGCCAAGGTTATTGTATGCCTCAGCGTATTTCGGGTTATTCTCAATTGCCATTTCATATTGTTCGATTGCGTCATTGAACATTTTATTACTATCGTATGCGACTCCCAGGTTATTATGTGCCTCTGCATAATGTGGACTTAAGTCCAGGGCAGTTTTGTAAAATGCTATTGCCGTATCTGTTTTGTCCTGTTTAGAATATACCACTCCAGAATTGTTGTGGGCTTCAGCATAATCATGTCTAATCTTGATGGCCTTTTTATAGTTTGTAATGGCATCTTCCAGCTTTCCATTGTCATCGCATATGATGCCAAGATTATTATACGCTTCTGCATATTCTGGATTAATCTCCAGGGCTTTATTGTGTGCCTGAGTAGCTTCATCGCGATTTCCCCGTTCTCTGCAAACAAGGCCGAGAGCATTCCAGGCTTCAGCGTGATTTGAGTTTAGCTCAAGTGCTTTTTTATGTGCATCGTATGCTTCGGACAGTTTTCGGTTTGCCCTGTAAGCAATGCCAAGATTAAAATAGCAAGATGCTTTATTGGGATTGTGTGTTAAAACCTTTTTGAACAGAGAAATGGCTTTATCATGTTTTCCTGAGTTATTGTATGAGTTACCCAATTCGAACAGGGCATCTACATACTTACTATCAATTCTTAGTGCACTCTTGTAGGCCGGGATTGCATCTTCAAATAACTCCTTTTTACAATAAGAGAGTCCCAGATTATAATAAATCTCTGCATTATCACTGTTAACGGCTAACGCTTCTTTATATTCTGCAATAGCTTCATCGTATTTCTCTTCTTTATAATAAAGAAGTCCCATATTGTAATGTGCATCCTGGTTTTTAGGGTCAATGTTCAGGATTGCTTTAAAATTGGAAGCCGCTTTATTGTTATGTCCGCTTTCTTTGCAAATAATGCCAAGGCTGTGAAGTGAATTAACGTGTGTGGGGTCAGCTTGTAAGGCGTCATCAAATTCGTTCTTTGCGTTTGTAATCATTCCTTTCTCTTTGTAACAGAGTCCGAGGTTGTAGTGGGCATTTACATCAGAAGGGTTAGCGTCTATGACCTTGTTGAGTTCAGTAATGGATTGGTCAAATAACCCTTTTTCTCTATAAAGAACGCCTAGATTAAAAGCTGCTTTGATATGCCTGGGATTAAGATCTATTGCTTTGTTGTAGGCATCAATTGCTTTATCAGTTTCGCCATTATGAACGTAAGATAAGCCGAGATTGTAGTGTATGGCGTCGTCATCAGTGTTATATGTCAGGGCCTTTTTAAACTCGTGAATTGCAGAGCTGTAATTCTGTTTCTCGTTATAAGCGAGTCCCAGGCAATAATGAGAAGATGGGTCTTCGGGTTTACCCTTAACAACTTTATCTAATTTGGAAATGGCTTCATCATACATTCCGGTTGTATAGTAAGCGATTCCCAGATTGTGATTGGCGGCCATATTACTCTTGTCCAGGTCTATTACTGTCTCCCATTGCTTGATTGCTTCATCAGTCTTATCGTGGTAATATGCGATAAGTCCTAATTCATAATAGCCTTCAGGTGCAGTAGGGATTCCGGCTTTTGTCAGTCTTTCTATTTTGGCCTTCAGTTTATTTATCTTTACCTTAGACCATTGAGACATCTTTGCCTTTTCACTTCCTAACTGTATCAAAGGAGGGATGTTTGCGTCTTCACGTTCCATCTTTAACATTTCTTCCAGATCCCTTTTCTGTTCCTTCAAAAGGTTCCTGCCTTCTTCATACATGTGATCTACGATATTTAGTTGAGCCTTTAAGTCCTTAAGTTGTGAATTCTTTTGTTTTAACTTGACCTCAAGGGATTCTCTTTGAAAGAAATGCCAGGAAAAGAATCCTTTTACAAATCTAGCAGGTTTCAGGAGGCTCTCTATAAACAACTTCGAGGTATTCTTGTCTTTTTCGGAATACAAATTTTCCATTTATAATTTTTCCTTTATTACTGCTTGGGCAGTTGCTAAACGTGCAATTGGAACCCTGAAAGGAGAACAGCTCACATAGTCCATAGCGTTTCTGTGGCAGAATTCTACTGACGAAGGCTCACCGCCATGCTCACCACAAATCCCTATCTTCAGGTCAGGCCGTGTTTGCCTCCCTTTTTTGATACCGGTCTTGACTAACTGTCCTACTCCCGACTGATCAAGAATCTGGAAGGGGTCCTTTTCCAATATTCCACTCTTAGCAAATTGAGGTACAAAAGAGCCGACATCGTCACGGCTATATCCAAATGTCATTTGGGTTAAATCATTAGTACCGAAAGAGAAGAATTCAGCGTGCCTGGCTATGCGGTCGGCAGTTAACGCAGCCCTTGGTATCTCAATCATTGTGCCGACCTTATAATTTTTCTTGATACCCTTCTTTGCTAATACTTTGTTCGCAACTGTTTCAACGTCCTTCTTCAGGACACTCATTTCTCCTTCTGTGCCTACAAGTGGAATCAATATCTCCGGTATGACCTTGATACCTCTCTTCTTTACAGAACATGCAGCCTCAATTATTGCCTGTACCTGCATTTGATAAATATCGGGATAGACAATACCCAGACGGCACCCCCTGAGCCCCAGCATCGGATTAGTTTCATGGAGGCTATTAACCCTGTCTTTGACTTCCTTAAGGTCCATTCCCATTTTCCTGGCAAGTTCAATCTGCAGATGTTCTTCATTGGGCAGGAATTCATGTAGTGGCGGGTCGAGGAGCCTTATGGTTACAGGGAAGCCATCCATAATCTTAAAAATCTTTTCAAAATCACTCCTTTGCATGGGCAACAGTTTCTTCAGTGCGCCATTATAAAGTTTCTGAGATGCCTTCAGTCTTGCTTTCATTTTCTGGGTTTTACTTTTTAATTGAGGAAGTTTTCTCTTTGGTGCTTTATCAAGTTCTGATTCCGTCTCTTTAACGGCCGCCTCAAGACTGGTCACGTTGCCTGCAGTGAGTATCATCTGCCTGACATAGTCAATGCGGTTTTCACCAAAGAACATATGCTCTGTTCGGCACAATCCTATTCCCTCTGCGCCAAAATCTCTGCCCCTTTTTGCGTCTTCAGGTGTATCGGCGTTTGTCCTGACCTTGAGCCTGCGAATCTCATCTGTCCATTTCATAAGTTTGTTAAAATCTCCGCTGAGTGCAGGTTCTACTGTGGGTACTTTTCCCAGCATTACTTCTCCCAGAGTACCATCAAGTGAAATATAATCGCCTTCTTTGATAACCTTTCCATCGACAGTGAATTGCTCTTTCTGATAATTGATTTGAATACTGCCGCATCCTGCCACGCAGCATGTACCCATGCCTCTGGCTACGACCGCAGCATGAGAGGTCATACCACCCTTTGTTGTAAGGATTCCCTGTGAGACATGCATGCCTCCAACGTCTTCAGGGGAAGTCTCTATCCTTACAAGTATAACCATCTCTCCCTTTAGAGCTAATTTTTCTGCATCGTCAGCATGAAACACAACCCTGCCGAATGCAGCTCCCGGTGAAGCCGGTAATCCTCTGGCAATCACATTTCTTTTAGCTTTTGGATCAAATGTTGGGTGTAGCAGTTGATCTAATTGATTCGGATCTATCCTGCTGATGGCAGTTCTTTTGTCTATCAGTTTTTCCTTTACCATATCTACAGCTATCTTTACGGCGGCGTGCGTGGTTCGTTTTCCATTCCTCGTCTGGAGCATAAACAACTTTCCCTCTTGTATGGTAAATTCCATATCCTGTACATCTTTGTAATGTTTCTCCAGGTCTTTTCTTATCTTTACCAATTTTTTGTACGCTACGGGTAATTCTTTCTTCAGGTCGCTTATTGGTTCCGGAGTCCGTATACCTGCTACAACGTCCTCACCTTGTGCATTAAGAAGGAACTCTCCATAAAAATTGTTTTCTCCCGTAGATGGATTTCTTGTAAAACACACACCGGTTGCAGAATTATTTCCCATATTCCCATATACCATCGCCTGGACATTTACGGCAGTCCCTAACAAGCCCTTAATACCATATATTTCTCTATATTTTATTGCCCTTGGATTGTTCCAGGAATCAAACACTGCAACAATTGCTTTTCGCAACTGTTCTTTTGGGTTTAAGGGGAAATTAGTACGCGTTCTTTTTTTGTACATAGCGATAAAGTCATTGCAGATGTTTTTTAATTGTTCAGCGCTGAGGTCTGTGTCGTTCTCTACTCTCGCTTTTTTCTTGTGCCTGTCCATTATTTCTTCGAAGTCTTGGTGGTCCATGCCCATTACTACGTTGCCAAACATGTTTATAAACCGCCTGTATGCATCCCAGGGAAATCTTTCGTTCCCTGTTTTTAAAATAAGGCCATGGACAGAATCAGGGTTCAACCCTAAATTGAGCACGGTATCCATCATTCCCGGCATTGAAGCAGCGGCGCCGCTTCTCACAGAAACCAGCAATGGGTTCTTTGCGTTGCCCAATTTGGCACCCATTTCACGTTCCAGACGTAGAAGATTTTTGTCTATTTCACTCTGGAGTCCGGGAGGGTAGGTTTTGTTCTTTTTATTGTATGCATCACATGCTTCTGTTGTAATTGTGAACCCGGAAGGCACGGGAAATCCGAGATTTGCCATCTCTGCCAGGTTTGCACCTTTACCACCGAGTAAATCTTTCATATTGGCATTGCCATCGGCACTGCCGTTACCAAAAAAGTATATATACTTCTTCTTCATAAATAGACACCTCTTTTGTCAATAAATGTTTCGTAAATTATATTCAGATATTTCAAAAAAGTTGCTTATATACGGCTTAAATTGTTGTCATTTCAGAAAGATTTCATGATACTATTTAACCTCTTTTATGTCTAGCATGAAAAATATTCTGTTTATTATTTTGACATAAAACCTATGCTTTGATAGCATCGTTACGAGGCAAACACGAAGCTAACGATTGAAAGGATAAAGATTTTATGGCAAGAATTAAAACAGCCTTGGTAAGCGTTTCTGACAAGACGGGGATAATAGAACTTGCTAAAGGCCTGGCAGATCTTGGCGTTAAGATTATGTCAACTGGCGGTACTGCTAAATCTATCAGAGATAATGGTGTTGAGGTTACAGATGTGTCCGAATATACCGGTTTTCCGGAAATTATGGATGGCAGGGTAAAGACGCTCCATCCAAAGATTCATGGTGGTCTGCTTGCTGTAAGGGACAACGAAAGTCACATGAAACAGATAGAGGATTTGGGGATTGGCACAATAGACCTTGTTGTTGTTAATCTGTATCCGTTTGAGAAGACCATCAGTAAGGAAAATGTGTCTCAGGAAGAGGCGGTTGAAAATATAGATATTGGTGGGCCATCCATGATCAGGTCTGCTGCCAAGAATTTCAAGCACGTTGCAGTTGTGGTAAATCCTGAACGTTATGACGCACTGCTAGAAGAATTAAACGTGGGAGACTGTGACCTCTCGTACGAAACGCGTTATGAGCTGGTTACCGAGGCATTTAAACATACCAGTCAGTACGATAAGATAATTCTTGATTATTTTAACAGGGGCAATAAAGAGGCTTATCCGGATGCGATAAGCATTGAATTGCACAAAAAGCAGGACTTGAGATATGGAGAAAATCCACATCAGACAGCAGCATTTTATGGCTCTAAGGACCTTGGTGTTCCATGCATCTCAAATGCGGAACAGTTGCACGGTAAGGAACTGTCCTTTAACAATATTTTGGATACCGATGTCGCTATTGAAATCGTTAAGGAGTTTGACACGCCGGCTGCTGTCTTAATCAAACATGCTAATCCATGTGGTGTTGCAA
>CAZPAM010000113.1:0-6292 GCA_964584595.1 uncultured Candidatus Scalindua sp. | reverse complement strand
AATTGATTCAGGAGAGATTCAGATAGTAAAAACAATAGGCGATGTAGATGTAAATCTTACGTGCCTTAGCTCAGGTGACTTCTTTGGAGAGATGACGTTAATAACGGGGCACAAACGTGTCGCCTCCGCAAAAGCGCTTACTGACTGTAATCTTCATGTTATAGACAAGGAGGCATTTATGTCAAACATTGCAAACAACAGGAGCTTTGTGAACAAAGCCATTGTGACGCTTGCTCGCCGCCTTGAAGAAATTGATTTAGGCTTCATATTTCTTTTTAATCTTGTTTCCAAGAACTCCAAGCCTTAAACATATCTTTATTAATATTACCGGTATGCCTGCCGGTATTATTTCCTGATTAATCCAAACAGTTTCTCTGCCAGGTCGAAGTTAAGGCCATTTAGTATTTCGTGCTGTTCCATGGCAGAGTCTTTATCGTTTGATGAATTATAAATAACACCGAGATTATAATAAGACATTGCATGCTCAGGGTTTCTCTCTATTGCAACATTTAATGTCTCAATCGCCTCTTTATACATGCCCAGCTCACCATAGGCATTACCGAGTTTATTATAAGCATCTATATAATCAGGGTTGATAAATATTGCACGCTTGTATACCTCAATCGCCTCTTTATACTTACCTGATCTGTCATAGACGAAACCAAGGTTATAATGAGATACTGCATCAGCGTTAATCCTTACTACCTGCTTTAACGACTCAATCGCCTCTTTATACATGTAAAAATTTGTATAGACGTAGGCGAGAGTCTTATGAGCCTTCGCATTGTCAGGGTCGATCTTTATTGCCTGCTTTAATTCCTCAATCGCCTCTTTGTACAACCCTGATCTGAGATTGGCAATGCCAAGATCAAAATGAACCTTTGCATCATCAGGATTTTCCCCTGATGCTGCCTGTATAGCAGGTGTTAGAAAGAATATTAATGATATGATTAAGACATGCAGCAGGTATTTTCTCATATTAACTATAAGTAAGTAATTAGAATAATATGGAATGGCTTGTAGATAGTAGCATCTCTTATATTAATAATAAACTAATTATTTAAATCAAGGGGAAAAAGGATTCTCGCATAGAGCTCCTCGCCTGTCATGCCTGAGGCAGACTCGCCGTGGCGAGCCCGCCGGTCTGTTAGGTGGAAATCAAAAATCAAAAATAGTCAATCCTCAAACCTCCTTCTCCCAAAGGTGGGGTGGATCCCCCCAGTTGGGGGGTTTTCCTGGGGGTAGTTCATAACCTGTTATATTCCAGTAGTTCCCGCAGATTTTAGAGACAATACTCCAAATTGCCTGGGATAAATCCCCCCACCCTGCATACGTTAAATTAAGGCACCATCACCCTCTCCATGACATATTTTTTAATTTTTTAAGTCTCGTATCATCAATGTGATAGGAGGGAGAGATACTGATAGTTTTAGCGAAAAAAATACCTTTGGCACATAGTTTGAGATATGAAGGGTTGTGAAAATTAGGGAAAACTAGAATTTTTTAATCTTTTTAATGTAGGAGGAACAAGTTATGAGTAATGTAAACAGTGCAAATGGTAATGGTAACGCCGCAGCAGCTCAAGCGGCAGCAGCAGAAAGAGCAGCAGAAAGAGCAGCAGAAAGAGCAGCAGAAAATGTAGCAAAAAAAGCAGCACAAAGAGCAGCAGCAGCAGAAAGAGCAGCAGAAAGAGCAGCCAAGACTGATACAGTAGAGGTCAGTAAAAAGAGTGAAGAGCTTGCAAAATCTACAAAGGCTGACAATGGGAATGTTGTTGCTAAAGAGAAGACTAAGATGACCAGGGCTGACTATCGTCAAGCTATGAAGAAAGGGCAACGAGAACTTAGAAGTGTTGTTAAGGACCTGAAGGATGCAGGCGTGGGTAGGCGTGACATCGGTAAGACACTCAGGGCTGCCAACAGGGCGGCTAATAAGACTATCGCTACAGAAATAAAACAGGCATATAAGGACTACCGTGGAAAAGATATCAGCAGGAGTGAGCTTAAGAACAAACTATACGGTTCTGCTGTCAAGAAGTTGAATAGCATAGTTGACGCACTGAAGGATGCCCTTGCTCAGAAAACAGCACCTGCTGATAAGAATACAGAAGCGGTAAAGGAAAATGCTAATGTAACCAAGTCAGATGAGACAACTAAGCCAGCTGGTGAAACCCTGGTAACTGATGCTGATGAAGCAGTTGAGGCAAAAGTTGAGGAAAGCAAAGAGGCAGCAAAGGAAGCAGCTAACGAGACTAAGTCAGATGAGACAGCCGGTACAACTGGTGAAACCATGGTAACTGATGCAGATGATGCAGTTGAGGCAAATGCTCAGAAAAGCGCAGAAGCGGCAAAGGAAGACGCTAATAAAACTTCAGAGAAAGAAGTACAGGAAACACCTCCGGGCCAGGTAGGAGGGGCTGAAACAACACCTCCGGGTCTGGAAAACAAAGAAGAAAATGCACCTGTAACACCTCCAGGTCAGACTACAGCAGAAGAAAAGACAGTAGGAAATGAAGGAAATGAAGGAAATAAAGGAAATGGAGTCAGCTCCACCGTGAGTGGTGCAGCTAAAGGGCCAATCAATGCGCAAGGTCTGGGGCCAATCAATGCGCCAGGACTAGGTGGCCTAGGCGGTCCTAAAGGTCCAGAAGGTCCGGGTGGTCCGGGTAATATGTTTGGCCAGCTGGTAAACTTCTTCAATGATATTGACAAGATGGTCAATGGATTTGCGGATGGAGCTGAAGGCAAAGGCAAAGGTGAAGACAAAGGCGATAGTTTACTAAACCTTGGATCCAAACTGAACGATATGTTCTCAGGCATAAATAAAGCGTTTGGCGGGAATGACAATGTCGGACACAGGCTGGGAATGGCTCAGGCAAATAAGGAGCAAATCGGCCAGTTGTTTAACAGCGACGGACACGGCAACGGAGCCATTAACCGTATAGGTGACGCCGGAGAAGGCAGTGGTAATTTCAACGCCGTAAGCTTCATGTCCTCAATGTCTAATAGTGTTAATGATGCACTTAGTACCTATAAGGAAGTGCAGGAAAAAGTAGAACAGCAGGAAGCTAAGGAAGAGTCAAAAGATGCTGTTGAAGCAGTAGCTTAAAATATCCTCAGAGATGAATTGAGGATAGAGAGTATAGGGACATCCATCGGCCAGATTGATCTGATAAAGCCGGTGGATGTCTCAATTTTAAACTAAAGATTATTATATTCTGTGTGTGTACAGCACGCCGTGATTATAGAGGAGGATATAAATCATGTTTTATATGAAAGATAACACAAAGAATGGAAATGAATTACCTGCACCGATGCTTACAGAAGCGGTTGAGACGATTGCGGCGTGCAGTAACGACCTGATGGTTGTTGCCGAGGCTATTTTACAATCGTGTAACCTGGTTGGAAACCTGGAAGAAGCACACAGGGATGTACTCGTTTGCAGGACTGACGCATTGAAACGGTTGGCTTTAGTATATAAATCAAGATCCGTACGATTAGAGCAGTTGCAGAAAAGCTTGTAGAAGGCACTGTTGGGAATGAGGCCCTACCTGCTGATGCTTACTGCCGAGAAGAACAACTAAGCAGTTAGAAGGAGGTTTGATTATGACTACTTCATTATGTGAAACAAGGCACGATCAGGAAGTAATAGACGGAATCATTACATTTGATACATCTACAGGAAAGTTTGCAATTTGTAAAGATAGAGCAGAGATAGGAGCCGGTAAATATTTACTTTATGAAGGAAAGATAAAACTCCCTCTCTCAATAAAAGATTATCAGACAAAGCAAGTCTCGTATCAGCTTGCCGCTTGTTAAATGTTTTTAATACAAATTCCGGGGGGAACAATTAAACATGGTGTTAATTGTAGCGGAAAAAAGGATTGATAATATGATGACCAATGAAAGAGTCCCTGAAAGAAGGGCAGATATACGACAAGATATTTCGTTACAGGTAACGTTGCCCGGCCATAAGGGCGAGACAATAAACATTAGTGCGGCCGGAGTTTACTTCGAAGTGTTAACAAATGATATAGAAGCATTTTCTGCGGGGACAATAATCCCCATTCAGATAGAGGCATCTGCAATCACACCGGGATTTAAAGCAAGAGAGATCAATCTTAAGGGTAGTGGTTCAGTTGTCAGGAATGACGTAAAAGATGTAATCCCTCATGGTCACAGATTGGGAGTAGCCATGAAATTCGAGGAAAGACTTGATCTCCAGATGGACTTACCTAAGGGATTGTTATAATACCAGCCTGGTAGTTTGAGTAACATTCATACCATTTCTTTAATCACGAATTCTAGTACAACCTCTCCTATTTGTGTTTGACTCAACCGGATTCCACTAAGTCTTATTTTAATAACATTGTTGCTGTTTGCTAGCTATAGGGTCGTACCTGTCGCCTGAGCGGCCCTGTGGGCAGCTCACAGTCCGACTCAGTCGGGAAGAATAAGAAAGATAGATCGCTATTTGGCCAAAATGTCATCATTGGCAAAATGGCTAAATAGCTAACCATTTAGTAAAAATGGCAACATTGCCAAATCTGGTAAATAGCGATCTGTCATTCCTTCTTGTCATTTTTATTGATGACAACTGTCCTTAATTCACTGCGTTCTTAGCGTCTCTGCGGTGAACTTTTTTTGCCTTTCTCTTTTCCAATCTACAATCATAAATCGTAAATCCTCAAACCTCATTCTCTAAAAAGTGGGGTAGTTCCACCCAGGTGAGGGGTTTTCCACCCCGCCCTTCATAACCTGTTTATATGCCAGTAAGTACCGCAAACTTTAGAGATAATCCACCGAATTGCCTGGGATAAATCCCCCCACCATGCATACGGCAGATTAGTCCACCATCACCCTCTCCACAGCATGTTTTTTATTTTTTAAGTCGCGTACCATCAATATGATAGGAGGGAGAGCTTTAAATGGTTTTGGTGAAAAAATAACTTTGGCACATAGTTTGTGAATAAGAAGGGCTGAAGTAATTAGGCGAAAACAAATATTTTAGTTCTTTAAAGATGGAAGAATAAATTATGCAGATACCAAGTACGATTCAACAAGTAAATAAAACAAAGAGTCAGATTGCGGCAAGGACTAATGCGACTAAAAAGGGCACTAACAACAATGCAAACAATAGTGCCGCCGTAGCTCAGTCGCCAAGAGCCAAGACTGATACAGTCACGCTCAGTAAGAAGAGTGTGACTCTTGCAGCAAAGACTGTCGAGCACAGATTGGGAGTATCTCCGGTAACGAAGGAGGCAGGCAGCCAGTCGTCTGACAACGGACACGGCGCTGAAGGTGGCAGTGGTAATTCCAGTACCGTAAGTTCCATGTTCTCGCTATCCAATAATATCAGTGCTGCGCTTAATAGCTATAAGGATGCGCAGGCAGCTGAAAATGGGTCTAAAGAGGCAGTTGGCACATTAGCATAAACACATTTAGTTTCTTAAAGACGGAAGAGTAAATTATGAGAATAGAAAGTGCGATTTATCAAATTAATACGGCAAATAACGCTGCTAATAATAGAGCTGATAACAAGGCAAATAATAATGCCTTAGCTCAGCCGGCAGCCGAGACTGATACGGTCGAGCTCAGTAAGAAGAGTATAGCTCTTGCGGCAGCAGGGACCGCAACTAAAGAAACCAGGGTAACTAATACTGATGATGCAGTTAAGGCAAATGCCGATAAGAACAGAGAAAAGGCAAGAGAAGCGGCTAACGAAACTAAGTCAAATGAGGCAACTAAGGAAGCTGATAAAACCAGGGTGACTGATGCAAGTAAAGCGCCTAAGGCAGCAGCTGAGGAAAACACAAAGAATACAAATGAAAAAGCAGACGAAACTAAGTCAAATGATGCAAATAAGGCAACTGAGAAAACCAGGGCAACTGATACAGATGAAGCACATAAGATAGCAGTTAAGGAAAGCAAAGAAAAGGTAAAGGAAAATGCTAATAAAACTAAGTCAGACGATGTAACTACAGCAGCTAAAGAGACCATGGTAACTGATGCAAATGGTGCAGCTGAGGCAAATGCCAGGAAAAGCACAGAAAAGACAAAGGAAAAAGCTGAAGAAACTTCAGAAAAGGCAGCCGGTGCAAATAAGGAAACCAGGGTAACCGATGCAGATGATGCAGCTAAGGCAAATGCTGAGAAAAGCACAGAAGCAACAAAGGAATCATCTAATGAAACGAAGTCAGATGAGGCGACTAAGGCAACTAAAGAGACAAGGGTAACTGATGCAGATGATGCAGCTAAGGCAAATGCTGAGAAAAGCACAGAAGCAACAAAAG
>CAZPAM010000112.1:0-6578 GCA_964584595.1 uncultured Candidatus Scalindua sp. | reverse complement strand
CCCATTTTGCCTAAATATACCTTTGCGTCAAAATCTGATATTTCACCCGCTTTTTTGCTTTTATATTTAGAGACATCAAATAGCGTGACGTCCTTTATCCCGGAAACACCATTCGTCAAATTGGTCCAGAACTCATCCTTGTTCACACCGATTGACGACAAGACACTTATTCCTGTAATAACCAGGCGACTATTCATAAATTTTTAACCCGTAAACTTTTTTAATATAAGACTACTGTTATTGCCGCCAAAGGCGTACGCATTATTCATGGCAATATCAACCTGCATTTCACGTTTAACATTTGGAACAAAATCTAGATCACACTCAGGATCTTTTGTTTCGTGGTTTATAGTTGGAGGCACAACACCGTCTTTAATAGCTAAAGCACATGCAATCGCCTCTATAGCGCTGGCAGCTCCCATTGTGTGGCCAAGCATTGATTTTATGGAGCTTATTGCCAGTTTTTTTGCATGTTCACCAAAGACCTTTTTTATAGATATTGTTTCAGCCTTGTCGTTAGCAACCGTTCCCGTACCATGTGCGCTCATATACTGAACATCTTCAGGTTTAATTTTGGCACTTTCCAAGGCTTTTTCCATCGCCGAAGTAACACCATTTCCCTCCGGGTGCGGAATTGTTATGTGATAACCATCACAGCTCAGACCGTAACCCAGGATTTCTGCATATATATTTGCGTTCCTGGCCAGTGCACCTTCCAGGGATTCTAATACCAGCATTCCTGCACCTTCACCAACTAACAGGCCTTTTCTGTTTTTATCAAAAGGTTGACAAATCTCAGGAGCAATAGCGTTAAGTCTGCTGAAACCGACAAAAGCTACTTTAGAAAACGGATCTGACCCACCAGCCAGCATTATGTCTGTTCTTCCTAATTTAATCAGGTCACATGCATAACCGATTGCATAGTTCCCGGCTGCACATGCTGTAGGTATTATTGTGCTTGGTCCCTTAAAACCAAATTCAATAGATATGTTAGATGGCATATTAACGCAAGGATGCTTAAGAAACAGGTTTGGATCAACACTATCATCTCCCTTTTCATGCCTTACATAGTTTACCTTTTCCAGAATCTGAATTTCACCTGCAGTTGTTCCAATTGAAACACCCGCTCTTTCGGGATCAATATTGCTCAAACCAACATTAGAGTCTTCTATAGCGAGTTTTGCGGCTGCTATGGCAAATTGTGAACCTTTGCCTATCTCCCGACCAGAACTATTATCAACATAATCATCATAATTGAAGTCTTTAACGAAACAACCTCTATGTACTTTAAAAGGAGAGGTATCAAATGATGTGACATCAGACACACCGGACGTTCCCGAGATTAACGCATTCCAAAATGCATCTTTCTTGTTTCCTATAGGAGAAATAACACCCATACCGGTAATTACAATTCTTTTATCCATGGTTATTTACTTTACAAATACTAACACTTTCAACCCGCCAATGAATCTTTATCTGCAACACCAAAGCTCAAAGTTGCTTTTGTTACAATTTTGTCCCCCACTTTAGCTACCCCCTTAACTATTGCCGCACTGGAAATAACCTTTTCTACATCAATTTCAAGAATAAGTTGATCACCAGGAAAAACAGGTTTTGAAAAACGTACGTTGGCGGAAGCTAACAAAAAGACTTTATCTTTATTCTGCTCAGTGTCAAAACTCTTTTTAAAAAGTATGATCGAGGCTTGCGCCAGAGCTTCTATAATTAAAACCCCGGGCATTATGGCAAAATCAGGGAAGTGTCCTGCGAAGAAAGACTCATTACCAGAAATGTTTTTTAAACAAACAATTCTACTTTCTTTTTGAAGCTCAACAACTTTGTCAATAAATAAGAAGGGGTATTTTTGAGGAACCAACTCTCTCACTTCCTCAAAGCTCAACATTTATAACAGCCTTTCGTCTTAATTGTTTTAACCTGACCACTCCGTGATTTGCGGGACAGGCATCGATGAAGAAGTATTTTAGCTATTTTTTTTAATTTCCTTCAAGGGTAGATCTTGTCATTTCAATTGTGGCATTCAGCGACGTAATATCTACGAGTTTTTCTTCCGGTATCTGCACCTTAAACTTCTTCTCTATAAGAGCCAGGATCTCCAGCGCCAATAAGGAATCTATCTCCAAATCCTTAAAAAAATCGGCATCTCTTTTCTCCCATATTTCACTCTCTTCCAACTCTGTTACTTCAGCCACAATTGCAGTTATATCTTTTTCTAAGTTCTCTACAGACAATATCTTACCTCCTTAATAAGCAATCAAAAATCTAACTTAATACAAAAATATGTGTTAGGATTTGAAAATGATCAAAAAAATTTATTGAAATGGGAAAAATAACAAACTTGTATCAATATGTCAATAACAATCTTAAGGCAGTTTATTTCTAGTATAAAGTGTATATCCGTTCCGAATTGAAGGCAATTCAAACTTTTAGAAGTGATACCAAATAAGTCTTCTCTTTCCAAGTACAGACAAACGAAAAAAGGTGCTAACCAGATCAGCAACTAGTTTCAGTAGTTTCAGTTAAGACTATTGTTTTCCATATTACATTACACTTTATTAAACTTCTTCTATAATTTACCAGAAATTTCTATCTGAAAAGCAATAAAACCATGTAAAGGTGTTCAAAAAGTATATGCCTGTAAAAATTACAAAATACCCCCTTTTATGTAAATAGTAAGATTTTTATATAAATATGCTTGACAACTACATTTTGTATGTTACTATTCTAGCTGTTATATATCTGTCACATCTAAACACACATCATAAGGGACAGGATGCGTAGTATTGCGTTCATAAATCAAAAGGGTGGAGTAGGAAAAACAACCTCGACTGCGAACGTCGGGGCATGCCTGGCTTCGCTTGGCAAAAAGGTGCTGATGATTGATCTTGATCCTCAAGGTAACATGAGTATGCACCTTGGTGTCGACGTCCATGGAAAAGACCAATCTATTTACCAACTAATATGCGGCAAGAAGAAAGTTGCTGAAATATTAGCAAAGACAGAAATAAGTGGTCTGGATATCATCCCTTCTGATATCGACCTTGCAAGTGCAGAGATAGAACTTGTCAACACGGTTGGACGCGAAACTATCGTTAAGTTCTATCTCGACAAATTGTTAAATAAATATGATTATGTTTTAATTGATTGCCCTCCCTCTTTAGGACTTCTCACACTAAATGCACTCACTGTAGCTAATGAAATATTCGTTCCTTTACAAACCGAGTTTTTCGCCTTACAGGGTGTAAGCAAATTATTACAAACATTCGATGTTATAAAGAAGAGACTGAATAGTTCATTAGAGATTACGGGAATAATACCCTGTATGTATGATAGCAGAACAAAATTAGGAACTGCAGTGCTTGACAAGATCAAGGAGTATTTTGAAGGCAAGGTATTTACCACCATAATCAGAAAGAATATTAAACTTTCAGAAGCACCAAGTCATGGCATGCCAATTATAACATATGCTCCGGATTCTAACGGAGCACAAGACTACATGGCTTTAACTAAGGAAGTAATTGCTCAAGAAAAAAAAATTCTTAAATTTAAAGGGGTAAAAGCAAAAAAGCAGAAAACAGAGATTAGAGAGCATGCTTTCTCTTAATGCAATTCAAGATTCTTAATCAAACTGAGTCTAACCTTATTTGTCACTTATTAGATTATATTATCTCGGTGACGTATATTCTTTAAAGGGAGGTTTTATGCAAAAGAAAAATGCACTTGGGATGGATCCTCTTAGCTGGCTGAAAGGAAAGAATAAACAAGAAGGTCAGATAGATAATCCATCAGAGCCAAATGATGATGATAATGAATCAAACATAGTAGAAAGTGAAATACAAGAAGAAATTGTTTATGAATCGAACAGCGTAACAGAAACACATCAAGACGACGATGATTTAGATTTAAAGAATGAAACACTGGAAGATGAAACCTATGAACCCAGTGACGTAACAGAATCGTACAGAAAGTCTATACTGGGTGAGAAGGCATATGGTTTTCATGTTAAGAAGCCACGAGGAACAACACAAAAAGATACTAATCCTGCAACTGCCTTTGTAATTGTCTACACTGTATTATTGCTGATCCTGGGTTTCATAGTCTATAGAGACCTGACAAAACAGATTGACACTCTGCATACAAAACTGGCAAGCATAGAAAAACAAGTTGACTCCGGATTTATAAACTATGAGGAGACAAATGATGTATGGTAATTTCCAAGCGATCAGTTGCAGACGTGTTTATTGCGCACCATAATCTTCTATAGCAGAGCTTTCTCCCGTGTATTATCTAATAGTATAAACTCCCCACTATTAGGAATACCGAAGAGCTTTCCTGGATATTCTTTGTTCAACACAAAGTCTCCTTTATCCTGCCGCTGAATATACAAACCGGTTTCCTGCATTTCGTGGGATGAATCTTGTTGAGGTCTTGCGGGTTCTATCTATAAAATAACACTCATTTATGAGGCTCAATAATCACTTTTATAGATTCTTTGGCATCAGTAACGAGCTTAAAGCCACGTTCAGTCTCTGCCAATCCTAAACGATGAGTAATCATATCTTGTACTGGTACACGATTAGAACCAATCAGTTTTATCGCCACATCTATATCAATAGGGCTGGCACCGTATGTGGGCATTAAGGTTATACAATCACGCCAGAAATCATTGAACGGAACAGAAAGTTCAACATCCGGACCACCGGGAGCAAAGAACAGGACTGTTCCTCCACGGTCTACAGATTTAAGCGCTGTTTCTAAGGCGGGAACGGCTCCGGTAGTAGCAATCACACGATCAGCAAGCCTGTTACCATTTAACTTTAGCAGATGTGAAGGAAGATCGTCATGAGCAGATATAACAGAATCGGCACCAAGTTTCCCCGCCATGTCCATGCGATATTCACTTATGTCCGTTGCAATTATCTTTCCCGCTCCTGATGCTCGAGCAAGTAATATGTGGAGAAGGCCCGAAATACCACTGCCAATAACAACTACGGTCTGACCAGGTTCTATACGTGCTAATCTCTGCCCGCGAACCACACAGGCTAGTGGTTCGATTAATGTGCCGTCTTCCAGCGACATACTATCAGGAAGTACAAATATTCCCCTGTCTACGTTGATCTCCGGCACCCGTACATATTCAGCAAAGCCGCCGGGATCGAAATTCGTGCTACGCAAGGTATCACAAACAGTATGATTGCCATTTAAACAATAATGACATGTATTACAGGGCACATGATGAGACACAAATACCCTGTCTCCTTTCTTGAATCGTTTGACATCTCCTCCTGTTTCCTCAATTTCACCGGTTGCCTCATGGCCAAGTACCAGCGGTGCCTTGTGAATACGATACCACTCCATTACATCACTGCCACAGATACCGCATGCCAGTGATTTTAATAATACTTCACCCGGACCAACCTGTGGAGTCGGTATTTCCTCCAGCCTTACATCCTTATTGTTGTAATACATTGCTACGCGCATGATGAAATTAATAAAGCACTAAATTCAAATAGAAAATGTTTTAATCATTTAATATAGAATTTAGTGCCTTGTATTGAGTCTTAGTATTTAAATGTTTCACGTTTTATTGTGTAGCAAACACATGGGTACTACCGGCGGCTATCCATTCTTTGTTTCATTGAATATATCGTTGGCATCAGTAGCAGTTGCATTCTTATGAATAATGGCATGCAGGGCCTTTGCCATTGCAACAGGATACTCATGCTGCCAAATATTCCTTCCCAAGTTCAAACCTATCGCACCCTTCTGCATACCATCATGAACAAACTCAAATACAGGCAGCTCTGTGTCAAACTTCGGCCCACCGGCTATAACTATTGGAACGGGACAGCTCTCAGTCACCTTATCAAAATCTTCACACCAATAAGTTTTGACCACCTTGGCTCCTATTTCCGCGGCAATACGGCAGCACAATGCCAGATATTTGGCGTCCCGTTTCTCCAGCTCCTTACCAACAGCCGTAACCGCCATCACAGGAATACCGTACTCTTCACATTCATCAACGAGTTTTCCTAAATTCAAAAGTGTCTGCCGCTCATAATCACTGCCAATAAAAACAGATATCCCTACCCCAGAAACATTCAGGCGAACAGCATCCTTTATGGCAGTAGTAAGACCTTCGTTAGCAAGATCCCCCCCGATTATGCTGGTTCCACCGGATACCCTGAGGATGACAGGCTTGCTGTCCTCCGGATTTATAGCGGCACGCAATACACCCCTTGTACAGAAAAGGGCATCGCAATACTCAATAATCGGTTTAATAGTTTCACCCGGTTTTTCAAGTTTACTTGTTGGTCCCAGAAAATATCCATGGTCTATCGGCATAAACATACACTTGCCATCAGACCCCATCAGCGATGACAACCGGTTTTTCATTCCCCAATCCATTTCTTACACCTCCTCTGTTTAACTGTTATATCATTTGTTTTTTCTATTCTGCTACCCAGAACTCCACCACACTTTTCAGTCAGATTCGCCAGGCTTGATTACTAGATAACCTTTATTTATCAACCAGTGATGAAATTCGTAAGTTGTATGAA
>CAZPAM010000111.1:0-6584 GCA_964584595.1 uncultured Candidatus Scalindua sp. | reverse complement strand
ATGATTATGGATATGATCTCCATGATCGCAGCAATCCTTATTATCAATCATTTACGAACCTTTCTTAATTATAATAAGTTACTCCTGCGACAGTTCACCGCAGTCGCTAATGGTGACCTGTTTCGATGGTTCGCCCATTCGCGATCCCAGGGCCTCTATTTTCCTAACGACATCCATACCTTCGGTCACCTTCCCAAAGACCACATGCTTGTCGTCAAGCCATGAGGTAATAGCTGTGGTGATAAAAAATTGTGAACCGTTTGTGTTGGGGCCTGCGTTTGCCATTGACAAAAGTCCCGGCTCGGTGTGTTGGAGTTCAAAGTTCTCATCTTCAAATTTTGACCCGTAGATAGACTTGCCGCCCGTCCCGTTATGGTTCGTAAAATCACCGCCCTGGATCATAAAATCGGGAATGATTCTGTGAAACGTACTGTCCTTGTACCCGTACCCTTTTTCTCCTGTACACAAGGCACGAAAATTCTCCACTGTAATGGGTACAACATCTGGACGCAACTCAATCACTATCCGTCCCAGAGTTTCACCATCAGCGTCTACGTCAAGAAAAACGCTTACCGGTTCCATAATTCCTCTCCTCTTCCTTTAAAAAAGACATATTAATTTTTAATGAATTATATATTATTCTTATCAAAAGTAAACAGCTCCCCCAGTATTGATTCCGGATAGATACAGAAGGGGTATTTTCTGTCGGTTACAATAGAATTATATATTAGTTTCTTCTCCAAATCTTCCAGTTCCTTTTCCTTCTCTTCAACCAATGGCCTGATCTTTTCCTTCATCAGGGCATTGAGCTCTTTAAGTCTCTCAAAGGCGTGATGCTTTTCTTCATTATTGTGAGTATTACCGGCTATAAGTTCTCTCTTTTCACTTACCATAGACATCATCCCGGCGTCTTCCATGACCTCCCCTGAAGCATATTTGTCAGGATTATAACCCATGTCCTTGATGACGTGTTTCAGCGCTGTAACATCGTCATTAGAGACATTAAATGGTTTATACGGCAGATGCTGGGTTGCCGATATTACCGCATACGCGGGCGGATCCACACCAAAGAACTCCCTTATAATTTCGTCAGTAATCAAATCATACTTTGCCCCGCCAATCCCATGAACGAACAGGTCAGAGAAGAACATCCTTGAGTACATAGTGTTAACTATAGCCTTCGGGCGGATCTTTATACCCTTCGCTATCAAGTCTTTCAATCTTCTTATATTTTCTGACGAATTACTGTTTTCGCCAAAATCAAAATGATCAACTATCTTATTCTCGCATATTACGCTTATGCGATTCTTGCCTGCTACTGATGCATAAAGGCTTTTACGCGACTCACCCTTGCTCCATATCCAGAATGGCAGCTCCACCACATATCCTTTCTCCATCAAATCAGGCAGAGGATTGGCTTTAGAACTTATCTTCTTCAGTCTGCGGTACTCCGCCAGTTTAGCATTATATATATTCACAAAGCTTCTCGCATTCGCCGTTATGTGCAGGAAGAGATTCAGGAAAGGCTCTGTCTCGCTTATATGGGAAACAGGGACCTCTAAATTACTTATCCCGAACCTCAACAAGAACGCATGTCTTGCAGAGGTAAACAAATCAGTAAATCCCAGGGTCTCTCCGGATAGGTTTATTACCGGATTTATAAAATCCTCAAACGTCTTCTTCATATCAGGACTGTGCAGAGCCTTTAAAACATTTTCTTTAAAGGCCGTCAGTTGTGTTGAATCTGTGTATCTGATCTCTTCAAAGGCGAGATTGTACAGATTGTGTAGGCCTGGAATGAATCCTATCCTTTCCACAGAGGAGTCCGGGCCGTTTATGCTTGGAATGCTTAAACAATCGTCATGACAGGTGTCATTATCAACCACCATATTTAACCCTATACCATTCACCTTTTTCGCAATATTGTTTACGAGGCCATGCTTTATCATTACGCCCGGGTGTGCAAGGATTGGAGAATGTCCGATTTGAATTATGTCCATCCCGGATTTATATGCGTCGTCAATACAAGGCAGATTCGCTGTGCCTGTTATATTCAGCCTTGAACAGAGTGATTTTATTCCTTCAGTATATTCCCCGGCCTTTTTTAACGTCTCTGATCTAACCAGTTCACGGAATTCAGAAAAGGGTATGACGTTTATGTCAAAATCGTAGGCCTTAAATCTTTCCTTATTTAATTCGATTAATCCCGGAATGTCATCATAGGCAGGCTTTATGAATATCTCATTATTACTCTTTGGGATTGTGAATGATTCAATTTTCATTTCAGTTAATGAGACGCTGATAAACGCAGATTTTCACGATAAAAGATATTAAAGGGTTTTTCCCTCCCTTTCGGGAGGAATCCAGTACTGGAATCCTTGCGAAAGCAAGGTCTTTTCTGCGCTCATCTTCATTAATCTGCGTCCAATATTCTTTCTACTCTTCCAATTTATCTTTCAGCTCTTGAAGTTTATTGAGTGCTTCGATCGGTGTGATTTTCGATGTGTCGAGGTTCTTTAGCTCTTCAATCACCACGTTCTGAGGCGGGTTAAAGAGGGACAGCTGTTTTGGCTTATCTTCTTTCGCCTTCTTGATAGTTGCAAATTTTGGTTTGCCGTCCACGTCCAGTGTCTCAGCCTCAAGATTGGTAAGTATCACCTTCGCCCTTTTAATCACCTCCCCGGGCATTCCGGCCAGCCTTGCGACATGGATACCATAGCTTTTATCGGCACCACCCTCAACAATCTTTCTTAGGAAGATTATCTCATCTTCCCACTCCCTTACGGCAATGTTGTAATTCCTGATCCCCGGAAAGAGCAGGGCCAGCTCGGTAAGTTCATGATAATGAGTCGCAAACAGTGTCCTGGACTTAAGGTGCTCATATATATATTCTGTCAATGCCCACGCAATACTTACACCATCAAATGTACTGGTGCCGCGGCCAACCTCATCGAGTATTATCAGGCTGCGTTCAGTCGCATTATTTAATATATTCGCAGCCTCATTCATCTCCACCATAAATGTACTCTGGCCTCTCGCCAGTTCATCCATTGCACCCACTCTTGTGAATATACGATCAACAACCCCTATCGTCGCCTCTTTCGCCGGAATAAAACTGCCCATCTGCGCCATGAGCACAAGCAGAGCAACTTGGCGAATATAAGTACTCTTCCCCGCCATGTTAGGCCCGGTAATGACCATGATCTGTTTATCTGTACCGTTAATGTCAATATCATTAGGGACAAACTTCTCTGCCATTAACGTTTTATCAAGGACGGGGAGCCGTCCATCAACAATCCTGAGGCAAAGTCCTTCTGCTATTTCAGGCCTTGTATATCCGTTCTCGGTTGCAATATTCGCAAGTGTCGAAAGACCGTCCAGATGAGCAATAACATCAGCCGTCTTCTGTAAACGTTCGGTATAGGTACTAATCTCCTCCCTGATCTTCTGGAAAGCTTCGTACTCCAACTCCTTCGCACGTTCATCCGCGGTAAGCACCTTTGTCTCATACTCCTTTAGTTCCGGAGTAATATACCTTTCGGCATGCTTAAGGGTCTGCTTACGAATATACGTTTCGGGAACCCTCTCTTTGTGCACATTTGTGATCTCAATATAATATCCGAAGACTTTATTGTACCCTACCTTTAGGGAACTTATACCAGTCCTGTCTGTTTCCTGTGACTGAAATCCGGCAATCCAGCTCTTTCCATTTTTACTGATATTTCTCAACTCATCCAGGTCGTGATCATAACCTTCCTGTATAATCCCACCTTCACGGACAGAGTGAGGCGGTTCAGGAACTATAGCGGTGCTTATAAGCACCCTTACTTCTTCTAAAACATCCAATGACTCATGACACAATTTAAGAATGGACGAATTGCAGACAGAAACCGCCGACTTTAATTTCGGCAGGAGGGACAGAGATTGTTTCAGAGAGATAAGGTCTCTTGCATTGGCACGGCCGAAGCTGATCTTTGCTGATATCCTTTCAATGTCATACACATCACCCAAAAGCTCACGAATCTCCCTGCACTGATTTTTATTGTTATATAACTCTTCAACACCGTCCTGCCTGACCTTTATATCCCCGGATACACAAAGCGGGCTTACCAGCCAGCCCTTTATCAACCTCCCACCCATTGGGGTCTTCGTCCGGTCTATTACGCTTAATAATGAACCTTCCTTCTGGTGTGTTCTGGCTGTCTTGACCAGTTCCAGGCTCTGCTGTGTGGAATGGTCAAGGATCAGGCGATTCTGGTTTGAATACTTCTCGATCTTATTAATGTGTGTAAGGGATGTCTTCTGTGTTTCGTTGAGGTAGTTAATCAAAGCACCCGCAGCGCTCAGAGACGGCCCTATGTCCTCACATCCAAACCCCTCCAGCGAAGCAGTACAAAAATGGTTAGTAAGTTTCTGATATGCCGTCTCGCGCGAAAATTCCCAGTCTGCACGACGCGTAACCATAGCATCAAAATCTGTAGATATTCTTTCCGAAAGATCAAACTCATTAAAAGTAAAATTTTCGGGTAATACACACTCAGACGGATTTATCCTGCTCAATTCATCCAGTAAACAACTCTTGTTAATATCCTGTACCATAAATCTTCCGGTCGAAATGTCTACCCAGGACAAACCGATTTTGTTGTCATTAAGAAAAAGAGATAAAAGATAGTTGTTGTCTTTATCCTCCAGCATTTCATCTTCAGTAAGTGTGCCGGGAGTGATAACCCTTACTACATCCCGCTCAACTATTCCCTTTCCACCAGATTTGGAATCATCTTTTTCGGTGCCGTTCATCATTTGTTCACAAACAGCAACTTTATATCCTGCCTTTATCAACTTGGGAATATAAGAACCGGCTGCATGATGAGGTATGCCGGCCATAGGTACGGCCTTTTCTCCCTTGGACCTTGAAGTCAATGTAATACCCAGAACCTTTGCCGCAATCCTGGCATCATCATGGAACATCTCGTAAAAATCCCCCATACGAAAAAACAACAGCGCATCCTCATTCTTCTTCTTTATACTCATATATTGTTTCATCATAGGGGTTGAAAAAGGCATCTTATTTCCTTATATCTTTGGTTTGATCAAATTATTTAAACGGGAAGTCTGCTTGTATTGATATTAAAGCAAATGAACGTAATCTTTCAAATAAATAAAAAACAATATTATGGTTACTATCCTCAACCCCCTGGTTTTAAGGGATTATGAGAATAGGTGTCGTGATATGTAAAGGTAATGGGAAAGGCGAATTGATATAAAAGAGAGGTTGTCGCTAACGAAAGTATTTTCTTGGGAGGCCTAACTACCCGACATAATTACGTCTGATTCTATTGCTTCCGGGGAGTCTTTAATATTTCTTCTGAAAAGAGACTCCATTCCACTGGAAGCCTTGATGGATAATCCGGAATCACCGTCCTCATAGATAATAATACCTTCAACATCAGACAGCTTTTCAATTAAAGCCATGCCCTTCTTCAATCCAAGGACAAATATTCCTGTGGAAAGTGCGTCTGCCCTGGTCGCACTGTCTGCAACTATCGTTGCGCTCACGATATCCTTAACAGGGTTGCCGGTCCTTGGATCGATTATGTGTGAATACCGCTCTCCATCAATAGTAAAGAATTTTTCGTAGTCACCGGAAGTAGATACGGCTTTATCTCTAATCTCGAATGAACCGAGGAGTCCCTCACTCTTGCGTGGGTGCTGCAGGCCTATAACCCATGAATCTTTCTCCGGCGGAGTTCCATAAGCATAAATATTTCCGGCGAAGTTTATGAGTGCAGAATTTATTCCGTTTCCTTTAAGTACCCTGGCTGCCATGTCAACCGCATAACCCTTTCCGATTCCGCCCAGATCAATCTGGGTGCCGGAATGCTTGAAGGATATAGTCTTTACGATACTCGGGTCACGGAAGAGTGATTTTTTAACTGTTTCTCCGATAATAATGTTTTTATAAGAAACTGATTCAAGCGCTGATTCCAATTCTTCTTTACCCGGAATTCTCCCCTGCTCCTTGAAAAATCCCCACTTCTTCATGAGAGGCCCTATTGTAATATCAAATGCACCATCAGTTATATCACTATACTGTAGAGATTGTTCTATTACGTAAGCAAGCTCGTTGTCACAGGTGGTTGGTTCAGATACGGCATTTTTATTAACTTTCGACAGCTCGCTCTCCTCTTTATAGTTGCTCATCAGGTAATCAAGCCTGTTAACTTCTTTGAAAACGTCATGGAATGCTTTTTCAGCTTTATGTTTGTCTGCAACATAAGCCGAAACCTCAAAGACTGTTCCCATACTCATTGCCGCCTTTTTGAATAGTGTTAATTCCCGCTCCTGACCTTCATCGCCAAACTTCACCCTTTCCATGGAAGCAATATTATCTGTCCTATTACCGCTTAAATAGAATTGATCAATCACGGCAAGCACCTTCTTCGTTCCCGTACACATAGTAACAACAGACATTGTCGCCCCGGTAATATTAATGATATCCCTATTGATTCTTAGAGGGCTCTTAATGGACTTTCCCTTAAACTGATGAAGGAACCTCTTATGTGTAATCTCAGCGCCCCTGCTTT
>CAZPAM010000110.1:0-6636 GCA_964584595.1 uncultured Candidatus Scalindua sp. | reverse complement strand
AGCTAAGAAGAAACCAGCTAAGAAGAAGACAGCAGCTAAGAAGAAACCAGCTAAGAAGAAGACAGCGGCTAAGAAGAAACCAGCTAAGAGGAAGACAGCGGCTAAGAAGAAACCAGCTAAGAGGAAAGCAGCTAAAAGAAGGTAATCATTTATTTAGGAATATTTCATTTATTAGGAGGTACTGTGAAGTATATCTATACGGCACCTGATTGCCCAAAGTGTGAAACACTAAAGGAAAGTTATAAAACGCAGAGCATTGAATATGTTGAAAGAGATGCGGATAGGCTTAAAAACCCGGCGCACGATAGAGACAATATTGATGTTGAGGCGTTTGTACAGCTTTCGATGCAAAACATGATTTTGCCTGTAGAAATAAACAACTAGAACCAAAGACCTGCCTCTGTTGTTATATTTCTTCCGGGTTTGTATGGGGAACTAATGAGCTTTGAGCGGCTATAATATTAACATGCTGTCTCCATAGCTGTAAAATCTATAGCCGAGGCTTATAGCTTCTTCGTAAGAAGAAGCTATATTTTCCCATCCTGCAAAAGCAGACACGAGAAGAATTAACGTTGACCTCTGCAAGTGAAAGTTTGTTATTAATGAATCAGTAAGCTTAAACTTATATGGCGGATATATAAATAAATCTGTCCATCCTGAGCTTACTTTTGTTGTGTGATTTCTCGCTAATGTTTCCAGGACTCTACATGTTGTTGTACCGGTAGCAATAATTCTTTTACCGAGTGACTTTGCATTATTTATAGTGTCAATAGCTGCTTCGGGGATATTGTAGAACTCTTTATGTATAGTGTGCTGTCTGAAATCTTCTTCTTTTATGGGTTTAAATGTTCCTAAGCCAACATGTAGGGTTATGTAAACTATCTTTATTCCTTTGTTAGTCAATTCCTGCAGAATACTTTTTGTAAAGTGAAGGCCAGCGGTGGGAGCAGCAATTGCTCCCATTTTTTTTGCGTAAATGGTTTGGTAACGTTCTTCATCATGTATTCCTGACGATATGTCCTCTGGATTTCTTTTTATGTACGGAGGTAATGGCATGCGGCCAGAGTTTTCCAGCATTTCTATAAATTTCTTTCTGTCTTCAAATTTAATTGTCCAACTTCCTGTGTCATTTCGGCATACAAGACGTCCTATTACAGTATTATTGCCAAAACACAGGGATTCATTTTCCTTTAATCTATGATTTGATTGTAAAAGTATTTCCCACGTATTCTCAAGTATTTCTTTAATAATGAGACCTTCTACCCTGCCACCAGTTGTTCTGGAGCCTATTATTCTGGCAGGGACTACTTTCGTATCGTTCAGAACCAAGACATCTCCGCAATTTAAATATTCTATAATATCGTAAAATTTTCTGTGTTCGATCCTGGCGTCTTTTCTATGAAGTACAAGCAAGCGTGATTCATCTCTTTTTGCAGTTGGGTGCTGAGCAATAAGATGCTTTGGAATAGTATAGTCATAATGACTGATTTTGTAGGTTTCTGTATTCATAAAATTATTGTGTATAAAATCGGATATTATAATAAAAAAAATTGAAAGTTTTATTTATGTGTTGTTATACAAGATGTTGAGTATTTTTTCAAATAAACATTAAATATAGTAAAATGTGGATGATTTCAATCCTAAACACAAAAAAATATTATAAAAAAGGCTTGACAAAGGTGAGAAATGGTGTATTTTCCTATCTAAATGGTGAAATATGGGTAGTAATGGGGAATAGCCATGTTTACGGGAAAACATCTACATACAATTGATGACAATAGCCGTGTTGCCATACCTTCTTCATTAAGGAAGTGTATTGATGAGAAGAAGGAAGGTAAGGGTTTTGTCATAACTCCAGGGCTGGACAAATGTCTTGCTATATACTCTCCGCAGCATTTCGACGAATTAACAGGCAAATTAAAAGAACTCATGTTTACTAATCAAAAGGCACGGACATTCCAGCGCCTTTTCTTTTCCAGGTCAAGCAGCTTTGTGACCTGTGATAAACAGGGTAGGATTATCATACCTCAGCAGCACAAGGATTATGCAGACCTTAAGAAGGACGTGGTTATTATTGGTGTAATGGACCGGATTGAGATATGGGATCTGCAGCAATGGAACGAATATGAGGAAGATCACGAGCAGAATTTCGAAAAAGATGCAGAGGACCTTTTTCAGTTGGGTTATAACCCGAATAAATAACATGGATATGCCGATTTTGCAGGATCTTAAAAAAATTAATCAAGCATTTATCGATGATTTCTTCTGATGAAGATAGTTCGCCTCACAAGCCCGTAATGCTTAATGAAGTTATCAGCATGCTTAATCCGGGTAAGGGGGACATAATAGTTGACGCTACAATTGGTGCTGGAGGGCATAGTTGTGAAATATTAAAGATGATAGAGCCTGATGGCCTCCTTATAGGAATAGACAAGGATGCTGAGATACTAAAGATGGCAGGTAGGTATCTATCAAAGATAAGCGATTCTTACAAATTGTATCAAGCTGACTATGTAGATTTAGATTATATTCTGAATAAATTAGAAATTAGTAAGGTTCAGGGTATTTTACTCGACCTTGGAGTTTCGTCTTTGCAACTTGATTCCGTGGAGCGTGGTTTTAGTTTTATCAAGGAAGGCCCTTTAGATATGAGAATGGATAGATCACAGGGTAAAACGGCTGAAGATTTGCTAAAAAGACTTTCTGAAAAGGAAATGGCAGATATTTTCTGGCGATATGGTGATGAAGGAAGGTCCAGGCGCATTGCCAAGGCTATTGTGCAGGAAAGGAAAACAGGGGCAGAGATAAAAACAACGACCCAATTATCTAAAATTGTTGAAAAGGCATTGTACACACCAAAGAAATATCAAAAGAAAAGAAAAATCCATCCTGCCACTCGAGTATTTCAGGCGTTACGAATAGCGGTAAATGACGAGTTAAAGAGTCTGGAGCATTTCTTAAATAATGTATGTGAGTTCCTGGCCAGTGGTTCAAGAATTGTTGTGATATCTTTTCATTCTCTTGAGGATCGTTTAGTCAAGAGTGCCTTTCGTATGGGGCAAGATGCTTCCAGTCTGGAGATTCTTACAAAAAAACCTCTAAGTCCCCTTGATTCGGAAATCAGGGAAAATGTTAGAGCTAGAAGTGCTAAACTTCGTGCAGCAGAAAGGACATAACTTATGAAAGTTTGCAGATATGGTTGTATTCTTGTTGTTCTTTTAATAATGGCAATTTTTACTATGTCGGAAGGTTCGAGAATAATAAAGATTGGGTACGATGTTACAAAAATGGAGAATGAGCTGGCAAGATTATCAGAAGAGAGCAAAAAATTAAGATTCAAATCAGACAAATTGAAAAGGCAGGAAATGATATCTTTGAAGGTAAAAGATATGAAACTTGATCTGGTTGTTCAGGAAGAGGAAAGCATTGCTGTTGTAAAGAAATCTCATAAAGACCTGAATAAAAAATTGCCTGGCAAAATTGAAGCATAGGTGTTTCAAATTTCTAATTAAATCAGTTGTAAAGAAATATAATGCTAAACACAAATATAATTCCAAAGTGTTATAAAATAAGAGCAAACATCTTGTGTCTCTGCGTATTTGTAATATTTGCTGCCCTTCTATATCAATTGGTTCGCATACAGATTTTTGACCACAAAAGATATACTTCTTTAGCGTTTTCTCAGCAATTCAAAAAACAGGATATTCCCACAAGAAGGGGAGTTATCTTTGATAGAAACGGGTTGAAGCTTGCAGAGTCAGTTCAAGTAAGTTCTGTCTTTGCAGATCCATTAGTCATAAGGGATAAAAAGAAGACCGCTCAGGCAGTATCTCAGGTATTAGGATTAAATAAAACAAAAGTAGAAGAACTATTAAACAAAAAGAAGAGGTTTGTATGGATAAAAAGAAGGGTGCCAGACGAACAAGAAGATGTATTAAAGCAGCTAAATCTTAAAGGTATCGGTTTCAGATATGAGTACAAAAGGGTCTATCCATATGAAGAATTGTGTTCTCACATATTGGGTTTTACTGATGTTGATCAAAATGGTTTAGAAGGTATTGAGAGTTCACTCAACCAGGTTATTATTGGAAGTAAAGGTTCCAAGGTAGTAGAAAAAGATGGTCGCCAGCGGCAGTTTTCTACATTACAAGGAGAGACTGTTTCTGCAAAATATGGCAACAGTGTCTTTTTAACTATTGATTGTGAAATTCAGTCTATAGTTGAGGATGAACTTGAGAATGCATGTTCAAAGTGGAAGCCGGATTCGGCTGTCGCGATAGCAATGGATCCTTTTACAGGAGAGGTATTGGCAATGGCTAATTACCCTTCGTTTAATCCAAATTTTGTGCAGGATTCAAGCCCACGAGAAAGGCGTAACAGGGTTATTACTGATTGCTTTGAACCTGGTTCACTGATTAAACCCTTAATTGTAAGTGGTGCGCTTGATAGTGGTCTAGTGAAAGAAGATGATCAGTTCTTTTGTCATAATGGCGCTTTTAAAGTTAGAAGCAGGGTAATCAGGGATGTTCATTCATATGATTATTTAAGTGTATCCGACATAGTAGTTCGTTCCAGTAATATAGGAATGGCACAATTAGGGATGCGTATGGATAAAAACAGATTACACAGCTATTTGAAGAATTTTTCTTTTGGTGAAAAAACTGGAATTCAATTGCCTGGTGAAGCCAAAGGTATAGTAAGGCCTCTGAACCTTTGGTCGCTTGATTCGGCAATATCTGTTTCCTTCGGGTACGAGACAGCAGTAACACCGATACAATTGACAACCGCTTTCTGCTCTATTGCTAATGGAGGGACATTACTGAAACCGCAAATAGTCAGCAGAATAACTGACTATTCGGGTAAACGAGTGAAAAAGAGATATAAAACTCCCGAACGGGTAAGAAGAGTTGTTTCTCCAGAAATTGCGAGGGAAGTAATGTCTCCTATTCTGGAGAATGTTGTGAGGGAAGGAACGGGCAAAAAAGCAATGCTTTTTACACATAGTGTTGCAGGTAAGACCGGAACAGCTAAGAAGTTACAGAGAGTTGGAAATAAAATGCAATATACTAATAAATATATCGGCTCATTTATTGGATATGCTCCTGTTGATGAGCCTAAAATTTGCGTCTTGGTGTCTTTAAATGAACCGAAAAACGGTGCTTACTATGGAGGTACGGTAGCAGCACCGGCAGTGGGGAACATTATAGAAAGGACACTTGATTATATGGAAGTTGGGCCGCAATATATCCAAACGGCTCAAAGGTAATTTAGTGGGGAGAAATTTTGTTACGAAGGGGGGTGATACATGGTCTAAAATGCTGGAAGGTAGGTACATCAGTGGGTGATGTATTGATACCCTATGCTGCCCCAAGATTTGGGGTCAGTGTAGGGTATCGTTTATAATTTTTTTAAGCTATTTTAAGGAGAAACTTTATGACAGAAAAAGAATTAGAAAAACATAATTTCCTGACCTGGTGTAGATATGCTACTACAGAAGATCTTGATAAGGCTAAAGGAGAAAATAATGAAGTATGGGAAAGGTTGTATAGTGAATATGCAGATGAGATCCAAATAATTGATAAAACAAGGCAACTGTACGAATCCGTTTCACAACATGAAATAGGTATACAAAAATATGATCTTTCCTTGAAAATAGCAATGTAATGGTCATGATTTTTTAATGAAATTAAGTGCGTTGGTTCATCATTTAGATTCAGGGAGAACAAACAACTTTAGTGATGTTGAGATTACGGGCATTACCAATGACTCACGAAAGGTAAGGCCTGGTTATATCTTTGTTGCTATTAAGGGGTATAAAACGGACGGGCATAATTTCATTAAAAAATCTCTTGAAAGTGGTGCACAAGCAATAGTTAGTGAGGAAAGGGTTTCTCTTGATAAAAAAATTCCTCAAATAAATGTACGTAACACCAGAAAAGCACTTTCCTCTTTGAGTTGTTGCTTTTATAACAACCCATCTCAGAAAATTAATGTTGTTGGTGTAACTGGAACAAATGGTAAAACTACTACTACATTTCTAACCAAATCTATAATTGAGAAAGCAGGATATGAAGCAGGGTTAATCGGTACGATTAATTATCAAGTGGGAAAAAGGATTATACCTGCACAGGAAACAACTCCTGAATCAGTCGAGCTTCAAAGGCTCATCGCAGAAATGGTAGAGGCAAAGATAAAATTTGCAGTTATGGAAGTGTCTTCTCACTCGGCCATTCAGCATAGGATTGAGGATATTAATTTTAAAACCGCTGTTTTTACCAATATAACCACCGAACACATGGATTATCATAAAACGATTTCAAATTATATGGATGCCAAGGTAGAGTTGTTTAAGAATTTAACAAAAGATTCTTTTGCAATATTAAACGCAGATGATAAATCCAGTGAATATTTTGCCGATAGAACAAGTGCAAAAATCTTATGGTATGGAATAAAAAATAATGCTGATATAAAAGCTGAGATATGTAGAGAATCTACAACTAATATTATGATTAAGTTGGATTATTTGGGAAGAGAAATAGAGATGAAAATACCCTTTATGGGTTTGCACAATGTTTATAATTCACTTGCTTCCGTTGCCAGTGCAATTTCACTTGGATTTGAACTGGATGTGATAAA
>CAZPAM010000109.1:0-6660 GCA_964584595.1 uncultured Candidatus Scalindua sp. | reverse complement strand
GGGCAGAAGGACTCGAACCTTCGACAATCGCCTTAAAAGGGCGGTGCTCTACCAGCTGAGCTATGCCCCCAATATTTGTTATATTTTTAAGATTTCCTCAGATTTCTGTTTTAGAAGTTCATTCAGTTTTGTTTCATTGTCATGTGTAAGTTTTTGTACTTGCTCCTTTGCCTTTTTTGCCTCATCCTCAGTCAATTTAGAATCCTTTTCCTCTTTATCAATGTGTTTGTTTGCTTCGCGTCTTATATTCCTGATAGATATCTTGTTTTCCTCTGTCAATTCTTTAATTTGTGTAACTATTTTTTCTCTTCTATCACCACTTAATGGTGGTATAGGAATGCGAATGACCTTTCCATCACTATTGGTTGTTAACCCCAACTCTGATTGTTGAATGGTTTTTTCTATGTCCTTAAGAATGGAAGGATCATAAGGGCTTATAACTATTAATTGTGCTTCCGGAGCAGCTATGTTTGCAAGTTGTTTTAATGGCGTGAGAGAACCATAGCAACTGATTTTAAGATTTTCAACAAGGCCCGGTGTTGCCCTGCCCGTCCTTATACTCTTTAACTCCTCTTTCATGATTTCAAGAGTTTTTTCCATCTTTCTCTTTGTCTCAGTTTGTATTTCTGTGGAGCTCATTTACTGTTTCCTATGTACGTGCCTATTTTATTACCTGTTATGGCTTTCTTTATATTGCCTTTTTTGCTGAAGTTGAACACAATTATTGGAAGTTTGTTTTCCATGCTTAGAGATATAGCAGTTGAATCCATCACTCCGAGATTTCTTGTCAGTACATCCATATATTCTAATTTAATGTACTTTTTTGCCCTTGGGTTGGTTACCGGGTCATCAGAATACACACCGTCAACTTTTGTCCCTTTAAGAAAAACATCTGCGCCTATTTCTACTGCCCTTAATGCGGCGGCAGTATCAGTTGTAAAATAAGGATTTCCTGTCCCGCCTGCAATAATAACGACATGATCCTTTTCCAGAAAGCTCCGGCATTTTTGTACTGTATAAGATTCTACAATGTTCTGTATTTGTATTGCACTTAAAACACTTGTTGGTATTTTCAGTTTTTTAAGTGAATCCTGAAGGATGATTGCATTGATGTTTGTAGCAATCATGCCTAACTGATCAGCCCGAGCGCGATCGACGCCTGTTTTACTTAATTCAGCCCCTCTTATTATATTGCCGCCACCCACGACTATGGCAATTTTAACTCCAGCTTTTCTTGCACTGCTGATTTCTCTTGCTATAAGGTTGCACTTTGAGTTATCTATTATTGCTGATTTCTCTGAGCATAATCCCTCACCGCTAATTTTTAAAAGAACGCGTTTGTGCCTTTTGATTGCAATGGTACTATTCTCCAATAGCGAATCTTGCAAAACGGTTAATCCTGATGTTTTCTCCCAGCTTTGCAATTGCTTTTTTTAGTAAATCTTCTATTGTCTGATCGTTGTCTTTTACAAAAGGCTGATTAATAAGGCAGACTTCTTTGTAAAAGCTTTCCATTTTGCCGTCAATTATCTTTTCCCTGACATTGTCAGGTTTATCTTTGAATTCTTCGCTATATGCCTTTCTTTCTTTGTCAATGATGTCTTGAGGAACGGTTTCTCTGCTTACGGCCGTCGGGTCGGTTGCTGCCACCTGCATGCAGAGGTCTTTTACCAGGTCAGCGAATACTTCATTTTTTGCCACAAAATCAGTTTCACAATTTACTTCGATCAAAACTCCTATTTTACCGTTAGTGTGTATGTATGAGCCCACTCTACCCTCTGGCGTTCCACGCGAGCCCTTTTTGATGGCTTTGGCCAGCCCTTTCTTTCTTAGAATCTCACCTGCTTTCTCAAAGTCACCATTTGCTTCTTCGAGTGCTTTCTTACAGTCTAAGAAACCTGCACTTGTACGATCTCTTAATTCTCTTACGCTGGATGCATCAATAGTCATCAGAATTTAACTCCATATATATTTATTAAATTTAATTGATAATAAAGATCTTGTTTTGAGGAGTGATATTAACTGCTACAAGATGTTATTTCGCGAGGATAAGATAAAAACATTTAAACACTTTCTTGTTCTTGCAAGACCTTGCTCTCTTCTTCTGTTTTTACTGAAGGTTGTTCCTCTAATACTGCATCTGCGGTTTTACTTAAGAAGAGTCTTATTGCCCTGATAGCATCATCGTTTCCCGGTACACATATGTCTATAAGATCCGGGTCACAATCTGAGTCTGCCAGGCATATTGTTGGTATCCCCATCTTAATGGCTTCTTTTATTGCTATGTGTTCTTTCTTGGGGTCTACGATAACCAGCACTGAAGGCAGTTTGTTCATATTCTTTATGCCTTCAAGGTTCTTTGTAATCTTCTTTCTCTCGCGAGTGAGCGAAGAAATCATCTTCTTGCTGTAATTATGAATTGAACCATTACTCTCCATTTCCTCAAGTTCTTCCAGTCTTTTCAATCGTTTGCGTATCGTTTCAAAGTTTGTCAATGTGCCACCAAGCCATCGTTCACAAACGTAATGCATATTGGAGCGTTTTGCTTCAGCGACAATGGCATCCTTTGCCTGCCATTTTGTACCTACAAAAAGGATTTCTTCTCTGTTGCTAGAAACCTTATTGAGAAATTTGCAAGCCGTAATCAAACCCCTTACGGTTTCCTTTAAGTTGATTATGTGAATTAAATTACGTTTCCCAAAAATATAAGGTTTCATTCTTGGGTTCCAACGGCTGGTTCTATGTCCGAAATGGAAGCCGGCATCAACTAATTCCTGAAGACTCACTATTGGCAAATTCTACTCCTTTTTGTTTACTCAATTTAAAAAGCGAAAGACTACATTTATATCAAATAAACTGTATTTGTGTCAAGAATAATTATTGTAAAAACCCTTTTCTGTGCAGTTTGTTAACAGTTAACATTCGCTAATTTTAAGTTTTTATCAATTTCTTCATTTATGATTGCAGCAGCCTTTATGGCATTAATCCCATCTTCACCTGAAACAACCGGTGGTTTACCGTTTTTTACACAGTCTATAAATGATTCCAGTTCCTTTCTCAGTGGTTCCTGGTTGTTCATTTTTATTCGTTCGATTTTTAACATATCTCCAAATGAAAAGTTTTTGAGATCTGTAATGGTTGAAACGCCTTTACTTTCAGTATCAATAGATTTTAAGGTTAACTTTGGAGATTTCTTGTAAATAAGAGCATCTTGCCTTTGATAATCAAGCGATATATATGAATTTTCAGAGAAAAGACGAATCCTTCTCATCGGTTCAAAAGAAACCCTGCTTGCCGTGATATTCGCCACACAACCATTTTCAAATTGGATGCGAGCGTTTGCAATATCTTCTTTGTCAGATATTACACCTACACCAACAGCATCAATCTTTTTTACTTTAGATTTGGAAAGGTCCAGTATAATGTCTATATCGTGAATCATCAAATCTAAAACTACGCCTATATCGGCAGAGCGGAACGTAAATGGACTTAACCTGTGACATTCTATGAATTTTACAGTAATATCAAGTTTCTGGATTGCCTCGATAGCAGGATTAAATCTTTCTATGTAACCCGGTTGCAATATTGTAGAGGTCTCTTTGCTTAATCTTATTAAATCTTCTGCCTCAGGTACTGTTCCGGTCATGGGTTTTTCTACTAATACATGAATACTGTTTTTAAGCAGTTCTTTGGTGATTTCATAATGAGACCTGGTAGGAACAACGACACTGGCGGCATCAACCTTGTTTAAGATGTCTTTGAATGAACTATAATATTTGGTATTGCAACGCTGTGCAACTGCTTCACCCGTATTCTTGTCAATGTCTACAACCCCGACAAGGCTTACTTCCGGTATCTCAGAATAGATTCGCGCATGTTCTTTGCCGAGATGGCCTGTTCCAATAACTGCGATCTTTAATTTTTCCAAAGCCTCGTATCTCTTATGATATATTTGTTAATGTTGACCTTAAAGACTCTCTGTATCTGCCAAATTTTCCTTTATCAACGTTTCTAAAGAAATCTACTAATACCTTTATCTCAGGCATCAAATTATCCTGATTCTCTAACTCAGAAAGTATCTGACTTCTGTTCAATTGTTCTGTACGAAACAGCTGTTTAAATGCTCCCTTTATGGCATTTATACTGTCCTGTGAAAACCCGGCTCTCTCCAAACCTATTGTATTAACCTTTCGTACCTTGGCAGGGTTTCCTTCTACTATCATGTAGGGTGGTACATCCTGGACAATTCTTGTGAGCCCTCCCACATATGAGTGTTGGCCAATGGTAGCAAAAGGTTGTATACCTGCAAGGCCCATTAACTTTGCATGTTTTTCTATCTTTATATGTCCACCTACAAGCACACCATTAGCGATAAGGACGCGGTCTTCAATGATACAATCATGTGCTATATGTGAGCATGACATAAAAAGGTTGTTATTGCCAATAAGTGTTTCGCCTCCTCCTACTTCTGTGCCGGTATTGATTGTGACACATTCCCGAATGACATTGTTGCTGCCAATTATGAGTTTTGATTGTTCACCGTAATACTTTAAATCTTGTGGTTCAGAACCTACTACTGCGTTGTGAAATATTACATTATTGCTGGCCAGAGTGGTGTTGCCGGTGATTGTGACATTATTTTTAATAACGTTTCCATCGCCAATTTTCACGTTTTTGTCTATTACAGACAAGGGCCCGATTTCAACGTCTTTGCCGATTATGGCTTGCGGGTGAATTATGGCGGTCGGATGTATGTTCATTTGTTTTGTGTCTATTCTATTAGTAATAAAGTTAATGCGAAGGAAACTTTTTTATAAACAAAAATTATAATGAGCCTCAGCGTCAGTTAATTGGATTGTACAGTAAACAAATTAATGTGGTGTGCTTTGGCTTAATTATGTACTTGCTTTTTAGAACTTTCAAAGATTTTCTCGGCCATACATGTGTTTAAATAGTGTCCTGATTTAGTTGCAACTATGCGAGCGTGCAATGTAAGATTAGTCAGATATAGATCGCCTATAATGTCCAGTATCTTATGTCTGACACATTCATCTGGAAACCGCAAGTTAGCAGGAGTCATAGATAAGGGTTTTGTAATTGTACCGTCCTCATTCAAGATAAGACTGTTTTCGTCAGTTACTCCTTTTCCCCATCCTCGCTTTCTGTATTCTTCAATAATTGTGCTGAGCCCGAATGTTCTTGCAGGTGCTATTTCCGTGCTAAAATTGCTTTCTGTCATTTCAATTTCAAAACATTGTCTATTCAGGAAAGATCCGTTGAAATCAAGAATATAAGAAAGGGATAGTCCCTTGTCATATGGTAAGGCTAATATACTTGCGTCGCCGTCGCTTACCTTTAACTCTTCCTGTAGGCAGAAAATATTCTTTGGCTCTTCAAGAGTTTTAATTCCTGTACCTTTTAAAAGTTGTGTAAATAAAAGAGAGCTGCCGTCTCCCGCGGGTACTTCATTGCCGTTAATTTCAATTTCTATGTTATCGATGCCAAGTCCGGCTAAAGCCGCCATTACATGTTCTACACTTTTTACACCAACTCCCTCTCCTCCTAATGATACCATTCGGTTTGAGCCAGAGAGTGCTTCAACGTTTGCCGACACCTTTGGTTGGCTTGCAATGTCTGTGCGTATGAATTTTATGCCAGTGTTTGCTGGGGCAGGTTTAAAGCGAAGTTTAACTCCCTTGCCGGTAAAAAGCCCTACTCCAGAGTACTCGACTATCCTTGAGATTGTTCTTTGTTGGTTGTTCAAGTTTTATTTCTTTGCTTTTTCTTTGGAATATTCCGAATTTAAATGTTCAATTACACTCGCCGTAATGTCAACGGCTTTCGAATGGTATAATACAGTTCTGATTCCTATCTTAAATTGAAGATCAGAAATTTGTCCACTGTTCAGCTCCGGTTCCTCTTTCTTGATAATAAGATCATAGCTCTCCATCTCACCGATATCTTCAACCTTTTTTACTACTTCGCCATAGATCTGCTCGAAGAAAGTTTTGTATCTTTTAAGCAGTTGTCTTTCCGCAAATTTTGCATACCCTTCCAATTCTACATTTTTTCTTTCCAACATATCTTCGTTTTTCCTTCTGGTTTCACTGCCTAAATCCAGTAGCTGTGTCTCTTCGTTCAGATCTATCATTTCCTTCCTTTTTTTGTTTATTTCATCTTGAAGTTCTTTTTCTAAATCTTTCAGGCCCTGGTCTAAATCGGTTCTTTTTTCGTACTTTTCAAATACCCTGCTTATGTCAACTATGCCGATCTTAAACCCCTCTGCATTCGCGTTCACGGGATTCATATTCATGGTGATGAAACCTGCAAGCAAGACAAATACAAAGCACATGATTGGTGTTCTTGTAAATAAATTTTTCATAACAGTAAATTCCTTTCCTTTCCTGATTTTTAAAAGAAACAGATAGTAAAGGGTTTCCCTTACATTCCACTTCCACCAAAATTAAATGTTATAGTTTGTTCATCATCGGAATCTTTTCTTACAAATGGAAAACCAAAGTCGATAGCAACAACAGAGTTTCCTAAAAATGGTACACGTGCCCTGACGCCGAAACCCAGTGAAGCACGCAGGTTGTTAAAGTTTATATCATTTACATCAGTATCAACCTTTCCAACATCAACAAAAAATGCACCTCTTAA
>CAZPAM010000108.1:0-6700 GCA_964584595.1 uncultured Candidatus Scalindua sp. | reverse complement strand
GGATATAGAAACTATCATTGCTATGGGTAAGAGAGCAACAGAATATGTTGAGGGTTTGGTTAAGGCAGGAGACACAGTAACAATAGAGTTTGATGTACAGGAGAGGGATAGGTATAAAAGATTATTGGGCTATGTGTATCTTTCAAATGGTAAGATGCTTAATGAGGAAATTGTAAAAGCTGGCTATGCCAGTATTATGACTATACCACCTAATGTTAAGTATAAGGATAGGTTTTTGAAGGCATTTAAAAATGCGAGAGAGAGAAAGATAGGATTGTGGGAAGAGTAAACAAGGGACAGAAACCATGAAAAAGCACTTGTTGTATATCTTAACTATATCATTGTTTGGATTTGTTGCTGTAGTTACTTATGCCGCACCTATAACGCAAAATAAAGAATTAGCCAATAATGTAACTATTGTACGTAATCCTAATGAAGTACTGGCAACAGTCAATGGTGAGAAGATACTCAGACTGAAGCTAGACAGGGTACTTGATAAAGCGAAGAGGCATGCAAAAAAATCCGAATTGCATAATATTGAAGAGCGTATTTTAAATGATCTGATTACACAGCTTGTACTCAAACAATTTATCAGAAAAGAAAATATTCAGATTAGTTCGAACCGCATTGAAGAAGAGATAAATGCCTTTAGAGAAAATATCAAGAGTGATCCTAAGAACGCAGGTAAAACCCTTGAGACGCTTCTAGAAGAGGAGGGGGGGAGTATAGACGAGTTGAGAGTGGCCATGGATATTTCATTGTCGATAGACGAATACCTGAATAGGACAACATCGGAAGAAGAGATAAAAGAATATTTTACTGAAAACATAGGTAATTTTAACGGAGAAACGGTAACAGCAAGTCATATACTTATTGATACAAGAAATATAAAGGATGAAGAGGGATTAAATCAGGCAAAAGAGAGGATAGAAAAATTAAAGAAAGAACTTGACAACGGGACTTATTTTGCAAAGCTTGCTGAGGAAAACTCCGATTGTCCTTCAGCGAAAAATGGTGGGAGATTGGGTGTTATCGCCAGAGGGCAAATGGAAGATGAATTTGAGAAAACGGCCTTTATTATGGAGGTAAATGGCATCAGCGAACCTGTAAAGACTAAGTTTGGTTACCACATAATAAAGATTACTGATAAACAGGCGGGTAGAGAGATTACGTTTGAAGAGACAAAGGATGATGTCAAGCTTGCACTCTTTAATGAAAAGACAATAGCATTAATACAAGAATTAAATGACAAAGCAGATGTAAACGTTCTGAATAAGCCAACTCCTTATACGCCTGCTCCGCCAGTTAGTTCTGATAGCGGACAACACAAACAAGTTGAAACTAACCAGAAAGGCAAGAATGAAACAGGGGTTCAGATTAATAGTTTGGATATAGAACAGGATTTTGCTTTCAGGAAAACTAACTGGGGGATGTCAGAGACTGATGTAAAAGAGTCAGAAACACTTGAATTGTTCCAAGAAGAAGAAGGTCTGCTAGCATATAAGACCAAAGTGTTAGATAAAGATGTTTATGTTGTATATATATTTATAGACAACCAACTAGTAAGAACAAGATATGTTCTTGCAGAATCTCATTCAAATGAAAATGATTATATTGACGATTATCAAGATTTTAAGGCAATTCTTGAAAAAAAATATGGAAAACCTTTAGACGACCAGACGATATGGAGGAACGACCTTTTCAAGAACGAGTATTCTGACTGGGGTCAGGCTATTAGTATAGGACATCTTGTACTCCATTCGACATGGATAACTTCTACAACCGAAATAGCGAATATGCTTAGTGGTGATAATTATGAAATTACATGTCTTGTTGAATATAGAAGCACTAATCTGAAAAAAATAGAAAATAAGGCAGCAGAGAAGAAGGCTTTGGGTGATTTCTAAAATGAAGAAGAATGTAAAAAGTACATTACTAATAGGATTTATGATGTTACCATTACTTTCTGCTTGTACAAATGTTCCTTCAACCAGTGACCTTGACTCTGATATAGTTAGTGTTGAAGCCGAAATTAATGATGCTAGAAAATCAGTTTCTGAATACCAAGGGGGCTTACTATCTATTTTAGCTTCATCAAGGTTGGAGACGCTTTTGGTAACGAAAGCGATGCTTGAACAAAAAAAATCTGGATGGAAACGATTCATACCTATGTCATACACAGTGGATGGAAAAAGGTATATACCTCCTTCAAATAAGCAACAATTATTGCAGGATATTGAAAAAGATATTACCAAGTTGAGAAAGCAGTTAGAAGAAGCAGAAATGGAGAGACAAGGCTACACAGGAGGATTACTTGTAGTATTATCATTAACAAATACAGCAACAATAAAGAATTCCCTAGCTCTTCTTGAACAGAGAATGCTATTACTCAAACATGATGTTCCAAGCTATTCTCTTCTTGCCGAACTAAATGATAAAGATATAGGTTTCGTTCCAACGCCAGGAAAAGACGTTGATAAATTCTAGTTCTTACAGAAAGTCATATTGTCCTATCCATTTTAAGAATAAATCATAACCATGCCTACAGTAAAATGCGATAACTGCGGTCATTCAGTTGAAATAGAAGACGCCACCAAAAGGTATAGACTGCCTTTGTTCTTTATTTTCTTAGGAACTACTGTACTTGTCTTTCAACATATCGCTAGCAATCCAAGTTTAATCGTAACGATTCTTGGAGGCTTATCGGCAAGTGTTGGCCTTATCTGGTTGATTGTGGTAAGGTTTTGTTCTAATAGGAATTGATAGAGGAAAGTAAGGGCTTAAAGGTTTTAGTTAGTTTTTATATGACGTTGTTTAGTGATTATGAAGAATATTAAATTTATTATTCTGGTTGCGTTTATAGGTGGCTGTGTGACTTATCCTCAACAGACATATTCCCCTCCTCCTGATTTTGAAGAGGATTGGAAGCGTAGGGTTGAGAGTGCTATAGACACAAATGAACATATACGACTATCTAGAGCAGAAGAGCTTAGAAACAGCGAAGAATTACAGAGTAAAGATTGGAGTCATGAAGTGAAACAAGCAATAATAAACTCAGACATAGCTTTAGGCATGACCGAAGAGCAAGTTATATTTTCATGGGGTATGCCTAAAAGTACAAGTCGTTCTGTTGGTTCGTGGGGTGTCCATAAGCAATGGATTTATGAGCCTTCCTTTCAACATAGACGTTACTCAGATACATATTTATCTTTTGAAAATGGAATATTAACGTCTTATAGTGATTGAGAGAAAGAGAGAATTGTTGAAATGAAAGCAATTAAGATGAAGTATTTCATGCTAATCATATTGTGTTCTCTTTTGTTTGGATGTAATCGTACAGCAGTTGAATATGAAACGGTTGCTGACTATGAAATTGTCGAGAATAAGTTCATAGGTACACAATCGAACAATAGAATGATGTACAAAATAGTTATTGTACCTACTATTACAAGAGAACAAGTAAAGCCAACGGCAAGGAAGATTATCAATGTCATCACGTCTAAAGATAAGGATATCGATGAAATTACGTTATTTCTTTACAGTGACAAGAGCGTTATTGGTGAACCCTATGATATTGCTAGTGTAGATTGGGGATATCCTGAAAATGAAGGAAGAATTAAATTCAATATAAAAGAGAATTTTGAACAATATATAAAACAACGTTCTAAATCAGAGACTCTATTTAGTCTAACAGAACAAACAAGGCGTAAAATTTTCAAAGAAATAGTTCTTGCTGAAGATAGAGCACATGCAGAAGAGCCTAATGCAACTACGTATAGGTTGTCAGAGAAGTACAAACAAGAAGTGAGGCAAAGATATAACATCACAAAAGAAACAGAGGAAGAGATTGTCAATGAGGCGTTCAGGGAGAATTGGCCAACCCCATAACTTTGATTATTTTTAGTATAAATGGATAAATTCTAATTCTTACAGAAAGTCACATTATCATAACGATTCTTGGAGGTCTATCGGCAATAGTTGGTCTTGTCTGGCTGGTTGTGGTAGGATTTCGTTCTGGTAGGAATTATTAAGTTTGTATTTACAGTCTTTGTAAAGGTGTAAACTTTTGAGCAAGGTCTTCTCTTTTACACTCCTTTTTATTCTTATTATTACGCCTGCATTTGCACAGGACAGGGATCGTCCTATTGCCGGAAAGTTCTCGCTATCGCCTGAAGGCGGTACGAGTTTTACGGTAGGTGGAGAGTTTGTTAATCAAATGATGTTCCAGGACTCAACAACTATTGGGTCTACCACGATAACGGCATCTATTTCCAATGAGAGTTTTGATTTTGATGATGCTTTTGAAACACCTGAAATATTTGGAATTAGTCTTGGCTTTGGAATAAGCGACGCTACCGAATTGTTTACCAGAATAAATCATGTCAGGGCAAATGCGGAGAGGTTTGCTATTGCACGTTTTGACGTATCGGGTACATTTGGGAGTACAACCGTAAGCGCAGGGGAAACATTAGACGGTCAATTTGATGATTATAAGGAATGGAGCTTTACTATGGGCGCAAGGCATTATATTAACAGGCTTGGCAGATTTTCCCCCTTCGTATCAATCGAAGGCGGAGTAGGGCATGTTGAACAGATTGATTTAGAGCTATTTGATAGCGTTAGCAACCTTCCCAATATTTCTTTTTATGATGATTCGTGGACACCTAAAGTCGGCATTGGTGCGGGTATCTCATATAATGTAAATGATAATATTTCGCTTAGTGTTGAAAGCGGTGTGGGGTACGAGGCAGCGTTAAACGCTGATGATGATAGTTGGGGGTATGCTTATAAAGACGTTAATAACGCAGGTGAAAGATGGTCAGTACCCATTACATTTGGGTTTAAGGTCAGGTGGTAATAGTCGGTCTTATCTGGTTGGTTGTGGTAAGGTTTCGTTATTATAGGAATTGATGAATGAATAAGAAATATTTTGTTTATATTGGAATTTTGGTTTTTTTCTTAATTGGCTGTGGCAGAGAACAGGAAATATCTAAACAGGAAAGTTATGAGTCCGCAGAGTATCAGAAACAAAATGAGATTGATAAATTGATTAAACAGTTAGGATATAACAATAAGATGATGAATATGTTTGTATACAAAAATCGTTTTTGGGGAGGAACATTATAGTGCTGTTCAATAAGAAGTCGAAAGTCAAACATGATAAGCAGGCAGAAACAAATCTTACACATATTTGGACTAAAGAAATGATTGATTATATGAAAATGGAATATCGTTATCCCATTGTAAACTTTCCAATTTGTATTAATTCCGTCGTGAGTTTTGCTACATATGAGCATGAAGATGATGGTGCAATGGATAAAGATGAGCGGGAGCGTACGAATTATTATGGGCGAACTCGTTATGGTGATAATTATGATTTTGATGACAGGGAGATACATGAACTTTTGGCACAAGTGTATATAAGAGTTGAATTTTATGGTAAAAAGTATTTGGATTGGGTAGCAGGACAAGAAAGGTACGCCAAGGAATATGAAGAACTAAGAAGCGATACGTTCAAGTATGGATATTTAGAAATTGGAAATCAAACAAAAGAACACATTATTAAGGTTGTAGAAGATGATATTAGTAGGCCTGTAGGGCTTGTTTCTTTAAATAATGAGTATGGGATTCGAGAAAAAATAAATGATTTGTTTACAAAATCTAAAGTTTTTGGCCATAAAAGTCTATTAATAGATATTGGATATGATTGGAGATACATAAAGGATGTAGAGAATGAAAAATTATGTAATGGAGGATACAAAATACCAATTAATGAAATTAGTATAGTCGGAAGATTCGCGTTAGACTAATGAATAACAAAGAAATAATGGGTATTGACGTAATGGAGTGGCTGCACCATTTTTAATAAAAACCAGTCAAATTGACTCTTCAATAATTTCATTTACCACTTGACTGCGTATAGCAAACCGCTATACGTACAGAAATGAGGAAAAATAATGAAAAAGAAAGTGGCAATATATGTTCGAGTATCAACTAAAGACCAGAGTGTAGGAATGCAGTTAAATGACCTTGAGCATATACAACAGCGACCATTATTTAAAGTTTTAGAACTATAATTTTTCTATCTTTATCTGATCTCCAATCCTCTTATTATCTGAAGCTTTAATTTTCACCCTCTTAAGACCTTCATCAGTCTTTACTATATATTGATCTCCAACCAGACCCACGATAACATACATGTTGTTATTTCCCTTTTCTGATTTCTCCGGTTCAAGTTGTGGCTCTTGAACATCATCAATAACAGAAGCAGGAGTCCGAATATTGTGCTTATTCATATTATGAAAGATTTTCATAAAGCCAAATCGAAAAACCAATCCAGCACATACAACCAAACCAACAAAAATTAAAATATGTTTAAACGGTATACTTTTAATTTTTTCACCTTCACCAATTATCATTGAACGGTACATCCCAAAGACCTTTTGATCTTGTTTTATTCTCTTCGTCTTAAAACATTCATCACCAGAATAAAACTTATATGTAAAACTCTTCCCAATAGAATTAGAACGCCGTACCGCCTTTATTACGTACTCTGCAAGCTGTTGTAACTCTTTTGCCAGACAACGGACATCCTGAGTTATCAAATAGATATCACAGCCCAAATGACGATGCATTTGAAAGAAAAGAAACACATTAACATCATAAAACTTACGATGAAAATAATTACCTGCCTGTGCTT
>CAZPAM010000107.1:6480-6704 GCA_964584595.1 uncultured Candidatus Scalindua sp. | reverse complement strand
TCCATCATGCATCCGTCACCCGCAATGGCAAATATATTATAATCAATTATCTCGTGACCGGGACGATTAAAATATGATTGAAGCCACCTCTCTGCCATCGCCATACCAACGCTGTTTGCAGCACCCTGTCCGAGAGGCCCGGAAGTCACTTCCACACCCGGCGCCAGACCATATTCAGGATGACCGGCACATTTACTATGCAATTGCCTGAAGTTTTTTATATC
>CAZPAM010000107.1:0-6470 GCA_964584595.1 uncultured Candidatus Scalindua sp. | reverse complement strand
GCTGATGTCGTATCCGAAAATGTGTAATATACTGTACAAAAGCATTGAAGCGTGTCCCGCCGAAAGTACGAAGCGGTCTCGATTAGGCCAATAAGTGTTGCAGGGAGAGTGACGCATAAATCTATCCCAAAGTGTAAATGCTACAGGTGCAAGACCCATGGGTGCACCCGGATGTCCGGAATTAGCTTTTTGAACTGCATCAATGGATAACGTTCGTAAAGTACCTATGCATAACTGATCCAGGTTTTCTTTTTCTTTCATTTTCCCCTATCCGCTTTCAAATTATTTAAGTTTATGTAATTAGATTAAGACTCGGAAGCAATATATGCAGCTCCCAACAATGCAGTATGATCATCCAGGATAACGTACAGAGGTGTCTTTTCTACAAGATAAGATAACCTTCCTTTATTTAGATAAGAACTAACCGTAGTACCCTCTGCCAGTTTTTTGTAAATACCTGCCGGAATCCCACCACCGAGATAAATACCTCCTGTTGCCATTAAATTAAGCACCATGTTACCGGCCTGCGCACCCAGAATAGATGCAAAAATATCAAGGGTTTTAACACAGAGTTCATACTCACCCGTTTTTCCTGTGGTTGTGATTACAGTTCCGGGGTCTTCCTCACACATCCGTTTTTCTAATTCCGGGGGTTCCGGTGCAAAACCGGCATCCTTTAAAAACGTGTATATACTGTTCAGCCCCGGCCCTGAAAGAACGCGATCATAACTGACATGATCGTGTTTTGACATTAAATATTGAAAAAGGTTTACCTCTTCTTCATTTGCAGGTGCAAAGTCTGTATGGCCTCCCTCCGAGGCCATTATGTAACGTTGTCCGGCAGTTGTATATACAAAAGCCTCTCCGAGCCCGGTGCCGGGCGCCAATACTCCAATAACAGACTCTCTTTTTTCTGATCCTCCGCTGCCACTATCCGCAGGTTGTTCACCCTCATGCAGAACATATAAATCTTCCGGCATTAAATGAGGCACGGCGGCGGCAGTGGCGACAAGGTCATTCACCAGTTTAACCGTTGGTATATTTAAATCTTTACTGATTTGCTCCTCTTTGAATTGCCAGGACAACTTAGTTGCCTTCGCCTCACCATTAACAACCGGCCCGGGAACCCCAAAGCAGGACTTAGTTATAGAAACTCGGTATTTATTTATAAAATTCTGTACAACTTCCTCAAGACTAGAATAATCGCGGCTGAGAAAAGTATCTGTCTGCTGTTTGATTATCCTTCCATCCTCTAATCGGCAAAATGCCAGGCGAGTCTTTGTACCACCCACATCCCCTGCAAGAATCATTGTATCGTATTTAACCTGATTATCCTGTAATCCTGTCTAATAAATTTAAATTTATATTAAAGTTCCGGCACACCGAAACCCAATAGTATCATTTTTGTAATCAGGTTCATCATAATCGCGATTTGCACAACGGATATGGATAAAACCTCCGCCATTCCAGGAACCGCCACGTAACACCTTACAATCGCTCAGCGTACTGTCGCCCGCCTCTGCGGGTTCCAATTCATAAATAGATGTACCCACATCCTCCGGTCTCCCGAAAAACGGTTTATCTTCTGCTTTAACCGGACCCTGCGGATCTCTATCAGGTGCAGAACTATAGTATTGGCTGTCAAACCAGTCTGCTGTCCATTCCCAAACATTTCCCGCCATATCAAAACATCCATATCCACTAATACCATCCGAGAATTTGGTAACAGGAGTCGGTTTTTCAATCTTAGATTCAGCACAATTTAATTTTGTTTTATCAAACTCGTTACCCCACGGATATATCCTGCCGTCCGCACCACGAGCTGCCTTTTCCCACTCTGCCTCGGTAGGTAGTCTTTTCCCCACATATTTTGCAAAGGCTTCGGCCTCGTACCACGAAACATTTACTACAGGACAATCATCTTCACCATCCATGGTGCTGTGCGCACCGTCGCTATCCAAAGGTTTTGCCTGCTGTACATAATCCCAACCTGCATCCGACCAGAAATCCCTCTGTTTATAACCGCCTGATTCTATAAACTTCTTATATTCCGCATTAGTTACAGGAGACTTATCAATCAGATATGCACTCATATGGACCTCCCTCTGCGGAACCTCAACATCAAACCTGCTCGCCTCAACATTACGGTCAAGTTCTAATAATTTCTTAATATCTTCTTCTGTGCTTCCCATTAAAAATGGACCTTCAGGAATGAGTACCATGTCTTCGGGAGGGTTCTGTTTCACATTACTTTTTGTAACCATATTCTAAAAGCTTATCATAGAATGTCCTTATGTCAAATAGTCTTTCTAATCTATGCAGGCATTGATCTTAAGTCCTTTAAATCTTTAGGCTGAAAGGGAAATTCAGAATAGAGAGATTTGGGAAAGAGTTGATATGGGAATGTTAATATTGGAGATTTTAAATAGAGGGTTAAACGACACTTAATAAAACTACTTCAATTACCTGCCGATTCTACAAATTTCTTAATCCGTTCAAAAGCGGTACCCGGGATATCGATAAACTCAAAACCATACTGTGTTTTATCAATATCTTCCTTACCTGTCTGTTGGTGCCAAATCAGACGGGCAAAAGTATTGATTGGATCATGATCCGCATAAAGTGAAAAATTCAGACGAATCTTACTTTCCCCTGTAGAAAGTTTCTTCATAACACCTTTATCAATATCAGGCAATTCGCTTAAATTTGCACCCTTTGCACTAATGTCAGTAATAGATGCCTCATAAGAAGTCTTGCAATGATCCAGATCCGCTTCATTCCACTTAACAAACTCGAATCCGACCTTGATATTAACCTTAGTCCGTGGAAAAAGCCGTTTATTAATTTTCATGAGTCTCCCGGAACTGATTTATAGTAAATAAGTTACATTTTAAGAGTTTATCACCGAGCTTTTGAATGTCAACATAGTTTATATGTATATCGACATTTTTCTTAAGTTCTTTAACTATTTGGCCAAGAAAAATGGCTTGAACCATAGCACCTCTAAAGATATCCTTATCTGAACAATGAAACCGTTTAAGAAAAATGATTACCCCACATTAGGCATAGAAGAAGAACTTCATTTGATCAACTCTGAAACTGCAGAACTTACGCCTTCTGTCAATGAGGTTATGGCGCTCCTTGATTCCGAATTTCGGGAGAGGGTATGTTACGAACTGCTACAAAGTATTTTAGAGATACGTACGGGTATTTATAAGACTGTAGACGAACTAGTACAAGAAACAGCTAACGGTCGAACTGTCCTGGCAGAGAGCTGTAAGAAACTCAATGTTAACGTTGTTGCTGCCGGAAGCCATCCATTCTCGGATTGGAAGGAACAACCTTTTGTCGACAGCGACCATTATCAATGGGTACGTGATAACCACGGATATATTGCTCACCGCATGCTGGCCTTTGGATTACATATACATGTCGGGGTAAAGAATGAAGAAGCAGCCATCTATGTCATGAACGAAATGCGGCGATGGGCATACCCTTTACTGGCCCTCTCCGCAAACTCACCTTACTACGATGGGGTAGATACCGGATTGGTTTCTGCACGCGCGCACCTGTTCCATTCCATGCCTCGAACCAAATTTGCACCACCCTTTAAATCGTTTCCAGAGCTGGTCGCTTATTACGAAAAACTTATTGCTGCCGGTGACATAACGCGTCCCGGTGATCTATGGTGGATCATTCGTCCTCAACCACCACTGGGGACTGTTGAGTTTCGGATCTTTGATATTCCCACATCTGTTCGTCGTATAGGGACATTTGCCGCCCTGATACAGTCTGCCGTAGCTACATATCAAGACAGCTTTTTTGCAGGAGAACCCGCAAGTAATCTTCATGCAGGATATCTCGAAGAGAATTGGTGGAAGGCAATGAGATATGGACTCAATGCTAGAATAGTGGAACCGGAGACGGAAGAAATTATAACTATCAGCGAACAACTCAGGCGCCTGATAGAGTTGACTGCACCCAAGGCAAAAGAACTACACGCTGAACAGCACCTTGACTTTGCCAAAACTATGATAGAACAGGGAAGCGAAACAGACCTGCAAAGGGCTCTCTGTAAAAATCTGAATGGTGATTTACACGCATTGGAAAAGGAACTTGCCAGAAGGACACTTGATTTTTATGTCTAACGATAGCATGATGGCTAGAGGAAGAGGCTGGAAATGAAAAAAAATAATTCAAAAAAGGGTTCCTTTATTATCGGTTTTGGAATTGGGTTGTATACGGTTTTCGGGTTCTCCACCGTAGATGCGGGTAAGAATGTTTTGCATGAAAATGCTGCTGCGAAATGGCAATTAGTAGCATTGCAGGAAAACGACATTGGGCACGATGAAGAGAATCTAAAGAGAAGGCTGGGCGTTGATTCGTTAGTAGGGGCGGACTTGTCAGGAAAAGATCTGCGATGGGTATATCTGCAGGAGGTGAATCTGGCACAGGCAAACCTGCAAGGAGCAAATCTGAAAGGAGCAAATCTGCGAAAAGCAAACCTGCAAGGGGCTGATTTGCATGGGGCAAATCTGTCCAGGACAAACCTGGAAGAAGCAGACTTGCGTGGAGCTGTCCTAACCGGTGTACAAAATCTCATCCCTGGGCAGATTGCTGTAACCGTCTATGACAAAAAAACAAAATTTCCGGAAGGTATGACGTTTGAGAATATACCCAAACACAATAAGGACAGCCTGAAAAGTGCTTTGGGTGTTAAAATGCTGGAAGGAGCGGAAGCGAAAGGAATGATATTGAGATGGGGAGATTTTGAAGGAGCGGAGATGCCGTGGTCATCCCTACAGAAGGCTGACCTGACAGGAGCAAATTTGTCACAGACAAATTTGTCGGCAGCAAATCTGCACGGTACAAACCTGTCTCAGGCAAATCTACAAAAGGCAAATTTGAAGAACGCGAGTCTGCAGGGGGCAAACCTGATGCAGGCAAATCTACAAGGAGCTGATTTGACAGGCGCAAGTCTGCAAGGTGCGAACCTGTCGAAAGCAGATTTGCAGAAAGCAAAATTGCTTTCGGCGAACTTGACCGGAGCAAACCTGTCAGGGGCTGACCTAGACAGTGTAGATTTGCGCGGAGCCGATCTGCGGGAAGTGAAAAACATAACGGTGAAGCAGCTTGCCCAAGCCATCGTAGGTATTCGCACACGCCTACCGAAAGGTATAACCCTCAAACAGATAAAATAACGTAAGAGTGGTGTGATACCTGATCTACGCGCACTTGAAAAGGAACTTGCAAGAAGAACACTTGATTTTTCTGTGCAGAAGACCCTAGCTAATTAAATCCCACTTATCCTGCAGCCAGTTATAGTGCTCTCTGGGTTTAAAATTGTCCTTGTACACCATTCTCTGGCATTCACGAACGTAATAGCCCAAACAATAGTATTTCAGTCCAAGTGATCGTGTGTGTTCGATCTCCTTTAAAATACTGAAGGTTCCCAAACCCAGATGAGAAAATCTTGTATCATAAATAAAATATACACTGCTCAGACAATCCTCCCCTTTGTCCAGAAAACCCATACCAATCAATTCGCCGTCAAGATAGAATTCAGACTGAAGGCCCGGAGTAGATGGTGAGAAGAAACTGACCATGAATTCATCCAGATTGCATTCCTGTGAGAAACGTTGGCTTGAATGATCCTTATAAATCTCAAAAGCCCTATCGCTGAACTTAAGCGGGCCAAAGACTACATCTATGTCCCTGTTCTTTTTCAGATTGCGCCTCTGGCTCTTAGACGGTTTAAATTCATCAGATATTACCCGAATGGGTACGCACTCCTGGCAGTCAGGACAGGAGGGTTGAAAGAAATATACGCCAAACTTTCTCCAGCCTTTCGCAAGTAAAAATGAAACGTCAGATTCATCAAGCTCACTCGCAAGAAAGTATTTGATCTGCTTTTTTCTGTTAGGCAGATAGGGACAGAGAGAAAGCTCTCCTATATCAATATTTCTATGCAAAATCATCTAAAACACCTTCCAGATAAATATACCAATCATAATAACACCTATAGCCAGTTTTGTTATTGCACCGCCAATAAAGCCAGCTAATGTTCCCACACCAGACTTAAATGCACCTTTTAAATCTTTTCCAAAAACTACTTCAAGTAATACTGCACCGAGAAATGGGCCTATTATTATGCCAACTATTCCCCCAGTAATAAAACCTCCTATGCACCCGAATATTGAACCAATCATACCCCATTTTGTCGCACCAAATTTCTTCGCCCCGATAACGCCTCCAAAATAATCAATAATTACAGAAAAAACAGTTAAGACGCCAAGGGTCACTAGCAGAAGCCGGCTTATACTCTCAAATCCATCACAAACGGCATATATAACTATACCAGCCAATATCAGGGGAGTACTCGGAATAATAGGAAGTACGATCCCGGCAAGCCCAACAAGCATGATTAGTAATGCAATGATAAGAATTATTTCCATTATATTGGCATTAAG
>CAZPAM010000106.1:0-6856 GCA_964584595.1 uncultured Candidatus Scalindua sp. | reverse complement strand
CCCAGTAAATTTCTTAGGAGCCTTTTTTCAATATCATATATATCTCCGACTCTTGCAGAGAGATACGGATCATCAACATTTTCAAACTTTTTTATATATACACGCAAGACTAATGACACCGCATATTCGGCACTGAGATTATTATCTTGTACTCTTTCGCTGAACTCCCTTATTAATTGCTTGTCTTGAAGCATTAATTTATGTGTTGCGAAGATAGAGCCGATTTGTGAACCTAAATTCTTTGAAACACTTTCTTCCAGTTTCTCTATCTCTTTCCATGCAGATGATGTTGCTTCCTCCAGCCTGGATATTTCTTTGTCAACTTCGTCCTCTTTGATAAGGTGACGTGGTATTCGATAGCCTTCGCTTTCCAAAACGAATGCTTCTTTTATTACCACACCCGGCGCTACGGCAATCCCTTTTCTTGTTTCCATATTGTCCTCATGAAACCTGTCATTGACGAGGCCTTCTAACACGTCTAAGGCTATTTCTTTGTCTTCGCCATCTGCAGTTATTAATATATCGGTTCCTCGTTTCGCACCTAATGTTAGAAGGTCAATAATGCTCTTTCCGTTTACTTCTTCTTTTTCTTCTGTTCTGACAAAGATATCTGAGTTGAATTTATTAGCCATTTCCGCAAAACGTGTCGCAGGCCTTGCATGTAAACCATTTATATTTATTATCTTTACCCTGCGTTCTATAAGCATTGGTTAGTTTAGTTAATAAAAGTTTTTTTCTATTAAGTCTTAGCCTCATCGACTTCCTTTAAGATATCAACCATTTCTGATTTATTAGATGCGTTTCTTATGAAATTGCGAAAATCCGGGTTTCTAATTACTGACGAAATTTTTTCCAATGCAGCAAGATGTATATCTGCTGAATCATTTGGTGATAGTAACAGAAAAAACAGGTAAACCGGTTCACCGTCAAGTGCATCAAATTCTACCCCATTCTTTGAGCGTGCAAATGCTCCTGTTATCTTTTTGATACTCTGATGTTTAGTATGAGGAACCGCAACTCCTTTGCCTATTCCTGTGCTTCCTACCTTCTCTCTTTTTATGAGTGCTTCCATTATGTCATCTACTTCATTTTCGTCAATCATGTCTAAATTCTTCAATACGTCTACCATTTCCCGTATTACCGATTCTTTATCGGTGGATTGTAAATCGTCTATTACGGCGTTTTCCCCTATAAAATCAATTATCTTCATTGGCAATTTCTATAAAAAAATTAATGGAAATAAAAGAAACTTAATTGTGAATATATATTACTTAGATGAAATGTTACTACTTGGGAATCTACATGAGTTGATGTGGTGTCTTACTCTTCCGTTTCTTCCATAGTGATCTCACCCTTTTTATTTCTTCTCGGTTGTTTCATTTTCTCTTTCTGCCTGACAATCTGTTTTTCCAGTTTGTCAATTACAAGGTCTATAGCGGCATACATATCAGAGTTTGCTGTCTCTGCAACAAGCGTTGCTTTTGCAGCTGAACATACTGCTTCTACTATATTATTTTGCCCTTCTATCTTTAAAGTAAATTGTATTTTGCTTATTTTAGTGGAATATTTAGTAAGTTTTGAAGCTTTTTTGTTTACGTAGTTTTTAATTGCTTCTGTGGCGTCCAGATGTCTTGCATGAATAATAATTTCCAAATTTTACTTCCTTTCCTTCTATAAAATATATATTAGTAAAATTGTCCTAAATATATGAGAAAATGAGGATTAATGATACTTTTTTTGCTTAATGTAGTCAAGCGATTAATGACATTTTCTAAGAGAAGAAGTTTTAAGATAATTTTGAAGGAACTGTTTACAGTCTTGATCTTGCAAGTGCCAGTAAATATACTTCTTTTGCGCCTGCATTTTTCAGATTCCTCGCACATTCTGATGCTGTTATCCCCGTTGTTAAAACATCGTCTACCAGTAGTACATTCTTTTCAAGAAATATATCGGGTTCTTTAACCTTGAAGGCGCCATTAACGTTTTTCTGCCGCTGTAAACGCGAGAGCTGGGTTTGTGATAACGTATTTTTAACACGGCGCAGATTGTTAACAGAAATTGGCAAAGATAATTTCCAACATAGCTTTTTAGCCATCAGTTCCGATTGGTTAAAACCCCTTTCCTGTTTTTTCTTCCAATGAAGTGGTACCGGTACAACTACGTCTATTTCGGGAATTATGTCTTGCGGTAAGAGACCCATTAATAAATCTCCTAGCGGTTTTATAAGACACACATGTTTATGATACTTAAACTGATGGATCAGGTTTTTAAGTGGCCCCTTGTTGTCTGAAACAAAAAAACTCTTTTCAAATCTTAAGCTGATGTTTTCACATTCAGGACATCCTTTACTGGAAGAAGCTATACCAGGTCCTAATTCAAAACCACATCTGACACAGCGTCTGGCTTCACTTTCTTTTATCTTTTTCAGGCAGTCCTCACATATATAACTGTTTTTCTCTTCATGAAGACTCTTGTCACAGGCAAAACAGTGTCGCGGGTATAAGATGTCTAATAACCCGGGGAATATATTGCGTATTGCTGTTACTGCAAATACTTTATTTACTTGATGCAAGTTGAACATGATTTTATAATACTTGAAGTTTAGTTTTTTTAAATAAAATTTTATTACGAACATGCAGAATAATTACAGAAAGTTTGCAGGAAGATGTCTTGCTATTGTGGTAATCTTTTGCCTGCTTCTCGGTTGTTCACGTAGAAATGACGATCACTACAACACCCTTGGAGTTAATTACATTAATAATGGTCAGTATAACTATGCAATTGACGCTCTTAAAAAAGCTGTAAAGCTTAACCCATCCAATGCGGAAGCCCATTTTAATCTGGGGCGTGCATATAAAAGAGGAGGTATGGATGGAAATGCGAGGGCTGAATTTTCCATTTCTCACAGGCTCAATCCAAATAAATATAATGAATACGTAAAAAAATACAGTGAGAAAATCGACTACGAACTTCCAGAAACGCAAAATTACAGTGAATTAGGAAGCGCTTATGCTGAAAAAGGGATGATTAACGATGCTATTGACGCATACAGGAAGTTGATAGAAATGGAGCCGGAGAATGCTCGTGCACATTACAGCCTAGGTAAGTTGTATTCAAAGAAGAGGATGTACGATGAAGCCGCAGATGAGTTCTGGATGGCAGTAGAGATTGAACCTGATATGTCAGAGGCTCATTATAACCTTGGCTTGGTATATTACAGGCGGGATATGTTTGAAAAGGCCATAACAGAATACAAGGCAGCCCTGAAGCTGCTTCCGGAAACTCAGACAAAAAAACGGTCCGGTGTACATTACAAACTTGGGATGGCTTATGAAGGCAGTAAAATGTTCAAGGATGCAATAAGTGAATTAAATAAAGCGGTTGAATTAATGCCCAAAGATTCACGGATTCGCCATCAACTTAGTGTGGTATACAAAAAAGCAGGTTTATACAAGAAGGCAGAGAGGGAATCAAAATTATACGAGAAATTGAAGGGAAAAAGTAGTAATTCACATGGAGTAAGGTAGGTATTGATTTACGATTTAACCACACAGAAACAGAATTTTTTAACAATCCGTGCCCGCCCGGATGAATTCGTTCGGACGGGTAATTCAGTGAAAAACCTGTGGTAAAAGGTGAATTATCTTTTTTCTTTCTCTTTCATCATCCGATACTCCATGCTCGACATTCGCTTTTTCCCCGTTTCTATCACAAAGTCAACTTCTCTTTTTAACAGGTCAATTTTTGTGATCTTGACTTTGACTACATCTCCAAAGCCGTAAACTTTGCCTCTCCTGTCCCCTACCAGGGAAAGCTTTTTCTTGTCGAGTTTATAGAAATCATCCGTGAGTGTCCGGATGTGGACAAGGCCGTCCAGTTGGAACTCATCTATTTGCACGAAGAGTCCGTATTCCTGAATGCCGGTAATAACGCCCTCCATCACCTTGTCGGCATGTTCTTCGAGATGTCTGAGCAGCTTGAGTTTTATTATTTCCCGTTCGGCTTCCTCTGCCCTTTTTTCGGTAGCCGAACAGTGGCTTGCCCAGCCCGTAATCTTCTCATCCCAAGAAGCCTTAGCCATCTTAGACTTTAGTTGACCCTGGAAGAACAAGTCTAAAAGCCTGTGCACTATCAGGTCGGGATAACGGCGTATGGGGGATGTGAAGTGTGCATAGTGCTCCAGCCCAAGTGCAAAATGAGATTCCTCTGTAGTAGAGTACTCGGCCTTTCTCAAAGATCGGAGAAGCATCAGATTTATTATGTAACTTTCAGGATGATCAGATATTTCATCCAGAAAGGCCTGCAGTCTTTTTTTGTCAAACGGGTTGATTCTCTTGTTCTTACAATTGAAAATAAATTCTGCAAAATCAAGCATCTCGTCTTCATCTGGTTCTGGGTGACTGCGATTTATTGATGGCAGGCTGTTCTGGTGCATGAATGTTGCTACAGCCTGGTTTGCCGCAATCATAAACTCTTCGATAATTATATGCGAAATATCTCTTTTGACCTTTTCTATCGTGTCGATTTTGCCGTCTTCGCCAACCCTTATGTTTATCTCGGGCAGGTTCAGTTCAAGAGCTCCTTCTTCCATACGTTTTTTGTACAGTAGCTTTGCAAGTGTGCTTGCCTCAAACAGCAGGTTTGTTACAGGGTTTGTGTCCTTTTCGTCGTTTTCCATTAATATCTTTGTGGCATTATGGTAGGTTAATCTTTTCTTCACATTTATAACTGAATGCTTGATTTCGGAACGTAATAAGCTGCCATCAGGTGAATATGTAAAGAAAACTCCCTTTGTCAGTCTGTCTTCTCCCTCTTTAAGACTGCAAATGCCATTTGATAATACTTCCGGGAGCATGGGTATGACAGTGCCGGGGAGGTAAACACTGGTACCTCTCTTTCGAGCCACCACGTCTACGGCAGAATCATGTTCAACATAATAAGAGACATCAGCTACGTGGACACCAAGAAGCCAGTTTCCCTTTTTGTCTTTCCTCAAAGAGATTGCGTCATCAAAATCCTTTGCATCCTCAGGGTCTATTGTAATTATCAATTCATCCCGAAGGTCTAATCTTGTGGTGATTTCGTCAGGACTGATAGACAGGGGTAAATCCTGTGTTTCAGCAAGAATATTTTTATCAAATTCAAAGGGAAGTTTAAACTGATGTATGATAGACTTGATGTCAACTGCAGGTTCGCCGTCTCTTCCTAATACTTCTATTATAGTCCCCTCTGCATTGAGGTGCCGGGTCGGCCATTGGTCGATCTTGACGACAACTTTGTCGCCGTGTTCTGACTCTTTAGTGTCTTCCATTGAGACATAAATGTCCCTGGGCAATTTTGAATTATCGGGTGCTATGTAGTTGAAGTGCCTGCTTTTTTTGAGTGTGCCAACAACAGTTTCGTTTTCACGGTGTAAGACATCTATTATCCGTCCCACATTTCTTTCACTTTCCCTTTTCTTTCTTCTTCCCTTTTTCTTCTTTTTTGTAGAAGGCAGCCTGGCTACGACTATATCACCGTGCATGGCACTCCCCATACCTTCTGCATCTACATAAATATCATCAGATATACCGTCCTTTACAGGCACTACGAATCCAAAACCTCTTTGATTGGCGTCAAGTTTGCCTACCAATAAGTTGGCTTTTCCCGGGTTTGCATATTGTTCTTTTTTAATCCGGACAATTTCTCCTTTTAGTTCAAGTTCTCTTAAGAGGGTACGAAATTGTTTAGATTCTGAATCATCTATCTTGAAGTGTTCGGCAAGCTCTGATGCGTTCATGGGGCTGTATTTTCTGCCGCATATTAACTTTATAATTTTTCCTGCATCAATCATTCTTGAACTAATCCTTGATAAAAAGAAATTTGGGAATATAATTTATTATGTTATTAAATATGAATTTTCTGATTCTACATGAAAGGGAAGCATGAAAGAGACTTTAGAAATAGCTTCAAGATTAGGCGCAGCCATAGCGAATAATGATAGATTTAAGATGTTCAAGGAAGCTGAAGAACAACTAAAAAAAGATAGTGTGGCAAAGGCAATTTCAGAGAAACTGGAGAAACAGAGCAAAAAGATTTATGAATTAGAAAAAAATAAGAAGCCCGTAGAGGTTGAGGATAAAAAGGAGCTTCAACAATTAAAAGAACAAGTAGCATCTAATCAATCAATACAGAAATTTCTAAAAGCACAAACAGATTATGTCGGATTTATGAAAAGAATTAATGAGTGTATAGAGGCGGAATTAGCACCTAAAGACAGCTAAATACTTTCAGTAATTACTTTCATGAGATTTTTTGAATAATCTCCTATCGAACATTTTATTATATCCTGTCCAATTATTGCTGGGATCCTTATCGTTGGCGATTGCCTTGTTAAATGCATGTATTTTTGCATCGATATTGTCCAGGTAGTGGAGTGCAAGGGCCTCTACTGTCATTGGGAGTTTTGGAGATCCCCATTCATATTCTCCATGGTGGCTCAAAATCAGGTGTCTTAACAGATCCAACAGAGTTTTTGGAAACCCGTCTATCTGTTTCGCTTTCTCCTCAACCATAAGCACGCCTGATATCAGATGCCCTATGAGTTGTCCTTCGTCTGAATATTGGAAGTTCTTTTCATAACAAAGTTCACTTATCTTGCCAATATCGTGTAGTATTATCCCGCAGATTAACAAATCCTTGTTTAAATCTGGATAGAGCGGAGCAATATTACTTCCCAGCTTTGCTACTGACAGGGTGTGTTCTAATAAGCCGCCCAGAAAAGCATGGTGGTATTGTACTGCAGCTGGTGCCGAGCAGAAGCCTCTGCAAAAATCCTTGTCGTTGAAAAAAAGATTAAGAAGGCTTTTTAGATGAG
>CAZPAM010000105.1:0-7309 GCA_964584595.1 uncultured Candidatus Scalindua sp. | reverse complement strand
CATCTACTCCTATAACAGTATTAGGATATTTTGGGGAGTTTAGTGTAAATTGAAATATCAAACAATAGTAATTGACCCTCCTTGGAAGGTTAGTAACAATCTTAAAGATTTGAAATATTATAGAACTGGAAAATCAATGCCATATAAGATGATGACTGACGAGGAAATTAAGATGTTTCCTATAAATGATTTTGCTGCTGACAGGTGCGACTTATTTTTATGGACAATAACATCAAGGATTCCATTTTGTTTTGATATTTTAGAACATTGGGGTTTTAAATATATGGACTTTTTAGCTTGGGATAAAGGTATTGGGGTTCCTGTAAATGGGATATATAGAAAAGTAGAGTGGGTTATTTATGCTTATCGAGGTTTGATGGGTATAAATAAGAAAGGTAAATTTATACCGACTACAAATATACTTTCAGAAAAAAGAGGTAAACATTCTCGCAAGCCCGATAGCTTTTATGAAATTATAGGAAATAATACAAAGGAACCAAGGATAGATATATTTGCAAGAGAAAAGCATGAAGGGTGGAATGCTTGGGGAGATGAAGTAAATTGAAAAGCAGACTCGCTGACTTTGAATGGGAACACTTAAACGATATTGACCTGCGTAACTTTGACCGTATGGGGTTTGAAGCGATACCTGAGAGCAGGGAACAGTTACAGATATACTTAGATACAGGCCTTGTCTATACAGGACTTGTTGACGATGACGTTATTATGATTGGTGGTGTTTGTGTTGTAAGACCGAAGGTAGGTTTTGCATGGTTGCTTACATCTGATTTAGTAAAAACTAATAAAGTATTTTTCCATAAGGCGTGTAGTGTTGTTATTGATATGGGGGTCAAGGAACATAACTTACATCGTCTGGAAACAACAATTATCGAAGGGCATGAGATTAGTAAAAATTGGGCTGAACGCATCGGATTTGAGCAGGAGGGATTAATGCGAAAGTTTGATGAAGATGGCAATAATTACTACCTCTATGCAAAGGTGATATAATGAGTTTTAAGCCGAGAGATATAGCTCTAATTGCTGGAGCAGTCGGGTTGGCAGCAGCAACAGGAGGGCTTGGTACTGCTGCTCAAGCAGCGATATTACCTGGAGTTGTAAGTGGTGGCGCAGGTGGTGGAGTATTGGCTACATCAGCAGGTGGGGTTAAAACATTAACAACTATAGGTAAGGCAACTTCAGCCTTAAAGGGTATTGGCACTGTTGCCAGTATTGCAGGTACAGGAGCGCAAGTTGTTGGAGGAATCAGAGCAGGTAAGGCTCAAGAACAACAGGCAGATATAGAATCTGTTCTGGCTGAAGCAGGTGGTATTGCAGAAGAAACAAGAGCATCTGAAGAGAGAACTGTAGCAGCACAACTTGAAGCAGATAGAAGGCGTGAAGGTAGGCGTGACATATCAAGGGCTATTGCAACGGAAAAAGGTCGTGGCTTTGCAGGTACTCCATTACTGCTTATTAATGAATTTTTAACTGATATTGAAGCTGATGTGGCTAATATCAGGTCAACAGGGGGGAAGAAGGTCGCTGCTGCTGAGGGCAGGTCTGCTTCTCGTAAATTACAGGGTTTAACCCTGAAACAACTTGGTAAGGCTCAGAGGACTAAAGGGCTATTTGAAGGAGGGTCTTCTTTGCTTACCGGAATAGGGGGTGCGTTTACATGAAGGTAGATTATTTTATAATAAACAAGATTGATTATAAGCAAGAAAAAGATATGTACCTTGTCAGGTTTGAATGTTGGTTTGATGGGGTGATGATAGGCAGAGATGGTTATGATATTTTTGTTAAAATTAAGCCCGGTCTTTCACTACAGGAACAGTCTGAGCTTATAAACAAAAAGATCAGACAGTTGATTACGGCCAGGATAGAACAAAAAGAAATGGGCAATGCGTTTGTAGGTAAGGATATTCCGTTTAAAGAAGAGATAAAAAATGTCACTCAAAAAAGCAGTAGCGGAAAACTCGGCAAAGAACACTCTTGAGGGTAAGTTCTTTGATAAGGATGGAAAGAATTATTTTAACAAGGAGAATACTATGAAACTAAAAGATGTAGAAAAAGCTTTAAAAGAGATTTTGCAGTTGATACAGGACAAGGCAAAGATAAAAAAAGAGATTGATTCTCTTATAATACAACGAGAAGATATTGCCAGAGACGTTGAGAAAGAGAAAAAGAAGGCTGTCAAAGAAGTAGCTACTCATAAGGGATCGGTGAATATCGAGATAAGTACTCTTACAACTCAGCTTAATAACTTAAAAGGCGAACTCAAGAGATTACCGGGCCAGATTGATGCCAAGAAGCAAAGTATTCAGTCACTCGATGATGTTATTGATGGACTTAAAGTACAGCAGGCAGAACTCAATACAGAGAATAAAAGGCTTAAAGAATCTGTAGAAGGGTTCAAAGCTCAAGGTAAAGAAATCGCATTTAAATTTACAAGCGTATAAATGGTACAACAAAAAAGATCACGAAGGCTGAATCCGGTAGACCAAGCGTTAAGTAGCTCAGGGAATGTCCCTGCTCCGAGTACTACAAGGATTGCAATAGCTGGGACTACTGAGAGGGGCGTTGCCAATATAGGAAAAGTAGTTGCTGCTTTTGGGCAAAAAGTGCAACAGGCGAATGATGATTCTGAGTTGTCTTTAGCAAGTATAAATACAACTAATGAAGTAGAGTTAAAGCTTTCTGAACTCAAAAACGATATTCAAGACCCTAAATTGTTTACTAAGGCAGCAAATAAAGAATTAAATAAGATACTAAACATTGCAACGAAAAAAATTGGATTTAGGAATAAGCAGAGGTTTAAGTCTGTTATTGCGACAATACAGGCCAGTTCAAATAAGTTTATCGCAAATGGGCATGTTGGCAAAGTTGTTGACATGAGTAAGGCAGATTTAGAGTCAACAAAAGATGATAATATTGAAGAAATGCTAACAGAAGGGCAGTCAAGTAGTGATACTATTGATATTCTCAAGGCAAAGACAAGTGAGTTATTCCAGAATGGTGTTTTAGATGCGGAGGGTAAGTTTTTAGAAGATAGGAAATTTGCATTAAGAGCAAAAACTGAGGAGTTTCTAAATACATATAAAGAAGACCCACAGAAAGCTCTTGATAAAATTAATAACGATCCTGATTTATTGGCAGAACAAAAACTTGATATTATAGACAAAACATCATCTCAGGTTTCTAAGTGGAATACCGAGCTTGCTAGGATTACTAAAGAAGCACAAACTGCTGACATTGTTCGTGTGTATAACAGTATTTTAGATGGAAGCACTGATAATATTGGCAGATTAAGAGAGCAAATGTCTGCTGGCAAGTTCGATTATAAAACAACCAAGGCATTAGAGTCTGATTTTGAAAATAAAATAAGCGGAAGAACTTTGGAAGATACAATAGCCTTTAGTGCATATGCAAATGAAATAATGTTGAATCCAAATATTTATAGTCCAACTCAAATTGCTACTCTTACAAATGTTCGACCTGAGAAAAGAACACAATTATTAGATTTACAAGCAAGACTTAATTCAGTTCCTATGTTTAATAGCCCTTTTTTTAAAGAAGGTATGAGAGCTATAGAAACTGAGTTTGCAAGGAACTTTATAGATTCTGTTGACCCTACCCGACAATCTACAAAGGTAGATATGAGGCTTGATTTTATTAATCGTATAGCCACGAGAGTTGAAGCTGAAACAAAACTTAAAAATAAAGATAAGATAGGTCTTAATTCCATAATAAGAGAAGAGATAACCACTACCTTAGATCAAATAAGAAATGCTCGTAATACTGGAACGGTTATAAGAGGAGAAGGACAATCGGAAAATGATAGAAGATTAGACTTAATGCAAAAAGCAAGGACGGGTACGTTAACAGATGATGAAAAGGCTGAAATGGATAGGGAGTTGGGAAGGTAATAATGGCAAAAAATAATAAAACAGAATCGCTTGGTTTGAATGAAACTACCAGTACGGTTGGCATAGTAGAAGATTTGCCAGAAGCACAAGAACAGGTAAAAAGGTTTCTTGAAACTACAGTCAAAAGGGACGACCAAAGGCGTATCGAACAATATGCTGAAAAGTTTGGATTGTCAGAGCCGGATGATCCTGACGATGTGCTTGGCTCATTTCAAAAAACAATAATTAATTCTGGAATGTTTCAAATTGCAGGGGGGGTGTCAGATGCAGCAAGAAATACCTTACAGTCTCTTGGAGATTTAATTGATCTTGGATTGCCTGGCACCGGTAAGTCTGTAAGCGGTGTTCTTGAAAAGATTCCAGATATTCCTGAATCAGATGAAAATTCAAATGAGATACTTAGGAGCGCAGCACAATACGCAACAAATTTTATTCCTCTTATGAGGGGATTGAGGATTGCAAGTGCAATTCCTAAGATGGGTAAAACGGTTCAATCTGCTACAGCAGGTATGTTGACGGCTTTTTCTGCTCTTGATGTAGACACTCCTAAATTTGGAGAGATGATAGAGTCTCTCCATCCTAAGCTAAAATTGCCATTGCTTGATTTTTTGAAATCCAACCCTGATGATAGCAATGCGGAAAAAAGATTTAAAAATTCAATAGATGATGCTCTTGCGTTTGGTGCTTTGGGTGGAACATTTTTTACTATAGCCAAGTTTGTAAGAGGAGCTAAGTTTATTGGTAGGAAATTGAATGAGACTATTACTAAGCCTAAAGTAGAAGTCCCTACAGTGTCGACTGCTGCTCCTAAAGGTGAGAAAGTGTCAAAGGCTACTACTAAAAAAACAAGCACAAAGAAACTGGTTCAGGTCACAGGAGATACGAAGAAAAAGCTAAAAGATTTTCTTGAGATGAAAGGCGAGGATGCTGAACTTGTAACAGGTGAATTGAATATAAACTTTGAAAATTGGAAAGTCAAAGGAGACATGACAGACTCTCTTAATAAAGTGGCTGCTGTGTACGAAAAAGAAATAAGGGCTACTGGTAGGGGTACAAAAATAACTCAAGAAGAAATGATAGCAATAAGAGATCTATCTGGCATTGGAATGAAACAGCTGCTTGAAACTACAGGCAAAGACCCTCTTTCTATGCAACAGGTGAAGTCTTTTATTGCTCATATTTATCATATAAATGTACAGATGGATGATGCAATAAAATTGTGGAAAGCAGGGGATAAGTCTGCGCTTGATACGGTAGAGAAACGGTTTGCACAATTAGGAGAACTTGTTCCAAGGTTTAAAGGTGGTAAAACAGCAACAGCACAATCTTTGAAATCTGCGGATACAATAGTTAGGGAATTTGATGGTGGGTTGTCAATCGTGAAAGATGCAATAAACAAAGTAGAAGAAATTCCTCTTGGTTTAACTGGTGAAGAGTTGGTTAATAGCCTTAATATGATTCCTACTGTAAAGGGTAGGTCTATATTTGCAAGAGCAATTACTACTGGTGTTGGAATGGCGATGGAGGCTTTTATTGCAGGGCTTGTATCAGGCACTAAGACTGTCTTTGGTGTTAATACTATTGGCAATTTAAACATGTTGATGTTTGGCATTGCGGAGCGAGGATTTGCAAGTGGCACATCTAAGATATTTGGTGCAGGAAAAAATGGTATAGCTCCTCAAGAAGTTCAATATTTGTTGTATGGGATGATAAACTCTATAGATGAAGCGTTGCAAGTTGCTGGCAAGACACTTAGAACTGGAATCCAGGCTAGTGAATTTAGTAAGATTGATTTTCCAAGGCAGATAACTAGCGAAAGAGTCGATTTATCTTTTATAAAAAACGAAAATATACAAAATGTATTTAAAGGAGGTATCGATGCTTTAGGTGAGTTTATAAGATTGCCATTTAGATTGTTAGGAACAACAGACGATTTTTTCAAGGTAATAAATACAAGAGGCCATTTGTGGGCATTGGGTGCAAGGAGAGCAAACTCATTAGGGCTTTCTCCTGATAGTAATGAATGGATGTCTGTAGTAAAGGAAATCATTGATAATCCGACTAAGGCATTGTCTGACCAGGCTAATGATTTTGGACATATACAAACACTTACGAACACTCTGAATAAGAGCGGTTCTGGTATTATCGAGGGTTTTGGTGCATCTGTAAATGAATTTTCTAATAACTTTGCACTTGCTAAAATAGTAGTTCCTTTTGTGAAGATTGCAACTAATATTACTAAGTTTAGTTTAGAGAGAACTCCTTTTGCTGCTCTGATGAAAGACACACAGGCTGCAATAGGTAGAGGGGGGGCAGATGCTCAAATGGCTTATGCAAAGGGAGCCATTGGTAGTATGGTTCTTGCGCTTGGATATGTATTAGCTGAAGTTGGAGTAATAACTGGTACATTTCCAACGTCATCTGTTAATCAAAGAAAATTGAAGAGAGAGAGTGGCGTAGACCAAAATTCATTTATTGTTGGAGGTAAAAGCTACCCTTATAGACGTATTGACCCATCAGGGTTGTTGTTTGGAATGGGTGCTGATATTTCAGAATTAGCTCGTACATTGGATATAGATAGTTTAAGCAAATTATGGGCTGTTGCATCAACCGTTATTGGAGAAAACGTACTTAACAAAACATACCTTGTAGGCATTGCTGATATAGTAGATGCTATGATGGGTAGACGTTCTGCAACAAAAGTGTTTCAGAGATTTGCGAGTACTACTATTCCATTTTCTAGTCTTGTAAGGGAAGGTGAACGATTTTTTGATCCAACGATAGGAGAAACAAATCCTAATCTACCCTCAATGTGGGATAAATTTATTAATGGATTTATGGTAGGAAAACCAGGTGAAAATAGATATTTAATGCCAAAGAGAGGTTTTTGGGGTGATGTTTTAAAAAGAGAAAGGTATTTTGATACTAAGAATTTAAAAAACGATCCTGCGCTAGATGCGTTGATTGAAAACGAAGTTAGTATATCATTCCATCCTGATAGAGCTATTTCTGGTAGAAAAAAGAAATTTTTTGCTTCCCCAAAAGCCAGTGATGGTATTGTGTTAGAAGACCCTGAATATGATCGTTTAATTGAGTTGTTTGGCAAAGTAGAAATAGGAGGTTTGGTTGCAAGAGAGGCTATATTGCAGTTAATAGAACTTCCTTTTTATAAGAATGCTAGTGTTTTTGACAAAAAAAGACTTCTTGAAAGCACAATAAGACAATACAGAACTTTAGCAGAAAAGGTAATGTTAGATGAAGATGAACGTAGTGGAGGTCATTTAAATGAGATAATTAGACTGAAAAAGTTATTAGAGCGTACTGAATAAATTTTTATATTTTTACAGAAGGAGGATATTATGAAGTTTAAGAATATTTTTTTA
>CAZPAM010000104.1:0-7319 GCA_964584595.1 uncultured Candidatus Scalindua sp. | reverse complement strand
TGAGGAACTCTACTATTGGATATTGAGCAGATATCTTATGTTGACAATGCCGACATTTACCTCTTAGAAAGAGATAGCTTAAAACCGGGATATTATCATACCATACTATGCGTTTACTGCAATAAACACATTTAGAGGCCGGCCATACTATTGAGATCCTTTCGGGTATTCTATGAATACAAACATTTAAGAAGCTTCCGACAACGAGTCCCAGGCCGAAAACCCATAGTTGTATTAATATGAGGCCTTGTATGCTCAAGTTTTCCTCTATTATATAGATTAGTGCGTTATGTTAATAGAACGTTATTTCGTTTTCAAGTAGAAATATCCTTTATCTCAATCTCCACATCCTCTTTATACATTCCATCATAGCCAGACAAATTATTTTCTTTCCGGAATGGAGACTTTAGTACATAAGATATAGAATAATTTCCATTATTCTCTTTAAGTGTATCAATCTTATCTCCCATCCCAAATGCAACTGCCTTGAACGAAACATCTCCCTGGCGCACATAGAAACCCAGGTGCTTACCATTAACCCCAAAACGACGTATCTGGCCAACAATACTTACATCTCTGGTAGCAAAGACAGGAATAGGGTTGCCTTCTCCATGAGGTAACAAACATTTTATTTCTTCTAATAAAGATCTTGAAATCGATGACAACTCAACTTCAATATCTATATTTAACGCTGGAATCAAATCTTCTTCTCCCAACTGTTCATTTGAAATAGTATTAAACATCTTCTTAAACTCTGGAATATCATCTTTTAATATTCTCAACCCGGCTGCCTGCGCATGACCACCGAATGAAATAAGCAACTTCCTGTCTGTGGAAAGCTCCTGACATTTTAGCAACGTATTGTGTAAATGAAAACCAGGAATAGATCGTGCAGAGCCATGCCCTACTTCGCCATCAATCGCTATTACAATAACCGGCCTGTGAAATTCAGATGCCAGCCTTGAAGCTACAACCCCTATCACCCCCTGATGCCAGTTGTCATCGGATATTATAATTGCCATATCAGAGTTGAAATCTACTTCATTTAAGACTTTCTTTTTTGCCGATTTCAACATATCACTTTGTATTTTCTGCCTTCTCTTATTTTCACTTTCTAAATATAAGGCGATTTCCTTTGCTGTATCCTCACACTTGGCAGTCAACATTTCAACACCCTTCTTTGCATTTCCCACTCTGCCGGCAGCATTAATTCTCGGCCCTAAACAGAATCCGACATGATAAGAATAAATCTTTTTACCATTAAGCCCTGCAACTTCTTTTAACGCCTTAATTCCCGGATTCTCAGAATGCTGTAGAGAACTAAGACCATATTTCGCCAATATCCTGTTTTCCTGCTTCAATGGAACTACATCAGCAATTGTACCTAATGCTGCCAATCCCATAGCACTCATAAGAAATTCTTTAAACTCATTTGCAACCCGCCTGGGGCGGATCTGTGAGCTACCCACAGGGTCGTCTCGGACGACTTTTTTGTTACCTGTACGATTAACACGTGCAGACAATTGATCAGTACTGGTAGAAGCACTTTGCCCAAGTGCCCAGGCAAGCATAAAAGCAACCCCAACACCGGAAAGCTCTCTAAATGGATAATTTGAAGTGGCCAGTTTCGGATTAATCAATCCAAAAGCGCCATCGCAACCACCAGGACCCCCTGCCCGCCCGGCCTCCGATAGTTCGTCACATGGTTCGTGATGATCGGTAATTATAAGATCAATACCTTTTTCCCTGGCAAATTCAGCCTCCTCAAAAGCATTGACACCACAATCAACAGTAATAATAACTTTTGTGCCAGTCTTGCCTATCGTCTCGATTGCCCCTGTGCTTAAACCATAACCCTCTTCTAATCTGTCCGGTATGTAATAATCGATTATAGACTTCTGGTCCCAATATAATCCGGAAAGAGTTTCCAGGCACTGCACCATCAATGCCGTTGCAGAAATACCATCTACATCATAATCACCATATACTGTAACTTTTTCACCTTTACTTAACGCATCAATAATCCTTTTGCTCGACTTTTCTATGTCAGGCAACAACATGGGATCACTAAGCAAAGACAGGTTTGATTGTATAAAAGTTCTGGCAGATTCTATATCGGCAATTCCTCTATTTATTAACAGTTGTGATAATACCGGAGAGATACGAAGTGAATTAGAAATCTCCGCCTGGAGTTCTATATTCAAAGGTGGGATAATCCATTTCTTTTGGGACAATTCCTGAATGGCCATTCAAATTTGATCGGCGATTACCAATTTATGATTTAAACAGGATATCCTGTATCCTGTCAATAAATGCTTGATTGGAATAGTCTTCTTCAGAATAAGGGTTGACTACATAAAAAGGCACATCGTATCCAAGAGCAAGCATTTTCTCTTTGCATTTTTCAATCTCTTTACTCGTATGACGTTTATGCACATTAATAACAATAAAGTCTATTTTATCGAGCAATATCTTTGCAGATCCTTTTATTTTCGCTACAGAAGGAGATACAACCAGGACCGCCACATCCGCATCATGAACACGAAGGAAACTATTGCCTTCAATCACAAGATTATGTTCTTTGTCAAAACAGGCCAGCGCCGCCTCAATACCAGCCTTCTCTACATCCGAGTCGGACTGCAACCACACCACTTTGGAAGCACCTGCTGTTGATAAACGATCAGTATCTTTACCTTTTTGCCTTATAATATCGTCACTTGTTAAAATCTTAAAAGGTTCATATCCGTCATCGCACGTATCACATTCCGTATGCCTGGGACAAGAACCCTCATGCCTTATTGTTATTTTCAAGGCACTCCAGGGGCTTTTATAATGAAATAATTCAGGAGAATTTTCTATTGTTTCGCGAGATGTACCTCCCGCATGCTGGAGCACACGCTCATATTTCTCTGCCTTCTCTTTAAGGGGAAGTGTACGATTTGACAGACTACCTAAGATATACGATGCTACAGTAGTTTTACCTACTCTACTTGCAGTTCCAGCAACGGCAATTGTCTTCATCTGTAATATTACAAATTCTTATCAAATTTAATTTAACAAACCTAACTACCTGTTTTCAGAAGATCTTCGTATTCGTTCATAAAATACCTGATTGTGGATAATACGGGATTAGGTGCAGTTTGTCCAAGCCCACATAGAGATGCAGTCTTTGTAGCATTAGCCATTTCTTTCAAATCTTCTATATCGTCCCTGCAACCTTTTCCATCATGTATTTTAGTTAATTTTTCCAGCATTCTTTTAGTACCAACTCTGCATGGAGGACACTTTCCACAAGATTCGTCCTGGCAAAAATCCATAAAATATCTGGCAATTTCGACCATTGATGTATCTTCATCCATAACAACGAGTCCACCGGAGCCCATAATAGCCCCTATGCTCTTAAGGGATTCATAATCAATTGGAGTATCTAAATATTCTTCTGGAACACATCCTCCTGAAGGGCCTCCTATCTGAGCAGCCTTAAACTTCTTTCCTTTTGCAATCCCTCCACCAATTTCAAAAATTATCTCTCTTAATGTAGTACCCATAGGAACCTCTACCAGACCAGTGTTCCTGACTTTCCCTGCCAGGGCAAAGACCTTAGTTCCCTTACTTCCTTTAGTACCTATACTACTATAGTACTCTGCACCTTTTTCAATAATTATAGGAATGTTAGCCAATGTTTCTACATTATTTATACACGTTGGCTTTCCCCAAAGCCCTGAGATGGCAGGATATGGTGGTCTTGTTCGTGGCATCCCACGTTTCCCCTCTATGGAAGCAATGAGACTTGTCTCTTCCCCACACACAAAAGCACCCGCGCCTTTCTTAATCTCCAAATCCAGGTCAAAACCCTTACCTAATATGTTTTCACCTAAAAGCCCCAGTTCTTTAGCCTGGCCAATGGCCGTTTGTACATATTTAATAGCCATAGGATATTCAGCCCTGATATAAAAATAACCTCTATTTGCACCTATTGCATAAGCAGCAATTATCATCCCCTCCAACACTTGATGTGGATTGCCTTCCAGGACAGACCTATCCATAAAAGCGCCAGGGTCTCCTTCATCCCCATTGCATATCACATACTTATTACTGTCAGTGGTATTTTGTACAAATTCCCACTTCTTTCCTGTTGGGAAACCTGCTCCCCCTCTTCCACGTAAACCTGAATCTGTTATTTCCTTTACCACCTGCTCGGGTTTCATATCCTCCAACACTTTTGCCAGTGCGGAATAACCACCGGCTTCAATATATTCATCTATACTATCCTGAGCTATAACACCATTGAGTTTGAGTACAATTCGGTGCTGTTTCTTGTAAAAAGGGACATCTTCCTGATGGACAACTTTCTCACGCGTTTGAATGTCAGTATAAAGTAATTTTTGTATGATATCCCCTTTGCCTACTGTTTCGTCAATGATTTTCTCTGCATGAGATTCTTTTACCCTTCGATAAAAGATATTAGAAGGCCACAGTGTTACAAGTGGCCCCTTTTCACACAAACCCTGACAGCCTGTCTTTTTTAGAAGTACCTTATTTTCCAAACCTCTGTCTTTGATGGTTGTATCGAGTGCTTTATAGAGGTCGCTACCCCCAAATGTCTCACAACCCGTACCTCCACACACTACCACCGTTTGTTTCTCTGTGGCTTGTTCTTTCCTGAGTATTTCCCTGTGAACTAATATGTCTCTAGTAGACTTGAGTCTTTCCATAGATTATTCCTTGTCGCTACTATAACTCTCTAGAATTCCCTCAATCTTCTCTGTTTTAACATGTCCATAAGATTTGTCACCTGATGGTGAAGTTTGTCCATCTTGCCCATCACAACAACCCGCTGCCTTTTTGCTACTACCGACAACCATTACTGGACCCAGAGCACAAACACCCAGGCAGGCCACCGATTCAAGCGTAAACATATAATCTGCTGAAGTTTCCCCTTCCTTAACATCAAGGAGTTGTTTTATCCTGGTCTTTACATCCTCTGCCCCTCTTACATGACATGCAGTGCCAATGCATACTTTAATGGTAAATTTTCCTTTGGGCAGTAAAGAGAATTGAGAATAAAACGTGACGATACCAAAAATCCTTGTCAACGGAACCTCCATTAGTCTTGATACCTCTTTAAGTACCTGTTTTGGTAAATATCCATATTCGTCCTGAGTTTGCTGCAAAGCTGCGATCAGGTTAGAATCTTTATCATTACCATACCCTGCAACAATTTTTTTCACAGGCCTCAAATCTATTTTCTTTTCTTTCACATCTTCTCCTTAACATAATTAACAGCATTCCTGAAAATGGCAACCCCATCGCCTTCTGCCTTAAGTCCTTCCCTGGTCCATCTCGGATGCTGGGTTGGCTCTATATAACGCTCAGGATGAGGCATCATACCAAGCACTCTTCCTGTCGAGTCACAGATTCCGGCTATATTACCCAATGAACCGTTAGGATTCCATGGATAATTTGCTATATTACCATCTTTATCAACATATTTAAATATTATTTGTCCTGATTTACCAAGATTCTCCAACTCTCCACCATTATCTGCCACAAACTTTCCCTCTGCATGTGCTATCGGGACATATAAGATACAATCGTTATCAATAAAAACAGACTTATCTGAAAACGACTTTAAATATACCCACCTATCTTCAAATTTGTTGGAATCATTATAAGTTAGAGTAAATTCCTGCCTATATTCATTAAAAGATGGTTGAGTCCCGTTTCTCCCCGGTAACAATCCCATCTTTATTAAAACCTGAAAACCGTTACATATCCCAATAACCAGCTTACCATCGTCAACAAATCGAGTAAGCTCATCCAATAAATGTTGCCTGAGCTGGTTCGCCAGAACCTTCCCTGCGGCAATATCATCTCCATATGTAAATCCACCCGGTAAAACAAAAATTTGATAAGAACTTAAAAGCCCTTTATCCTTAACCAATTGGTTTACATGTACCAAATCAACATCGGCACCGGCTTTTTCAAGCGCATACCTCGTCTCATAATCACAATTGGTTCCCGCTGTACGCAGGATTATTGCCCTGGGCTTATTATTTTTTATAGTCATAGTTCCATATTACAATCTCAGGGTTGCCTGCCATGCCTCCTTAAGATCAGAAATCTTTTCTGAAATCACCTTTTCTCCGTTTTGTGATAGAATGGTAAAAACATCATTATCCAAAACTCTCCCTATACAACCATGTGGAATACTACTGATTGCCTCCTCAAACTCTTTCTGTTTCTCCGGCTGTACTTCAACAATGAATCGTGAATTAGACTCAGAAAAAAGAATAATATCATCCCGGTCAATTCCTGTTTCAACCGACACCCGAGACAAATCAAGTTCCATCCCGTACCCGCCTGCAAAACTCATCTCTGCAGCCGCAACAGCAAGCCCCCCCTCCGAACAGTCATGACACGACCTGACCAATCCTTTTCCTGTCGCATTAGCCAGCAAATCCATCGTTTTCTTTCCAACCCCTCTGTCTACTTTTGGAACTGAGTTGCCTTTAAAACCATGGATATCGTAATAATGTGAACCTCCAAGCTCATCTTTTGTCATACCTAAAATATAAATCAGATTATCAGGTGACTTCACATCCATGGAAATCGCCCTGGTAACGTCCGGCATTACACCTATAGCAGAAATCAATAGAGTCGGTGGTATGGAGATGGTTTTATCGCCAGATTTAAACTCATTATTCAGGCTATCCTTACCGGATATAAACGGAGTTTCATAATATATTGACATATCGTAACACGCCTTTGCCGCCCTGACAAGGCCGCCCAGGCATTCAGGTTTGTCGGTATTGCCCCAGCTGAAGTTGTCAAGCAAAGCAACCCTATCCAGGTTGCCGCCCACGGATACTATTTGTCTCAGTGCCTCATCAATTGCCGAAGCCGCCATATGATAAGGATCTATATCTCCGTATTTGGGATTCATCCCATTCGACACAATTATTCCTTTGCCGGAACTTAAAACCGGCCTGATTATACATGCATCACCCGGGCCATCATTATCCACTCCCTGCATTGGTTTCATAACACTTCCGCCCTGCACTTCATGATCATATTGCCGGATCACCCACTCTTTGCTGCAAACGTTCCATGAGGATAGAACCTTTTTCAAATCTTCACCATAGTTCTTTTTCTCTTTTATGTCCGGTTCTTCATGAGATGGTGAACGCCATACTGCCTTACGTTTAATCCTGGGCAGCCCATCGTGCAGAAACTCCATCTCTATATCAGCAACGTTCTCGCCTTTGTATCTTAACCGTAATCTTTTGTCTCCCGTAAACTCTCCAATAAATGTCGCC
>CAZPAM010000103.1:0-7382 GCA_964584595.1 uncultured Candidatus Scalindua sp. | reverse complement strand
CCTTCCTTGTCCAGCATTACTTTCATTTGACACATAGTATTTTCCCGAATGAAAAATGTTAATTTTCTTTAAAAACTGCCTTTGTCAACATAATCTAATTAAAACAGAACGCTTTATAATTTCAACTGTTTTCTCAGGTTTGTACTTAATAAAGAAACGTATAGTCCCACAACCTTTTAATTCTGGATTGATTAAAAGAGTTGGGAAGCTATAATAGTCTAATTGTGGTACATGTCAAGATAAGTATGGTTATCATAAAACGATTACGAGTTAAATGTCCAGTTATCCACCTCCTGTATTTTTCTAATTATTAAATTTACATAATAACTGAACCCTTAATGTTATTTTAGTACACCATGAAACATAAAAACGATTCAATTTACAAGAAAGAAGATCTTGTTGATTGCTTAATAAACTTGAGTCACAACCCTTTGAAAACATTACTTCGTTTTGTGTTGTTCTTGTTCTTTGTCGAACTAATTTTAATAGCCCTTCATTTTTTTGCGGTTACTATACTCGGGCCTGCAATCACAAAAGACGGGCAGGCTGCTTTGTTTGATCTGAGTGAAGAATTAACATTTGCAGTCTGGTTTTCAAGTATGCAGCTCTTGATTCTTTCTTTAATTGGATTACTTCTTGCGTGGTCTAGATCCGAGGAAAAAATACGATGGTTATGGATAGGTTGTTTTGTTGTCTTTCTTTTCATGTCATTAGATGAAACCAGTGGTATTCATGAAGCGTTTAGTGGGATAATGGCGAAATATTTTTCATTTGTTCCATTAAGAGGGAGTATATGGTGGGCTATTCCTTATGCTGTAGTGTTGAGTTTAATTCTGGCGATATCCTTTTTTTGCTGTTTATCCCATATCCCTTCAATAGTTGGGTTAATTCTCGGTTCTGCATGTTGGGTCGGTGCTGTCATTGCGGAGATTCATGCTATTTCTTCTAACGATGCCTTAAGTATTGCTATTGAAGAAGGGTTGGAAATGGCTGGAACAACTTTTCTGATTTATGCATATGGTTATTTGTTGATAAAAGCCAGGTAATTATTTACTAAGATTGCAGCATTATGCAGACAACTACATTCTTCAAGCACTAAGGGATGTAGGTGTTTTTTTCATAGTTTATCCACCCCAAACCACATATCATTTGTAATTTCACTATGTATCCTGATGTTTAATTTCCTCTTGGTTCTAGTTCCTTATCTCATTAATACACCCCTGGTAATTCTGCAATCGTAATGATTCGTCAATAAATACAATTATTATAAAAACTATTTGAAAAGTGACGCCAGACTATCTTTTACAGTTGAAATAATTTGATACCTGAAAAACTTATCAAAAAAGTAACTTATACCTAAATACACCAGGATTCCATATATGACAGATATAATAAGCTCTATAATACCTCTTGAAGGAAAATAATTTTCTTTAATAATTATCATTGAAAAGAACGCAATAAATGCACTTATGCCCGGAAAAAGTAGTAATTGAACAACACTCCATAGCATACACTGAGTAATTTTTAAAAGCTTGAAGAGGACAAGGATATTAACTGTTAGAGATGTAAAAACAACTGCTAAAGATGTTCCTAAAAGCCCCCATTTGCTTGTAAGCGGATAGATAAGGGCCATCAACAATATCACCTGCAAAAACTGGTTCTTTGTATTTATACCAGGCTTTCCAATACTGTTAAAAACTGGATCGGCAGTAGTGGCTGCCGATATTATCAATCCATATAAGGCCAGTACCTGCATGCAAGGCACCATAGGCATCCATTTTTCGCCTAATATTACCAATGTTAAATGTGGGGCCAAAGAAATAATTAGTCCTGCTATTGGAAAGGATAAAAAAGCCGTAAGCTTTAATGTTTTTAAGTAAGCATCCCTTAACCTGGGCAGGTTGTCTTGGATTTTAGAATAGGCAGGATATGTTACTTTAGAAATCACACGAGTAATTTCTGTTGTAGGCATACTGGAAATTCTATAAGCCATTTGATAAAAACCCAGCGCAGTTACCCCCAACAGTTTACCAACAAAGAAATCATCTCCCTGGGTAAATAAGAAAATCAAGACGCTCGATCCAAATACCCATTTCCCAAATCCAAATAACTCTTTAGCCTTGTTTAAATCCAGATTAAAACGTGGTTTGTAATGATGCAAGAGATAGCTTGCCACAACACCTGTTATACACTCTGCCAGCTGTCCAAATACCAATGCCCATACACTTCTTAATGTAAACGCGGCAAAGACCGCGACACTGAAATTAACGACCGTAGCACTGAATCGGCATATGAAATGTTTTTTAAATTCCAACTCTTTATGAAAGTAAATGATGCCGATATTTGTAAAGCTTCTTATGAGAATGGCAATACCTACAACCCTGATAATGGTGGTTGACTCAGGACTTTTGAAAAAAATAGCTACATAAGGTGCTGCTATGAAAAGGATGGCATATAATATAAGACCCCTGATTATGGAAATGGACCAGACCGTGTTTAGATATTCTTTAATATCATCTTTCATTTGTACTAAGGCCATGTCAAGTCCAGTATCAGAAAAAGTGTCTAAAATGGCTATTATTAAGAAGGCAACTCCCATCATGCCGAAGTCATTTGGGACAAGTAGCCTGGCTAAAATAAACAGTTTGAGCAGGCCGATAATGTTGACTGACATCTTAAGGACTAAAAGCCAGAACCCGCTTTTTGCTACTTTTTCTGAAAGAAGTATTTCTGATTGCGATTGTTGTTCCATTAATGATTTATCTCTTTGGGTTTCTTTTTGATAAAGCGCATACTAATTGCTCCTGCATGTACTGTTCAACAAGGCCAAATACTTCATTGTGGTCAAGATAAAAAGCTGAACTGGGGTATCCACATTATACATGTATATACTATAGCAGCATTATTGAAATGTTTGAAAACTGTATGATTTCATTTCTCTACCTGTAACTCAATACTCCAATGAAGCTGGGGATGCCTTTATTTAATATTTTCCTTAAAATTTCTTTTTCTGAACTTATATACATCTTCAAATAAATTAAGAATAATTTTCCACGCTCTTCGCAAGATAGATTCAACTTCTGGCAATACTCATTCAAATGTACTGCTGCCAATTCAGAGAACTTATTCTTCTTATAAAAAGTATGATCCAAAACGTCTATCTCTTTTTTTCTATAACTAAGCCTGAACTTATACACCTTCACAATTGCATTTAATAAATCAGTCAACGGAAATCCGTTCGTAACGGAATACTCCCAATCGAGCAAGTATATCTTTTTAGATTCATGTAAAATATTTGACATCGTGATATCTCCGTGCCTGACTACTCTTTTTACACCTAGTTCTCTCTCAATATCTAAACGCTCCCACTCTTTAACATGACCTTTCAGATCTTGAAAGATTTTCAAATACTCTAGTTGGGTTTCTTCAGAAAAATCCTCAGTACTGTCAATTCCAGCTAAACTCAAGCAAATATTCTTTACCAGTCGTAAATCACTTTCCCAACTAAATTGCTTTCTTGTTTCTTTTACAAGGTCTTCTTCCAGGACTAAAAGCTCACTATCAAAGCTTGATACAGAAACACTTTCAAACACGTCTGTTTTATATTTTGAAAAATATTTTTCTCTCTTGAAGTCATTTGCGTCAGTAAAATATTTCTTTATAAACGGTTTTTCTGTATCTATAAAAACATAGTTTTCCTTATTGCGGGTTTTATAATACAAATCTGCAATTTGATGAGTATCATTTTTTCTTCTTAAGAAAAACACTTTCTCTTTAGCAGTTAAATTTAAAATAATTTTAAACATAAAAGTATCAAACAGCAGCCAACTAAGAACTTTCGGTGATCCATAGTATATCTCTTTAAGCAGAATCCTGAAAAACTCTCTTGCAGATTTGTTGTCAGATTTAACCGCATATAAGCATTTGCCCTTTTTCAGAAAAATAATATACTCGTCAATTTCAACCGTTCCGGATTGATCAAATGAATTCTTTAAATTCTTTAATGTTATCTTTTTGTCTGTATTAACTATTAGCAAAACACCTTTTCTAAGGCCTTCTTTTAATTTTCTTATATTAATATTGTCAAAGAAAACAACATAATCATCGGAGTCTATATTAAGCAACCTGCGCTCAAAAGACATTTTTTTCTCTTTTTCATAATTCACAAAATATTCCTCAAGGTTGACGCTTATCTTTACGGAAGGAAAAGGGTATTTTCTCCCAGGCTATCTCAACCGTAATACTGATACTTCTTCCAAGTCCCAACAGAACCCGGTATTATATTATCATTTCAACCCCTATGGAGGCGCCAGCGAAAACAAATCCTGCCGGTAAAACAATCATCTTGTTTTTTGGGGAAGGTGCAGAAAGAATCTTATGTATGCAAAAAGACATCAAACTCAATAACAATATGTGGGATTAACCTTTCACAATGAAAGAAATCAGATACCCCGTTCTTTTTTGTTTGTTGGAAACGTGTCTTCTTCCAGCCATTATCGAAATATGTTTCTTTAGGTCTGAACAATCCGACAAATATCTCATTTTTGTTGAAAAGCTTTATCGTAAATGATAAAGAATATATATATTAAGGCATGAATTGCAAGAGTTGTTTGTTAATTATATAAGACAATGAAACTAATGTAATTATGAAAATATTATATTCCGGGTACCACAACCCATGCTTCATCACCATTACCGAATACATAGAGGAGGCCATCTGCAATTTAGGACACCAGCTCATTGTTTTCGATGACCGCAATCATATTATACCTGGCAGAATCAGGCACCGGATCAGTTGGCTCCATCACCTGGATATTCAGTATATAAACAAAACATTTAACAAACTAGTTGCCAAGACAAATCCAAACGTAGCTGTAATCACCGGAGGGTACAGGATAATGGCAAAAACGGTACAGTGTCTTAAGGACAACGGTATACAGACGGCACTCTGGACCATAGATGTACCTAAAAACTTTGAGCCCATACTTAAGATTGCACCGTATTATGATTTTGTTTTTTGCGGAGGAAGTGAAGCACAGGAGCTTTTTAATGCTAATGGTATTAACAACAGCATATGGCTTCCTTTTGCATGTGATCCATCTTATCACCATGCTGTTGATTTGACAGAAGAAGAACGTGCTGCCTATATGAAAGATATTGCCTTCGTCGGCTCGTTCTACCCATGCAGGTGGAGAATCCTTAAACAGATCACTGATTTCGACATGGGCATATGGGGGCCTGGCTGGCAAATGGCCGGAACAACATCCTGTGGCAATACCGTCATAAACAATGGTATGCTCGGCTATTCAGAGTGGATCAGGATTTTTTCGGCTGCAAAAGTCGTTATTGTTATCCATTATCAGGATGGAAATACTCCCTGCTATCAGGCAAGTCCTAAGATTTACGAGGCCCTTGCCTGCAAGTCTTTTGTCCTTGTTGACAGACAGCAGGACGTTTTCAGGCTGTTCGAAGATGGTACTCATCTGGTTGGCTTCGACGGAATTGAAGATCTGAGAGAAAAAATTAACTTTTATCTAAGACATCCCGGTGAGCGTGAAAAGATTGCCAGGCAAGGCTATAGGGAAGTCATGGAAAAACATACTTATAAACATCGCATAAAGAAAATGCTTTCTGCCCTCAAGGCATAGTAATGCACTGACCGTGGACTGTTAACTGATATAATGGTTAAGTTCCAGTATTCATTAAAATAAATCTTGATTACTTTCTATTTTCCCAAAACTGTTTTACTAACTCTTCAGATTCCTCAAATGGGATAATATAAAATAGTTCATTTGGCCTGACAAATTTATTAATAACATTATTATCAATACCCATTATCCAGTCCTCAATTCTCCAACGGCAAATATTAAGAAGCCATTTGAAACTTAATGGTGGCGTTTGTCGTAAATCATGCATAGCTTCTAATACAAAAATTTTCTCATTTTGTTGATCAGGAGTAAGGGCATGTGAATAAAAATTTCTAAAACTATTTGAATTGTCAAAATATGGTGGAAGAGATACAGTGCTATCTGAAAAACCAAATGGATAAAATTTTGTAAAATGATTATGATTAGTTGTATAAAGATAGAGCTTACCATTTTCCAAATCGGATTCTTTAAGCGCGTTTAATAATGCAATTGAAGCAAACTGGTGGTCAGTATTAGACTCTAATAAAGGATGTGTTGTAACAATAACTTTAGGGTTTATTCTTTTCAATATAGATGCAAAGTCTGATATTAAATTATTCCATGTAGCCTTTTGGGATTCTACAGACAACATGTTTGATACATTAAACTGTCTGAATGTATTAACATCTGAAGTCTGTATATATAAAGAATTTACCTCCTTAGTGGGGTTAAAATACATTTTCTCTAATGTTTGATCAAAGTAACCCATATTGAAAGATCTTAAAGGGCTTATCCCACCTAAAAGAGGGATAGTAATGCTATCCCATGCTCTCAATTTACCTTTTGCGGAATAGTGTTTTTCTTTATCAGTATATATTTCTTTATATTTATGTTCTCCTGCTTCCCCAGCAGTTACCGTAGCAATAAAAGTATCTTTATGGCTATAAAGGCCAAAAGCTGCCATTTCGGCATCATCCGGATGAGGTGCAACAACTAATATTCTCTCATTCTCTAAGTTATCATTCTTAAAAAGAACTATGTCTGCACTCTGGGGCATCCAGGATATATAACATCCTTTAAGAGAGATTTTATTCCCCTGTATTTGATTAAAACTAGAGAGCTGGCTGATATTAACATATCTTACACCTTTTAAGCCGTGTTCAAAACATTGCTTTATAATTAAATCCTCGTATTGTATTTTTATAGACGGATTCAAGAATTTGCCTAATAGACTTGAATTAAGACTGAGTTTAAGAAAACCCGTATCCCAGTCTGTTTCAATATCTGGCCAGACAAAACCATTTGTTGTGATCTGGACTGAAGCCTGAATGGAGGTATTTCTGTCGAAATTATAGTTATAATCCGATTTAACATTATACTTGTATCGTCTGAGAATATATATCCACCGAATTAATACAATTCCAAATGCTAAAACTATAACAGCAATAATAGGAACAATAATTGAAACTGCTATTAATTTAATAATCATTTTGTTTTCTGAAAATGAAGTATATCAAGAACATAACTTTAATTTATTTATTTGTTGTTATCCTCGTGAACATAAAATCCGAGTCGGGGTGCCGCGGCTTTGTTTTTCCAAACAGCCACCATAGGAAAGATCTCAGTACCGGAACCGTCTTGAGGTTATTTACATACCTTGCAACTGATCTGTCATAGTTGAATGGTGGTTTTGAATAGTCATATTCAGTGTAAATCTGATAACTATCCTTAAAGCCATATAAGCTTAATAATCTT
>CAZPAM010000102.1:0-7624 GCA_964584595.1 uncultured Candidatus Scalindua sp. | reverse complement strand
CTTTTGGTTTATACACTCTCAACATTTAATGAAGCCCGCGGGGGGAGTCGAACCCATAAAATGCACACCTAAACTACTGATGTATAGGCACTTATAATTTGCAATTTTCTTCCAGTGACGGTCTGGTGACGGTTTCAAAAATTTCATTATCAAATTTGAGAGTTATCCACATTCTTGGAATTTGTTAATTTTATCACTTTTTCTTGAAGTGACAAGTTAGATATATCAATCTTTAGTTTACTCAAGTCGTTATGCAAATATTTCTCAGTTGTTTTGATGTTGGAATGTCCAAGTAATTGAGAAACGTTATAGATAGACACACCAGAATTGATCAACTGGCTTGCGAAACTATGTCTACATGCATCGTACAACCTTACGCTATTGTCCAGTCCTGCCTTTTTACGTACCTTTCGCCACATAACTATTAAGCCCGTCTCCGCATAATGACTGCCTGTTTTATTATTAACAAATACATACGCCTCTGGCAGATTGGATTCAACTCTGTGCTTAATATACTCAAATATTTCTTGATGAATTGGTATAACAGCTCTCTTTGACCTCTTCCCTTTCCTCTTTTGCCTGTAAATGGCATTGGAAAAAGTCGCGGAGATAGTAAGTAATCTATTCCCTAAGTCTACGTCTTTACACTTCAACGCCCTTGCTTCCCCTGGTCGACACCCTGAGAGCATAAGAAAGGCCACTATAGGCTTGTCTTGATCTGGAACATAACCAAACACGGCTCTTTGTGTTTCCGGAGCTAGCCATGTCGTTCTTGGTGGGTCGATCTCTATTACTGGAAAGTTTGGAACTACATTCAATATCTCTAAATCATTTTTTAAATATATGAGAAAAGTCTTGAATATATCAATGCAGTTTTTCAAGGTCTTGTTGCCGAATTTATACTTTTCACTAACGTAATCTTGATAATTAACAATGTCAATTTTACGCAAATCCCTCACGTCCTTTGTTCTAAAATAATCCTTAGCAGTCCCTGTGTAACGCTTATAGTGACGCCTGTAACTGGGTGCTATCCTGTCCCCTGTTAATTTGTAATCAAGAAACTTATCAAGTAAATTCGAGACATAAAACTTTTCCAACTCTTGCCGAACGTACCTTGTTGGGTCAAAGGTGTGGCTCTTTAACTCATGATTAATACGGCTCAAAAGGTCTCTGCTTCGCTGGAATGAATCGAGTATTTGTCCGTGATTATCTGAAAACAACCTTAACCGTTGGCCTTGGTGATAGAAATCAATATAAAACCGCTTTGGTGTAGTCTGGTGCTTCTGACAAATAAACCCTAACTTCTTTATCTCGGCAAACTTACCATAACAAACCGGACATTTGCCTTTTGGCCTGATAGTTCCATTCATAATTTCGTCTCCTTCATTAAGAAGATACAAAATCATGTCCTGAGAAGTCAAGTTGTTTTCAAGTTGAATATTCATTGGTCATAACAAATTTGCACTTTTCAAAGCTCTATTTCCTCGTATTATGCCCGCTATAGCAGGGACGCTATTATGTTGCCTAGTTAGCAAAAGGTACTTTGACTGGAACAAAGCAGTACGGGTGCGAAGCGAGCGCATCTTTTCGCTAGTAACCCAGCTTTCAAAACGGTTTACGAAACACCAAAAAGATTTCACTTTTTGCCTTTGCTTAATGCTATAATATTTCTCCTCTACAGGTTGCCTGTGATTTTCGTCACAGTACAGAAGATGTAAACATTAACCACGAGATATAATATTTTATGGGTACCGCAGTTGACGCTACAAGGCTTCCTGAGTGTCAACCAAATTTAAAAATGTGAATTGATTGACAATACGTTGGCAACCTCTCCCTCACCTACTCCATCTCTACCTTTCCCATTTAAGCGGACTTTCGATTTCTGTTATTTTCGTTGTTAAACTCCTTAAATCCATTAAACCATTTAATTGATTCTCTTAGGTACTTCAATTCAAAGTTATTACTTCCGGATAGCAACTTAACCATCGCCGAGATCCTGTCGTTACAAATCTGAATAACTTTTTCATTAGTAATAATTACATCGCCATCACTGAAATGAACAATCCACATATTGCCGCCATTAATAATAGTTCTTTCCATATCCTCAAAAAGCCATATTGCATCTTGATTAGCAGAAACAGCCTGTATAAATTTAAGCACGTCTATACCCTAAGATCGATTCAAGCATTAATTTCTTAAGAGCCCTGCACATAAAACCAAATTGTTCGTCGTTAGCCCTGTCCCAATTCATATTTATTTCATCTTCCTTTGACACGATCTTCTTCCAAAGCTCGTTTAACTTGTTTTCGATTGCCTGAAATACTCCGGAAGTGTATACCCCTGATAGCTCTTCATAAATATTTTTATATATATCCACTCTGGTCATTTATTTTCTCCACTAAGAGGCCGTTTATATGCTTGATTATAGGTATTCTCTTCTCCCATGTACCTGTACGCCTAGAGTAACATACCTTTAGCCATGCATGCTTACTATCATCCTCACAGCGGCATATAATCATCCCGGAATCTGATTCCTGTGCTATTAATGAGCTGTCCCGGAAGTCTGCATCACTTGGCTCTTTGTCCGGCGGCACCTTTCTCATATGACACAAAATAAAGATTGTTACCTCTAGCTCTACTGCAATATACTTCAAATATCTGACTATAATGCCAATCTCAAGACTGGTATTTCCAACCCTGCCCATATCAAATAAGAAATGCAGATGATCTATAAAAACAACACTAATACCATGCTTGGCTATGGCTTCAAGGATCTTGTCTCTAGCCCACTGTAAAACGCTGGCCTTCATTTTTTTAGGAAGAAACGTATTTCCCAAGGATATGTTTTCATTATAAGTTGATATAAATTGTCTCGGCACAACCTCATATTGAAGCCATAAGGATTTAATACCCTGCTTCCAAAAAGCACAATCAATGCTTTGCGCCAGTGTAGTCTTGCCTGACTTTCTCGGCCCGGATAATGCGATTAGTTCGCCCGGCTCAAAACCCTCAAGAGCCTTATCAAGAGACGGTATTTTTGATTTGATCTGGCGAACCGGGCCCTGTTCTTTGAGTTTCTTCCGTATTTCCTCAGCACTGACAACTTCATCATCACCTTTGTAATCCATAAGCTTGACTGTCAAATCAAATAAATCGTCGTTGTCTTTGTCGTTACCCTTCATTTATCAACCTCCTCAAAAATTCTAGAATTCTTCAAATAATCATCAGGTGTTATTTGTGCATACGTTTTCTTCCCTCCAGGCTTCTCCTCCGGCTCCAGCCACTCTCGCCAATACTCATTCTTCAAAAATCGTACAGGATCCCTGATACCTATTCCCTGTTTTACACTCTCAGAATTAGCAAAATTCTTGACTGCGGTAATGACTTTCTCTGTCTTACCATTAGCGATATGCTTCATCCAATACGCCTCTGCTTCTGGCTTAAGACGTTTCTTTCCATGTCTTTTAGGATGCAAATCCCAAAATACACAAAAAGACGCATATTTGTGTTTCTTATCATTATTCTCATTTATTGTATGTGTACTGTCTGTTGTACCGTCTGTTGTACTGTCTGTTGTAGCGCCTGTAGCTCGTTTCTTAAAGGCTCGTTCGTGTAAATTGGTGTAATTTAACAGGGTTATAATGGTTGCATACTGTCCGGGTTGTTGCTCAATCATCTGCTCGTTTTCAAGCAGTTTTAGGAACCTCTCCGTCCGCCCACGAGTCCACCCCCATCTCTCGGCCAGTTTCACCTTCGATCGCAACAATTGTCCTTTTTTCACGTTTATCACATTGCCCTTAATAATACACTGGCTATCTTTATGGTTCGCAAGTAGTATCAAATCAATCCATACCTGCCCTCTTGTGAATGGTTTGTCTCTCCATAGCCAATGTTCAAGTATGCTTCTATGTATTGGATGCGCACCTCTTGAATTATCCACCTAGGTTATTCCTCATGCCTAACATTTGTTCCCTGTCTCGAAAAGTGCTTGCTTGATCTTGGGAATGTCCGACTCGCGATAAACTTTATGGCCGTTTCCCAATTTAATGAAGTCGTCATCACTCAACTTTCCCGCCTGAAATAAATATCGCAGTTTATACATTGGAACATTAAGTATCTTTAATACTTCTGATGTGCTTAGAATTTTTTCGCCAAGCTGAACCATTTGTCTTGTCATGAAGAGAACTAAATTTTAATATTAGAGTTTTTATAACATATTATTTCCAAAACATCCTACCATGAGTCTACCGTCATTATACCGCCAGTCTGCCACATTCTTTTTCCACAGAAAAAGGCTACAAACGCAATAACAACACGCTTATAGCCTTTTAAATAAAGTTTCTTTCGTTTTGTAAGTTTTTACATTGTGTAATGTTTTGTCAACTAAGCTGACAAAGTGTGGTAAAGTTTGTCAACTTAGTTGACAAAATCACCGCCTGAAACCAATGCCACGCGATTTTTCAAACAAAGATACTCCAGTTATAATAAAACCAATTTGTAAGCACCATCAATAGTGACTTTTCGTTTTCTTCTCAAAATTGAAATATTGTGAGTTGTGAGTATCTTCATAAGCTTCGACTTTATTTTAGTTAAAATTGTTTCGAACTCATCAATATTACTATCTAGTCCGATTTCTTCTGCCAAATCATCGTCAATAATATATTCGTCTAAATTATCGTATAATTTCTTAAGAAATTTGTATTCTCTTTCTTTATTTCCAAATTCATATTCTTTTTTATCAATTGTTACAGTATAGCCTTTGTCATTAAATAAAAACCGTGAATCATCTTTTGTTTCTGAATAATGAATTGCATTTTGCTTTTCTGTCAAAGCCTTTTCCAAAGCAGTAATTGTTATATCCTTTTTTCCTATATCATCCTCTTTATTCTTTAAGATTTGCTCTTTGCCCTTTATTATTTTCTTAGATTCTAATTCCTGCGCCTTTGCAAGCAAACCTGATGCAATCTGTACCCTCTTTAAAACGTATGAATCGTCTTCGTTTTCAAAGTATTCTATGATTGCAATCAGCACCGCATATGCTTCTTCTATTGCAAGGACCGCTAATATTTCAGAATCTGTAATTTTCTCATCAACCCCTTGCATGCTCCGGTTCCTAACAATATCTAAAGCCTTTTCCCATGCAATATCCGGTGTCGGACTTGGCTGCCCCATAGGCTCAAGAATGTACTGGTTAACCTGGAAATTGGATCTGGCTATCTTCCGAGCTTCTTCTACTTTCCAGAAAGGATATTGATACAATTCCTTTGGGTCTTTTGTAACAAAAGGTGAAATATTAGTTTGGCGTATAGGGATATCCTTTTCCTCCGGCCAGTTAGTGAATGTAGTATCTCGTGGATATATACCCCATAACTTCCTTGATCTTTCAACAATATCTACACAACGTGTTACTTGTGAATCTGGCACAGTGTATCTTATTTCATTAAAATCTGATAAATCACCGAACAATGGACACCATGGACTTTTTAAGAAATTATCGTAATTTTCTTCCATAATTCTTTGGTTATTTTTTTCATAAAAAAAGGTCACATCAACCCGGAAGGTTGCGGCCCCCAGGGTTAGTGACCTTGACCCTGACGAATCAGGGGATTAATATGCATCCGTAACATGCATTTATGGAAAGTTTCTACTGGTGGATAATACCAAAACCACTTATAAAATCAATCACACGACCTATTATTTATTCCTTGTGTTCAATCTGAAAAGAAACAGTAACAGCGATTCCATTCGATCCACCATGGCGCGAAGCTGGCGGTCATTCAAGCTGGGACTTATACCATGAGTGCCAGAGTGCAAGGCTTTGATCAGCGTAAGTGCTGCATTAACGTCAGCATCAACAAAATCGGATAGTGGATTCAGGTTGATTCCCCTGTTGATGTATAACAATCGAGCCTTTCTAGTTGGACGCCCTTGGTGATAATAACCATCGTCAGTTGTCCAAGCTTTGATACCGTCGTCTGGCGCTAAACGATGGAGAACATGTGTAAACAGTTCACGAATGGATGTTGTAACATGACGTGCGCGATCAACGTTAGACGAAATGAGTGCATCGCGAGCCCCATTTAAAATGTTAGTAAGACCCGGATCAAGTTCGTGTAACCAATCCTCAAGGGATCGTTCATCTGGTACAATTGCGACCTCGTCTTTGTCCAGTACCTCTCGATCATCTTCTGGAACCGTAATCTCTTTGAGCAACTCAGCTTCGCGAAGGACTTCAATCGGTGGATATCGTGTAACATCTGGTGCAAACTCCGCAAGGGTAGATGCTCGATCATCTATGAAGTTGAATAATTTATTATAGTTCGATGCTAATTTATCCAGCCCAAAATGAAGAGACTGTTGTAGCGATTTAGACGCATGAATTGCCACACCCAAAGGAAACGAATTTACTTGCATGATTTTTGACTGAGCCGTCAGTGAAGCAGACAGCATTGAGGACGTGTGGTAACCTATCGTTAAGGTGGTCAATTGACCACTTAGCGATAGGTTCTTCGTCATCTTTTGCCAATGTCGGTCACGCTCAAGGGTTGTACGCATTGCAGAATCCATAGAACGTGTCGATTCAAAGATTGATTTGATAGACGCATTTGCCTTGGTCATAGCACGCACAGACGGCGAAATAGTGTGCACTCCAGCAAGTTTGTTGAGGGATGATGCAATGGATTTGATCGACGATTTTTCAAGAAACTCACGCTCAGCGAGAGCCTTTCGGGCCACACCCATCGCGGTGGAGGCGGTGAGAGACCGAATTGCCGAGTCGTAAGCACGGTGAGATTGGGTAAATAGCCTTGCACCATCAGCTATTGCTTTAAAATGTTTTCGTTCGTCATTAATTTCTTCATTCAGTCGCATAACAAGTCATTATAAAGTTCCAGATAACATCACTATTGTAATGATATCAAGAAAATCAAGATTACTATTTTATGGTTAAACGGCAGAAAAGTTCATGTTATTACATCCCTATATCAATAAACTTAATTTATGAAATGCACCTATCATCTGTTTTTATTGTCCCTTGGGCATGTTTTGGTAAAACATTGTTCAGCAAGTTTTCAGTTTTGGATTTGGCATGTTTTACTTTTGTATATTCTATGGGACGCCTCACAGTATCTAATGCTACACCGGCTTTAAGAGCCTGCATAACACCAACAGCTTCTAAGTAATTCTCTACTATAAACAGCTTCCCTGACAGAAATGGAAGTTCGCTTAAATTATTCTTCATCCGATTCTTGTTTTCTCTTACAGCTATCACCGGAATGCCTTGCTCTATAGCTGCCAATGTTGGTAAGCCAACACATCCATCAGGAATTACTAAACATGAAATATCAGATACGTTCAATAGATCTGGATGAAAAACTAATTCTGGATCATTAATAATTTTTGGACTCTTATGTAATCCTTTGAGTATACAATGTAGATAAGTCATGGAAATTGCCTCGGCAGATTTCCGAGGATCGACCACCCCAACTTTCAATTCTAAAACAGACCTTGAATTCATCATTGGAGAGTGAGCAGATGGGATATCGTACATACTTGAAACAGCATGTGTCAATAAAGCTTCTACTCCACCCCATGGATTTACATCCATATTTTTCTCGTCATCAAA
>CAZPAM010000101.1:3295-7893 GCA_964584595.1 uncultured Candidatus Scalindua sp. | reverse complement strand
GAATCTCTGTTAAAGAATTGACTGGCAGCTTATTTACACCTTTCCCTTCAAGGTGCTTTACGAGGGTGCGGGCTATTGGATGCTGTGAATTAACTTCGATGGAATATATGGCATTGAGAGTTTTCATATCAGGTGAAAAATTTCCTGACTCTTTCATGTCCGGAGATTTCCACTTAAGAAACTCGAATCTCCCCTGGGTAAGGGTACCTGTCTTATCGAAAAAGGCATTCTTAACATAGTTCAACTTCTCAAGCGATTCTGCATTCTTTATCAAGTAGCCTTTTCTTGAGGCTTTTCTCAGTGACAAACTCTGTGTTAATGGAATAGCAAGGGCCAGTGCGCAGGGACAGGCCAGGATTATCAAGGCCAGTGTTCGTTTAACAGCTTCACCGGGATCTATGGTGATGTAGAACGAAAAGAAAATAGCCCCTGCGGCAAGTACGAAAATACTGAAATATTGAGCTGCTTTGTCGGTCAATGAAATCAGCGGGGTTTTATTGTAAATCTGCTCTTCCACCTTCTTTAATATTTGCCCTATCCGGCTGTTGTCGGTGGTACGTTTTACCAGGATCTCTACAGAGTCAGAAATGACTTGAGTTCCGGCAAATATCTCAGAATCTTTGAAGAGCTTTTGAGGAAGGCTTTCTCCCGTCAGGATAGAAGGATTTATATTTACCCATTCGCTTACAACAACTCCATCTGCAGGTATGCGTTCTCCCTCTTTGACAAGGACCTTATCATCCACGTTTAAGTGCCTTGCAGGCACTTGTTCATATTCATGGTTTTCACTGTTCCACCGCTGACAGGTCTGCGATGTGATAAATGTTTGCAGATATGAACTGTTTATAAATGTCTGCTGTGTTCTACTCAGAAAATATCTACTTGCCAATAGCAGAAATATTAATACCGAGAGCGAATCAAAATAGAAAGCCTCATTACCCCTGATTAAGTTGAACAGGCTTAGAACAAAACCGATGATCAATGCGGCAACAATAGGCAAATCTATACTGGGACGCCTTGCTTTTAATGACCGCCACAAATTATTATAAAACGGCTGGGCACAGTAAACGAGTATGGGTATAAAGAAAGCAAGATTCAGGTATCCAAAGACACCGGCCATTTGACCCTTCAGCCCCGAGTAAAGAGAAAAAGAGAACAGCATGATGTTTCCGGCACAGGCAGCGGCAATTCCCAGTCTCATTAGTTGCTGATGGTTTTCTTTCTTCCGGAAATGCTTTGCTTCATCGAGGTTCTTAATCGGATAGGCTTTATAACCCAGGGCTGATAAAACAGAGGCTACATTTCCAAAGTATCCGGGTTCTTTCAGGGAAACAAGGAGTGTATTCTGGCTCATATTTAAATGAACCTTTTCAACCTGAGGAACCCAATCAGGGATTTGATCGATGATCCAGAGGCAGGCAGTACATTGAATACCTTCAACAAAAAACCTCATACCTTTCATGTTGTCAACGCTCACCAGATAATCTTTTAGAAAAGATTCGTTATCCAGGAGATCATATTCAGGCAGATTCGCAGAGGGCTTATTGATCAACGAAAAATGCTCATTTTTTAATATTTTATAGACCGTCTCACATCCCCAGCAGCAAAACGCCTCCCCTTTATCACTGAAAACAGCGCTCGTGCTATCAGAAATAGCTATACCGCAATGCGTACATGAAGAGTGTTTGTCATGCAAATCCACTATACCACCATCAATTAATTACTTTTCAGTTTTATCCATACTAAAGTGTTGAACGCTTAATTTTACCAAGTTTTAGATAAATAATAAAGAAAGAGGTAGAATTTGGAAAACAGTTGAAATCCTGTCGTATTTTGTTTTTAATGCCATAGCGAGTTTTGAATTTATGTTAACTATTGCAGAAAGGATACATGCGAAGTGAAGAAAATTAATAAAATATGTATAACTGTGTTTTGTACGTTTGCAGTAACCACAGGGGTTATAACCTGTGGATGGGAAAACAATAAGGCTTTGGGGGAAGATATAGAAACTCATCAAATGCAGAAATCCACACCTACCAGTTCTCTGATGCGAATAATCAGTTCCCATACGGCGAAGATGTTTGATGCAATAATGATTGGTGATTTCAATACCGTCGTCAAGAGATCCAATGAAGTAACCAAGACCAGTAAGGTCATAATGAAGATGTTCTTTCCGAATAAAGGAAAGATTGGTGACTGGTTCAAAGAAACCGGTAAAGATCCAAATAACCCTGAGGACGTCAAGGCAATGAAGGAGGAGTTCGAAAAATACTCAAAAGCCGTTATTGATAGTGCTAACAGGATTACTGAAGCCTCCGGAACTAAGAATATCGTTGAGGCCTATGAAAATTTTGATGCAATGGTGAGAAATGCATGTTTTGCATGCCATAAAGTTTCTCGTTCAAAATGGCCAAAGAATGGGTGAAGTCAGATTATGAATAACTCGAAACCAGATAAAAACATTCATAAAAAAAGTAATCCCCCATGGTACAAGGACGGATTAAGATTTGAATGCCAGAGATGCGGTAACTGCTGCAGGGGTGAGCCGGGTACAGTCTGGGTAAATAAAAGGGAGATAAAAGATACCTCCGCTCTCCTGGGTATTTCACCAAATCAGTTTGCTGAAAAGAATATAAGGATAATTAACGGCCGTACCAGCCTGCTGGAGCATAGCAATGGAGACTGCATCATGTATGACGATAGATGCAAGATTTATGAAACCAGGCCGCTTCAATGCAAAACCTTCCCTTTCTGGAAATCAAATCTGAGAAATACATCTGAGTGGAAAGAACAGGGGAAGACTTGCCCGGGCATTGGTAAAGGTAAGTTACATACAGTGGATGAAATAGAAAGCCGTTTAGGACCCAAATTGAGCGATTTATGATTAATGAAAAAGATAAGCCCGCAGATAACACTGCTTTGCACCCGGAAAGGATCGGGATACTCGGCGGCACTTTCAATCCAATACACATGGGGCATTTGATTATGGCGGAAGAGGTTTGCAAACACCACCATTTATCAAAGGTCATTTTTATACCCACATATATCCCTCCTCATAAATATACTGATGATTTGGTTGATGCCGGACATCGATATCAGATGACCAAGGATGCCACAGATAAAAATGATAAATTCGAAGTATCCGACCTGGAAATCAGGCGTAAAGGCAAGTCATATACTGTAGACACGGTACATGAAATTCTGAAACACTATGGTAAAGAGTGCGATGTGTTCCTGATTATTGGTGCCGATTCACTAAATGAACTGGAACTATGGAAAGATATCAAGAAGCTTTCTCAATTATGCCATTTTGTTATCGTAAACAGGCCCGGATTTTCAACTGATACATCACCCAGATTGGCTGAGCTCATTGGCGACGACAATATATCAGACATAGAAGAATTGAGGATAGAGATCGAACCTGTTGGAATTTCTTCTACGTATATCCGGAAAAGATTAAAGGAAGGATTGGACGTAAAGAACCTTGTACCTGAATGTGTCGAGGCATATATAAAAGAACACAGCTTGTATTCTTCTCTAAAATCTATCTAAAAACTCTTTACCCTTTTTGATATTTTCTACGGGTTGCTGCATCGTTTTTGAATTGATAACGTAAAACCCATGATAGCCTGTTGATTCAAGTGTAGAAGCGAATTCCTCAGCTGGTATTATGCCTTCTCCAATGGGCACCTCGATGTTTCTTCCTTCTTCCGTTTGCCTGGTATCCCAGAGATTTGTATGGACTATATATTTGTGTAGTTCGTGTATACCCTTGACAGGGTCCAGGTTGTTTATCATCAGTGATGCCGGATCATAGATTATTCTGACACCTTCGGTGTATAGTGATTTCATAAAATCCTTCAGTGTTGAATAATTATCAAATGCAATCTTTGCGGCGAGCCGACATCCGTAATTCTCAGCATGTCTGCCAATCTCACCAAGAGCAGTATTTACGGCATGCCAGTGTGTGGAATCGGTCTCCGTTGGTATGCTGCCTATTTGTACGGTTATAATATTGGTTTGCAAATCGAGAGCAAGGTTTATAATTGCTTTTATTCTATTGATTAGAAAATCAAATTCATTTTCATTGATAAACCCTACCCCTAATTCACCTCCAAGGGCACAGAGTTCTAATCTGTTTAAATCTATAACACGCCTTAATTCCCGCCTTCCTGTATGTGATAGATTTTCCGGGGCTATGTCTCTCTGTGTCGCATCGATCTGGATACCTTTGAAACCAAGAGTGGAAGCAGTCTTGATACCATCCTTAATCCTTAATCGAAGTGACTCCAGCACAACACCGGTTTTTTGTTTTATCATATTAAATAAATCATTTTAATCCATGTAACCGTTGTGGTAAACTTCTAAACATGGATAGAGAAAAAGCGTTACAATTATTGTCAAGTCACTTAAAGAATGAGAACCTTTTAAAACACTGTCTTGCAAGCGAAGCTATAATGAGGAGCCTTGCAAAAGAGTTAAATGCTGATATTGAAAAATGGGGACTGGCCGGACTCCTTCATGATCTTGATTTTGAAAAAACAAAGGACGATCCCGCCAGTCATACACTGGTCTCGTCCAGGATACTTGAAGAGCAC
>CAZPAM010000101.1:0-3285 GCA_964584595.1 uncultured Candidatus Scalindua sp. | reverse complement strand
CGGTATAGATAGCGAAACAATAAAAGCAATAAAAGGCCACAACGCAGAAGCCCTGGGTATAAACAGAGAAACCACACTTGACTTTGCACTGGCCGCCGCTGAGACAGTCACGGGCCTTATTATTGCAACGGCTCTTATCTATCCTGACAAAAAGCTGGAAAGTGTAAAGATTAAGTCCATCCTAAAAAGGATGAAAGAAAAGGCATTTGCCAAGAGTGTAAACAGGGAAATAATTAAAGAGTGTGAACACCTTGGTATTTCGTTAGAAAGGTTTATCGAGATTTCTCTAAAGGCCATGCAGGAAATAAGCCATGATTTAGGTTTATAGTAATAATTGCTGTCTTGTTTTTAAGTCTCATCCTTCTATCTTCTCAAATGAATCTTTGCCTGCACCGCATGCCGGGCAAACCCAATCATCCGGCAATGTTTCAAAAGCAGTATCAGGTGGAATACCATTAATACTATCACCTTTTGCCGGATCATATACATAACCGCAAACAGAACACTCCCATTTTGCCATCTTAATAACCTCCTGAATGTTAGTTGAATTTTTAATTTTCTCTCAAATGCTACTATGTGAGACTGCTGCCTGAAGAGACACAGGCTGAGGTTTCCTCTATTAATTCACTTGCTGCAGATATGACGTCTCCAATGACCGTATCTATTGGTTCTTCCAGTGATGCTCCGGCGGCACGCACGTGGCCACCACCCCCAAAATCGGATGCTAATTTACTCACGTCTATCGTGTGTTTTGAACGAAAACTCACCTTCGTTCTTCTCTCTCCCAGCTCCCTGAATATAACTACAACCTCCACCTCATTTACTGCACGGATAAGATCAATAATTACATCCGTGTCCACGAACTCTACACCGGATGATTTAATCATCTTCTTCGTCATCTTTGTCCATACCAGCTGCCCATCACATTCTGAACTTAAGGCACCAAGCATAAGGTTTAGTAACTTCAAATAGCTTACGTGTTTGTTATGATACAGATTTTCGTATACTATCTGGGATTTTACCCCGGCCTCAATTAAAGCAGAACAAGCCTTAAAAGCCTTTGCACTTGTATTACTGAATTTAAACCACCCTGTATCAGTTGCAATTGAGAGGTATAAAGGGGTCGCTATCTCCAGTGTAAGCTCCCCATTCATATGTGTGATCAGGTCATATACCAACTCTCCGGCAGAAGATGCGTCTTTGTCTATAACATTTATGTCAGCATAACCTGGATTTGATGCATGGTGGTCTATGCAAACCTTAGTAATTGAACTAGCCTTGATCATGTCTGCAAAATCACCCAACTGACCCCAGTCAGCCACATCAACCATAAATATAGCATCAAAATCATTAAGGTTAATATTAACACTTTTACTTTTCAGAAACTTAACATCCTTATCAGGATCAAAACAACTGTAAACAGGAGGCAGTAATTCGTTGTTTACTATTATGGTCTCTTTATCTAAATCACACAAGAAACGCTTAAGTGCAAGTTCAGAACCGATCGCATCGCCTTCTGAAAAGAGATGGGTAGTTATGATAAACTTTTTCCCCTCATTTATAACATCTGCAATTCTTTCCCACATGATTAATTATTTTGTTCCCTTTCTATTGTTAAGTTTGAATAAAAGAAGCTCCTGCCCACGCCAATACCTGCCCGACAACGTCATTCAGGCGGGCGAACGGGGGCGTGGACAATTTTTAATGACTTATACCTCCAGCATCCATGGAATTTCTTCCTCTGCACACCAGAGCGATGGTTCCGTTATTACGCGAAATTCATCTTTGAATTGAGTAACGTGAGCACTCTCCATTTTTATAAGTGCTTCAAACAGTTTTTTCGCACCTTCGTCTTTTGTCTTCTTTGCAGCGTTTTCATAGAATTTGCAGGCATTTGTCTCTGCCTCTATTATTATTTTTATTACATCCTCATAACCTGCCTTTTTCTCAGGCCTCTTCACTTTGACGGCTTTAGATGTTTTTATCTTTTTATCTTCAGGGCTTTTACCATAATTTTCCTCATACCACTCTTTTAATTTTTCATAATGCCTCTGTTCTGCATCTGCCATTACGTCAAACTTAAGCTTTGCAGCCTTGTCTTCTAGCTGTGCCGATAACTTCCTGTACAAACCACTTGCCTTGAGTTCTTCTGCCATCGCTGTCTCAACTATATCTATAGTAAGGTCCCTGTCTTCCGAATCAGTTTGCTTTTTCTGCAAGATTTAGACTCCTGATAATTTATGAGAATATTTCAAGGTATATAATATAAAGAAGGGTGCATATTATCAAAAGAAAAACTTTGGTTGATGGTCTGTTTGTTTCGGGAGGGTTGTCTGCACGTCATACTTACGAAGACATTGATGATCCTACAATCAGGAGATTAAATAGCTGATGCACACTTTCTACCAAATTCTTCACATTCATTCAGCGCTTCTTCAGAAGGTATCATCCTTAACTTACAACCTTCAGCAACTATCTTGAAACGTAAGCTTTTTAATATATCTTCAATTATCTGTACGGCTTCGCCGCTCCAGCCGTAACACCCAAAAACAGCCGCCGCCTTGCCCCTGATATTCAGTGTTACAAGGCTTGAAATAATGTCGAATATGGGTTTTGGCGCCTTCGCATTCAGTGTGGGGGTGCCCAGTATAATTTCATCAGATGCCTCGATCTCATCAAGCAAAACCTCCAAATCAGTATCTGCTGCATTGAAAAGAGAAACATCTGTGTCAGGAAGGCATGCTCCTCTATAAACAGATTCTGCCATTCTTTTAGTATTACCGTATGATGATACATATATGACTGTTATCTTCTTCTTGTCAGGATTTTTCTTTGTCTTTCCTGACCATTCTCTATAAGCATCTATATACTTTTCTATATTTTCTCTTAGTATAGGGCCATGGGAGGGAGCAATAATCTCTAAATCAATATCCTTTATATTATTCAAAGCATTAGTAACGTGCTGCCTAAAAGGCCTTAATATCGTATCATAATAAAATTCGTATGCACTAAATGCATCTTCCTTGGAACCCAGTTCATCGTTAAATCTTTTATCACTGCAATAATGTGAACCAAACGCATCACACGGGAATAGTATCTTGTCGGTTTCAAGATACGTAAACATGGTATCAGGCCAATGGAGAAATGGAGCGGATATGAACTTTAACACCTTGCCGCCAAGATCAATACTGTCACCCGCTTTCACCTCTTTGTAGTCAAACTCCTTGTGCAGAATATTCTTCACAAAAGTTCTGGCGCCTCTGGAAAATACCGGGATTGCCTTGG
>CAZPAM010000100.1:0-7937 GCA_964584595.1 uncultured Candidatus Scalindua sp. | reverse complement strand
AACGCAAGTTCCCTTTTTTATTTTAAGACTGCCTCATAATACATACATATCCTTAACCGTATCTTCATTAATTACTTTAAAATCCCTATTTCCCGTCTGCAAGAACTAATTATGTCTTGATTTCCGGTATCAAACAGGTAGAATGATAGTATACTATTAAATAGCAGACTATCTATTATGTTAGAATACGATTTTAAGGAAAGTATTGGTTACTCCGTAGCAATGGCATACCGGGCCTTAAGGAAAGCATTAGATGCTGAACTGGGGCACTACGGGATTACGTTCGTCCAATGGCAGGTCCTCGCAGGCCTGGCTCTGGAGGGTGAAACCTCTCAGGTTAAGCTGGCAGAACTGATCGGTGTAGAAGGGCCTACGCTGGTCAGGATACTTGACAGGATGGAGCAGAAGGGTTGGATCAAGCGAAAGGTATCTTCCCGTGACCGACGTCAAAAATTAATTTCACCAACTAAGAAAGTAGAAGGAGTATGGAAGAAGATGACTGAATGTGCTCATGGAGTAAGAGATGGAGCCGTTAAAGGTATTTCGTCTAAAGATGTTGCAAATTTGCAAAGACTTTTGGGGAAAATAAGGGAGAATCTGAATGGACAATTCGGGACTGAAAACTCTGTGTAGTTACAATAAAAAACGACACTATTCATTTTTGTGTACAGGAATCCTGGCCTTTCACACAATTGCTTTGTTCTTTACATGTGACGGGAGTCTGGCACAGGAACAAACGTTCAAAGCACCTGTAGTTGTGTCACGCGTTATTGAAATGGATGTGCGTCAGCCTGTTAAAATGGTGGGAACTGTCTTTCCGCTCAGGGAGAGTATTGTTGCTTGTGCAATAGAGGGGTTGGTAGTTGAATTTCCAGTTAAAAGAGGTGATTATGTTAAAAAAGGGCAGGTATTGGCAGAACTCAATACAACATCCCTGGAAATACGACTTAAAGGTGCGAAGGCAGATAAACATCTCGCCTTTATACAGTATGAGCGTGCGAAGGAACTCTATGAAGGTGATGCAATTTCCCATTCGGAATTAGATGAGTTTGAGACTAAGTTAATTGCACAAGAAGCAAATGTAGAAGGCGTTGAAGATGACATTGGAAAGTGTACGATTAAGGCGCCATTTGATGGAAGGATTACTGAAGAATTTACTGAGGTAGGCCAATGGTTTCAAAAGGGAGACAGGGTTGTTTCCATGTTGCAATTGGAATATGTGAAGGTAAGAGTTCCTGTTCCTCAAAAATATATTCAAGGTTTGAATGTTGGTGATGAGAGTGAGGTCAGCTTTCCGGCACTGGGAAATATAAAAAGAACCGGTCGTATTGTTCATATAGTACCTCAGGCAGAAAAACGTGCCAGAACATTTCCTGTTTATGTCAAAATAGATAATAAAGATGATGCAATTAAAAGTGGCATGTTTGCAGAGGCAACCTTTGAAACAGGTTCTTTATTATCAGCAACAATGATCTTGAAGGATGGTGTAGTAAGGCGTGGAGGCATGGAGTTTATTTATCTATCAGTAGATGGAAAAGTTGCAGAAGTGTCGATTAAGACCGGTATTGCCCACAAAAATTTAATTCAGATTATTGGCGATGTAAAGCCTGGAATTGATGTGATTGTAAGGGGTAATGAACGTTTGCGTAATGGACAAGACATCCAGGTAACCGGAAGGATGGATCCCGTTACGATTGATGATTGATGATTGTCTATTGACGCAAGATGCCAGAAATAAGAAGTTAGAGGTAAGAGACAAGTGACACATTTCAAGTTTTGAATTTCCAGTTTCAAGCTTCTTATAATTTTGGTCTCTTTAGCTCAATTACTTATAAGTTATTAATGCTAAAAACATGAAGATTATAGAATATTCAACAAGCAATCCGGTAAAAGTAGCAGTGGGGTCGATATTTGTATTACTCTTTGGCCTTCTTGCTTTATTCCGCATTCCCGTTCAGCTCGTACCTGATGTCGAGAAACCACAAATAACGGTACAAACCCGCTGGATCGGGGCAAGCCCTCAAGAAGTTGAGCAGGAGATAATTCATGAGCAGGAGGAGATGCTGAAGAGTGTTGAAAACCTGAGAAAATTAACTTCCAAGAGCTTTAATGGACGTGGGGAAATATTACTGGAATTTGGGGTAGGGGTGGACAAAAGCACTGCCCTTCTGGACGTGGCGAATAAACTGGACCAGGTGCAGGAGTATCCGGAGAATGTTGATGAGCCGGTTATAAGCACAGTAAATACCGGTGACCGGCCTATTGCCTGGTTTACGCTGCGAGCGCTTCCGGGAACAAATATTGATGTTACTGACTTGAGAGATTTTGCAGAAGATCATATTGAATCAAGGTTTGAGAGGGTGCCGGGAGTTGCGAACAGTAATATTCATGGAGGCGCAGAGAGAGAGATGAAGGTTATCATAGACCCTCATGCATTAGCCGGTTCCCAACTAACGATTTTAGATGTACGCAGGGCTCTAATTTCTACTAATACAAATATAAGTGGTGGAGATATAGATGAGGGTAAGAACAGGTTTGTAGTCAGAACGTTGGGACAGTTTAAGTCTGTTGAGGAAATAGAAAATCTGGTCATTACAAAGCGAGATGATATTCCTGTTTATGTCAGGGACATAGCAGAAGTAAAGCTTGGATACAAGAAACTCGAGGCATTTGTCAGGCAGAAGAATGAACCATCCATTGCCGTAAATGCACAGAGGGAGGTAGGAGCTAATGTCCTGACGGTTATGAAGGGTTTAAGGGAGGCATCCCGTGAGTTAAATGAGAACCTGTTGAGAGACAGGGGACTGGTACTGGAGCAGGTTTATGACGAGACTGAATATATAAAATCATCAATAGGCCTAGTGAGACAGAATATTGTAGTTGGTGGCCTTCTGGCGGTCATGATACTCTTGTTATTCCTCAGAAGCTGGCGCAGTACACTTGTAATAGGCCTGGCTATACCTATCAGTGCCGTAGGCACGTTTCTAATGGTTACACTTCTGGGGCGTTCACTTAATGTGGTTAGCCTGGCAGGGATAGCCTTTGCTGTCGGGATGGTGGTTGATAGTGCCATCGTAGTCCTGGAAAATATTTATCGTCACTGGCAGTCCGGTGAGGATCCATTTGCGGCGGCATACAAAGGAACTACTGAGGTATGGGGGGCTGTCTTAGCTTCTACGCTGACTACTATAGGAGTCTTCATTCCCGTAATTCTCGTCGAACAGGAAGTCGGACAATTATTCAGGGACATAGCATTGGCCATAAGTTTTGCCGTAGGCCTGTCACTTATTGTTGCAATTACGGTAATACCAACTACGGCTGCCAGGATTCTTTCACGCAGAAAGAAGAGTGAAACTGTACACAATGAACAGTCATTAATATTAAATAGTGGCAGTAAACTGGTTTCACTCGGACGCAATTTAACTAATAAGATTGTAGAAATTGTAGATTATTTAACGAACACTTTAAAAAGACGTCTAATAACGATTTTTGCATTGATATTTATGTCAATATTTCTTACCTGGTTGATGATTCCTGAAATGGAGTATTTACCGGAGGGCAATCGTAATATGATTCTGGCCATTATGCTGCCTCCGCCCGGATATAGTCTGGAAGAACAAAGGGCTATCGGGCTGGTTTTGGAAAAGGAGCTCAGTCCTTATTGGCTTGCTAAAAAGGGGACTAAGGAAGCGGAGATGCTGGATGGGCCTCCTATTAAGCATGGATTTTATGTTTCTCGTGGAAGGTCTGTCTTTATGGGTATGATAGCGGCTGAGCCTGAAAGGGTTGCAGAACTTATACCTGTTATCAGGCGGGCATGCGGTAAGATTCCGGGAATGATAACGATAGCCCAGCAGGCAAGTCTGTTTGAGCGGGCATTAAGCGGAGGGCGTGCAATAGACATTGAACTTACCGGACCTGATTTGAACCGTTTAGTGTATTATGGTGCACAGGTTTTTGGCCAGGTGCTACAGGTGTTTCCTCCCGGTACGCAGGCTCGTCCCATCCCCAGCCTTGAGCTTGGTAGTCCAGAATTACAGATCAGGCCGCGATTAGAACATGCGACCGAACTGGAATTAACGGCTTCTGACATAGGATATATTACTGATGTCCTTGTGGATGGAGCATATGCCGGAGATTATTGGCACGAGGGTGACAAAATAGACCTTGTTATCTTTGGCCAGAGTAAATATATTGAACGAACTCAGGATCTGGAGCAGATATTCATTTATACACCATCAGGTGATTATGTACCATTAAGTACAGTAGCAGATATACAATTAGGTGTAGGACCGGAAGCGGTATATCACATTGAAAGGGAACGCTCTATAGTAATACAGGTAATACCACCGCGTACAATGCCGCTGGAAAGAGCGCTTGACACAATAGACATGCAAATAATAAAACCGATGATGAAGAAAGGCTTACTGGGTGGCCTTTATAAGGCCAATCTTGCAGGTACAGCCGATAAACTTCAAGAGGCACGCAAATCATTGCAATGGAACTTTATCCTGGCTATTGCGATTGCTTATCTATTAATGGCCGCACTCTTTGAGTCATTCTTATATCCAATAGTTATAATGTTCAGCGTTCCTTTAGCCGCTGTTGGAGGTTTTGCAGGGCTTGCATTCCTAAACCTGTTTACTTTGCAGGCAATGGATGTACTTACCATGCTAGGTTTTGTTATATTAATAGGGACTGTAATAAACAATGCTATTTTGATTGTGCACCAGACTCTTAATAACATGCGGGACGGGAAAATGGAATCTCATCAGGCACTTATAGAGAGTGTGAGGACACGTATCCGGCCAATATTTATGAGCGTGGCGACAACCGTGTTTGCCATGTTGCCGTTAGTTGTGTTTCCGGGAGCAGGAAGTGAACTTTATCGCGGTCTTGGCAGCGTAGTATTAGGAGGCCTTATTGTTTCTACTATCTTTACACTAATTCTAGTCCCGGCAGTTTTCAGTCTGGTTATGGATATTAAAGCGCATGTACGACATGAAAAAGTAGTATAGTAAATAACCTTCCTCTTTCTCCCATTTCTTTAGTATTTTTAACTTTTATAGATAAGTTTCTACTCAAAAAAAACAATTCACTTAAAAACTTGATATTCTTTAACAATTCTTTATATTATCGACAGTTAGCAGCAAACTTTACTATATGCCCAAATGGTCTTGTAATAAGTAGCCAGTGGCTATTAGTATGGTTGACTTATCTTAGGTGATTTATACACCTGCCAAAGAGTATGTGAACTATATACTATGATTCTATACAGGAACAATTCACTTTCATTAAGATTAAGCATTCTGGCACTTTTGCTTTTCACGGTGACATTCACCACAATGGGCTGCTTTAATATTGGCCCTCATGTTATGAAACAAGAATGGCTTAAATACAATAACGTCATTAGTGACATTGAGGACCAACAGAATCTTTTGAATTTAGTCAGACTTCGATACAATGATTCTCCTAAAATGCTTGCTGTGACCAATATTAATTCCCAACTGCTTTTAGGAGTCGCCGATGATTCCGGAATGAGTTATGCACTTGGAGAAAATGCAGGGCCACTTGGTAACAGGTTTAATTTCTCTCTATTTCCAAAATACGAAGACAAGCCAACGATAACCTATCAGCCATTACAAGGAGAGAAGTTTGTAAAAAATGTACTCGAACAAATCTCTTTGGATGTCCTTATGCTCTTGCACAATTCAGGATGGAGTATTGAACGCATATTTCGCTTATGTGTACAAGACATTAATGGCATTCAAAATGCCCCAGGCGCCTCCGGCCCTACGCCAGATTATGCCCCTGAGTATAAGGATTTCCTTACTGTCGCAGAGCTGCTGCGTACGTTACAGAAGCAAAATCTTGTTAATTTCGAATACGAAACTATTGATGGTGAAATCACAGTAGTTTTTAGCCTTGCCGAAGAAGCAATAGAGTTGCCTGAGGCATTTAAGCTCATAGAAATGTTACGTTTAACACCGAAAGAAACAGACTACCCCATGCTCAGCAATGAAATGGACCACAACCCAAACCTTGTGAGAATAAGAACACGTTCTGTTATGGGTTTGTTATATTACCTTTCACAATCCGTTGAAGTACCTCATGAGGATGTAAGGGAAGGAAAAGCGGTGGCTACCAAATATGAAGATGGACGTCCTTTTTATTGGAGTGACCTCTTTAGTGATTTATTTCAAATCAAATCAAGTTCTGAGAAACCATCTAATGCCTTTGTCAGCATTAAGTACCGAGGGAGCTGGTTTTATATTGATGACACGGATGTCGAATCTAAAAGAACCTATTCACTTTTTGGTCAAATTTTTGCCATTCAAGCGGGTAAAATAAAAGCTGAAAGGCCAACACTCACCTTACCAATAGGTCGTTAGTTTGATATTGTACCCTCAAAGATAAGGTCATCACCCTTTTTCATTGTTTTAAATGATGAAAATTTAATGGCGTCTTTTATCTTGTTTATATTGAGGTCTCCTATTGCTTCCAGACCTTTTCCCAGGATTCTGGGTGAGATTGGTATTATCATTTTGTCTACGAGATTTGCTTTAAGTAGAGCAGTGATCATTCCAGAGCCGCCCTCTACCAGTACGGACATAATCTCTCTTTTGCCAAGTTCTTTTAAGAGGCTTGAGAAACTGACCTTGCCATTCCTCTCTTTTTTCACTACCAATACTTCTACTCCCAACTTCTTGATTGCTGTTATCTTCCTGGCAGGGGCGTTGGAAGTGGTGGCAATTATTGTCTGGTGTGGATTGTCATCTGTCAGGACAGAAGACTTGATGGATATACGAAGTTTACTGTCAACTATTATGCGTAAGGGATTCTTCCCCTTTACGTGTCTAACCGTTAGTTGTGGATTGTCGGCAGTAACAGTTCCTGCACCAACCATAACACAATCATTTGTGCTGCGAAGGACGTGAACATATTTACGCGATGCTTCAGAGCTTATCCATTGTGAATCTCCGGTCTTTGTGGCAATCCTCCCGTCCAGTGTCTGTGCATACTTTACGGTTACGTAAGGAATTCCTGATTTGATAAATTTAAAATAGTGCTCATTTAACTTTGTGCATTCAGAGCCAAGTATCCCAACATCAACCTTTACACCTTTTGATCTGAGGATTTTAATACCTTTACCATTTACTTCAGGGTTAGGGTCAGGTGTGCCGACAACTACCCTTTTCAGGCCCTTCTTAATTAAGGTGTCAACACAGGGAGGCGTTCGTCCATGGTGGCTACACGGTTCTAATGTAATGTAAAAGGTTGAACCCCTGATGCTGCCTTTAACACTATTTATGGCATTTATCTCAGCATGGTAATCGCCACATCTTTTGTGATAGCCCTGGCCGATGATCTTTCCGTCCTTTACAATTACGGCACCGACCATGGGATTTGGGTTGGTCTTGCCAATGCCTTTCCCGGCCAGACGGATTGCCATTCTCATATAATAATTGTCATCGAGAGTTTTTCTCTTCATAGGAGGCAACCATTGTCATCAAAAGGAGTCGTAACAAGCGGGAAAATTCTTTCAAGTCTCATTTTATTCACTTCTTCACATATTTGACTATTCACCTAACTCCGAACTTCTTACTCAGAAGATACATTAAGCAGTTTAAGCATTTCTTCAGTATCTGTTGTCGGCATCTTACATGCGTAGTCAAGGCATACATATGCAGTGGCTTTGCCGTCGAAGCTTGATTGATATTCTGTAAATTTGGCAAGGCGAATAATATCCGGTGCTTCCTGATCAGATGGCCTTAAGAGTACGACTTTATTGGGTATAAAGTGTTTTCTGAGGGAGTTAAGCATTTCCTTAGTGTCCTTTGCCTCCGGGTTGCCGACTATGACAATTTCATAAGAAGGCCCAATTCCAAAATCGAGACCAACCATCATCTGTGTATAACCGGAAGGTACACTCTTCA
>CAZPAM010000099.1:358-7977 GCA_964584595.1 uncultured Candidatus Scalindua sp. | reverse complement strand
TAGGTGGGTAACTGCCTCGCGGGTTCGAATCCCGCCCTCTCCGCCATAAATAAAATGTTTGTACAAGAAAGTTTTATCTAGATTTTGGCCGTGCTAGACGGGGAGCTAGCGGTTCCTTGTTACCTGCAAACCGCTTACGCAGGGTCGATCGCTTTTTGGAGGTTTTTCTGACTTTTGGTGCTTTCTAAGTAAGTGGTGTTGAAGGCTGGGTCTCATGCAATAAGGCTATGTGAACCTGGTCAGATGCGGAAGCAAGCAGCCATAAGCATTGGTACTTATGTGCCGTGGGGCTGCCTGGTCGGAGCTAACTGCCTGGAAAGTTCAACGGAAAGAGAATCGAAGAAAAGTGCACGGCTGCTTTTTACTAATTTAAGATAAGATATGTCATATATTGTTCTCTCAAGAAGATATCGGCCAAAATCATTTAACGAGATTGTCGGGCAAAAGCATATAGTTACCACATTGGTAAATGCCCTTCAGTCTGACCGTGTTGCCCATGCATATTTGTTTGCCGGCCCAAGAGGAGTTGGCAAGACATCTATGGCAAGAATATTATCAAAGGCCCTTAATTGTCAAAAAGGAGCAACCGGCAACCCCTGCAATAAATGCTCAACATGTAACAGTATTACAAATGGGAATGATATTGATGTCCTGGAAATAGACGGAGCTTCCAACCGCGGCATAGACGAGGTAAGAAATATCAGGCAGAATGTGGGGTATACTCCGGCGGTTTCAAAATATAAAATTTACATTATAGACGAGGTGCATATGTTAACCAAGGAAGCGTTCAATGCAATTCTAAAAACACTTGAAGAGCCTCCTGAACATGTAAAATTTATCTTTGCCACAACCTCACCAAGCCGTGTTCCCGACACCGTTCAGTCGCGCTGTCAGAGGTTTGATTTTAAAAATATTTCTGTGCCTGATATAAGCGACAGGCTTGCACAGATCTGCAAAACCGAGAACATCTCAGCAGAAGAAGAAGTTTTTCAATCCATCGCAAAATATGCCCGGGGGGGATTAAGAGATTCTGAATCTATCTTAGACCAGCTCGCTTCATTTTGTCACGAGAAGATAACGTTAAAAGATGTTTGCGATATTTTTGGGGTTGTCAGTGACGAGAAAATCTCTGGTTTGATTAATAGTTTTATAGAAAAAAATCCTGAGTTATCTGTAGAAATATTTCATGAAATTATGGAAAGCGGAAGAGATATAGAGGGTTTTATTGACCAACTACTTCTTTATATCCGTGATTTACTCCTTGTTTCAGTCTGTAAAGAGGAGCAAGGCACAATAGAAACCGTATCAGGCAATATTAATCTATTACGGATGCAATCTTCATCACTTTCTCCCGATACATTAATGTATATGTTTCAGATAATTTCCGAAGCTAAAAGCAAAACAAGAGACTTGCTTCAACAGAGAATTTTGCTGGAAGTTTTGTTTATAAAACTTGCGACTATGGAAGAATTGAAACCGCTTAGCACTGTTTTGGACAAAATAGAAGGAATAAAAAAGATGTTTGATGGTAACGCAGAGAATGTTGGCAATGCAGCGCCCGCATATAGCGAAAGTGTTGCAGCACCTACGGCACCGGCAAAAACAGAGATAAAAGAAAAACCTTCCGATGGTTATGCAGAGACAAATAATAAAGCAAGTGGCAATACCGATTTTGCTAATACCTGGGGCAAGGTAATGGTTGAGGTTCAAGCTGAAAAAAAGACTATTTGGGCCTGCTTAAACGGTGCCAGGGTTTTAAATATTGATGATAATGAAGCGGTTGTGGAATTGCCAAGTAATTACCGTATTCATAAAGAAAGGCTTGAAAAACCCGAAGAAAAGCGGATAATTGAAGGTTGCCTGGAGAAAGTAACCGGAAAGAAGATTCAGGTAAAATTTACAATATCAAAGAATGGTCATAAAGTAACTAATAATACAGGCAGCAAACACGGTCTTGTGCAAGAGAGGAAACGCAAGGAAGTAGAAGACGGGGTAAAAAACGAACCTATGGTAAAAAAAACTATAGAGTTTTTTGATGGCTCAATTGTTAATGTAAGAGGAGAAAAAGGATGAAGGGAATGGGTAACTTAGGCGGCATGATGAAGCAAATGCAAAAACAGGCCGTTGACATGCAGAAGAAGATGGGAGAGGTTCAGGAAAGCCTTAAGGAACGCGTTATAGAAACAAGCTCTGGCGGTGGAATGGTAACCGTACATGTAAACGGAAGGCAGGAGCTTCTATCTGTAAAAATTGATAAGGAGGTTGTTGACCCTGATGATGTGCAGATGCTGGAAGATCTTATACTAGCGGCAGTATCTCAAGGAATGAAAAAATCTCAAGAAATGTATCAAGAGGAAATGAATAAGTTGACGGGGGGTATGAACATACCGGGTTTATCCGGTATGCTTCAATAAGATACAAGAATGAAATCTTATCCTGAATCAATGTTGAACCTTATGAAAGAGCTGGGCAGAATGCCCGGCGTCGGTCAGAAAAGTGCAGAGAGGTTAGCGCACTATGTTCTTGCATTACCTCATGATGATGCAATGCAATTAGCCACGGCGATACGAAACGTAAAACAGAATGTCAATTATTGTTCTGTCTGTTGTAATATCGGAGAGACAGATCCCTGTCATATCTGTGGAGACCATAGGCGCGACCATAAAAAGGTATGCGTTGTTGAACAACCAAAGGATCTTTTTACAATTGAAAAAGCAGGTTTCTACGAAGGTGTTTACCACGTTTTGTTTGGACATATAGATCCTCTAGAGAACGTTGAACCGGAGGATATTAATATAGAAAAATTGGTGGATAGGGCCAGGAATAACGGCATCCAGGAAGTGATTATTGCCACTAATCCAAATATGGAAGGCGATGTTACCGCTATGTATATTCTTGAGCAATTGGAACCTTTAGGTGTTAAAGTTACTCAACTGGCACGAGGTATGCCATCTGGAAGTTATTTAGAATACGCAAATTCTGCAGTTATCGCTGACGCGATTCACGGCAGAAAATCAATACAGAAAGACTAATTTATTTGGAATTATAAGTTATGAGAGTCGGCACAATACTATCACCACAACTTCGGCAGCAAATGAAATTGGCACCCCAGGTGATCCAATCTATAGAGATACTTCAGCTTCCCATGTTGGCTTTAGTTGAACATGTGCAGCAGGAGTTAATAGATAATCCCGTATTGGAAGAAGTAACTGATGATGAGAAAAATGAGCCGAAAACAGAAGAACAGACAACACTCGATGAAGAGATTGCAGAAAGCAAAAACGATGAAACGCCACAGGAAGATGAAGAATTTAAAAAGCTCAGAGAAATGGCGGACGATTGGGGAGACTTTTACTCTCAAACGTCTATAAAAAGGGGTGACGCTGTAGATGATAGAGACCGGAAGCAGGAAGCACTGGAAAATACTGCGGCTAAATCAATATCAATCCAGGACTATCTCCTTGGGCAGTTATCAATTATGGAGATAGAAGATTCGTTTACGGAGATATGTGAAAATATAATTTATAACATTAATGATAACGGATACCTTGCTCACCCTTTGGAAGAAGTGGCCGAATCAATGGAAACCCCTGTGAGCATGGAACAGGCAAACAAAGCCCTGGAAATTATACAAAACATGGACCCTCCCGGCGTAGGGGCAAGGAACTTGAAAGAATGCCTTATTCTGCAATTAGACGAAAGAGACCCTGATTATAATATGGCAAAAGAGCTAATTTCAAACTATCTTGAAGAAGTTGAACTGAAGAAGTACAAGCTTATAGCAAAAAAGCTGGGGGACAATCTGGAATTGATTAAAAAAGTAATAGATTTCATTAAAACGCTGAACCCCAAGCCCGGTTCCCTTTTTAGCAGTGAACAGATACCATATGTAACACCGGAAGTCAGAGTGGATTGTGTAGACGGGAAATATGAGGTTACACTCATAGGGGACCACAATCTCCCGCGCATTTATATAAGCCCGTTTTATAAAGATGTGCTTAACGGAAAAGGTTATGACTTGAATACAAGACGTTATATTCGGAAAAAGATCGAATCTGCCAGATGGCTTATAGATGCTATCGAACAAAGAAAAAGCACGTTGTATAAGGTAGCAGTCAAGATAGTAGAGATGCAGGAGAAGTTTTTTGAAGAAGGAATCCTTGCCCTTCGGACCTTAAAGATGCAGGATGTTGCAGATGCTGTAGGGATCCATGTATCAACTGTAAGCCGCGCTATAGCCCATAAATATATGCAGTCTCCCAAAGGAATTTTCGAGATGAAGTTTTTCTTTACAGGCGGCTTTATGAATGCAGATGGTGACATGGAAACATGGGAAGCAACGAGACAAAAATTGTCTAAAATAGTAAATGGAGAAAATAAATCAAGCCCCTTAAGTGACGAGGAGATTGCTGCCAAATTAAGAGAACTGGGAAGCGATATAGCGCGAAGAACGGTAACTAAATATCGAAGAAGTATGAAAATTCCTTCATCAAGAAGAAGAAAAGAAGAAGACTGAAAATTCATCAATTATGTGCCCCCGAGAAACATTGAAATTATTTGAAATCATAAAAAAATATATTATGTTTCTTGCATTTGTTGTGTGCATTTCGGGATGCTATTCATTTAACAAAAGCCATAACGCCTCACATAACCGTGCATTAAAAAAAGATATGGAATTATTACACAAAGATGTTGATTCTTTTCTTGGCACAGCAAAACCATCAGCACTCAGTGAATGATGGATACACTAAGCCGATAGAACCCTTTCATAATAACTCTTGCCTTCCACATAATTTTAGAAACATTTCTGCAGAATACGCAGTCCAAGACAAATCCTCGTTTAAGGCTTTTAACAATATGAACCCCACTTAGCTTTGCACAGTTGTTTTCATGGAGATCACTCAATGTCGCACAACTTCAATCTAATAATCAAAAACGGCACTGTCGTCGATGGGACGGGCGGCGCTAAGAGGATTGCAGATATTGGCATTCAAGATGATAAAATCACATATATCGGCAGTATTGATAACCTGTCTGATTGCCGCATTATAGATGCAGCAGGCTACGTGGTTGCACCGGGATTTATCGACATCCATTCACATAGTGATTTTTTCTGGCTGGTTAGCCCGGAGAGTAAAAGCAAAATCCATGACGGTGTTACCACGGAAATTTGTGGAAATTGCGGTGTATCTGCATTTCCGCTAAAGGGCCAGTTACTTGAAAATAAAAGAAAAGGATTTCACAAATTCGGACTGGATATAAACTGGGCAACAGCTGAGGATTTCTTTAAAAGAGCAAATGAAGCGACGAGTTCTATTAACAGAGGATTCCTGGTTGGCCATGGCAACATCCGCGCCTGTGTGCTGGGCTATGAAAACCGTGAGCCGGACAAGAATGAACTTGCTGAAATGGAACAAGAATTACGCAATGCAATGGAGTCAGGCGCTTTTGGTATGTCGAGCGGATTGATCTATCCGCCGGGATGTTATGCAAAGACCGTTGAATTAATAGAACTATGCAAAATAGTCAAAGAGTATAATGGTATATACGCAACACACATGAGAGATGAAGGAGATGAAATAGAAGCCGCCTTAAGCGAAACTATAAATATTTCTAAAGAGAGTGGAGTAAATACTCAAGTCTCTCACATTAAGACATGGGGGGAGAAAAACTGGAGTAAAATAGACAAAATAAAAAAGCTGCTTGGCGATGCAAGGTCTAAGGGCATAGACATTACATGTGATCGGTACCCCTATATTGCAGCAGCAACAGACCTGGATGTAATTTTGCCAGATTGGGTAAACGAGGGGGGAACGGCCGAAGAGAAAAAAAGATTGGGCGACCCTCTTCTCAGGGAACGCATTATCAAAGAAATGGGGCGCGAGGGCCAAAGCCATGAGTTTTGGGGAACTATAATGATTTCATCTGTGTTTAATAAGAAGAATAGAGGCTACGAAGGAAAAACGATTGCAGAGATTGCAGGGACATTAAGAGTACAACCTTTAGAATTTGTTCTCGATCTTTTATATGAAGAAGATTGCAGGGTAAGCGTTATATTCTTTAGTATGTCAGAAGAAAACCTTGCCAGGATTTTGAAATGGGACTTTGTAATGGCAGGCTCTGACAGCTCTCTTCGTTCTCTAGACGGGGTATTAAATTACGGAAAACCACATCCAAGAGCTTATGGTACTTTTTCCAGAGTAATAAGAAAATATGTGAATGAAACCTCCATTTTATCTATCGAGGAAGCTATATATAAAATGACCGGATTCCCTGCTCAAAAGCTGGGACTCAAGGACAGGGGGGTTTTAAAAGAAGGGTATTCTGCTGATATAACTATTTTTGACCAGGGAACAATTACAGAAAAAGCAACATTTACAAGCCCGCATAATTACTCTAAAGGCGTCAAGCACGTTTTAGTAAATGGAAAACTGACTATTAAAGATGGTAAGCATGAGGGCGTTATGAATGGTGAAATTCTAAAGAAATAAATCTTAAACCGGGATACACTTTTATATAAACGAATAAGCAGCTATTATCATATTGCTATTGACACCGGATTATATTACTATTAAGAAAATTTAAACTACTGATTATTATACATTTAGTCGGGTTCTCATACCAAAAAGGAGGTCTTTGTGTACAGTAAAAGAAGGAATATTAAAAAACATTTTTTGACACTGATGATTGCGTTATCTGCTTTGTCATTAATCCTGGGATATACAGGTTCAACGGGCAGTGTTAAAGCGGCAATAGACCATGAAGAATTAGAACATTCTCTAGTGCTTGTTTCCGAAGAAGTCAAATTGTCAGTTGTATCTATCATCACTGTAAAGGTTTTCAAACATCCTTCTACCGGAGGTGGAAGATATCATGGAGATCAAGGCCAGGGTCGGGGTCATGGTGATAGACGCGGCAGACAGAGAAATCCGTTTGATGATTTTTTTGACAAGTTTGTGCCAAAAGCGCCGCCAAAGGGAGAGTACAAAACACAAAGCCTTGGTTCCGGTGTAATAGTCAGGATCGATAATGGAACAGCGTACATCCTGACCAACAACCACGTTGTTGCGGACATGGACGAACTGAAGGTTAAACTCAGTGACAAGAGAGAATTCAGCGCGGAAATCGTGGGAACAGACGAACAGACAGATTTGGCGGTAATAAAGATTGAGGGAGATAATTTGGTAGCCGCAAAGATGGGAGATTCTGATGCTTTGAAACAGGGGCAGTGGGCGATTGCAATCGGCAACCCTTTTGGCCTCAGTCATACCGTTTCTGTTGGTGTGGTAAGTGCGATGGGCAGGTCTGGAGTGGGGATCGCAAATTATGAAAATTTCATTCAGACAGACGCAGCGATTAATCCCGGAAATAGTGGCGGCCCATTATTAAACATTGATGGAGAAATTATAGGCATCAATACTGCAATCTTCACCCGTTCGGGCGGTTATCAGGGAATCGGATTTGCCATACCGGTAAACATGGCAAAATCTGTACTTAGAGATCTGATTGATAAAGGAAAAGTCACCCGCGGCTGGTTGGGTGTTGCCATCCAGGATATGGACGCATCACTTGCAGAGCAATTTGGTGTAGCTGTTACCGAAGGTATATTGATAAGTGAT
>CAZPAM010000099.1:0-348 GCA_964584595.1 uncultured Candidatus Scalindua sp. | reverse complement strand
ATGGTTCCCCTGCCAAGGAAGCAGGCTTCGAAAGAGGTGATATATTAATTGAGTATGACAATAAGGCAATGGGTGACGTTAATCAATTGCGTAATATTGTAGCCCAAACTGAAGTCGGCAAAGAAGTCAAAGTCAAAGTATTGAGAAAGAGCAATGAAACTGTTTTAACAGTGAAGATAGGCGAACAGCCGTCAGACCTGTTTGCTTCAGCCAAATCGTCTATCGGCAGGGACCTGGGCATGTCAGTGCAGAATTTAACGGAGGAATTGGCTAAAAGTTTTGGTTTTGAAAATGAAAACGGTGTGGTGGTTTCTGCCGTAGAACCGGGCAGTCCTGCTGCTCAAGCTG
>CAZPAM010000098.1:0-7986 GCA_964584595.1 uncultured Candidatus Scalindua sp. | reverse complement strand
GATGCAGATGATGCAGCTAAGGCAAATGCTGAGAAAAGCACAGAAGCAACAAAAGAAGCCTCTGAATCGGAAGGAGTAAAGCCTTTAAAGGGAGTTATCGCACAAAAGCTGGAGATGGCTGGAGTAAGTCGAGGCGTGATTAATGAGTTGTTTAGCGGTGATGGTGCTAAAGAAGAGTCTAGAGAGGCTGTTGGTGTATTAGCTTAAACTCATATCCTTCGGGATCTTATATGAGGAGATAAACCATGTTTTATATGAATAATAATACAAAGAACGAAGATGAATTAACTGCACCGATGCTTGCAGAAGCGGTAGAGTCGCTTGCGGCATGCAGTAGCGACCTGATGGTAGTAGCCGAGGCTATTACGCAATCATGCAACATGGTTGAGAACCTGGAAGAAACACACAAGGATGTACTCGTTATCAGGGCTGAAGCATTGAAAAGGTTGGCTTCACTATATAACTTGCGAATGCTTACTACTAAATAAAACAGTTAATATATCTTTAATATAAATTCAAGGCGGAACAATTAAACAGTTGTTTATTTTAACGGAAAAGAGGATCGATATAGTATGATGACCGGTGATAGAGTTCCTGACAGAAGGGCAGATAAACGATTAGATCGGTCATTTCAGATAACGTTACCCGGTGGTCATAAGGGCGAGACAGTAAACATTAGCGCGACCGGAGTTTACTTCGAAGTGATAGCAAATGATACCGAAGCATTTTCTCCGGGGATAACAATTCCTGTTCGGATAAATGCATCTTCAAGCACACCGGGTTTTAGAGCAAGAGAGATCAATATTAATGGAAGTGGTTCTGTTGTCAGGCATGACATAAAAGGTACTACCAATCATGGTAATAGATTGGGAGTGGCCATGAGATTCGATGGCAAACTTGATCTTCAGACAGGCTAATCTCAAAGATTGCTGTAATACCAGTCCGGTAGAGTTCAAAAAACGTTCATACCATTTCTTCAAACATGAATTTCTGTACAACCTCTCCTATTATTGTGTTTGGCCCAACTGGCCTTCAATCAATCTAATCATTTCCTTAGACCGGGATGATTCGTTGAATCTTTCCGAGATTGCTAAAGAGTTATTGAATTCGTTTAAGGCGCTATTGAGATCACCATTTTTATAATGTGCCATTCCAAGGTGGTATCTTATTGTTGGTGAATTTGGTCTTAATTCGACTGAAGATTTCAGGTTTTCTATGGCGTCTTTAAAATGACCTTTCTTAAAGTATACCCAGCCCAACGTGTCCAGGATCGATGCATCCCTTGGTGCTAACTCGGCCGCTTTTAGAGCATATTGTAAGCCTTTGTCCAGATTGGTTTCACTTTCTGCATAGATATAAGCCAGTTCATTGTATCCAGCCGGAGAATCAGGTGCAAGAGTCAGGACCTGTTTGTATTCAGCTAAAGCTTCATCATTCTTTCCCTGCCTGGTATAGATATTTCCTATGGAGAGATGGACTGATGCATCCTTTGGGTCTAACTCTGCTGTCCTCCTGTATGCTTCAATAGCTTTATCATTGTCACCCATTACAAAGTAGAGTTTTGCTAAATCATAATGAGAAGATAAAAAGTCAGGCTGTATTTCGACGATCTTCTTAAATTGCAAAATGGCCTGAGTGTAATCTTTTTTATCTATACATGATTTGCCCTTTACATACAGAGTAATAGGATTATCCGGATAGATTGCTAATGCGGCATCGCACGCCTTGATTGCCTTGTCATACCATTTGTTAAGGTAGAAAAAGATTGCAAGGTTTGTGTGGGTGAAAGATTGGCTTGTTTTGCTGTCAGACTTTAAATCAAGGTTGTCAGGCCTGAATCCATCTATAAAACCGCCGGATATATTTAAACTCTCTTTTGATGGTGCGTGTTTTTCCTGCGACAGGTAAAGGTTTGTCAGGAATATGTTGATTACCTGGTTATTGATTCCACGGGTTAAGCTTTGTGCTTTCTGAAGAAAGGTTTCCGCCGTGTTATAGTTGCCTTCGATGTGATTAATTAGAGCGTTTGCGACCATTATGCTGCCTTGCTTAGCATCAATACTCCCGGCCTTTTCTAATGCCTTCTTAGCAGATTCATTATCTCCGCTTGCCATCAGGAAGATTCCCAGGAGGTAATGCCCCTCATAGGAAGATTCCTGTAGATCTATAAACTTTCTAATGTTTTTAACAGCATCGTCAAGATTGTCGGAGTAGGAATAAGATCTGGCCAGGATCAGATACACAGGAGCTATCTTTGGGTCGATATTCAGGATTTCGCCGGATTGTACGATTGCATCCTGAAACCTGCCTATTTGAAGATAGAGTGCGGCCAGGTTTTGACGGGCCCTTATAAAAGTGGGTATCTTTTTGATTACAATGTTGTATTGTTCTATAGCGTTTTCGTAGCCCTTTAATCCTATGAATATTGTGGCAAGGCCCATTCGTGCCATGTGTTCGTCCTGATTGATTGCAAGAGCCTTATTATAGTTCTTGAAAGATTCTTCCATTTTTCCTTGAAGCAGGTAGTTTACGCCCAGGCCGGTGTAAGCCGCAGCAAGCTCCGGTTCCTTTTCAATGGCTTTCCTCAGGTATTCATCAGCTTTATTAAAATCTTTCTTGTCTAAATATACCCTGCCAATGACGTAGTATGCGACGGGATTGTCCTGGTCTATGTTTATGGATTCCTGGCACTCTGCAATTGCTCCATCAAGTTTCTGTAGGGAATGCAAGAGCATCCCTTTACATAGATGCAACAGTGGTGACTCCTTGGTAATGTCTTTTAGAGATTCAACCACTTCCTGTGCCTTGTCGTATCTTCCGATTCCGGCATATGAAACGCCCAGTAGTTCGTAGGCGAGTGTACTCTTTTTGTTGATTGCCAGTAACTCTTCGCAATTCTTAAAAACCTCAAGAAATTTACCTCTCCTTAAATTAAAGAAGGCTTGATTCTGAAGTTCGATTACTGAAGGTTCAACCCTCAATACAGAGATTGCAGAGGATGGAGTGCTTTTCTGCAATATAAGCAGGCATACTATTGAAATGATAAAAAGTTTCTTGATAAGCAAAAATGAACATTGTCTGGTTTTTGATCTGTTATTGTTTTTCATAATTAATTATTAGTTTAAAATCTTGACCTTTCTTTCCTCAATTTTTAATTTCCCTTCGGCAAAGAGGTTTATTGCTTCGGGGTACGCTATACATTCTTCTTTAAAAACCCTTTGTGCAAGTGTCTCCGGAGAGTCATCTTCATGCACTTGAACAACTCTCTGGATTATAATGGGTCCGCAATCGTACTCGTTGTCAACAAAGTGAACAGTACAGCCTGAGACCTTGACTCCGCTTCTAATAACGGCTTCGTGGACGTGATGCCCATAATATCCTTTACCGCAGAAAGAAGGGATTAGTCCCGGGTGAATGTTCATTGCCTTGCCGGTATATTTATCAGGTATCTTAAAGAGGTGTAAGAAACCGGCAAGTATTATTAAGTCTACAGGGTATTTCTCAATTTCGTTTATTATTGTGTTACTGAAAATGTCTGAGTCGTTATAACCTTTACGTTCTACTACGGCTACAGGAATACTGTTTTGTTCTGCCCTCTTTATACCATAAGTATCCGGAGCACTGCTAATCACGACTTGAATGTTGGCATTAAGAGTTTTATCATTTATTTTATCAATCAGATTCTGGAGTGTTGTCCCACTGCCAGAGATAAGGATTGCCAGATTAAGCATATTGGATACGGGCATATTTTGTTTTCTATTGTTTCTCTTTGTGTTGGGTTACCTTGACCCAGATTGGTGTATCAGAAAAGGACGTCTCCTGGATATGCTTAATAATCTCTGTTACTTGCTGTGTGATTTCTTCTCTTTTACAATTTGATGGGAAGAAGTGCAGGATTTCTGCTTCGACTTCACTGCCTTCTTCCGCATGGGCTTTGTCCGGGATTATATGTATGGAGTAGTCCAGGGGTATGATTCCACGATATTTACGGATTGCTTCATCATAGTCGTTAAAGATATTCTGCACCAGGATTCTCGTATCTTCTGTTTCGTACTTTCCTTCTTCCAGGATTCCCTTATGTAAATCAATCAAGTACTCCCGCTCTTTACCAAAAAGAGTGGGTTGGTTTTCGTATGTACATGAACTGGTTTCCTGGAGAGATTCTTTGATTTTGGTGAGCCTCTCAAGTTTCCCTTTAAACCACTCTTCAGCCTCATTCTGCAATTGATTAACATTGATGCTGACTCTCTTTGCAATATCTAATAATATTTGTCTCACAACATTGTCCTTACTGTTTATTATTTTCTGGATCTAGAAGAACCTTCCACTGTGTTCTCTCATTTAATTGCTGCCTCTTCTCCACCCAGGAAACTGCCATACTTCCTGTATTTTTTGTATCTTTTCTCGATTAATTTGTCTAAAGGCACAGCCTGGAGTTCATCTATATATCGAACGATTGTTTCTTTTAATGTCTTAGACATTTCTTTCGGGTTACTGTGTGCTGCTCCTATTGGTTCAGGTATTACTTCATCTACTATTCCCAGTTTGAACAATTCCTTTGCAGTTAATTTCAGTGCATTGGCAGCATCCTCTGCATTGTCTTTGCTCTTCCACAGGATAGCCGCACAGCCTTCCGGTGAGATAACAGAGCAGTATGCATATTCAAGAATCAAGAATTTATCACCCACACCTATGCCCAGTGCGCCGCCGCTTCCACCCTCGCCAATGACAATGCATATTACGGGGGTTCTAAGCTTGCTCATTTCTGCAATGTTTATGGCAATTGCATGCGCCTGGCCACGCTCTTCTGCTCCTATATCAGGGTTTGCTCCCGGCGTATCGATCAGGGTGATTATGGGTAAATGAAATTTTTCTGCCAGTTTCATTTTTTGTAACGCCTTTCGATATCCTTCAGGATTGGGCATGCCAAAATTGCAGTCAATTCGCTCCTTTGTTGTTTTTCCTTTATGCTGGCCGATTATCAAAGCTTTTTTCCCGCCAATACTGCCAAAACCTGTGGTTATGGCCCTGTCGTCTCCGTAATTACGATCCCCGTGTAGTTCAATAAAATCATCGACCATCATTTTTATGTAATCAGATACCGGTGGCCTGAGGGGATGGCGTGCAACCTTTACAATCTCGTAGGGTCCAAGATTGGAATACAGTTCTTTTAGAAGGGATATTCTCTGCTCTTCCAGTTCTTTAATTTGAGCAGATAAATCATCTCCTGTTGTGCTGTGATGTAGCTCGTCAATACGTTTATCTAATTCAAGAATTATATCCTCGGTGTTTTGCTTGTCTTTTTCCTTTTTCTTGTCTTTTTCTTTGCCTTTGTCCTTCAGTTTGTCTTTCAGTTTATCTTTCAGTTTGTCTTTCAGTTTGTCTTTCTTCATAACAATCCATTACTAACAATTATAAAGTCTACAATATCTTAAGTTGTTGAATTGAGGTCAGTTGCAATTTTAGCAGTTTTTTTATGCAAATCAAGGGAATATAGATTAATTAAATTTGACAAAATTCTTTAACGCGGTTAACATCAGCACTCAAAATTTACCCCGGTTTTGCCTGCCCGAATGGGTACAGGTGGGTAAAATATTTTAAGTTTTTTTGTGAAAAAGAGTACCAAATGAACTTTGGAAATGTTGCCATAATAGGGACAGGATTGATAGGAGGCTCAATAGGTCTTGGCTTGAAGGAAAGAGGTTTGGCCGGGTCAATTATAGGTGTCGGGCACCGTAGAACCTCAATAAATAAGGCACTTAGGGCCAAAGCCATTGACGAAGGCACAGTCAATATTGAAAAAGCCGTAAAACAGGCAGATATTATAATATTAGCAACATCCGTTGACCTTATACCGGATCTTGCAAGGAAGATAATCCCTTTGATGAAGACATCGGCTATTCTTACTGATGTTGGAAGTACTAAGAAACATATAGTTTCTCAAATAAACAGGGAGATAAAGAGTAAGCATAATGCGGACAGGCCAAACTTCATAGGCGCACATCCATTGGCAGGTTCAGAACAGAGGGGTATAGAGTCAGCAAGACCGGACCTTTTTGAAGGTAGTGTTTGTGTGCTGACTCCCACAAGCCTTAATTCAAAGAAATGCATAACAAAGTTATCAAAAATGTGGAAGGCGTTGGGAGCAGAAGTAAGTATCATGACGCCTTCTAAACATGATGAGATTGTTGCATTAGTCAGCCATTTACCTCATTTAGTTGCTTCCGGCCTTGTGAGCGTGATTGACGAGAAATATTGGAAGTTTGCTGCCAGCGGTTTAAGGGATACTACAAGGGTTGCTTCGGGAGACCCGGATCTATGGTTGGGTATCTGCAAGCAGAATAAGGCGAGAATAGTTAAAGCGCTGAAATGTTTTTCTAAAGAAGTAAAGTCTACGCTAAATGACCTGGAGAAGGGAAACGACAATAAGATCTTAAAAAGATTGAAAAAGTCAAAAGCTGTACGTGATAAAAAAAGATGGAAAGAAGGATAGAGGTATTTACTAAGGCAGATTTTCCGGATGCCATCGGAAATGAAGTAGCCTCAGAGATTGCAAATATTGGAATTACATCTGTGGATGAAATTCGTACGGTACAGGTGTACCTGATAGATGGGGACTTGTCTAAAGACGAAATCAAACGTATTTGCAGTGAACTGTTAATTGATGGATTGACGCAGGATTACGCCTGCATCAATGGTTCATCAGAGCAACCTGCTGATATTCAGGCAGGGGATAAGGGTAATGCCGTTTATACGATTGAAGTGACGCGTAAACGGGGTGTAATGGATCCAGTGGAATCTACTGTGATTAAGGGGATTAGAGATCTAGGCATGAGTGCAAGATCTGTCAAGACGGCAAAGAGATTCCAGGTGGCCGGCTCACTTTCAATTGAACAGGTTGAGACCATCGCTGATAAGGTACTGGCCAATAAAATTATAGAAGATGTTTTCATAAACAAAGATAATTTGTTTTATGAGGATAAGAATGAAGCAATAGAGTATGTCTTCCACAAGCACACGCTTGAGATATTGAATGCGGACGATAAGCAACTCCTGTCGATCAGTCAGGATGGGCAGTTGTATTTAAACCTTCAGGAGATGAAGGCTGTTCAGAAGTATTTTACCACGCTTGGCAGGAATCCCACCGACGTTGAACTTGAAACAATTGTCTGAGCATTGTATGCATAAAACATTCAGAGGGATGATAGATTGCGATGGAGATGTTATTGACAATCTTCTGGCCAATACGGTAATGAAAGCAACTTCAGAATTAGATAAACCGTGGTGCGTTTCTGTATTTAAGGATAATGCCGGTATCGTTGAGTTTGATGAAAATTATAATATCTGTTTCAAGGTTGAAACACACAATCATCCATCAGCAATCGAACCTTATGGTGGGGCAAATACCGGAATTGGCGGAGTTATCAGGGATACTTTAGGTACCGGCCTGGGTGCAAAGCCAATTTTAAATACAGACGTTTTTTGTTTCGGGCCTCTGGATATTCGTCAGGAAATGATACCGGAAGGGGTTCTTCATCCAAAAAGGATATTTAAGGGAGTGGTGGGCGGTGTCAGGGACTATGGCAACCGTATGGGGATACCTACTGCAAACGGTGCCATATTCTTCGATGAAAGATACACGAGTAATCCAATTGTTTATTGCGGAAACGTTGGATTGATTTCAAAGGATAAGTGTGAAAAGAAATCGCACAAGGGTGACTTGATTTTACTTGTGGGCGGTAGAACCGGAAGAGATGGTATCCACGGGGCAACATTTTCATCTGTAGAGTTAACCCACCAATCGGAGGTGGTGTCTGGGGGTGCGGTACAGATTGGCGATCCAATAATGGAAAAGAAGGTTACTGACGCACTCATGAAGGCGCTGGACCGTAGTTTGTATGACAATATTACTGATTGTGGTGCGGGTGGCCTCTCTTCTGCTGTGGGAGAGATGGGAGAAGAGCTTGGGGCTGTTGTTGATCTTGA
>CAZPAM010000097.1:0-8028 GCA_964584595.1 uncultured Candidatus Scalindua sp. | reverse complement strand
TTGTCATTATTCCAGTATTGGTTTTTGGACGCAAAATAAAAAAATATGGAAGTAAAAGTTTAATGCATTTAGGAGAACTGACTGATGCAATGCGAGAAATGTTTTCAGGAATAAGGATTGTAAAAGCCTTTAAGATGGAAGACGAAGAAATCGTAGAATTCAAGAATTTAAATTCACGATTCTTCAGAAGAATGATGCAGACAGTAAAGGCAAAGGCCCTGAATACAAGTACTACCGAGTTTATCTATTCATTAGGATTAGCCGCAATCATAATCGTTGGCGGTTACGTTATCACTACCAATAAAATTTCCCCGGGTTCACTTGGAGGATTTGTTACCGTAACTGCATTTCTGATACTTCCATCAGTAAAGAAATTAGCTAAAAGCTATGCAAAACTGCAGGAATCCTTAGCCGGTGCAAGCAGGGTATTTGAGTTGCTTGACCAGAGTCCATCAATCACAGATAACCCTGATGCCATAGAGTTGAAGAAAATAGAGAAAACTGTTTCGTTTAAGAATGTAAACTTCGCATACGACAGCATACCGGTACTCAAGGACATCAACCTTACAGTTGAAAAGGGACAGATAATTGCAATAGTGGGAGAGAGCGGTGCCGGCAAATCTACAATGCTGGACCTTGTCCCGCGTTTTTACGATCCTCTCAGCGGAACTATAGAAATCGACGGTACAGATATCCGTTTAATAAAGCGTGATTCACTCCTGGAGCATATTGCAATTGTCAGCCAACAGACATTCCTGTTCAATAGAAGCTTTAAAGATAATATCCTGTGTGGAAGAAGAAACGCCAGTCTAGAAGAGATTGAAAATGCTGCCAAAGCGGCGAATATACATGATTTCATCTCAAGCCTTCCGGATGGTTATGATGCCTTAGTGGGAGAACAGGGCGTAAAGCTCTCCGGCGGTCAGAGGCAAAGGGTAACAATTGCAAGGGCAATACTTAAGAATGCACCTATATTGATCTTAGACGAAGCAACATCGTCTCTGGATTCTGAATCTGAAATGCTTGTCCAGGAAGCATTGGACCATCTAATGGAAGGCAAGACAACCTTCGTCATTGCACATCGCTTATCAACCATACGCCATTCCAATAGAATCTTAGTCTTAAAAGATGGTTTTCTTGTTGAAACAGGGACACATGATGAACTGATAGAAAAAGAGGGTGAATATAAAAAGTTGTATAGGATACAGTTTGAAACCTGATAGACAATTCACAACTCTCCATATATAACCTCCACAAAACACATTCAAAACAGATTATGAGAATATTAATTACCGGTCCACACGGTATGCTGGGAACAGACATCGTCATGCTGCTTCGAAAAGAGAGGGACTTAAAAGTCATAGAGGCCCCACACGAAGAACTTGATATCACACTTGAAGATGAAGTATCAGGCTTTATTTCCAGACACACACCGGATATTATTATTAACTGTGCCGCCTATACAAACGTCGACAAATGCGAGACAGAAAGAGAGAAGGCATTCAAGGTCAATGCCCTGGGACCAAAATACTTAGCGGCTGCAGCAAAAGGATGCGGTGCCAGGATTATTCATATCAGTACTGACTTTGTATTTGATGGTAATAGTGACAGGCCATATGCTGAGGAAGACCAGACCAATCCATTGTCAGAATATGCCAGGACAAAGCTTGAAGGCGAAAGGAATATCCAGGATTACTGCAATTCATTTCTGATAGTAAGAACTTCGTGGTTGTTCGGACATCATGGAACCAACTTTGTGAAAAAAATGCTTGAACTGGCAGGACACAAAAAGAAACTCTCCATTGTCACTGACGAAACAGGCTCCCCGACATACACCGCAGACCTTGCAGAAGCTCTGTGGATCTTAATAAAGAAAGGATGTGAAGGTATTTTCCATGTCTCTAATGAAGGATGTTGTTCGCGATATGAATGGGCAAAATATATTTTTGAAACACAGGGTCACAATATCAAAGTTGACCCGATAAAATCATCTCAATATAAACGTCCTGCAATAGTCCCTCTTAATTCAACTCTGAACTGTCAAAAGCTCACCACAAGTACCGGAATTCGAATGAGGTCCTGGCAAGAAGCATTAAGTGCATATCTGAATAAACAATAAACACATGAAGAAATCAATAGTTGCCCGTGGCATCAGGGTACATAATTTAAAGAATATTAATATAGAAATTCCTTTACGTAAACTGGTTGTGATAACCGGTGTCAGTGGTTCAGGCAAATCAAGCCTGGCCTTTGACACACTGTATGCTGAAGGCCAGAGGAGATATGTAGAATCATTTTCAGCTTATGCCCGTCAATTCCTGGAAAGAGTGGATAAGCCGGATGTCGATCATATAGAAGGCATACCTCCTGCAATTGCAATCGAGCAAAAGAATCCCGTTAAAAACCGCCGCTCCACCGTCGGAACTGCAACTGAAATAAATGATTATCTCCGGCTACTTTTTGCACGCATAGGCAAGACTTACTGCGCAAAATGTGGAAAGGTTGTCCGGAATGATACAATATTACAAATCACAGACTGCATACTATCGCTTCCTGAAAATACCAGATTTCTCATTGCATTTCCTGTTGCGATCAGTAAGAAGATTCCCAGTGATATGCAGGTTTCCGCTTTAAGGGAACGAGGCATAATCAGAATCCTTGCTGACAATAATATTATTGATATCTCTTCTACACCTGAGAACTTTGATATACGCAAGTATAAGTCAGTTGCGGGAATAGTGGACAGATTAGTAGTGGGGAAAAAGATTAAGGGCCGCCTTGTAGACAGCCTTGAGACAGCTTACAGTCTGGGTTACGGATATCTAAGGGTCCTCTTCTTAACTGATGGGATTAAGAAAGGTATAAAAGGCAATATTGTTGAATCAAATTCTTTTACAAAAAGACTTGCAGGAAAGAAACTTAAGGAGGTCTTAATAAATGACTCAAAATGGCTTGAAATATCATTCAGCAGTCATTTCTGTTGCAATAACTGTAATATAGAATACAAGGCACCCACTCACCATCTGTTTTCCTTTAATAATCCCCTGGGCGCATGTCAGAAATGCCAGGGATTCGGCCACACTATAGAAATAGATATGAACCTCGTTGTGCCTGACAAAACAAAAACCATTAATGAAGGTGCAATAGCCCCCTGGAATTCACCGGCCTATCGTAACCTGCTCGAGGAATTACAGGCAGCAGCGTCAGATTATAATCTTCCGCTCGATATACCATTCAATAAATTAACGAAGAGCCAGTTGAGATTAATCGAAGAAGGGACTGATGACTTCACGGGTATTAACGAATTCTTCGACTGGTTGGAGGGGAAGAAATATAAGATGCACGTCAGGGTATTACTCAGCAAATACAGATGCTATACCGTATGTTCTGAGTGCGGAGGCACCAGGCTTAATCCATCTGCCCATAATGTGAAGATTAATCAATATAATATATCAGACATATGCAGTATGTCTATTGACGAAACACACAGTTTTTTTGAGAATATAAAGCTCTCAAAATACGAGGAGGAAATAGCCAGGCTTTTATTACTGGAGATAAAGAAGAGGCTTGGTTACATGGTTAAGGTTGGACTGGAATATTTGACACTAGACAGAATGACAAGAACATTATCTGGTGGAGAAGCGCAGAGAGTAAATCTGACCACTTCACTCGGCTCATCGCTCGTTAATACATTATATATTCTGGATGAACCAAGCATTGGACTGCACCCGAGGGACACGAAGCGTCTTATCGATATACTGGTGCAACTCAGGAATATTGGAAATACAGTCTTAGTGGTCGAACATGATAGAGATATGATTAAGTCAGCAGACTATCTCATAGACATCGGGCCTGGAGCTGGCGAAAACGGTGGTAGCGTGGTTTATACCGGAGATGCAAAAAAGATACCCTCTAAAAATGGTTCCTTAACAGGACAATATTTGAAAAGCAAGAAGCAGATTGAACTGCCTTTGTCAAGAAGGCAAATCACACAAAATCACATTGAAATTACCGGTGCGACTGAAAACAATCTGAAAAATATTAACGTGCGATTTCCCCTCAAGGTATTTACCTGTGTAACCGGTGTATCAGGCTCCGGCAAAAGCACACTGATCCAGGATACTCTATATGGCGCCCTTAAGAAAAGAATGGGAATCTATAATGGTTTTATAGGAAGCCACAATGACCTGAACATCAATGGACACGTAGACGATGTAATCATGGTTGACCAATCACCTATTGGCAGGACGCCCAGGTCAAATCCGGTTACCTATGTAAAGGTTTTCGATTTTATAAGGAAGATATTTGCTTCCACCAGAGAAGCAAGATTACACAATTATACTCAAAGCTCTTTTTCTTTTAATGTTAAAGGCGGCAGGTGTGACTATTGTGAGGGCTGTGGTTATATAAAGGTGGATATGCAGTTTCTTGCCGATGTATACGTAACCTGTGATCAATGCCACGGCAAGCGCTTCAGGAAAGATATTCTTGAAGTTTGTTATAAAGAGAAAAACATTCATGATGTCCTGGAAATGACCGTAAGCGAGGCAATGGCATTCTTTTCCACACGTAACAAGCATGTGCTGACATCAGACATAAACAGCGGGCTGCCTAAGGCGGCATCACACATCAAGAAGGGACTGAAATATCTTGAGGATACGGGTTTAGGATACCTTAGATTAGGGCAACCGGCAACCACACTCTCAGGCGGTGAAGCGCAGCGATTAAAACTGGCAACTTACATGGCAAAAGGAAGGCACGAAGAAATACTTTTCATATTTGACGAACCTACAACAGGCCTGCATTTTGACGATATAAGAAAGCTGCTTGATTGCTTCCAGAGGTTAATAGATAACGGACATTCCGTGATTGTTATTGAACACAATCTTGAAGTCTTAAAATGTGCAGACCATATAATCGATCTCGGGCCGGAAGGTGGAAAAGGAGGTGGATATGTATTAGGATGCGGCAAACCGGAGAAAATTGCTAAATTAAAGAAGTCCTATACAGGAAAATATCTTAAAGAATATGTGTCATGACAAGTCCAGCATCCTCTGAATAGCCGATAAAGCCTTTTTCGCTATTTCATCCGGCACTGTAACAACATACTGGATATCCTCCAACGACCACAACACTTTCTCCAGTGTATTTAATTTCATATTGGGGCAATCCGATAGCGGTGTAACCGGCATAAAGATTTTATCAGGATTTTCCTTCCTCAACCTGTGTAAAATTCCTATTTCAGTCCCGATGATGAATTCCTTTGCACTGCTGTTGTTTGCATATTTTAAAATACCGGTTGTACTTGCTACGTTGTCTGCCAGCGCAATCACATCAGGTGTACACTCAGGGTGCACGACTACCTCTGCCTCCGGATGTTCGGATTTCATCATTACTATCTGATCAGCAAGTATCCTGTGATGAGTTGGACAATAACCTTCCCAGTAAATCATCTCTCTATTCAGGCATGACGAAACATATGCACCGAGGCTCTTATCAGGGATAAATAATATCTCCTCATCTTCAGGGATGGATGACACGATTTTCACAGCGTTCGATGAAGTACAGCATATATCGCTTTCAGCCTTGACGGCAGCAGTAGTATTAACGTAACACACGACCTTGATATTTGGATAAAGTTCCTTTTTCTTCCTTAATTCCCTTGCCGTTATCATATTCGCCATTGGGCACCCTGCATGCTCATCCGGCATAATAACAGTCTTATCCGGAGACAATATTGCAGCTGTCTCCGCCATGAAATGAACACCGCAAAAGACAATCAAGTCCGCATCCGCCTTTGCAGCCTGTTGAGACAAACCCAGGGAATCTCCAACATAATCTGCAACATCCTGAACCTCACCACGCTGATAGTTATGTGCCAGGATAATGGCATTATGCTTCTTCTTCAGCTCAGAAATCTTTTCAACAATCGAATCAGACACCAGCCTGCACTCCTTTCCTAAAAGATATGAAACATTTGTGCAATATTATCATCTAAATATCTTATTTTACAACAACTTTTTATGTAATGTACATCACCGGACTTACAGTAAATGCACCTGCCATACCAGGTCATTCAGACTGAAAAACAGCATAAAATCTGCCAAATAAAAAGATTTAGTAAATGAACTAATATTTGATTTGCTTTTTGATTAAGAAATGACTTTTGACTCTGGCGAGATAATGAATGACGTGTCCCGATACTGCAGATCTTGTTGCAAGTCCTTGTATGACAATATGGGCAATACTGGATTCGAACCAGTAACCCCTTGCTTGTCAAGCAAGGAAAAGAAGAGGTAAAGTCTTTTGGTTTAGTTCTAACTGTTTTGATTTGCTTGGGTTTAAGGCCAGAATGGGGAGTTTGGTTTACTCCCTGTTTTGGCCTATTTTGATTTTTTACTTCACATTTAATTCACACCCAGACCCCCTCCATTACAACTACAATTATTTTACATAATGTGTATAGAAATTCTTATAAAACAGTTTAGTTTTCTGAATATTTAAGTATCATAAATAAATGGACGAAAAGCTATTAGACGAATCGATAAAGGTTGAGCTAAATGTTGCCAAAATATACATGTTCTTTAGTGATACATTTTCTGAAGATTCGGACTTCTGGTGGAAACTAGGTTTAGAAGAAAAAAACCATGCCGATTTAATTGTGATTGGAAGAGGTACATCCTTAGTGAAGCCTGAGTTTCCGGTCGAACTTCTTGCTCCATCAGTAGATATACTATACGAAGCAAACAATAAGTTAATTTTGATGCTTAAAGAATGTAAAAAACAACGACCTTCAAGAGAAAAGACATTTCATATTGCGCTAGAGATAGAACAGCTAGCAGGTGAACTTCACTTTCAACTTGCAATGGAAAAACCACTTACTTCAACTATCATGGAAATCTTTCAAAAAATGAATAAAGATGATAAAGAACATGCCGATAGAATTCGCGCTTATATGAGTGATAAAGGTATCGAAACACATAGTTGACAAAGACAGAAAACAAAGCAATTAGTAACAACAGCTAGGTAATTATTTACCTATGACTTCATAATTAGTTCACACCCAGAACCCCTCCATTACAACTACATATAGAACCTTCACATATCAAGCGTAAACAGGTGGTTAGAGAATTTAAATCCCTTACTTTTTAAATAGCATCCGCCTTTTTAGGATTATGTCTAACCAATCTGTTGCGATCGAATACGAAATGGCAGACATTTACCGCTCGATACTTTGCTTTTTCCTAAAAAATTAATACCTATAAGTATCAAACTTTTTTGCAAATCATTTCTTAGGCTGCTACTACCATAACTCTTAGATTTTAAGTTGAAATTTCGATAAATTTGTGCTTGGTAAACTGTAATCATTATTGTATAATAATGTTTGTTTTTATATTACATTTTTTCTAAGGTGATAGCATGGATACGGTAGATCATCTAGTAGAAAAATTTAAAAGTAAAAGTCTCAAGATTACGCCACAGCGCCTAGGAGTATTTAAGATCCTTGAGGGAAACTCTATGCATCCATCTGATGAGAACACCTATGATGAGATAAAAAGAGTTTACCCTACTATCTCTTTTACAACTGTATACAAGACGTTGGATGTCCTGGAGGAGATGGGAGAAATCTCAAAAGTGACGATAGATACGGAGAGGAAACATTACGATCCTAACACAGATGTTCATCATCACATTATATGTCTAAAGTGCAATAAGATTTCTGATATAAAAGAAGACTACATAAACCCGAGACTTCCAAGAGAAATATTCGATGAATTTACACCTTCTAGTTATCAGATTTCATTCTATGGGACTTGCAAAAAGTGTTAGAGGAAATGAAATAGTATTTCAAAGACTTATGCGTCCATAAGCGGTGTTTTACAGATTTAATATCTCATCGTTTGAATCCATACTAGGAAATGATTAATAAATTCTTTAACTAATCAGGAGGGCATAAAATGACAAGAAATTTCGAAGGAGCAGATCAGGAATCTCTGGATTTACTTAAAAAAATGAAGGAGAGTGGAA
>CAZPAM010000096.1:0-8344 GCA_964584595.1 uncultured Candidatus Scalindua sp. | reverse complement strand
ATTTAACTTCTTGTATATTTGATAAAACTTTATCAAAACCATTTCTTGTAACTAGAAAAACAACTGGCATATTTTTATCTATTAATGCAATTGGTCCATGCTTCATCTCTGCTGCGGGATAACCTTCTGCATGTATGTAGGATATCTCCTTTAACTTAAGAGCTCCTTCCAGGGCCACAGGATAATTGTAACCTCTCCCCAAATAAAGAAAATTATCACTATCGCTATAAAGTTGCGCAATCTTGACTATTTGGTCTTTTCTATCAAGGATCTGCTGTACCTGCCCAGGGATATCTCTCAACTTATCCGTCAAATCACTGTTCAAAACTTCTTTCTTTCCTCTTATCCGTGCCAGGAAGAGGGTTAGTAGGAATAGTACGGAAATTTGTGAAGTAAATGCCTTTGTCGATGCAACACCAATCTCAGGACCGGCATGAAGGAAAATACCACAATCCGATTCCCTGGCAATACTACTCCCGACCACATTACAGATCGATAGAATTACTGCACCCTTCTTTTTAGCCTCTTGCATTGCAGCAAGTGTGTCAGCAGTCTCGCCAGATTGGCTTATCACTAATACCATAGTCCCCTCTTCAATAATAGGATTTCTATACCTGAACTCTGAAGCGTACTCCACCTCAACCGGAATTCCCAAATGTTCCTCTATCATATACTCCCCAATGAGTCCTGCATTCCAGGAAGTACCACATGCCGCTATTATAATACGCCTGACATCTCGCAGAACATTTTCCTTTTCCTTTAATCCACCAAGATGCACGAGATTGCTATCCTTCTCAAATCTACCCAGCATTGCATCACGCAAAGTTTGTGGCTGCTCATATATTTCTTTAAGCATAAAGTGCTCGTATCCGCCCTTTTCTGTCTTATCAAGATTCCATTGAATCTCATCGATACTTTTAGATATCTGTACGTTGTCAATATCAGTCGTTTCCATTTTATCTTTTGTCAAAACAGCAATCTCATTATCGTCCAGGTAAACAACCTCTTTTGTATATTCTAAAATGGCAGCCACGTCTGAAGTGACAAAATGCTCTCCCTTGCCTATACCTACTATTAATGGACTCCCACGCCTTGCGGCAATCAGTTTACCAGGATCATCCAGACTGATTATAGCCAGGCCATAAGCGCCATCAACTTCCTTCAACGCTCTCCTTACGGCATCTTCCAGCTCCCCTTCAAAGTGACTTTCAATAAGATGAGCAATCACCTCTGAATCTGTCTCACTTTTAAATATATGTCCTTCTTTTTCCAGTTTTGACTTCAGGTAGTTATAATTTTCAATTATACCGTTGTGAACGATTGATATGCTCCCTGTACAATCACAATGTGGATGAGCATTTTCTACTGTCGGTGCTCCGTGTGTAGCCCATCTGGTATGCACTATACCTAAAGTACCCTCATCAAAACTCCCATTTAACTTTTTCTCCAATTCGTCAACAAACCCTACTGATCTCTTACAAACCATTTTGTTCTCATTTATAATGGAAATCCCGGCAGAATCGTACCCCCTGTACTCAAGCCTTTTTATCCCACTCATGAGTACCGGTCTGGCTTTATTTTCTCCAATATAACCAACAATTCCGCACATATTCAAATTCCCAAATTAATCAATTAAAAGTAAACCGAAATATTTAACATATTCGTTTTTATGTTCCAGAAACTTTATTTCAAAACCATTATTGCGAACAGTCTTAAAGACGTCTATACCACATGCCTCCATTGACGGCCTTGCCTCTTTCGGCATTACACAGGTACCATCTACATCGCATGTAGTACAAAGTGGACACGGCCCCGCATTTAGGGCAAAGGCCTTATAAAACCCTGCAAAATTTGCCTTGTGTTCAATATGGAGAAGCATTTCTTCAAATTGTTTTGCAGGCGGCTGGCCTTCTATCAAAATGGCACTCTCATAACAATTCATCAATTCCTGAGTTTCTTTATACGTTGGCGTATGTGGCGGACAGGTCTTATATTTGCCAAATTTTGAGCAACCGAACCGGCATTTCAACTGAACCCAGGGCTCTACCACAATACTCTTCGTGGAAACTATTTTGGAAATCGTTGCTCCTAATTTAACGCTCTCATCACATAACAACTCCATTTTTTCTTTATTCGTACAATCAGCAGTTTCGGATCTTATCATAGCGGAAGCAAATAATTTCAAATATCAAGGTTAATTGTAATAGTTTTGCCAGAAACCAACAACGAGGAGTAAAAGTACAAATACTTATTACAGAATACTATTTTTATCTTAGTCTATTGTCAACACGAAAGTTCAGTTTGACAGCACATGTATTCGTGTGATATAAACTAAACTTAACCCGTAACGAGTATAGCATTTCCACCAACAAGAAAGGAATATCTTTTTGTGGAATTTACCATAAAGCAAATTAACGAAATTATCGGCGGCAAGGTGCTGGGAGATGAAGGCCTGATCATCACGGGTGTGTCCAGCATTGAGAATTCAGATGAAGGCGACATAAGCTTTATCAAAAATGAAGAGTTTGTAAGCAAGGTATTAGAAACAAAGGCCTCTGCAGTTGTATCACACAGACCAATAGAGGAAACAAGCAAAACATTAATCATTGTCGAGAATCCGTTCCTGGCATTTATTAAACTACTTAAGGTTGTTTCAGACATTAAACAGCAACAGCCACGCACTATTCATCCATCAGCAACAATTCCAAAAGACTCTTCCATTGGCAGCGATGTATCTATTGGAGCAAACGTAGTCATTGGCGAAAATACTCAAATAGGTAATAATGTAACCATATACCCCAATACCTTTATAGGCTCAAACTGCAAAATTGGTGATGATTCAATAATATACCCAAACGTTACAATCAGAGAAGAAGTTACAATTGGCAACCGAGTAGCAATCCAATCCGGCACAAATATTGGTGATGACGGTTTTGGATATCTTCAAATAAAAGGTAAACACGTGAAGATTCCTCAGGTAGGAACTATAGAGATCGGAGATGATGTGGCAATTGGATCAAACGTTACTATTGCACGTTCAGCACTTGATAAAACCGTTATAAGCTCCGGCGTCAAAATAGACAACCATTCCCACATAGCTCATAATGTCTTTATAGGCAAGGACACCATGTTAATTGCATATGCGAAAATTTCAGGAGGCACAAAAGTAGGTAAGAATGTAATGTTAGCTGCAAATGTTAGCGTTATTGACAATATAGAAATCGGAGATAATTGTATTATCGGTGCAGCTTCTGATGTTTATAAGAGCTTAGAGGCAGGATCCGTAGTCTGGGGATCACCGGCAAAACCACATACTCTTGAAAAAAGAATCCAGGTATTAATAAAAAAACTCCCGGAAATTTACAGTAAAACAAAAGACAAATAATCACTCAACTACTATAGAGTTATTTCAATCTCTGCTTTTTCATACAATCCCTTCAGAAGGTCTTCGGTCTTTATTTGCATATAAACAAAATCAACCATGTCTGCAACATCTTCATAATTGACATCTTTTCCCTCTTCCTTGTCAGTAACCTTAATAATATGATAACCAAATTGCGTTTTTACAGGTTCACTGATTTCTCCGACTTTCATTGAAAAAGCAGCTTCAGCAAACTCTTCCACTAAAGAACCCTTTCTTTGAAAGAAACCAATATCACCCCCATTTTCAGCTGAAGGGCAGGTTGAGTACTCCCTTGCCATTTCCGCAAAGTCCGCACCATTATCTATTTCCTTCTTTACCTCTTCAATCTTCTGTTTTGCCTTTTCAAGTTCAGCCTCTGTTTTCAGCTTAGTTGTATCAATTAAGACATGACTTGCTTTTACCTTCTCACCATTAAAGGCGTTTATATTCGCTTCAAAATATTTGCTTTTTTCTTCATCATCAACCCTTCCATCCAAATATTTGCTCAAAGCCAGAGTTCTTCTTATCTCATCTTCGAGTTCACCAATATTGGAACCCTGAGTTTTCAAAATCTCTTCCAGTGACTTGTCGCTATCATTCGGATTGGATTTCAGAAAATACTTGATCTTTTCAAGCTCTCCCTGTATCTCTCCACCACTTACCTTGATATCTCGCCCTTCAACAAATTGTTTAAGTAGTACTTTCTTTGTTAACTGGCCTATCACCTCTAGTTGAACAGCACGCGTCACTTTCTGATTCATACGCCTAAGGACATCCAGTCTTCTGTCAAGTTGTTTGCGAAATATTTCTTCGCCATTAACAGTAGCAACAATATCATCTCTTGTATCTTTTACAGATTTAGCTGCTTTATCTGCCTTGACTTCTTTCTCTGCAGTCGCCTCAGTTTTTACTTCCGCCTTTGCCTCTGTTTCATCTTTTGCAAACAGCAGGTTGCTGGTTTGCAAAATGAAAAGTAACAATATAACCGGTACGACAATCTTCTTATACATTACCAACTCTCCTTTATATTGTATTTACGGCTTATGCCCAATGATCAAGCCTGAATCCAAGTCTAGATCAACTCTTTTTACGTTTTTAAACCCCACATCCTTGAGCCACTCCTTCATTTCAACAAATGAATAAGATGAGCCCCTGTGTGTTCCCATCAACATATTCAGGCTGAAAAGCGTACCAAAAAGCGGTTGTGTCTTTGCTGGGTTCAGGACAAACTCCTGAACAACAACTATACCTTTTTTCAATAAGGAATCCCAACATTTTTTTAATATTTTCCGATTTTCACCCGGTTTATAAATATGTAATAAATTTGACACAAAGGCAATATCATACATTTCTTTACCGAAACTATCCTTAAGGCAATCCCCTGCCTTAGTTGTAACCTTCCCTTTCATACCCGATTCATTAATATGCTCTCTGGCAATCTTAATAACCTCCGGAAGGTCAAATACTACAGCCTTCAGCTTCGGGTTTTCCTTAACAAACCTTACAGCATAAGTTCCCTGCCCTCCAGCCAGGTCCAGAAGGCTGCAGTATTTCTTTAGATGTAATTTTCCACATATTTCCCCGGCTTGTACTACGCCGATATTGTGCATGGCCCTGATGAACTCTCTCAACCTTTTTTCGTCAACCTCTTCCTCTGCTTTATCGTATGCAGTAGGCTTACCGGTCCTGACCGCATCACTTAATCTAGTCCAGTAACCCAACATATTGTGAAAATGGTGTATCCTGTCGCCCTGGTACAGTGGAGAGCCTTTCATCAGATAACGATTGGATATGGCAGTATTCCTGAAAACGTCCTTAATCTTTCTCAGGAACTCCAAAGAAGCAAGAGCATTCAACAACATTTCAGTTGCCCTGAGATCAGTCCTGAGCTTTTTGGCAATGACCTTGCAACTTTTACCATTACCCGCAGTCAACGCAAACACATCCATATCAACAGCGACAAAAAGAACATGGGCCTTCCAATAGCTATAGCTTATTTCATTAAGATATTCTATATCTTTAGGTTTATTCATATGAGCACAAAGTCTGTTCGAAACGTTCAATCAGTTGCTCATTCATCTGTTTTGAAGACGCATCACCTTCATCATAAACACACGAATCAAACTTTCTATTTTTGTAGTCCCTGTTCTGAGATATATCATTAAGCACCTGAAGGCAAAAAACATTTACTTCTACCGACAACGCCTCTACTGCCTTATCTTTGAATTCACAAGGACGTTCATACATGACTATTGAATCCGGACCGACATCACCGTTATTCTTTTCGTAATCGCGCGTCCCTTTGAATACAGTCTGTTTGTGGTGTAAAAGATGTGCCGTAATGCTCGGCGAATTCAGCATTTTCATCTCTTTAAGGAATTCATAATTCTCCCTGACATCTGCCAATGTTGAATCCGGCTCAAACATTATAAAACCGTAATTGGGCTCTATACCATACCGCCTGAGTATATTTATGGCCTTTTTATTATCCTCAACCGTTGTAAACTTCCTGAACTTATTCAGAGACCTCTGGCTTCCGCTCTCAACTCCAAGAAAAACATCTTTAAGTCCAGCCCTGACCAGTATGCCAATCGTTTTGTCTTCTATATCATTAGCCCTGCACTCAATCCCAAACTTTATATTCAATCCTTTATCTACAATGAGATTTGCCAGCTCACACGCACGTTCTTTCCCCTTTTTGCCCGGACCAAAGAAGTTCGCATCGGCAAAATAAAAATATCTCTCTTTAAATTCTTCATAAATATCACAAATCTCATCAAATATATTTGCAGGGCTTCTCCCCCGCCAGGATGATTCCTCGCCATAAAAATTATCCAGATAACAAAAAGTACATTTCCCATAGCAGCCTCTGCTGGCAAGGATAAAGGTAGAGATCCCCTTCTTCTTTGTCAATTCGAAGTCGTTGCGATAAGGAAATGGGAGATTATCAAGATTTGAAACTAGATTTCTCGGCTTGTTCAGTATTACGTCAGGCCTAAGAACACCTTCTCCACTCTTACTATCAATGGAATTGAATGCAAGGCCATTAATGGTGTTTAAAGTAGAAGCCTCTTTATTGTTTGCAACCTCATCTGAAAGCTCCAGAAATGTGGCCTCCGGTTCGCCTATAGTAACAGAGTCAACAAAAGGATAATTGGCCAACAACTCCTTGTATGCAAATGTGGGGAAGTGGCCGTAAAGATTTATGTGTGCATCAGGAATACTCTTTCGAAGATTCAGGAGCATCCCAAACACATCTTCCGTGTTATCCCATAAATAGACAAGGTGAACACCTAATAATTTGAAGTTTCTCTTTTTAAGCTCCTGAATTGTTTTATTGAAAGACCACCCATGAAGATTTGCATCAACAATATCCACATCGTAACCATTAGATTTCAGGGTTGACGCAACGTAACCGGTCATTAGACATGAAGAGAGCGGTGTGTTGACCACCGATTCATATCTGTCAGGTGTTCTTGGTCTTGGGTGTTCTAACAGGACGATGGACATGTTTCTTACTTCTATAGATTTATAAACGAGGATTAATTCTGCACATCATTCAGGAATGAAGGCATCGTTCGAGCCTGATGACAGACCTCTCTTCCCCGGACAAAAGACGCCGAGGACTTTTCGAGAGGAATCCAGTACCGGAATTGACACTAGAAACCATTTGATGGCACTGCCGTCGTATAACTCTTCTTCCTGCTGCCTTTCAGATCATCTTCATAATATTCCATCACACCCTTCAACGAACACACCGGACCGCACATAGTGCATGTTTCCTCTTCCATTGGCGGACGGCTTTTTCTTATCTCCTCAGCTTTCTCTGAAGTGATGGCCGTTTCAAACTGGGTCTTCCAGTCAAGATCTCTCCTCGCGATACCCATCTTAAGATCCTGATTCTTCACTTTATCCTTTAGCTTTACCATATCTCCAACGTGAACGGCAACCTTAGCTGCCATAACGCCTTCTCTAACATCATCAGCTGTAGGAAGTGCAAGATGTTCAGGTGGTGTAACGTAACAGATGAAATCAGCGCCATACCTGGATGACAAAGCTGCGCCAATTGCAGAAGAGATATGGTCATATCCGGGTGTCACATCAGTAGTAATTGGACCAAGCATGTAAAATGGAGCGTTATTGCTCATCCTTTTTTGTATAATAACATTTGCCTCTATCTCATCTATTGGTATGTGTCCGGGGCCTTCTACAATTATCTGGACACCCTTTCCCTGGGCATATTCAGCAATCTCAGAGTTCATAATCAATTCCTGAATCTGAGCCCTGTCGGTACTGTCGTGTACGGCACCTGCCCTTAGACCATTTCCTAGACTCAAAATTACGTCGTATTTCTTCATAATGTCAATGAGTCTATCAATCTCTTCATATAACGGATTCTCTTTTTTATTATGGTTCATCCATGCCGTTAAGAATGAACCTCCCCTGCTTACGAGACCACCATATCTATATCCCTGTTTTCTTAAACGTTCTAATGTAATCATGTTTATACCGCAGTGAATCGCCATAAAGCCTATTCCGTCCTGTGCTTGTCTCTCAATGATCTCAAAAAGGAAATCCGACTCCATTTTCACCACAGAACCTTTCTTCTCAATAGTTTCCATTGCCGCCTGGTACAGGGGCACAGTTCCAACCGTTAAACTGATTGAGTCAAGCACCCTTTTCCTTATCTCTCCCAGGTCACCACCTGTTGAAAGTTCCATCAATGTGTCTGCGCCAGCTTCTTCAGCGACTTTAGCCTTTTCTACTTCCATATCAAAATCAACGATGTCCGGAGAAGTCCCGATACTTGCATTTATCTTTGTCCTGAGGCCATTTCCGATACCGACTACCCTGGATTTTCTTTGAGGGTTCCCATATATAACAATGTGGCCATTAGCAATACCATCACGTATAAATTCAGGACTGACATCATCATAGACA
>CAZPAM010000095.1:0-8568 GCA_964584595.1 uncultured Candidatus Scalindua sp. | reverse complement strand
TAAGTTTAAGAGACTGGATCCTCTCCTCTCTCTCCTGCTTTACCTGAGAAAACAGTGTTGAAAGTTGTTTCTGCCCCAGCCTCATTCTCTCAAGATTCTTTTTTGCTTCAAAGTCGTCTGGATCTATCATGAGTACCTTAGAATACTCTTCTGCCGCAGTAATAAAATCCATATTTGTTGCTATTATATTCGCCCTGTTATATATGGCATTTTCTTTAATTAATTCGTTGTCTGACCTGGCTGCCTGCTTGAATTCCGCTCCAGCCTTCTTAGTATCACCCATTAACATCAACACCACCCCTGCATTGTATGCAACATAGGGGTCCTCTCCATACAAAACCCTTGAAAGCCTGTACCGTCTTGATTCTCTTGCTCCATCCAATGACTCAAGTGCCCTGTTATACCTCCCCATTGCCACATCCTTTTTTATTTCCTCTGCCAGCTTGTGCCTGCTCCAATACCCGCGTCCGCCAACAATCAAGGCTATTGCAATGACAAGAAGCGATACTTTAATTATTAGACTCTTACTCATAATTATCTACCCTTTCACGGAAGCTTCAACCAGATATTTTCTATTACAACCATTCCTATTAAGAAGCAGATACTAATTGCCGTGGGAATAAAAAAGAGGTCCCTCTTCTTTACGACTGTTTCCATTACTATCTTTTCCTTTTCTATCCTGTCAATCTCTACATAGAACTGTTCAACTTCTTCATAATTCTCAGCTTCAAATAATTTTCCACCGGTCGACTCAACACCTTTCCTCAATGATGCTGTCCTCTCAGCAGCCTGTTCATGCTCCACGCCTGTCTCTGCAGACGCAGGTACGGATACCACGTGCACTTTAACCCCCAGCCTCTTAATAAAACGGAGCGGCCTGGTTGGATTTATTCCCACATTGTATATACCATCTGTAAATAATATTATAACCTTGTTCTTCATTGTGCCCCTGTTCTGGACCATCTTTACAAAATCCAGGGCATATTTTCCAAGCCCTTTCTCCCTGTTCATGCTCTTTCTTAATTTGTTAATTTCAAAGACCTGTCCCATGTCTCTCTCAATAAGGGCAAGTATTGAAGTGAAAAGCCCTTCACCGATGGCAGTGCGAACACCAACATGGTGAGGTTTAATCCGGTCCAATGATTTCTCCAGCAACTCTGTCTCCCGGGTAGGCAGTACAACAACCACGGCATCTGTTCCGTACATGGTAATGCCTATCATATCATGGCTTCTCATCCTTATAAAATCCTTGGCTATATCCCTGATCTTCTCCATCGCCTCTCCAGTCATACTGAACGATGTATCAATGGATAATATTATTTCACGCCCTTCGTATGACACTTCTGTTTCATGATAGTCTGATTGTGGCCTGGAAAATGCAAGTATCGCAAAAAGCACCACGAGAAAGCATAATATCTTCGGCAGCCGCCTTATGAAGGTCTTTATGTTTTTGGTACCTTCCAAATGACTCGTACTTGAATAGCCCAGGTACTTTCCCTCTCTTCTGAAAAAGATCAGAAAAACAAAAGGAATCAACGCCAGAAGAAAGATTGGATCATCCAGTTTCATGTTTTATAAGACCTGTAATTAATTTAAATAAAGTGTTAATAATAGCCTCGCTTCTTAGCCTCTTTCAATATCTCCTGCACTCCATCCATAGCCTTCTTAATCTCGTCCTTATCGATATCACCAAAGATTACAGAGTCAAATGATTTAAGTGTATTGCCCGCACAATCAACTATTTCCACGGACAGTTCTTTGCCCCTGACTATATCGATAAGTTGCGCAGTGGTTACCGAACGTACCACTTCTCCCGGCACCTCGACTAATGAGCCCAGAAATGCCCTAGAGGAACAATCGATCTTGACAACCGACTGCCTTAAATCATCACCTTCCGCATCACTGTTGTAATCGGCAATCAGTTTCTCCAGCCTTTCTGCATGTGCAAGAGGAGACCTTGCCATCCTTTCCTTAATAGCATCAGACAGCCTGTAAACAAGCTTTCTGATCTCGTTTGCCCCCAGAGCAATTATGATAACGAAGCCCAGAATGATAGGCAGATGACTTCTCAGACATTTATCCTTCTGTGAATACAGAAGCGGACCCTTCAAGCCTTCAAGGGGTATATCAATTCTTTTTAATAAACTGTTGATTAATACAGGAATTGCAGAAGTGCTTATTTTCTGTGTTGCTGCTGTTTTCTCACCCTCTTTATGCCTGGCGTCCCCTTCACGATTAACATTGTAAAGTACCGGCAGTGAGGGAATTTCAAAATTCTCTGACTGGCCGGGCACGTCATAGATTGAGAGTTCGTATTCTACCGTTGTCTTTCTCAACTTCCCTTCAACTTCTTCATTAATCCCGAAATTCATCAACTTAAACGGATTAAGGTTAAGCCCTTCCATGTTTTCTTTGAGTATGTGCACATACTTCTCGTGCCAGATGATAAGTTTATATTTAAGCCTGTCCCCGATATCAACTATATCTCTATCTATCTCTGTCTCTACCATAATCGGAACCTTCTTTAATGCCATGGGAGACGTCTGCACGTTCCCGGATGTCTTATTTGCCTCATCGTTATAAGGAATAGAAAATACCGGTACGGTATACACCTTCTCCTCCGCATCATCAGGCAGGGAGAGGATGTATGTTATGACACAAAAGTCACTATCATTATTAAATATCTGCCTCTCCCCGACAGTCACCTTTTCTATCTTAAATGGAGACAGGTCAACCTCTTTAAACAACTCCTTATTTACACTGACACCAAGCTTCCACACCATCTGAAGTGTTAAGTGTATCATTTTACCTGTGACAAACCGGTAGTTTTCTACAAAAAGCCACAGCTCAACAGCCTCATCCATCTCCGGTATCAAGGTGTCAATATCACGCGGCTGTTCAGATTCTCCATACGCCTGATGCTGCCTGTAACCTTCCTGTCCGTTACATCTGTCCAGGCTCACAATCATGATGAATACACACAGACAAATTGTAAATATAATCCTTTTCATCTCTTTACCCTGCTTCTTCGCCTTGCCCTCTTATCAAAAAAGTCTGACAATGCCTTTGTCCATTGTTCTTCATTCTGATCGGTCATCAATGTAAGATTGTTCAAATTAAGCTTATCAAACAAATCAAGATGCTGCGAACTTCCCATAATGCCTTTAGACAAATCCAGATACTTCACGCCTTGTGTTTCCAGATCCTTTACGGCCACAAAGCCCCTTGCTCCGGGAATTACCTCTTCCCTTAAATCTGAAATAATAATGGGAATAACGTCATGCTTTCTCACAAGGGATTTGAGTGATGTCTCATAATCAAACGGTGCAAAAAAATCAGATAACACAAATACAAGTGAAGGTGCAAACTGCATGCTGTTCAAGAATTTAAAGGCACAATTGATATCGGTACGTACACCTTCAGTCTTATCACTCATTATGCCTCTGGCTATCCTGGCGCCTTCTTTCTGACCTGACAGGGGAGGAATGTATTTCTCGATTCTGTCTGTAAAGGTAATGAAACTGACAAGATTACCGGATTCTGTTGCAGATTCAACAAGGATGGAAATAATAGATGACAGAATATCTTCCTTAGTAACACCTGCCGAACCAAACTTCTTTGATCCGCTTCTGTCAATCAGGAAGAATATATTGGTTCTTTTGTCCACCAACTTTAACCTGACATGTAAGACCCCCGTCCTTGTAGTAGTCTTCCAGTCAATGGACCTGAATTCATCGCCCGGCTGGTACTGCCTCAACTCATCAAGCTCGATCCCCCTTGTTGCATTCATGTAACTGGAAAAAGAACCTGCAAAGAGGTTGGCTACCATCCTCTGTATATGTAATCTTATCTTACTTCTCACTAAGTCAGCTCACTCCAATGGTTTATAAAAGACTAAAGCCCTAACTCCAGAAGTGCTAAGGCCAGAAATTTAATTCTGTTGGAGTTAAGGCTTTAGCCTCTTATTCAAAAGTTGCTACCTGCGAAAGTCTCTGTCCAGCCGGCTTTTCTTGCAGGTGCATACAATTTAATTTAAAGCATCTGCTTCCAGAATCGGGATCTTTTTCAATATAGTATCTATTATATCATCCGGATCAATCCCCTGAGACTCCGCCTCGTGCGTTAGAATTATTCTGTGCCTTAAGACAGGATACGCCATTTTATGGATGTGTTCCGGCAGTACTATCTTACTCCCTGACAGAAAGGCACAAACACGTGCAGCCTTTGCCAGATAAATCGAGGCTCGAGGAGAAGCACCATACATGACCATATTACTTATATATTCATCATCACCGTTCGGCCTTGTCTCCCTTACTATGCGTGTTGAATATTTCAGAATTTCGGATTCCTTATGCAAAGGAATCTTTTCTGTTATGAAGTGTCTCAATGAAATTATCTCATCAGGACGCAGTACCACATCAAGTTCAGGCTCTTTGTCACTGACCTGCCTCTCCGTAATCTCCCTCTCTTCCGTATAAGAAGGATAATCAACCCTGAGCTTAAACATAAACCTGTCGACTTCGGCTTCCGGCAGGAGATACGTCCCTGATATCTCTATCGGGTTTTGAGTGGCAAGGACGGTGAATAACTTCTCCAGTTTATATGTCTCCCTGCCTATCGTTACCTGCTTTTCCTGCATACTCTCCAGCAAGGCACTCTGTACTTTTGCGGGTGCCCTGTTAATCTCATCTGCCAGAAGCAGGTTAGTAAATATCGGCCCCTTCTGAACGGTACTCTTTCTTGTTTCAGGATCGCACAACTCATATCCTGTAATGTCTCCGGGTATCAGGTCAGGCGTAAACTGAACCCTCTGAAATTTTGCATCAATCGCCCTTGACAGGGTCTTAACTGTTATAGTCTTCCCCAGGCCAGGATAACCTTCCAGCAGAATGTGCCCGTCAGAAAAGAGGGCAATGACAATAGCCTCAATCATGTCATCCTGGCCGACAATAACCTTCTCTATTTCTTTTTTAATACAACTAAACTTTTCCCTAATATACTGAACATCTTCAAAATTCTCAGTCTGAGTGTCTTCTATCACCTTAGATTTCTCCTGTGTTGAATATCACGAAAACTATATAATACACTAATATTTAGTAAAATTTAGATATTGGAAGCAATTATATAATAATTAGAATTAGTGTCAATCAAGATTAATTTAGTTCTTGACGGTACAGGATGCAGCGTTAAAATAACACGCTTTCAAAAAAAATCTTTGTTAATAAAGGACAATAAATATGACCAACGGAAGAATAGGGATAATTGGCGGGAGCGGTTTGTATAACATTGAAGGAATAACAGATGTTGAAAACATTAAAGTGGAAACTCCTTTCGGAGACCCTTCTGATCAATTTATCACAGGAAACCTTGAAGGGAAGAACGTTGTATTCCTGCCGAGACACGGAAAAAACCACAATATACTGCCGTCTGAACTGAATTTCCGCGCAAATATATACGGCATGAAGAAGCTGGGAGTCGAGAGGATAATTGCCGTCAGTGCCGTGGGAAGTATGAAGGAGGAAATTAAACCTCTCGATATAGTAATTCCTGACCAGTTCATTGATCGTACACAAGGTAGAATAGGCACCTTCTTCGGCGACGGAATTGTCGGACACGTAAGCCTTGCTGATCCGGTTTGTTCTGTTCTTGCCGAAACGCTCCATCAAGCCGCAAAGAATGCCGGAGCTACCGTTCACAAGGGAGGCACTTATATATGCATAGAAGGACCTCAATTTTCAACGAGAGCAGAATCATTAACCTACCGCCAATGGGATGTCAGCGTTATCGGCATGACAAACCTGCAGGAAGCCAGACTGGCTCGTGAAGCAGAGATATGCTACAGCACGCTTGCTCTTTCTACTGACTACGACTGCTGGCATGAAGGAGAGGAAGACGTTACCGCTGAGATAGTCCTTCAAAATATAATGAAAAACGTTGATATGGCAAAAGCCATTGTCAAACACGCCATCCCAATAATTGGAAGTGAAAGAGGATGTGGGTGTGTTAATGCATCAAGCAATGCCATTGTAACTCATAAGGAAAACATCCCTGACGAAGTGAAGGAAAGATTGAGTGTTATATTTGGGAAGTATTTATAGATGTTATAGGCAAAAGAATGTTCACCGCAAAGTACGCCAAGGAAAAAACGCCTTTAACTTTAGTCACTTTAAACTATAGCTCACTTTAGTCACTTTCACTCTACAATCTACAATAATAAATATTCAATCTTTTTACCGGGCGGGGGTTAGCTTGCTTCTGATTTATCCGACTATCAGTCATCATCCTCTTCCCCATGCTTGTCATCATGATCCCTTCTATAACCTCCTCGTTTTGATTTCCAGATGCGTTCGGCTTCGTCCTCATCACCACTCCGATGGCACTCCACACAGTTTTCATAGTCCTTAATGCCTTCTTTAACATGCTCTTTCCGGATTCCTGACCGAGAGTGCTCATGACAGCCGTAGCAGGTGTAGTGAGCGTAGTCATTGTTAACATGACAGGTCACACATTCGGTCTGGTGGTCCTTGTCAAAACGGAAATACTTGTCATGGTCAAAGGTGGCGGGTTTCCATTTATCCAGGCTATGGCATGTGTCGCATTTGCCTTTTAACTGACGATGCAGGTGATCATCCGGTTCCTGGTGACATCCGGTACATTCCTTATTGCCAACAGAAACGAAATATTTTTCATGGTCAAAGATAGCAGGTTTCCATTTATCCAGACTATGACATGTGTCGCAATTGCCTTTTAGCTGACGATGCAGGCGATCATCAGGTTCTCGGTGACATCCGGTACATTCCTTATTACCAACAGAACGGAAATACTCTTCATGCTCGAATGTAGCGGGGATCCAACTCTCCAGAGTGTGACACTGAGAACAATTCCACATGACCTTTTGATGTAGGGCATCACCCGGACTGCGGTGACAAGTGTCACACTGCTTCCGTAAAGCCGGGTCAAGAAGGTTGTGTGAAAACTGACTAATGGGGCGAAAGGCCTTCACCCCCTTGTGGTCACTGTGGCAGGCCACACAATTTTCTTCGATCAGTTTCTGGTGAAAGGCGACGTTCTTGTTCTCCATTGCGATGTGTAGGCCATTGGTGGTTTTTATGCCGATCTCTTCTACTTTGTGGCAGACAGTGCACTTCTCAGATGTACTGCCAACGAATGGGGTGTGGCAGGCAAAACAATCTGTAGCAAGTTCAACATGAGCATCAATGAGCTTTCCCGGACTGATCATCAGGTGAGGGAAGAATATCGCCAGCAGGACCATGGCAGCCAGATTAACAATAAAAATAATGGTAACGGTTTTGTTTCTCATTTCCAGCTCCAGTACAGAAAGATACTCAGAATGTGTAAGATTCCTAGCACTGCAAAGGCTAATGTGATCGGCAGATGTACTGTACGCCATTTCTTCATCAAATCGTAGGTAGTCGCATCTAAGAAAATCTTCTTTTCGATCTCCTCCTCGGATAAACCCAGTTGTGAATAGACTTCCTTCTTTTTTGCCAGGAAACGACGCGAACGATTCAGCAGATATGTGCCAGTCATGCCGCTGATGACAGTGATCAGCATGGCGATTAACGCCAGCCACGGCAAGATGGTATAGATGTGGACTCCTGCGTGCACCAGAATCATTAGCGCTCCAATCCAGGTCAGGATTTCATGCAGAGTGAGAAACGCCTTGGGCTTGCCGAATCTGATTACTTTACGCTTGCGCATGGAGTAGAAGAACGACAACAGAATGAAAACAGTACCCGGAATACCAAGCCAACGCCCAATCCAGACCAGTTCAAAGTGGTGTAACAGAGCATCCGTAAGGATGGTCGCCAGAATCAACGAGGCAAACATCACCAGGAATGGAAACACTTCTTTGAAGATGAGTGATGATTTCATGATAATCCTCTACATATTTTGGGTAAAATCGCCTTTACGATTCAGAAATTATCTGGTAAGCGTTATCTTTATTATACATCAACTAACAGGTCTTTGCTAAAGTGCTATGGAATCATTTTTACAATTGGAGTGGTGGATTGTCTTAGATGGAAGTGTGTTTGATTGGGTGTCAAAAGAGAGAATTTAGCCACGGATAAAGCACGGATAGACACTGATGAAAAGACGAAAAGCGAAAGACAAAAGACTATTCAACGCAGAGAAAAGCTGTGGCTAGAATTCTTTGTCTTTTAACCTACATTTTTGTCTTATCGAGTTTTCTCTGCCTCATATACTTGTAACGCAAAATCAGGATGAATACACTGAATGATAATCCGGCTGCATTCGCCCCAATAATTATCATATCTCTAAGATGTATGCCATAGGAAAGCCACAGTGAGAGCCCGAAGATCAAAAGTATGTACATAATTGGAGAAATGTCTTCCAGTTTTTTTGTTCGTACACCCCTTATTATCTGAGGTATAAAACCGGTAGTAGTACATACTGCGGCGATTATGCCTACAATTTTCCATTCCATATAATTCAGCTCTTTCAAATAAAAAAGGGGAGCAGATTTATAGAATAAACCTATACCCCCTTTTTGGAATACCTATGCAGTCTGTACATTAAGCCCTT
>CAZPAM010000094.1:0-8819 GCA_964584595.1 uncultured Candidatus Scalindua sp. | reverse complement strand
CCAGCTCCATTAACTTCACAGCGCCGCTGCATGCATAGATTTCTAAGTTGCCCATCTTGCTTACTTCACTCAGTAACTCTTTCAGCATATTTGGCTGTCCCTGTGGTACGGCTTCTAACAGGCGTTTATCTTCCTCATCCATTCCGTCGGGAAACTCAATAACATCTATCTTGTCAGTTACAAACTTCCTTAAGGCCCAAAAGAATAAGAAAATGTAGACCTTATTTCCCATAGAGGCTGACGTAATAGCCAGCATTACTGCCTGATATAATTTGTCGTAATTGCCGCTATGCAGAAAAAGTATAAATTTTTTTTCTTCCATCTAATCTGTAATAAAAGGACTCACAACCTCTTCCTTGTAATTTTCCAATCCTACACGATCAAAGGTTGCTCCTATCCTTTCTCCCCTCTTTCCATTTTCATTATACCAGGCAAGGGTTTTCCCTATAAAATCTGATACCTTGTCATCCGGCAGGAACAACATAATCTCATCTGACTTCCTGGGATGTCTTCCATGCTTTCCACCTGCGCGGACAGCCCAGCCTTTTCGCTTTGGGGTCCACGCATCAGTAGGGCATGCCTTTATGCAGTCTCCACAATATACGCATTTTTCCCTGTAAAAGATAGGCTTTCCATCTTCATCAGAGACTATAGCTCCTTCCAGACACGCCTTTTCACACAGTGTACATCCGGTACATGGGTCGTCTTCCCAATGCGGATCTACTATGCCCTGAAATCCCAGATCCATTCCCTGTGTTCTGGCACAGTCTATAGGGCAGCCTGAAAACGAAATCTTAAACTTGTGATGGCAGGGTGTGCCAAAATGTTCCTTATCCACCTCTAACGCCTTCTTCTGGGCATCCATAATTCCATTGGGGTTGTACTCGCAACCACCACAGGCTGTAGGAACGCGAACCCTGGGACCACAGGACGCAACTGGCTGGCCAAATTCTGCCAATTCCTTTACAAGGGTATCAAAATCGTCAATATGTACACCAATAATTTCAACTGACTGCCTGACACTAAGATGGCAGTAACCCATCCTACTGTATTTCTTTGCCACTTCGCCAATCTTGATCATCTTCTCGATATCAAGTCTGCCTCCCGGCACCCTTAAACGAACCGTAAAAAGGTCTTTCTGGTTCTGCTTTATAAACCCGCCGGATTTCAATTCATTTAAGTCAATTCTCCCGGCATCCGTATTTTCAGACATTCCATCTCCTTAAATCTGCAATATATAGTATGTTTTGTTAAAAAGACTTATGAAATTAGTTTGAATTTATGTTATCACTGAAGAAGAAATGTTTCAAGCAGAAAAAGCCCTGGAGAAGTAATTCAACCTTGCTCAAACATAGTCTCCCTTATTCTTGCCTCTGCCTCTGTGGCGCCTTTGTTTTTTACAATATCCAAAATATCTTTTTCTGCCAGGCGCTGGAGTACCTTTCTACGTTTATCACTGTCCTTGATATCCGACATTGCAATACTGCGCATTTTAGTCAGCAGATTCAGGTACTCCTCATATTCCGGACCAAAGACAACCTCTAATTCCTCTCTAACGCTTTTAGCAACGGCAGGACTTGCACCTCCGGTTGAAATACTTATACAAAGGTCACCTCTGTTTATTGTTGAAGGAACAATAAAGGAACAAAGTTCCGGGCGGTCAACAACGTTTACAATTATGTTCCTTTTCCTTGCATCTGCCACCGCCTTTTTGTTAACCTCCTCGTTATCCGTTGCGGCAATAACAAGTAATGCACCATCTAAAACACTCTCATCATAATTCTTTTTTATTATAGCAATGCCTTTCTTGTCCGCAATATCAGGGCAGGTTTCAGGGCTGACCACAACTACTTCAGCGCCAGCCTCTTTCAAGCTGCATACCTTCCGGTATGCTACTTTCCCGCCTCCAACAATAACGCATTTCTTGTCTTTAACATCTAAATATATTGGATAAAACTTAGACATTTATATACCCGTATTCTATAAGCTGTTGGAATTATGATCTTTATTGCCAGATTTTACCTGAACCGATGTACGTTGTATATAATCTGATTCATGCATTCAGGTTTGTATCCTAATCTATTAACAGGTAATTATCAAAATAAAAAAACAGACTGGTCACAAGCGCTATAGGCAGGTAACTTAAAAAATCATACTTGACAATAAATCAAATTACAATAAACTAGAACGTGTTCGAACGCGAGTTTCGGTTTATATTAAAATGTGATTGCCGTTTACAATAATGACATTAAGAATTCCAGAATATAAGTTCGATTTAAACACGCCTGAGTTCCAAAAAACTGATAATGAGTTTGAAATCTGGTTTTTGGAAGGTGTCCTCGAAATATATCCAGCCTATACCGAGTGCCTGATGTTCCTGGGCAATTCATATACTGCTAACGGGATGTATGAGAAAGGGCTAGAGGTTGACGTGAAGTTGTCGAAACTTAAGCCCTGTGATTCTGTAGTCCATTACAATCTTGCATGTAGTTACTCATTATTGGGAAGTATTAATAAGGCACTGGAATCTTTAGGTAGAGCGATAGATTTAGGCTATAACGATATAGAACATTTAGAGAATGACAGCGATCTGGATGGATTAAGAGATGAGGCCGGCTATGAATTGTTGATTAATAAGCTGGAAAAATCGGCAAAAAAACTTGTTGGGCAAAATCCTACAGATTAACGCTTTCTGTAAAAGCTATTCTAATTCCTTCCAGTGTTAAGCGTGGAACAACCTTGTCAATCTCTGAAATATCTTTTTTGAATGTTTTCGCATCTCCACCTGTTGCAATAGTATATTGCAAGCCCTCGTAAACCTTTCGAACCTTTCTTATTATGTGAATTATGGATCCTGTCGTTCCGAAATAGATTCCTGCCCTTATAGCATTCTCCACATTTTTTCCAATTACATCTTTGGGTTTTTTTATGTCAACTTCCGGTAAAAGAGCGGCTTGTTTATTCAGGGCATAAGCGCTTGCCCTTATTCCGGGCAATATCAATCCACCCAGAAACTCTCCTTTTCTTGACACTATATCGATTGTGATTGCCGTGCCAAAATCGATAACAATTGTAGCTTTCTTAGTTCGTCTATATGCAGCAAGTGCATTAAGTACTCTATCAATCCCAATCTTTTGAGGGTTGTCAACAAGTATAGGCATCTTTAGTTTTATTTCTTTGCCTATCTTTAGCACTTTCTTTTTATGTTTTTTGCCCAGGTATTTGTAAAAAACTGTTTCCAGTCTAGGATTTACGGAAGCTATCAGTATGTCTTTGGTTTGGTTCAAAAGGGATGGGCTGAGAGGGAAGGCTGCTTTTTGGTTAATCAAGCTGTTATTATCTACACAATAATGTGAAGTAAGCTTCTTTCCTTGAAAGCTGCCTATATTAATGTTTGTATTGCCAATATCTACTGCCAGGATCATAAGAGTTTAGAACTATTAATATGATAATAATTTTCCCATTTCATCCGACGTGCAGGATTGTTTCTCCTGGTTTTCCTTATCAACTAAGTCTGCAGCCTTTTTAATTATATCTTTCACATTCTTGCCGGTTACTGCCGAGATTGTGTATACAGGTTTAGACAATTTTCTGCTCAGATCCTCTGCTATGTTAAGACCGGTTTCCACATCCAGAATGTCAGCTTTGTTCAGGACTATTATTTCTGCTTTTTTACTTAATTTGGAACTGAAAAGCGTTAGTTCTTTCCTGACCAGGCGGTATGTTTCTAAAGGGTCTGTTGCAGAAATATCTATTAAATGGACGATTACCCTTGTCCTTTCTATATGCCGTAAGAATGTGTTACCCAAACCCGAACCGCTATGTGCACCTTCTATAAGTCCGGGTATATCTGCAAATACTAATCTTTTATAATCTTCCAATTCCACAATTCCTAATTGCGGTTGTAATGTTGTGAATGGATAGTCGGCAATTTTAGGCCGTGCCGATGTGATTCTTGCAAGGAACGTAGACTTTCCGGCATTGGGTAAGCCAATTATACCAACATCTGCGATAAGCTTTAACTCAAGTTTAATCCAGCGTTCCTGGCCTCTTCTTCCTTCTTCGGCAAAGCGTGGGGTTTGATTAGTTGGAGATTTAAAGCGAGCATTGCCCTTGCCTTTCTTGCCTCCTCTTGCAATCCTTATGGACTCTTCAAATTCTTTTAGATCCTTGATTAGTCGACCTGTTTTCAGGTCTTTTACCAGTGTTCCTTTAGGTATATTGATGATTAAGTCTTTTCCATCTTTACCATTTTTGTTATTGTTTCCCCCCTTTCCACCATCCTCGGCAATGAATTTTACCTTTGATGTTACGTCCAGCAGCGTATCAACTTTTTCGTTTACATGCAGGATGACGTTGCCCCCCTTGCCTCCATCTCCACCGTTGGGGCCACCACGAGGGACATATTTTTCCCGTCGGAAACTTACACCTCCATCTCCACCATTGCCGCCTTTTACAAAAATCGTTACTTCGTCTATAAACATTGTATGTATTTATGAAAAAAGGGAGCGTTTAAGCTCCCTCATCCTTACTATTAATATTTTATGTTATAACAGAAAAAAGTTTTTATACAGGATGAACACTGACCCGGCGACCAGGCTCAAATGCAACTTTTCCATCTATCTTTGTGAATAGTGTGTAGTCCTTACCACACCCAACATTTGTGCCTGGTTTGAATTTTGTACCGCATTGTCGAATAATAATAGCACCGGCTTTCACCAGTTCTCCTCCGTAATGTTTGATACCACGGTATTGAGCATTGCTGTCTCTTCCGTTTCTGGTCGAGCTTTGTCCTTTTTTATGAGCCATTTGTAACTCCTTTTTTATTGAAAAGATTGTATTTTAACTTTAACATCAAGAAACAATTTCTTTAATCTTAATTTTTGTATATTTCTGTCTGTGTCCCCGTTTTGTCCTGGAGTCTTTGCGGCGACGGAATTTCATTACTACCAGTTTTCTGCCTTTTGTATGACTTTGAACTTCAGATATTACTTTCGCATTCTCAACAGTAGGTGTTCCGATTTGTGTTTTTCCCTCTTTTGAGACCATTAATACGTCTGTTAGTTCTAGCGTATCACCTTTTTTGACATTTTCTTTTAAGTCTATCTCTATACTTTTACCCGGTTCAACCTTGTATTGTTTTCCACCTTCTTTTATAACGGCATACATTGCATTTCTCCTTCTAGCATTCTCTCATTAGTGAGTATTTTAAGTCAACTTATTTCACTCCGTCCAATAATGTCATTCACGTGAATGGTTGAACGGCTTACAATTAAAGAAAATTTATCTAGTCGCAACACGGTTTCCTTCGTTATCTATGCTATGGATTGTGGTTTCACCTGTTTTATGACCGATTACGCCTTTGATTATAATTTCCTTTGCAAATTTCTCCTCAAGTTCTGCAAGTCGTTTCCTTTTATTATTTAGTAGATAACCTGCAACTACATCATTGGAAGTAATTTCTATTTTCTTGATTTGCGGATTATTTACTATTGATTTTATCTGTCTCATTAAATCCAGACAGGTACTTTCGATTGTCTTAATTTCTCCTGTACCTTCACAACTTTTACAACTTTCATAAATTACAGACTTGAGACTCGGCCTGATCCTCTGCCGCGTCATCTGGATAATACCAAATTTAGATATTTTTAACATCTTTTTTCTGGCGCGGTCTCTTTTCTGAGCTTCTTCCATCACCTTTTCAACCGCTCTCATATGACCCTCTTCTTTCATATCAATGAAGTCAACTATTATGACTCCGCCGATATCCCTTAACCTGACCTGGCGTGCAATTTCTTTTGCGGCTTTCAGGTTTGTCTTAAATGCGGTTTTTTCCGGATCGCTTTCCTCTCTATATTTACCACTGTTTACGTCTATTGCAACCAGAGCCTCAGTTTGTTCAATTACAATGGAGCCTCCTCTTGGAAGACGGACTTCCCTTTTATTAATCTTTTCAATTTCTTTTTCAATATTATATTTATGAAATAATGGTTCATTTTCTTTATAAAGTTTTAGCTTTCGTACGCAACTTGGCATTATTAAACGCAGGAAATATCTTATCTTTTTAAAGACAGCTTCGGAATCAATGATTATTTCATCAATATCTATTGAAAATATATCCCGAATTGTACGAATTACTAAATCACTTTCCTGGTATATTACAGATGGTATTTCGGCTTTTTTTTCTTTCTTTTCTATAACTTTCCACAATTTTCTAAGATAGTTAAAATCTCTGGAAAGTTCACGTTTTGTCTGGTTTACTCCTGCGGTTCTTACGATCAGGCCTAAATTTGGCGGTGGTTTTAATTCTTCAATAATCTGTTTGAGTCTTGCCCTTTCGACTTCATCGATAATCTTTCGTGAAACACCTACAAGATTAGAATCCGGCATCAGTACCAGGAATCTGCCCGGAATACTGACATTTGCCGTTAAGCTTGGCCCTTTGTCACCAATTCCCTCTTTGATAACCTGTACAAGTACCTCCTGGTCGGGTTTTAGTAACGTTTTGATTCTTGACTTATTCTCTTTTGTTTTTGCAGTACTGTCGCTGTCTAATAGTTCCTCGCCACCATTCCTACGGTAATTCTTAACGTCTGAGACATGAAGGAAACCGTTTCTTGATATTCCGATATTTACAAATGCAGCTTCTATACTCGGTTCTACATTGACAATGCGGCCCTTATATATATTGCCTGCAATTTGCTCTCGAGAGAACCGTTCAATATATAATTCTTCAAGAACCCCATCTTCCAATATGGCGATTCTACTTTCCTCGGGTTCTACAACATTTATCAACATCCTCTTCTTCATCACATTCCTTTTGCTTGTATTAACAGGCTGCTTTAGGAGAGGAGTTTAGATTTACTCTTTTTCTAACTATTTCTGAAATTTCGTAGTCTTTGCCAGCTTGCAATCCTAAGTGTGATAATACTTCTTCGGGTCGAGCCATGCCTTCAGGTGTCATCTTCAGGTCCAAATCAATAGATTGTGAATCAGTAGTAATACTGTTAATTGATGGACGAATGTTAAAGGCTAATTTCTTCCCTTTTCTCTGAGTATTTATCACATCTTTGAATAGCAATTCTTCCGTTTTTCCTGCTTCTGGCATTTTACCCTTCTTTGGCTTTACCACGTAAGTTACGTCTTTTACAGAAGATTTTACCTGGCTGGAAACCGGTTCGACGGAGATAATTTGTATGTTTTCTGGAAGTTGTCTTTTCAGCCTTGTTTCTATTTCAGAAACCTGCATACTTTCACAAAGTTCCATCTCCAATTTCTCGTCGATACCTTTGATTCCAACTGGTAAAGCTAAAGGGTAGGCAATTTTAGGTTTTGGGTTAAAACCTTCAGACATTTTGACAGAAATTCTCGCTCTACGAATTGCCCTTTCGAAGAGTTTCATTAAGTTAAGATGAGAGATAAATCTCAAGCTCCCTTGTTTTATAAATTTAACTTGAATCCTCAAGATATCAGCAAAAAAATCTATTTATTTAATATATATCAACCTCTTAAGCTCATTAGACTTATGGTAATTTTAGTAATAATACTATAATCTGTCAACTCTATTTTCAATTTTGACCTAAATTGAGAGATTATTGTTGTGAAATACCTACAAAAGAAGATGAAAGAATGCAAGATTATTGAAGTCAAACTATACGGAATGATAAATCAACTTTGGTCTTAATATATCAATTCGGGTATGATTTCACGTGCAATATTCCGGAGATACTCTGTAGTTTCTGCGGGATCGTTGTATGAACAAGCAGTTTCTGCTACTTCCTTTGCTCTTTTGTATGTGACAGATCTAATAATCTTCTTTACTTCTGGTATTATCATGGCAGGGGCAACACTGAACTCCCTTAAGCCTAATCCTAGCAATAGGATAGTGTATTCAATCTCGCCACCCATTTCACCGCATATTCCAATTTTTATATTATTTCCTTCAGCAGCCTTTATGATCATTTTTAGCAGTCTTAAAATCGCGGGGTGGGCTGGAGAATACAGGTGGGCAACCTTGTCATTACTTCTGTCTACGGCTAGAGTGTATTGGATAAGGTCATTAGTACCTATACTAAAGAAATCGACTTCTTTCGCTAAGTCGTCTGCTACCATAGCCGCAGACGGAACTTCAATCATAATTCCAATTTCTATCTTTTCGTCAAAATCTATTCCTTCCTGATTCATCTCTTCCATTACTTCCTTGACAAAATCCTTTGCCTGTCGCAGTTCCTGCAGAGAGGAGATCATGGGAAATAGAATTTTTACATTACCGGTAGCAGAAGCCCTTAATATGGCCCTGAGCTGTGATTTGAATATTCTTGGATTTTCCAGGCAATAACGTATTGAGCGGCAACCTAGAAAAGGGTTGAGTTCTTTATTGTTGTTATTCGCAGGGAAGAATTTATCACCGCCTAAATCAAGGGTCCTGATAATTATCGGTTTTACTTTTGCCGAAATTGCATCTAGTTTTGTGCCCAACTCTTGTATTGATTGTGTATAAGCGTTAAAGTGGTCTTCCTCTGTTGGTATATCTTTGGATCCAAGATACAGGAATTCCGTTCTGTATAAGCCTATCCCTGTCGCACCCTGGCTTACGCTTGGACCTATATCACGGGGGAATTCGATATTACCCAAAATCGATACTTCCCTGCCATCTAAAGTTACAGCTGGCAGATCTTTAAATTCAGAAGAGAGTTTTTCTTCGAAGACGTAGAAGTCTTTCTCTATTGATTGATATTCTTTAATGGTTTTTTCGTCCGGCCTGCCTATTACAACTCCGCGGTTACCGTCTATAATAACACGGTCCCCGCCAAATATGT
>CAZPAM010000093.1:0-8923 GCA_964584595.1 uncultured Candidatus Scalindua sp. | reverse complement strand
CGGTCTCTACTTCCCTGTTTTTAATCTGCCGGTCACGCATGGGAGTTGTGTCCATAGGCTGGACGGGGATAAAATCATAATCCCGTTTTCTTCCGGTATCCTTTACCTCACTGATGTGGACAGTTTCTTTAATGCCTTTTATATTGGATAGCTGCATATGGACTTCTCTGGCAACCTTACGTCCATCAGCGACAGCTTCGATAACCGTAGAAGAGCCGTTTCTGAAATCACCGGCAATGTAAAATACACTCTTCAGTTCAGCGCTTTCAGTTTCCGTTACTTTTTCATCGGCCTCCTGTCCAACGGCAAATATAACAGTATCGGCTTCCATGACAAATTCTGATCCTGATATCGGAGTTATTTTACGTTCTTCGTTAATAGAGTTATGAATAAATTCTACACCTGTGACTACTCCTTCATCGTTAGATAAAATAGTTACCGCAGACACTAAAGAGATTGTATCAATGCCTTCCGACTCCATCACTTCAAGTTCATGCTTGCCAACATACATATCCTTTTTCATACGGCGGTAAGCCAGTGTAATCTTTTTTGCTCCCATCCGGTAAGACATACGAGTACAGTCCACCGCGGTAAACCCACCACCGATTACGATGACATTCTCCAGTGGTATATCCAACTCTTCCCTATTTGCAGCCATCATAAAATCGAGGCCCCAGTATACACCCTTGCTGTCAATACCGGGAAGAGTGGTATGTTTAGGATTTTCGCATCCGCCTGCCAGTATAACCGCGTCATAATCTTTTCTCAGCTCTTCAATCCTGCCGGCATTTTCAATCCGGACATTGGTCTTAATCGTTACACCAAGATCGGTAATCGATTTCACATCTTCCGCTACTACATCATGCGGTAGACGGAATTGAGGAATTCCGTAACGCAGCATTCCGCCGGGCTGATCGAACTGTTCCAGTATAGTTACCTCGTAACCCTTTAAGGCCAGGTCATTAGCTGCGGTTAATCCGGCCGGACCGGCTCCGATTACGCAGACCTTTTTGCCGTTAGGTTTGATTTTTGCATTTACCGGTTTCATCCCAAAATCTGCCGCCGCGCGCTTAAGGAAGCATATTGACACGGGATCTCCAAGTCCATCCCAACCATGTCTACAGGCAGGCTCGCAGGGGCGGTCACAAACACGGCCCAACACACCAGGCAGTATATTTTCCATCCTATTGATATGATATGCTTTTTCGTAATCACCGTCCTTAACAGCCTGGATGTAACCCGGAATATCTGTCATGACAGGACAGGCAGCGCTACAGGGTATATTTACGTCTATCCACTTTCTGTCTAATTTATCTGTAGATACATGCATGTCATCTTTTCTGTTTTTCGTTTCCATTTCACTGTTCCATAGAGTAAGAGAATTTCATCTGGCTACTTGAAATCGTATAAACTAGCAACCATTTCAATATACACATTTTATAGTAAAAACACAAAATTATTTCACTTGATTTGAATACTTAAAGGTTTATATTCAAGGATAAATAACCACCCACTTCTTAGCATGGTTTATTTATTTTTATTGTAGTAGATAAGCTGTATAATCATGAGAGAATATGTAATAATAAATAGCCGTTGTGGCTATTATTATCTAGCAGTATAAAGAAAGAGTTTATTTTCTCAAATACTAAATCAAAATAAAGGAGATGAGATGGAAAATACAGAAGAAATCCTGAACCAAGATGATGTCTTATCAAGCGTACATCAATATGAACTGGAGAGAGACGAAGAGAGAGTTTTTATCAATGTCAGAGAACCTATAGGCGGTTCCACTAAAGGCTCCTTCATTGCAGTTCCCAGCCTGATTAGTAAGGAATGTAGTAATACTGATTACGTCGGATTAGGTGATTCTATAGAAGAAGCCTTAAATGATTGTTTGAAGAGAATTAAGGACATATCATTAAGTCAGGTTATCCCTCAAGGTTAACTTTTTAAGAAGGTTAATATACATAGTCGATCTTATCATGTAAGTATGCTTTTTTTACACATTCTTTGAAAAAGCAACATTTATGCGGTATTCCGTTAATGAGGCAAACGTAATTATTGAACAATTTAAGAAAAGCTCAATCGATGAACTTGATAAGTTATTTAATAGCGAAACATTACCAACATCCGAAGAGATTGAAGGTGAAACTGCAGGCGCTATTCTTACTTTAAATACTGGAAATCCATGGTGGTTAAAATGTATAATAAAAATCACTTTTAAAAGTCTATTGGGACGGTGGACCGGCAAAAAGTTTCTTACTTCTTTTAATGAAGGTAAAAAGGGCCATGGAATTAATTTGTTTAAAAACAGATATTTTCCCTGCCTTTTTAAATTCGATACCTACATTAAAGATTCGTATGTTGACGATAAACCTTGTCTTGCCCTGGAATACAGAGCCTATCGATCATTGACCTTCGGATTGGTTGATGAAGTAAGGAAAATCAGAGAGGGACAGGTTTTAGGCAGAGCGTATTATAAGTTTCCATGGAAAAAACAAATGTGGTTTGTAGGGTACTTTGTTCTTTGCTCTCTCAATCAGGAATGTGTAGTGTAAAGATTTTAATTTAGACAATATCATCAAGCAACTTGCCAGACTAGCTCTTTAGACAGAGAAAACCGACTTAGTTTGGAGATTACAATTATTGGAGGAATACAATAATGAAGAAGAAAGTTATTTATGCCTTAGTAGTTATGCTGTTTTTATCCATAATTCAATTCGACTTATCAAATGCATTTGCTGATAAAATCAATTATAAAAAAATATTTGACAATGAGTGCTTGAAATGCCACGGGAAAGATGGTAAGGGAACAAAGAGGGGTAAGAAACTGGGAGTCCCGAATTTCAACGATGGTGAGTGGCAGGATTCTGTGACAGATGAACAAATGATCAATTCTATAACTAACGGAAAGAAGAAAATGCCGGCACAAAAACATAAACTAAGCCCTGAAGAGATTAAGGCTGTGGTAAAGTTTGTAAGGATACTCGGTCCCAAAAAGAGACGTTAGCATAATATTACTATTTTGTAGAAATTTAGATACATAAAGAGTAAAATAACAATCATGTATCAAAAAGTATCTGTTCTTAAAGCTAACATTTTTAACTAAAAATTAAATGAAGAAATCCGTAACAATAAAAGCAAACAACAAAGAGTACAAGTTACCCGTGGTTATCGGCACTGAAAAGGAAAAAGGAATAGACATATCTAAATTACGTGCTGAATCCGGTTATATAACACTTGACCCTGGCTATACCAATACAGGTTCATGCGAAAGCAGTATTACCTATACAAATGGCGAGAAAGGTATTCTGCGCTATCGCGGTATCCCCATAGAAGAACTTGCACAAAAAAGCGACTTTATCGAAGTCGCAGACCTGCTAATATGGGGAAGCCTTCCTGACAAAGATATGAGAAAGAGATTCACCGACATGTTAACCAATAATGCTCTTCTGCATGAAGGCCTTAAGCACCACTTTGAAGGGTTCCCGTTTGATGCTCACCCTATGGCGATGCTCTCTGCAATGGTTAATGCGTTGAGCTGCTATCATCCGGTATTAGCCCAGCCTCATAACCCCAGGGAGATTGAAAAAGCTGCGGCAATATTAATCAGCCAGATTCGCACTATCACAGCTTTTGCTTACAAAATGTCTCGCGGTGAACCGTTCATCTACCCTAAGCCTAAATTCAGTTATGCAGAAAATTTACTGTATATGATGTTTTCTTTGCCGCATGAACATTATGAAGTTCATCCAGAAGTAAAGCGGGCAGTAGATTTAATCTTAATACTACATGCAGATCACGAGCAAAATTGCAGTACATCTACAGTACGTATGGTTGCTTCTTCTGGCGCCAATCTTTTCGCTTCCATATCAGCTGGTATAGCAGCTCTCTGGGGACACCTGCACGGGGGAGCAAATCAGGCTGCGATTGAAATGCTGGAAGAAATTCATTCTGGCAGCATGAATGTAAAACAATATATTAAGATGGCAAAAGATAAAAAGAACAGCTTTCGTCTGATGGGTTTTGGACATCGAGTTTACAAAAATTACGATCCACGAGCTACTATTTTGAAGAACTTATCTAAAAAGGTTTTTAAAGTGTTAAAGCATAAAGACCCTTTATTAGACATAGCACTTGAACTGGAAGATATTGCATTGAATGATCCATACTTTATAGAACGTAAATTATACCCCAATGTTGATTTTTACAGCGGGCTTATATACCGAGCTATTGGTGTGCCTAAAAATATGTTCCCTGTGTTTTTTGCTATTGGCAGGTTGCCCGGCTGGATTGCACATTGGAAGGAAGCAACTAATAATAACCGATTGCAGATTGCGCGGCCTAGACAAATCTATGTTGGTCCAGCTAAACAAGGTTATGTACCAATAAGTAAAAGATCCACAAAATAATCATTATTCCATCCTAATAATTTCACAATCCACCTCACACATAAGTAAATTACTAATTTGTTAAATAAATATTGTGAAAGTAGATTTTAACGGCTTGTGCATAAGCAAGTATTATCCTTCATGTAGCCACACTAAATCGTAACGCATAATATTCGCTGTTTCTTTTCATCTCATATTGCTTACACGCAATTACTGCGTTATAATAGCTTCAGCCTGAGCACATATTACTTTTCTATACTTTTACTTAGGAGCCATAAGGCATTATAACTATGGCAGTTACAATCTAATGCATATTTCCTCGCGTGTAATAATGTTTTAATGGTATATGCTTTGCGATTTACCACAGCAATTAACATTATTAACTTTTTTTGGAGGGAGTAGTTATGGCAGTATCGGCAAGTGATTTTGTAGATAAGTTGCAAGCGGATTGCCTGGAACATCCGGCAATGAAACACTCTTATTTAAAGAGGTTTGAAAACAGGGAGTTAAATAAGGATCAAGTTAAGATTTTTGCTGAACAGTATTACTGCTTTTCACGTCATTTCGCTAGATACCTGGCAGCTTTAGTTGCTATTACACCAGATGAAGGTGCGAGAGCTCCGTTAATCAAAAATCTTGGTGAAGAATATGGTGCTCGACAGGAAGAGAATCAGGATATGGATGCAGAACGAACACATCCTGCAATCTTCAGAATGTTTTTAAGGTCTGTCGGCATTGACACGTCACCTGAGGCGCTGCATGCAATTAAGCCATTACCGGAGACAAAGCTTTTCGTCGATAAATACTTGAATATCAGATATCTTAATTATATAGAAGCATTTGGAGGTATGGGCCCCGGGACTGAATATATCGTACCGCAGATGTATACGCTTGTACGTGAGGGATGCAGGGGTGCTGGCTTGAGTGAGGACGATGTACTGTTCTTTTCTGCACATATTGAGCTTGATGTGGAACATGCTGAAGGTATAAAAGAGTCTTTACTCCCATTTGCTCAGTCGGAGGATCATCAGGAGTTGCTGAGATTTGGCGCTATGGATTTCCTTGATGCCAGAACTGTATTATGGGACGGACTGGAAAGAGCAAGCGAATTTTAGGGCTTGATAGTTCCTTGCTAATAATAAATTCTTGTTGTGCCAAGTAGTTAATTGTGAGACCAAGAATGAGACAAGGTTTTTTCCAGAAAAAACGGGTATTATCTCTTATCTTATCTTTCATAGCTGCCTTATCTACAATTATTATTTTTACGTATGCTCCGTTGACGGCTGAAGAGGAGGAGTGGCGCTTCGTTTACGAGGCTGACGGTATAACCGTACACAAGCGTGTTAAAAAAGATACAATTTTATTAGAGTTTAAGGCAACGGGAATTCTTCGTGGAAAAATATCTGATTATCAGTCAGTCATCCTCAATACAGAAATCATGCGGGACTGGGCACCACAATGTATAGAGGCACAAAATGTTGAAAGTATCAATGATCGGGAAACCATTGTTTATGTCGCCTGTAACGGTGTCTGGCCAGTAGCTGATAGAGATTATATAGCCAGGCGAACTATAACATCTGACCCTGAAAGATCAACTGTTCGCATAAATGTAAATCTAACTGAGAATTCTGACGCTCCTGTCATTAAGAGCAGAGTACATATTCCATATTTACAATGCTGCTGGATACTCAAGAGGGCTAATCCTTCACATACACACGTTGAACTTCGTGCTTGTGTTGACCCTGGTGGCTGGCTGCCTGCATGGTTGGTAAATTGGGGCTATCGTTGGATTCCATACAGATACCTGAAGGATTTAGAGTCAATGATAATTGAGCGCTCACACGCTGCAACAGAGATTGTATTGGCTTTACCTCCCCCACCTTAGTACAAGTGTATCAAACACATAATTGCTTCGCGTTCTCTAATAAATTGCGTTAACAGGAACAATATAGATATGCCAGAGATTAACAATTTTAAAAATGTAAATTTAGCCGGGTATCCCGAACCCTCCGGATTGTACGATCCTAAATACGAGCACGATGCCTGTGGTGTTGGTTTCGTAGCAAATATAGACGGTTCTCCTACACATACAATCGTCAAGAATGCTATACAGGTATCAGAGAATATAGAACATCGTGGCGCCATTGGGAGTGACAAACTCACTGGTGATGGTGGAGGACTTCTGCTTCAGATCCAGGATGGCTTTTTCCGTCAGGTATGCACCGAACAGGGTCTTGAGTTACCACCTCCCGGAAAATACGGAGTGGGAATGTTCTTCATGCCTCAGGAACAAACCAAGATTGAAAAATGCAGGCAGGCGGTACAGGAAATTGTTGAAACTGAAAATTGCAAACTTCTGGGATGGCGAAATGTTCCCTGTAATGGTGATTCACTGGGAGAGATCAGCCGTTCAACACAACCCACAGTACATCAGATTTTTGTAACAAGCAAAAATTATGAGGGCGATAATTTTGAAAGAAAATTATACGTCATCAGACGATGTGTAGAGAAGGAAATCTCCTCATGGACAAATGAAGATTTCAGTCAGTTTTACATATGTAGCCTCAGCCATAAAACCATTGTCTACAAAGGATTGTTGACTGGAAGCCAGTTGCCTGTGTTTTTTCCGGACCTGAACGACCCACGCTTTACATCAGCTTTTGCCATTATTCATCAGCGTTATAGCACTAATACATTACCTGCCTGGAACCTGGCGCAACCATTCCGATGCTTAGCACATAATGGAGAAATCAATACCCTGCGAGGGAATATCAACCAGATGAAAGCCCGTGAGAAGAATCTTGAATCTGAGCTTTTAGGTGACGATATAGAAAAAATAAAACCTGTGATTCAAAATGAATATGGAAGTGATTCCGCTGTCTTTGATAATGTTTTTGAATTGCTTATCAAGGCGGGCAGATCACTTTCACATTCTGCCATGATGATGGTCCCTGAGGCCTGTGGTAAGAAATATTATATGAGCGAAGACAAGCGCGCGTTTTATGAATACCACGCTTCTTTTATGGAGCCGTGGGATGGTCCTGCTGCCATTGTCATTACTGACGGCCGTTATATTGGCGCCATGCTGGACAGAAATGGATTAAGGCCTGCTCGTTATACTGTAACTAAAGACGGTATGATCGTCATGGCCTCTGAGACTGGTGTACTTGATATCCCGGGAGAGGAAGTACGTCAACGCGGAAGATTACAACCTGGAAAAATGTTTCTGGTTGATTTAGATCAAAACCGAATTGTCCCTGATAACGAAATTAAGGCAAAAATATCAAGACAGGCGCCCTATCGACGTTATTTAAAAGAAAACCTGATTGAGCTTCGTGGACTGTTTAACCCTTCAAGGGTTCCAGAAATCGATTTGGATGTGCTGAGAAGACAACAGCACGCGTTCGGGTACACTGATGAGGATATTAATGTTACAATTTCTCACATGGCAAGCCGAGGACAGGAGCCAATCGGCGCAATGGGAAATGACAATGCACTGGCGGTGCTGTCCAACAAACCTCAACTGTTATTTCACTATTTTAAGCAACTGTTTGCACAGGTAACTAACCCCCCAATTGATCCTTTGCGTGAAGAGCTGGTGATGTCACTTATGAATTATATTGGGAAAAAAGGCGGGGTACTTAAAGAAACACCGGAACATTGCAGGCAGATTAAATTGTCTCACCCCATTCTAACACCAACAGATATGTGGCGTATTCGAAATTCCAATCATCCGGATTTGATGGTTAGAAAAGTCGATCTTCTTTTTCCGGCTCAAGGCGGAGGTGAGGCCTTAAAATCAGCAATGGATTCACTTTTCGAAAAGGCGGAAAGGCACATTGCCGATGGTGCTAATATACTGGTCATGACGGATAGATATATAGACAAAGACCGTTGTCCTATTCCATCCCTTCTAGCTGTTGCAGGCCTGCATCATCACTTAATCAGGAAGGGGCTGCGCAGCTCGTGCGGACTGATTATTGAAACTGGCGAAGCAAGAGAAGTTATGCACTTCTCTCTTTTGATTGCATTTGGGATTAACGCGATTTGTCCTTACGTCGCTTTCAGCACGGTAAGAGAATTGGCAGAGGAAGAGTTCCTGGTAGACAAGAATGAACCAGAAGACGCAATGGATGCTTATATTTCAGCTGTTAAAAAAGGGCTCTTAAAATCACTTAGCCGTATGGGTATCTCGACAATTAGAAGCTTCTTTGGTTCTCAGATATTCGAAGCTGTTGGAGTTGACAAATCAGTTATTGACGAATACTTCTGTGATACAGCATCCCGTATTGGAGGTATCGGAATGGAAGAGATAGCACAGGAAGTCTATGCCCGGCACCGTAACGCTTTTCCCCCTGAAGGCAAACCTGATGAGTTTCTGGATGTCGGCGGCTATTTTTCCGTTAGACACGGAGGCGAAAAGCATCTTTGGAATCCGGAGACAGTATATAAATTGCAGCAGTCAACACGTAACAACGACTATAAAATATTCAAAGAATTTACACAGCTTGTTGATGAGCAGACAAAAGAAC
>CAZPAM010000092.1:0-9075 GCA_964584595.1 uncultured Candidatus Scalindua sp. | reverse complement strand
GTTTAAAAGAAGCAAAAATCATAAAATATAAGAAAATGTTTAATCTGGCGGAGATCTTTGCAGGCTCAATGGATAATTTGTTTGGTAATCGCACAATAAAGATTGGTATAAATACCACCGCAACAGATAATGATTTCCCGAGATTTATGTACTTATGGACAGGATACCAGCAAAATTACCTCTTCAAATGGCCTGCATTTAATTAAAGAACTACAAATCATGTTTTCAAATCAAGAAAAAGTCTAAATATCCGAAAATAGGAATAACCTAAAGGCACAGAAATCAGATTTTGGAAATTTGACGTTGAAAGATGGAATTATGAAAAAAACCATCAACATTTCACCTTTACCCATAATATACAGTATTAAGAAACTGTTCCTTATAACCTAATAGAAATATTTGAAATGAAGAACGAAGATTTACATACAAAACAGAAAGACCGCAAACGATCTTCAGGATGGGGACTGAAGAGGCAGTTGATAATATTGGCACTAATCCCGGCACTGATAGTAGGTGGGTTCATGTCAATTCTTCTGTTTCATGAATTCGAAGCCAAGAAACATGCTGATCAGATCAGGGGCATTGCTGACTATATGGTGGTAGCCAGTCAGGTTGTTCATCAACTACAAAGAGAACGTGTTGCTTCTGTCGGGTATATAGCCAGTAATGGAGGCCGAATGGCTGGCAGGATGGAGAAACAAAGGCGTCTTACAGACAAGTATTTCTCTGTTCTGAACAATGATATAAAGTCATTAGATATTAAAAACCTGGGTTATAAATTTGCCAGGCAAGCCAACACTTCCTCAAGAAATTTTTGGAAACTGCCTTCTATCAGGGAAAATATTTCATCACTGTCAATCAGCAAGGATGAATCTAATGAATCCTACATAGAAATAATTGAAGACATCATTGGAACATTTCAGGAAGCAAGTGTGATTATTAAAGATTCTGCGCTTTCGTTCCCCTTTACGGCCTGTGTTAATTTTATCATGGCCAAGGAGATGGCCGCTATTGAAGGAACAATGATGATGGGTTTTGTCGCCGAGGGCAAACCTGTTAATCAATCAGATATGCACAAATGGATGCAGGCATCTAAAGGGCAGGAGGCATTGCTAGAAGCGTTTAAGTACCAAGTAACAGAAGAAATCCTTAAAGAGTATCGCACAAAACTCAGCGAGGCCAACAGTAAGGCTGTAAATAATATACGTAAGCAAATCAGTGAAAATCTCAATGTAGGAACATTTGGACTGAGACCGGAACATGTCTTTACCGCAACAACAAGGCGAATAGTCGATTTAAAGAAGGTTGAAGACGCACAACTCCAGGAGATTCTCAGGTATGCAACAAAATTGTCCTCTGAAAAAATAGTGTCTGTCATCATATATTCTGGTTTGACCGGCGGGTCTACATTGGCAATGTTTATATTGTGTTTCATGATTGCGAGAAGCATAACAGGGCCTATATCCATACTGTCAAAAGCAGCTAAGCGTGTTGCGGAAGGGCAACTCGATCATGAAATTGAAATAAAATCCAAAGGTGAAATTGGTGAATTAACTGATAGCTTTAATAATATGCTCTCCAATTTGCGCCTGACAATGGAAAAGAACGATGCCCATAACTGGCTCAAGACCGGCCAAATGGAAATAAGTGTAAGAATGCGTGGTGAACAGGATATTGAAACATTAGGCAGGAATATCATTGGCTACCTTGCCGAATATCTAGATTCGCAGGTCGGAATACTATATATGTCCGATAGAGATAAGTGTCTTAAACAAATCGGTAGTTATGCCTACGTATCACGAGAGAATGCCTTGAGTGAATTCAAGTTCGGAGAGGGCCTGGTAGGTCAGGCCGCAATGGAAAGAAAACATATTCTTGTTACGAATTGCCCGGATGACTATATCAATGTTAATTCTGGTATGGTAGACACCGCCCCGAAAAACATACTGATATTCCCATTAATACTGAATGACGCAGTAAAAGGTGTTGTCGAGTTAGGGTCTTTCCATGATTTTTATGATACTCATTTGACTTTCCTGGAGCAGGTTGCTGAGGGCATTGCTATTGCTCTGGACTCAGTTGCAGCCAGAAGTCGAACTAAGGAACTTCTTGAACAGACACAGCAGCAGACTGAAGAGCTTCAGGCACGTGAAGAATCACTCCGACAAAGCAATGAAGAGCTTGAAGAAAATGCCAGGGCCTTAAAAGAGTCTGAATCAAGACTACAAGCACAACAGGAAGAACTTCGCCAGATCAACGAAGAGCTTGAGGAACAAAAAGAAGGTGTAGAAAGAAAAAACAGAGACCTGAAAGAAGCCAGAAAGATTATTGAAGAAAGAGCACAGGACTTAGAATTAAGCAGTAAGTATAAATCAGAGTTTTTGTCCAATATGTCTCATGAACTAAGGACGCCACTGAACAGCATCCTCCTTTTATCAAGACTTCTTGCAGATAATAAAGATGGTCATCTGACAGAAGACCATGTGGAATCTGCACAATCCATCCATTCTTCCGGTTCAGAACTACTGCAGCTTATTAACGAGGTACTGGACATTTCCAAGGTAGAAGCAGGAAAAATGGATATCAATATAGACGACATGGATCTTCATGATTTTTCCACTGCCATGAAACGAAACTTCAAACCCGTTACCACAGAAAAGAATTTATATATGAAAGTTGATATCTCCGACGACTTGCCTAGATCTATCCACACCGACAAACAAAGGGTAGAGCAGATTATGAAAAACTTCCTTTCAAACGCATTCAAGTTTACGAGTGAGGGTGGAGTCACTCTGCTTATAAGCCGCCCTGATGGCCAGTCATACAACGAAACACAACTACACAAGAGAGGTGTTGATGGTGCAAAAGCAGTTGTGTTTTCAGTTTCAGATACCGGAATAGGTATTCCTGAAGATAAGCAGGAACTAATATTTGAAGCTTTTCATCAGGCCGACGGTACTACAAGCAGGCAATATGGTGGAACCGGACTTGGACTCTCAATTTCCAGAGAACTTGCCCTTCTGCTTGGTGGAGAGATCCGTATTGAAAGCACCCATGGTGAAGGAAGCACATTTACACTGTATCTGCCGGAAACCTTCGATTCAGAAATTAAACCGGAAAAACCTGAGACTGAAAACTTGAAACAAGATACTCGTGCTCCAACACCATCAAGGGTCAGCCAATGGGAAGACGCAGTTGAGGCAATTGAGGATGACAGAAAAACAATCTCTCCTAAAGACCAATCCATCCTCATCATAGAAGATGATCCTAGTTTCCTGAAAATCCTCAGAGATTTAACACGTGAACATGGTTTTAAATCTCTGGTAGCAGGAACCGGAGAAACAGGCCTTCAATTTGCCGAATATTACAAACCGAGTGGTGTTATATTGGACGTAGAACTCCCCGGTATCAGCGGATTGACTGTTATGGCAAGGCTTAAAGACAACCCTGAAACCCGCCACATTCCTGTTCATTTCATATCTGCATCTGACAAAAAAGTAGATGCCATTAAAATGGGAGCTATAGATTTTGCAACAAAACCCGTAAGCCCGGAGATAATTGACCAGGTGTTTGAAAAACTTAATAAAGTAATATCAAAACCTGTAAAAGACCTTCTTGTAGTAGAAGATAATGTGGAACACGCAAAATTAATATCCGAAATTATAGGCACCGAAGATGTCGTGACCACGATTGCCTCAACCGCCGAAGAAGGTTATAATCAGGTATTATCAGGAAAGTATGACTGTATAGTCTTAGACATCTCCCTTCCGGATATGACAGGCCTGGAATTGCTCAGCAAGATCAGAAATAACGAAGATATCCCCCAGATCCCTGTTATCGTTTATACCGGTAGAGAACTTACTAATAAAGAAAAGAAAATAGCAGATGAATCCGCAGAATCTACTATTGTCAAGGGTGAAGGTTCCCACCGAAGACTTCTTGACGAGACTACATTGTTTCTGCACCGTATCGAAACAAAACTTCCTGAAACGCAGCAAAAGATCCTTAGAATGATTCATAATAAGGAGGTAGTACTGACTGATAAGAAGATACTGGTAGTAGACGATGACATGCGAAATGTTTTCTCAATCAAAAAGGTTCTCGAAGAAAAAGGCTTAAAGGTACTAATTGGGAAAAACGGTAAAGAAGGTATAGTAAGCCTGAACGACAATCCTGACATCAATCTGGTTCTGATGGATATCATGATGCCTGAAATGGACGGATATACGGCCATAGGAGAAATCAGAAAACAGGAGAGGTTTAAGAAACTCCCTATCATTGCACTGACAGCAAAGGCAATGAAGGGAGACCGTTCTAAATGTATTGAAGCAGGCGCCAATGACTACCTGGCAAAGCCATTTGAGATTGACAGACTGTTCTCAATGTTGAGAGTATGGCTCTATTAATTAGCAAATGCCCCTGATTGTGCCAAACTACACTCAATCACTGTAGTGAAAACCCTGACTCCAACAAATTCTACGAATTTCGAATTATTATGAAACTTTTAAATCAAACCATAGAAAATATCGAGGATGTCTCGATAGACTCAGATGGGAATATAAGAGATAGATTAAATAATCTGGCTATTCCTGCCGGAAGCCTTGGACGACTGGAAGAGTTTGCAACTATTTATGCCTCTATAAAAGGATCAACAGAAGCGACAATAAAACACAAAGTTGTTTTTACAATGGCTGGAGATCATGGCGTCTCCAGTGAGGGTGTAAGCGCTTTTCCTCAAGAGGTAACCAGGCAGATGGTAAACAACTTTCTTGATGGAGGAGCCACTATAAGTGTTTTTGCACGACATGCAGGGGCAAGGGTGGTTGTAGTTGATTGTGGCGTAAAGGCTGATTTTGAGCCTGTTGAGGGTTTAAAGATAAAAAAGGTTGGTTATGGAACCGGTAATATTGCATGCGGGCCGGCAATGTCCAGAGAGCAGGCAATAAAGTCTCTGGAAGTGGGTATAGAAGTTCTTAACGAAGAACTCTGTAACGGTTTGGACATTGTTGCCACCGGAGATATGGGAATAGCTAATACTACACCAAGTAGTGCAATAATTGCATGTTTAACAGGAGTAGATGTAAGTAAAGTAACCGGAAGAGGTACCGGTTTAGATGATGAGGGCATGGAAAAGAAGATAAGTATTATCAAGAGGGCATTAGATGTTAATAAACCTGACACATCAGACCCGATAGACGTACTCTCAAAGGTCGGCGGATTTGAAATCGGCGGTATTGCGGGTCTATGCCTCGCTGCAGCAAGTCATAGGATACCGGTATTGATTGACGGTTTTATCTCTACTGCCGCCGCATTGATTGCATGTGCTATAGAACCCAAGGTAAATAACTACCTCATATCATCTCATGCATCTGCAGAAAATGGCCATAAAATCGCACTGGAGAAATTGGGGAAAAGGGCAATCTTAGACCTGGATTTAAGACTTGGAGAAGGTACCGGTGCTGTATTGGTAATGAGTTTGATTGAGGCTGGTGTAAGTATCCTGACACAGATGGCATCATTTACTGAAGCCGGAGTCTCTGTACCACACCTTCATAAATGAAAGGATAATAAATGGCAAATCAACATGATGAAAGAAAAACCGTGGAAACTTATTCTGAAAATACTCAAATTATGATTGTTGACGACGAAGAGAATATTTTAAAGGTCATGCAGCATTCTTTACAGGACAAAGGACATAATGTAGCCGTTTTTTCAGATGCAGAAAATGCAATTGAAGAAATAAAGAAGGAAGCTTACGATTTAATTATTACTGACATGAAGATGCCTAAACTTTCAGGGATTGAATTTGTTAAAATGGCAAAGAAAATCTCTCCAAAAACTGACCTGATTGTTATGACAGGATATCCATCTGTAGAGACTGCTGTGGAATGTATGAAACATGGTGCTTCTGATTATTTGGCAAAGCCGCTTGATTTAGAATACCTTAATATTATAGTTGAAAAGTCGCTATATAAAAGAGCACTTGAAAAACTTGCTGCAGAACGAGAGTATTTTGAACAGATCTCTCGTGTAGACGGCCTTACCGGATTGTATAATCACAGATTTTTTCATGAATTATTGAATGCTGAGATTGCAAGATCTGACAGATATAAATATAATTTCTCGTTATTAATGATTGATATTGATGATTTTAAAAAAATTAATGATAATTACGGCCATCAGGCAGGAGATACCATACTAAAGGAGTTGGCATCAATGTTTAAGTCTTTCGTAAGAAAGTCGGATCCCGTTGTACGTTACGGAGGTGAAGAATTTTCCATAATCTTGTCGCAAACGGCTAAGGAACATGGCCGCATATTTGCGGATAGGATTGTTAATGGTGTTGCCACCTCAAAAGTTAGAGGTATTCCCAAGAATGATACGTTAACCATAAGTGCAGGACTCGCCGGTTATCCTGACGATGTCAGTTCACGTGAAGCATTAATAAAGAGGGCTGACGAAGCCCTTTATAAAGCAAAAAGTATGGGCAAAAACACTTTTTGTGTATGTGAAGGTTAAAAACCACTTGAAGAATAAAAACAGTATTACCTTTTAAAAACACTCTTTGCTGATATTCATTCATTCTTCAATATTAGTTCTCCCTTACTGCCTCTTATGATATTCTATATTTTCCAAAGTAAACCAAAAACTTTAATATCATAAACTTATGAAGAAAGTAGAAATAATATCTGTTGGCTCTGAACTTGTGTGTGGCCAGACCAGAGATTTGAATGCACCATTTGCCGCATTAAAACTAACAGAACTTGGCTTTAATGTTATAAATCAATCAATTGTAGGTGATAATTCTCGGGATTTAAGACTTGTACTTCAAGCTGCATTAGAAAGAGCAACTCTGGTTATAATAACAGGAGGATTAGGGCCCACGATGGATGACATTACAAGGGAAACTGTTGCAGATTTCTGTAATGTTAAATTAATTACAGATGATGATTCCGTAAATCATATTGAGAGCTTAATTAAAAGCGCACATAGCCACGAGTATATTAACAACTTAAAGCAGGCAATGATACCGGAGAGTGGTATTGTCATCCATAACACAACAGGGACAGCTCAAGGTTTTCTTGTAAGCACATCTCAATCCAGTATTATTTGCCTGCCGGGTGTACCTGCCGAGATGAAGTTAATGTTTGAGGATTGGGTTATCCCATACATTCTTCGAGAATCAGATGATAGAAAAGAAAGATGTACCAGGGTAATTAATACATTTGGGATGTCAGAATCTATACTTGATGAGAAAACCAGGAAAATAATTCAACCTGATGAGCATTTATCTTACAGCACGCTTGTAAATGATGGCATAGTTTCCATACGTATCACAGTAAGCGATGCAGAAGAGGAAAAAGCAACCTCTATACTTAATGAGATTGAAGAAAATATTTGCAGGGAGCTGGGGATATTTGTCTTTAGTAAAGGCGAAGATACTCTTGAAGATACTATTTCAAAACTTTTAATGAAACAGGCCACAACATTGGCGGTCGCTGAGTCCTGTACCGGAGGACTGGTTTCAAATCTGTTGACAAATGTCCAGGGTAGTTCAGATTTCTTTTCAGGAGGAATCGTTTCTTATAGTAACAAGGCAAAGAAAGACCTGCTCAACGTTGATGGAAAACTCATTGAAAAATATGGGGTAATTAGTGCGGAGGTTGCAAAAGCAATGGCTTCCGGCGTAAAAGAACGAATGCAGACCGATTTAGGATTGGCTGTTACCGGAATAGCCGGACCTGCCGGTATCGAGGAAGGAATTGACCAGGGAAAACCTGTGGGACTGGTTTATGTTGCAACCGCAATAAATGGAGATCTGGAATGTGAAGAATATCGCTTTTTCGGCTCTAGAATAGATATAAAAAAACGTGCTGCAAATGCAGTACTGAACACGTTGAGATTACATTTGTTAGGAAAAGCAGCAAGATGCTGAAAACATGCTAGTTTGCTCTGCGATCCTATGTATTCAATTTTTGTCCCTTTGCTCTGCGCCTTTTAATTATTGCCCTTCCGCCCTTTGTCCTCATTCTTTTGCGAAAACCACACATTCTGACTCGTTTAATTGAGCTTTTTCTGATTCTTATTTTCATAAAATTATCCTTTGTTGAGTGATAACCCCTTTGACTAGCCTATCTTAGAGTATTTTTGCCATATTACACGACATAATACCCTCTTGATTACGCAATTCAAACGCCCGTCATCCGTTTCCTTATAAGGTTTAATAATTGCGCAAAATATAGATTTTATAGAATGATATATATTTGTCAAACAAAAGATATTTTTTTTTAAAATATACTTTAATAAAAGTCATAAAATCGTATTGACATAAGTACTTAGACTTGATAGCATGTTTCAAAAGCTTTGTGTTTCATTGTAATTGACTTTCACAAAAGAAAGGGGTGTGATTAAGTGCAAACTACTACAAAGAGAGATTTATGTGAGAAAATAGTACGAAAAACTAACAATTCACAATTACTTGTCAAAGAAACGATTCAAATGTTCCTGGACAGAATCGTTGAAGAATTGTCACAAGGCAACCGTATAGAACTGAGAGACTTTGGTGTATTTGAAGTTAAGAAAAGAGCGGCAAGGAAAGCAAGAAATCCCCGCACCGGAGAAGAGGCCTTTGTACCTGCCAAAAATGTCGTTGTTTTCAAGGTGGGGAAATTAATGAAAGAAAGTGTAAACAACAGCACAAACAACAACACAAATACAGCAGATCCATCCTAACAACAGAAATCATACCACGGAAAAGCCAGTTTCAGGATCTTTTGTTCTAACTAACACAAGGTTAGTACCATAATAATATTTGACAATTTCTAATAAGTTAAATACTACTGCCACAACCCCATCTCTATAACATATTCAATCCACACTAAATAAGACAAACTATAACCGCCCTTAATCCCACTAGAAGGTAAATGGAAGAACAGATCTCGAGTTATATGCAAAACCAGGAGAATGAGATTGTACGCCTGGCAGACGAGTTGATTGGCGCTAACACAGTAAATCCACCCGGTAATGAGCGTCTGGCTGTAAACATCGTAGAAAAACATCTTAAAACACACGGCA
>CAZPAM010000091.1:0-9109 GCA_964584595.1 uncultured Candidatus Scalindua sp. | reverse complement strand
GACAAAATTGCTGGGAGACGGACTATCGCTCATTACAGACATGGCCGGTGTGCTCAAGGGAAGCCAGACTCAGATACTCGCTGCCAGCCTGAAATCTCCGGCAGAGGTTAGTGCAGCAGTTCTCTCCGGTGCCGACCATTTAACCCTTCCATTTGATGTCTTAAATAAGCTGACATATCATGAAAATTCAGAGGAAGCAGTTAACCAATTTAATTCCGATGGTTCAGGTCTTCAAATTTAACTATGAAAAGAACAGCTATAAAGGCCGCTAAAGAAGCAGGAAAAATAATACTGAGTTATTATTCTAAAAACGTAAACGCCATCGGTAAGGGAAGTACGTACAACCTGGTTACAAAGGCTGATATTGCTTCTGAAAACAAGATCATCAGTATAATAAAAAGTAAATTTCCAGGTCATTCCATCTTGACAGAAGAATCCGGAGAAGAGATGCACAAGTCTGATTATTGCTGGGTAATAGATCCTCTGGACGGCACAAATAATTTTTATCATAAATTCCCTATGTTTTGTGTATCAATTGCTTTGTACAAAAAAGGTAAACCCCTGATTGGTGTGGTATTCGATCCGTTGAGAAAAGAATTGTTTTATGCCGAGAAGGACAAAGGTGCATTCCTCAACAATAAGAAAATCAAAGTTTCAGGTGCAAACAAGTTGAGTAAATCATTACTGGCTCTAGGGTTTTATTATGAGAGAGGTTCATTGATGAGGAAGAGTCTTGACCAGATGAAAAGATTTTTCTACGAAAATGTTCATGGGATCAGGAGGGCAGGTTCAGCCGCTTTGGACATCTGTTATACTGCCTGCGGCAGATTTGATGGATACTGGGAACTACATTTGAATCCCTGGGATTATGCAGCCGGCAGTTTAATAGTAATGGAAGCAGGCGGAAAGATTACGGACACGCAGGGGCAGAAGTACAACCTGATGATGAAAAATATCGTTGCTTCAAATGGGAAGATACATAAAGATATGATTAAGGTTTTGAAAAAATAAATTATGGATTGGTCATTTCGTTTTACGAAATATGAGTTACAGTCAGATCCTCTCCACCAAGCTGATACAATTTCGATAGATTTTTCTCTTCAATAACAATGTGGAAATGAACACTTGCATTTATGAAAGTGCGTTTGAGAACTCTACTGTTTTCGTAGATGTAAGATAGCAATTTTCCGTTACTGACACCGCATTCAAGCTTGATCTCCGTACTGCCCTTGTCTGCAAATTTAACCATCTCCCGTTTCAGCTTTTCAATATCTTGCCCGGTAAGTGCAGAAATCGTCACAGTGTTGTCGTATTTACTTTTGAAAAAAGTGATGATTGATGAATCTTTTAAGGCATCCACTTTATTGAGAACCATAATTATGGGTTTCTTTTCACAATCAAGTTCCTTGAGAACATTATTAACAGCAACAACCTGTTCAATAACGTCTGGAGAACTAGCATCAACAACATGCAATAAGAAATCAGCCCATCTTACTTCTTCAAGAGTAGCTTCAAAAGATGTGATCAGGTGGTGGGGGAGTTTTTTTATAAATCCTACGGTATCACTTAAGATAACTTTTTTGCCATTTCCCAATTCACACAAACTTGTCTTTGTGTCAAGGGTTGCAAAGAGTTTATCTTCAACAAATACTCCGGCATCAGTCAATCTATTCATTAATGTTGACTTGCCGGCATTTGTATATCCTACCAGGGAAACAGTGGTGTGCTCTTTTCTTGACTTGGCTTGATGTTTTCTGCGTTTTTCAATCTGTTCGAGTCGTTTCTTCAGAGTAAGTACTCTTTTTGAGACCAGTCGCTTGTCTACTTCTAATTGTTTTTCACCGGGACCCCTGGTTCCTATACCTCCCTCTATTCTGGAAAGGTGAGACCACATTCTTTTAAGGCGCGGTCTTGTATATTCCAGTTGTGCCAGTTCTACCTGCAGTTTTGCTTGCGCTGTCTTTGCCCTTGCGGCAAAGATGTCCAGGATGAGTTCACTTCTGTCAATTACTTTTGTATCTATGACCTTCTCAAGGTTGGTGACCTGTGCGGGAGCAAGGTCGTCGTCGCAGATTACAACGTCTATTTCTTTTTCTTTACACAACTCAGCTAACTGAGATACTTTCCCCTTGCCCAGGTATAATGAAGGATCAATCTTCTTCCTTCTCTGTACAACACTATCTAACACCTTTGCTCCCGCCGTTTTAGCCAAACTCATTAGCTCGGCAAGGGAATCTTCATTATTTCTATCTTTATACAATATTGTATGAAGCAATATTGCGCGTTCTGCTCTAACAGATAAATCTGTCCTCTTTAGCTCTACCATATACTAATTGAAATTAACGTTTTCTCTTGGTAGTCTTTTTCTTTGTAGCTTTCTTCTTAGTAACTTTCTTTTTTGCCGGCTTGCTTGCTGCTTTATATAAGGATTGCATATAACTCTTTGTCTTCTTCAGGCCATGTTTCTTTGCCTGGAAACGAACAGCTTCCAAGGTTCTCTTAAGCTTCCTTGCAAGTTTTTGTGTATCCGTCTTCGGATACTCTTTCTTCAGAGTGCTCAGTTCTGACTTTGTCCATAATTTAACAGCTTTTTTCTTCGCCTTCTTCTTAGCTTTCTTCTTCGCAGCCATCTTACGTGCCTCCTGTAAAGGTTACAAAAGTTAGAATACTCTTTAAGTAAATTTCTTTATTTTTATGCACCCTCTCTCCCACACTATAAGTGGCTTGTATCATGAGACTTATTTATTGTCAAGAAAAAAAATGCATTTACTCACACTTTATTTATGACTACAGATCGTTTTCCGATATGTATATTTTTCTTGATTTAAATTGTTAACCATATAAGATTGAAAAGAGTTTTTAATTTAGCATATTTTACAAGAAGCCAGTTTGCAAAATCATGAAGACACTTATTGCGTTACCTGCTTTCAACGAAAAGAAAGACATCGGCTTGATAATTTCACAAATAAAGAAGTATGATCTGGATATCCTTGTGATAGATGACGGATCCACTGATGGCACACAAGAGGAATTGTCAAAAATAGATAATATAAATACCATTGTACACGAAGAAAATCTTGGCTACGGACATACCATCAATGATGCTTTCAAATATGGAATCTCAAACAATTATGACAATATAATTACAATGGATTGCGATGGCCAGCATATACCGGATGAAGTACAGATCTTTTTCTCACAGATAGCAGACTATGACATTGTATCAGGATCAAGATATTTGATAGAAGACAACAAGCATGATCCAAAGATACCACCCGATAGATACGCAATAAACATGGAGATAACCCAAACGTTAAACAAACTTACGGGGCTTAATCTGACAGATTCATTTTGCGGTTTTAAGGCGTATAAAGTTGATGCTTTGAAGGAAATGAAGCTGACAGAGGATGGCTACGGCATGCCTCTGCAATTGTGGATGCAGGCATGGAAATTAAGGCTGCGTATTAAGGAAATCCCAGTTAAACTCATATACAACAATGCTTCAAGGAGTTTTAGTGGGGAGTTAGATGAACCTGCAATAAGATTAGGTTATTATAAAGAAATAATTGAAAAAGAAATGATTGAGTATGTAAAAAGCAGCGCAACAGCATAAAACTGATGCACACAATCAAAAAATTCTTAAAAAATATGATTTCTGCAAACCCATCTTCTGAAGAAGGACAAACTTTCGAAGAAAAACGAAGGAAAATGGTGCAAACGCAATTAATGTCCAGAGATATCGTAGATGAAAAAGTACTCCGTGCTATGGCAAAAGTCCCCCGGCATGAATTCCTGCCTGCAGAACTTTGTGACAAGGCTTACGATGATACACCATTGCCTATCGGAGAAGATCAAACCATCTCTCAACCTTATATAGTTGCATATATGATTCAAGCTCTCTCGCTTAAGAAGGGAGACAGGGTTTTAGAGGTGGGTACAGGTTCCGGCTATCAGACAGCACTTCTTGCAGAGATACATGAGGAAATTTACACTGTTGAGGTCAGGCCGCAACTTGCACAGAAAGCGTTGGCAAAGTTAAACGAATTGGGTTATGGAGACAGGGTAAAGATTCATATTGCTAACGGCAGTTTAGGCTATGAAGAAGAAGCTCCTTTTGATGGAATAATAGTGGCGGCAGCTACTTTTAATATACCTGAACAACTTATTGATCAACTTGCAGAAAACGGAAAGATTATAATACCGATAGGCGGCAGGGAATTGCAAACTCTGGTCAGGGCAACAAAAACAGATGGGAAATTAACAGAGGAAGAATTTTTTAAATGTATGTTTGTTCCATTGGTAAGGAAAGAGTTTGAAAACAATTAAATTTTAGTGATGAGTATTCAAAAACATATACCTTCTTTATATATACATATTCCATTTTGCATAAGCAAATGCATATATTGTGATTTCAACTCGATTGTAATGAAATCACAAATAGTGGATGAATATCTCAATGCTATTGAAAATGGACTCCAGGCAATGAGCGGAAAATATTCTTTTAAAACAGTCTATATAGGCGGCGGCACACCTACTGTCCTGAATGAGATTCAGCTAAGCAAACTGTTAAACATAATCTATAAATACGTTGACGTCTCCAATCTCAATGAATATACAATTGAAGTAAATCCCGGTACGCTGAATGATGAGAAAATCATTGCTCTGAAGGAGAGTTGTATCGACCGGAGCAGTATTGGTATTCAATCTTTTAACGATCAATATCTGAAACTCCTGGGACGAATTCATACCGCAAGGGAAGCAAAAGAAGTTTTTTCCAGCTTAAGAGAGAAAGGGTTCGAAAATATCAGTATTGACCTGATTTACGGTTATCCTACTCAAACCCTGAGCGAATGGAAAACAGATTTGAGAGAATGCCTCATCTTAGACCCCGAACACATCTCAGCTTATTGCCTTACGTATGAACAGGGAACACCACTTGTTGGATTGATGAATTCCGGAAAGCTCAGAAAACTCAGAGAGGAAGAAGAGCTTAATATGTATGAGCATACAAATGATTTTCTCGGCAATAAAGGATATAAACACTATGAGATATCGAACTTTGCAAAACCTGGTAAGGAGTGTCGGCATAATACCGTCTACTGGGAAAATAGAGAGTATATCGGTCTAGGAGCCGGAGCATTTTCTTATATTAATGGTGAACGATACTGTAATATAAAAGATGTAAATGAATATATATCTGCTGTAGAATCAAAAAAGAGTTTAATATGTTTTTCTGAGAAATTACCTCAAGAGAAACGTGCATCAGAGATACTTATTATGGCGTTGAGAATGACATCAGGTATTTCAAAAAATGAATTTTTTGACAGGTCTGGTTATGATCTAACCGAATTATTCGGCGCACAATTAAACATTCTTACACAGGCAGGTTTAATAAATTTCGATGATGAAAGAATAAAGTTAACCAGAAAGGGTCTGTCTTTGGCAGATTCAGTAATGATGGAATTTGTGTAACAGTTTTGTTAAGGAGCCATAAAGTTGATAAGTGCAATAGATTTAAGAAAAGGACTGGTTATAAGGATTGACGGGGAACTCTATACGGTAGCCAGTTACAATCATGTCACCCCCGGTAAGGGACGCGCACACATGCAGGTAAGTATAAAAAGTTTAAAACAGGGCAATGTCACACAAAAACGTTACAGGCCTTCAGACAAAGTGGAGGATGTGTTTCTTGACCACAGAGATATGGAATACCTGTACCAGGAGGGAGACAGCTATTGCTTTATGGATACGGAAAACTATGAGCAGGTTTTTCTCTCTAAGGATATCCTTGGAGATGCGATGTCGTATATAGCGCCAAACGCCAAAGTTTCAGTATCGCTTCATGAGAATAATGCCATTGGAGTAGAACTTCCATCATCAGTTACATTGAAGATAATTGAAACCGATCCCGGTACAAAGGGAGATACTGTAACTAATGTATTCAAACCGGCAAAACTGGAAACCGGTTATATGACCAAAGTACCGCTCTTTATCAACACAGGTGAGATTGTAAAGATCGATACACGTACAGGCGAGTTTATGGGCAGGGCATAAGCGTAGTTTAGGAGTCAGAAGCAAGAAGCAGGAGGCAAGAGTAATTGCAATGGAAACAAACATAGAAGAGTCTATAAAGGTATATGGAAAGAAGATAGATGATTTACTTGAAGAAATTATTCCCCAGGACAGGGATGATTATTTGAGTGAGCCTATATGGCATCATCTTAGAACGGGTGGAAAACGCATAAGGCCTGCGATATGTCTGATTACGTGTAAGGAACTTGGCGGCAACCCGGATGAAGCACTCCATTTTGCATTAGCTATAGAAATCTTGCATAATATGTTCCTGCTGCATGATGATATAGAAGATGAAGACACGATGAGACGCGACCAGCCAACCGTATGGGTAAAATATGGAATCGCCAATGCCATTAATTCCGGGGACTATCTACTGGCGCGTGCATACACAAGCATCCTTGCAAGCCCGGCACCGCCGGACAGAAAGTTGAAGTTTCTGGAGATTTTCACATTAACATATGAAAAAACTGTCGAAGGACAGGCGCTGGATATAAATGCGAGAGGAGTCAGAGACTTTACTGTCGAGAAATATATTGATCTTGTAAGGCTGAAGACAGGATATTACCTTGCATGTGGAATGGTTGGTGGTGCTGTTGCGTCGGGAAACTCAAATGGCACAATTGACAAGATTTGGGATTTGGGTAAACTCATGGGACCTGCCTTTCAGATAAAAGATGATCTGATTGATTTAACGGTAGGTAAGGGGCGTGGAGGGGTTATTGGTTCTGATATTAAAGAGGGAAAGGCCAGTTTTTTATACGCATATACCTCAGAGGTTGCAAATGCGGATGAGAAAAGAATACTCATCGAAATAATGACTAAACAGAGAGAGGAGACAACCGAGGACGATGTTAAATCTGTTCTGGATATTTATAATAAATATGGAGCTATTGATCATGCACAAAAGTATGCCGATGATTTAATAAAACAAACTTACAAAATAATTGATGAAATACCGACGGACAACAAAACCGTCTTTAAAGACATTGCAAACTTTATGGCTCAACGTATGACGTAGCATGGTAGATCGTGAAATAATTTTTTTTGACAAAAGGACAACACATGAAAAATATCTGTAAATCAACAAGTTGCAATCTATTCTTCTGCCTCATTCTGACAGCGTTCTTAGTTTATGGATGTGGTAAGCAGGAAGCGCCGGAAGTGGCAGTTGTTCCGGAAAAGGCAAAGCCGGAAGCAAAAGTTGAACAACCACCGGCTCCAAAACTACCAAACCTGGGTGCAGACGCTGAAGCTTATTATAAGTACGGTATTGGAGCAATCAAAGACGGCAATTTCGGTATGGCAGTTCAGGCATGGGAGAGGGCAACAGAAATAGACCCGACTATGACCAGGGCATACAACTATCTTGGACGTGCTTACTATACACAGGGCATGATAGAAGAAGCAATCGAGGCTTACAAGAAGTCCGTAGAGCTTGACCCTGCCAATCCGACAGCTTATATAAATCTTGGTATTGCCTATAGATACTATGAAGAGTTTGAAGAGGCAATTAATCAACTCAATAAGGCAATCGAATTGAACCCTCTTTCTGCGCTTGCACACGACGAAATTGGCATGGCATTGTTAGCAATGAAGAAAATGGATGAGGCCATCTCTGCGTACAAGAATGCAGCTGCTATCGACTCAAAGTTTCCACAGCCGCACAACCATCTCGGCGTTGTTTACCTGATGCAGGGGAGAACAAAAGAGGCTGATGCGGAATTTAAATTGTACGAAGACCTGATGAAAGAGAAAAAAGCAGCACAGGCAAAGATAATGGGCGGTCCGCCGCACTGATATTCCTGTATTGGATTCCTCTCGAAAGAGAGGCTTGTCCGTCCGCACTGAGGGCCTGGAACATATGCTGGCTCAGTCTTGTAATTTGAACCAGCAGTGAGATTTTTATATTTTAAACAAACTATAAATTAAGAATAGGAAGACTAAACCGTGAAAAAATATTTATCAATACTTTCCCTGGCGTTGGCAATCACGTTCATTGCTGCTGCCATAAGTATCGCACATGAGGGGGAAAAACTCTCAAATGAAGAACTTGCGAGTCAAATAGGAAGAACAGAAGCAGAGCTGAAAGAGATAGACGAGAAGATTATTGCATACAACGAAACAATTAAATCCAATCCAGAGGATGCAGCCGCACATTTTAATCTCGGCGTCCTTTATGAAAAAAAGATGAAATTCAAAGATGCGATATCAGAATATCAGCAGGCAATTAGTCTAAAACCGGATTTTGTAGATGCACGCATCAACCTGTCCCTCGTCTATACAGAACGCAATATGTTTGGAGAGAGTATAAATGAACTGAAGCAGGTACTGGAAATAGATCCGCAAAATGTGGATGCTCATAAGTATATCGGACGATCCTATTATAAAACAGGCTTACTGAGAGATGCACTTGCGGAATTCGAGAAAGCCCTTGAGGTCGAGTCCAAAGATCCTGAATTATACTGCTACCTTGAAAGCGTTTATTTCAGTATGGGACGACTTGATGAAGCCGTAGCAGTACTCAAGAAGGCAATTGAAATCGATCCGCAATTTAAGGTAGCTCACCTTAATCTCGGGTTTGTCTACTATGAACAAGGTAAGCTGGATGAGGCAATGGAAGAATATGAAATTGCTATTGGTATCGACCCGAAATTCGCAGACGCATACAGCAATATGGGACTTGTTTATTGTCAGAAGAAAATGTTTGATGATGCCATTGTCATACTCAAGAAGGCCATAGAGATAAACCCCTCTTTACCTGACGCTCACAATAACCTGGGCTTTGCATACTGGAATAAGGGTCTCCAGGATAAAGAGAATAATGTAGATGAGAGTGTAAATGAGTGGAAAAAGAAAGCCATGCGTGAAGTCACTATATATAAGGGGTTGATGGGGGCGAAGCAATAATTATTCCACTTCTTTCATCTCCAGTATACCGCAATGACACAGGCCGGGTTCATCAGCTACTGTCCCACATCCGCACATGGTACCGCAATCACATTCGTATTCGTACTCATCACTCATCTCTTCCCTG
>CAZPAM010000090.1:0-9217 GCA_964584595.1 uncultured Candidatus Scalindua sp. | reverse complement strand
ATTAATACTGCGTCTGTCGATAAAGACCCTATATCAATTCCGAGCGTCAACATTTATATTTTCTCCTTAAGTGTTAATTGCCTGCTACATTCTACTTTTGATTTCATAATATTAGCCTTAAATAATAACATGGCGATTCTGTATAGTCAAGGTATATAGTTCCTACTGAAAATTTGCAAGAAATGTGTGTTATTATCCAGATAACGAGACATAATTATAAATATTAGAGGATGGAAGAGAATTTGGTGGGATATTAATAAAAAAAGGCTTATAAAGTGTGCAACCTTATAAGCCTTTAAAAGCCATCTTTATTCTTTATTTTTATAAATTGTCAACATATGAGTCTCTATCTTCTTCGAACACGGGTGACTGACCTCCAAGCGCATAATTCTTACTGTGCCTGTCTCTCAACTCACCTACCTTACTCTTATTCCAGTTGCTCATTCTGGAATAATATCCTACAATCCTCGTAATCCCTTCCAAGACTATAGGTTTTCTTGCATTTTTAATTACATTTATAAATTCTTGAGCTTTGTCTGTATCTGTAACTTTTTCGACGATTTCGTCGATAGACACTTCAACGTAAGCACCTTCAATACCTTCGGTCTTACTGTAGTCTCTAATAACGAAAACCTCTTCGCTATTAGGAAGTGCTGTACCGATTATCTCGAGGTCTGAAGACAACTCTACAGCCTCTGCAAAGATTGTTAAGCTCTTTTCAACACTTTCTGTAATACTGGCGCTCTCCTTTAACGTTACTGTCACTATATCCTCCTCCCTTTCTAAACAAAAATAAAAATATTTAACGTTTAAGCTACTTATTTAACTGATAACCAACCGAAAACTACTCTATTAAACATTCCTCCTTTCTCGGAGTCTTAGAGCCGATAAAATTTACAGTTAAAAAAGATAATGCATCTAGATGCGTAAATTCGAATTTGAGTGGCAGTATACAGATTGTGGATAAAATGTCAAGTACATTTTCTGCAAAATGTACAAAATGTTGTATGTCAGGAAGTTTTATGTACAACATTTATAGTCACAAAGACATTTCATTCCATGAGTTACAGAAGAAAAGAGAATTGTTGATTTTGGAGGATTTTTTTTTAAAATTATTACTCAGAAAATGTGATAAAAAAGTGAGTTGTTGCATTTCTTGTAGCAGTTACAGTATATACTGAATAGCTTGAAATCTGTTTAACTCCTTGAAATTAAAGGAGTTTCGGGTTATTATATTGCCTTGCCCTATTAAATATTGTATTCTTCTCTAAAGTAATTATGAAACTCTGGGAGTTTTTTAAAAAGATTAAAGGCAGTGCCAAGGGTTTTGTTAGCTCTATAGGTACTTTTGTATCTGTTTTAACTCTTTATAAACTTGAAAGTCGTGACTTCCCCAAATTTTTAAGTGATTATAAAGCATCTGAATTAAAATCCTTAGATTCTCTTTTTTCCATTGAAGGGAAAAGAAGTTCAAACATTTTTTATTATCTGCTGGTATTTTTTATGAAACTCAAGAAATTTTTCAAAAAGGCTAAGAATAACATTATAAGTGTTGCTATTTCTGTGGGTGTCTTCTTCATAGTTTTAACTCTTTTCAATCTTGAAAGCCGTGACATTTTTAAGCCCTTAAGATATTTTAGAAGTGCCGAGCTAAAGTCTCTGGATGCTCTTTTTAGCGTTAGAGGCAAGAGAGACCCTGGAAAGGAAATTGCAATAGTTCTGATTGATGAAAACAGTATAAAAAAGCTGGGGAAGTATCCCTTGCCAAGAGAACACGTAGGGAAGTTTGTGGATGTCATTGCAGACGCGGGTGCTAAGGTACTGGTCTTTGATCTGATCTATGCAGAGCCTCAAAATGCAAGATATGTAGAGAGCCTTGAGCGTATGAAACGGAATTATCTTCTAATTAACAAAGAAAAGGGAGCTGTTGCTGATAATTATCTTGCACTTATTGAAAGGGAGAAAATGGCAGCGGGCTCAGAGGCACTGGTCTATGACTTTATATATTCGGAAAAGCAGAGAAGATCTTATCTAAGAGGCCTGGAACGCCTGCAACAGGGATATCTTGAACTGAATCAATGGGATAGTGCCATGGCGGGTCAATATTCCGGACTACTGGACCTTGAAAAGGAGTCTGCAGATGCGGATATGAAGCTGCAGGGGGCATTTGAAAGGGCGGTTATGGAAAAGGGGGTCAATATCGTAATCGGCTATAGATTCGTAAGTGAGCATGAGGTTAAAAATACAGGGTTTACCGGAAAGGAGTTAACACAGGACGAACAGATGCTGCTCAAGGATTCCGCTTATTTTCCGGTTTATGTGGAGATCCCGGATTTCGTCAAGGCGCAGGTCACCGAAGAGGAGGCAAAATCACCTGAGATTCGGAACCAGGTAAAGGATATGATGGTAGAGATGTTCCCTCCCAAGAGGGGGGTTGGTATTCTGAATGCCATTTACCCTTTAGCGATGTGGTGTACCTACCAGGGTTTTACCGACCATAGTCATGATTATAACGGCGGTGTAAGTCGTGAGTTTGTGGCAATTCAGTATAAGGGAGATTTTTATCCGTCCTTAGGCATACAGACAGCCCGAATATTTCTAGATATCCAGCCGAATGAGTTGCAATTCTGGTTGACGAAGGAGTTGAAGATTAAGGATTTTGAATATCCCATTGATGATATAAATCGTACGATAGTTAACTACTGCGGGCCTTCATATACATTTCCGAGTTACTCGTTTATAGATGTATACGAAGGCAAGGTGGAGCCTGAGGCGTTTAAGGATAAGGTAATATTGCTCGGGGATAATACTCCGTCTGCCGGTGACTTTGTTTCAAATCCATTTTCTTCAATGCTCCCTGGTGTTGAAAAACAGGCGACTATTGTAGAGAATCTGATTCATGGTAAGTTTCTTCGGAAGAACCAGAGTGAAGTTGTCAAGGGTCTTGTAATCCTAGACAGGCACCTGTTCATGTTTATTATCGGATTGTGTCTGCTGTTGGGGATTATCCTGCCGTTTGTACCCATAATCATTGGTGCAGTGGTGAGTATTGCCCTGCTGTTTGGATACTATTACTACTGCTATCATAACTTTGTGAATAACGGTCTGTGGATTAATACTACATATCCCACAACAGCAGTAATTTTGTGTTTTTCTTCCATTTCGGTATTTAGATATTTTATTACAGAGAAGGCGAGACGTGCTGTCAAAGGTGTATTCGAAAACTTTATGGATCCTAAGGTAGTGCAGGAGGTTCTGAAGGAGCCAGACGATATAAAGCTTGGTGGTGAAGAGAAGGAGATCACAGTCTATTTTTCAGATATTGAGAAATTCAGTACTATTTCAGAAAAGCTTCAGCCGGCCGAACTGATCGAATTACTTAATGAGTATTTAAGTGAGATGACAGACCTCATACTTGACCATGGAGGATTTCTGGATAAATACATCGGTGACGCGATAGTGGCCGGATTCGGAGCCCCGCTACCTCAACCGGACCATGCCGTGAGGGCGTGTCTGGCTACTATTGATAATCAAAAAAGATTAACTGAACTGAACGAGAAATTCAAGGCGGAAGGAAGATTGCAGATAAAGGCCAGGATTGGCCTCAATTCCGGTACTGTGCTTGTAGGCAATGTGGGCTCTACAAACAGGCTTTCATATACCGTAATCGGGGACGAGGTTAATCTTGGGGCAAGGCTGGAGGCTGCAAATAAGTATTATGGTACCTATACCATGATAAGTGAAAGGACATATGAACTGGCCAAGGATCATATAGAGGCCAGAGAACTGGATCTGATTCGAGTTGTTGGTAAGGAAAAACCGGTTAAGGTATTTGAGCTGATTGATAGAAAGGGAGAGATACAAGTGGCCAAACGAGAGGTATTAGATCTTTATGAAGAGGGCCTGAGAGAATATCGAAAGAAAGAATGGTAAAAGGCTATAAGTTTATTTCAGAAAGCCTTAGACAAAGACCCTCATGATGGGCCTTCACTGACATATGTAGAAAGATGTAAAATTTATGAAGAAGAACCTCCTCCGGAGGATTGGGATGGTGTTTACACGTTGACAGCTAAATAGGCTTAGGGGTTTAAGGGTTTCGGAATTGATGAATTATTTCTTTTTCCGCTTTTTAGCCCCAAATATTATTGGCAGTATTTCGTCTACTCTTTCTACTAATTTGAATGACAAGCCTTTTTTTGCCTTTTCCGGAACATCTACTAAATCCTTTTCGTTCTTCTTTGGCAGGATTACTGTGGTGATACCTGCCCTTTTTGCCGCTAACACCTTCTCTTTGATTCCGCCAACAGGCAAAACTCTACCCCTTAACGTTATTTCTCCCGTCATGGCAATACGTGATTTTGCTGATACACTCTTGAATAATGATATCAGAGATATTGCCATGGTAACGCCGGCTGAAGGTCCATCTTTGGGGATAGCCCCTGCAGGGACATGGATATGATAGTCATATTTTGAAAAATCCTTTAGTGAGAAGCCCAACGTCTTTGCCTTTGCGCGGACGTAACTCAATGCGGCCTGAGCGGATTCCTTCATAACGTCTCCAAGCTGGCCTGTTAATGTCAACTTTCCTGTTCCCGGCATTTTTGTAGATTCAATAAATAATATTTCACCTCCGGCCTGAGTCCATGCGAGGCCTGTTGCTACTCCGGGTTCAACAGCTGTTTCTGCTATTTCGGAGAAGAATTTTATGGGGCCCAGAAAGTTGTTAACATTCTTTGCGTTTGCTTTGACCGGTTTTGTCTTACCTGAGGCAACTTCTTTGGCGACCTTTCTACAAACTGTGCCAATTTCGCGTTCAAGGTTTCTGAGTCCGGCTTCTTTTGTGTAATCACTTATTATTGTCTTAATTGCGCTGTCCAAAATCTTTAAATTGTTTTCTTTTAAACCATGTGCCTCAAATTGTTTTGGAACTAAATATTGTTTTGCAATTTCAAGTTTTTCTTCTGTGGTATAACCGGGCAAATCCAGGACTTCCATCCTGTCTCTTAAAGCATGTGGTATTGTATCGAGAATGTTGGCTGTTGTTATGAACATTACCTTAGACAAATCAAATGGTACGTCAAGGTAATGGTCTGAAAAAGAGAAATTCTGCTCCGGATCAAGTACTTCTAATAGAGCAGATGAAGGGTCTCCATGAAAATCTGCTACCAGTTTGTCTACCTCATCCAGCATATAGACAGGGTTGTTCGAGGAAGCCTTGCGAAGGCCTTGTATGATTCTCCCCGGGAGTGCACCAACATAAGTACGCCTATGGCCGCGAATTTCAGCTTCATCACGAATTCCTCCAAGCGACATCCTGACAAACTCTCTTCCCATTGCCCTGGCTATTGATTTGCCAAGAGATGTTTTACCTGTTCCCGGTGGTCCGACAAAGCAGAGTATTGGTCCTTTCATGTCTTCCTTAAGCTTTCTGACGGCTAAGTATTCCAGAATCCTTTCCTTAACCTTTTTCAGATCGTAATGATCGGTGTCCAGAACTTTGTGAGCGCTGGAGATATTCAGGTTGTCTTTGGTAGACTTAGACCAGGGCAGGGCTATCACCCAGTCCAGATATGTACGTGCAACAGTGTATTCTGCTGATGAAGGATGCATCCTTGAAAGGCGTAAAAGTTCTCGATCAGCTTCCTTTTGGGCTTCCTCCGGCAATTTTGCCTGCTTTAACTTTTTCCTCAATTCTTTAACCTCGGCGGCCTGATCATCTCCTTCTCCAAGTTCTTCCTGTATAGCTTTAAGTTGCTGGCGCAGATAATACTCACGTTGCCCTTTATCCATTTCACTCTTAACTTGCGTTTGTATCTTGCCGGCGAGTTCTAATACCTGCATTTCATTGTTAACAAATGTATTTATCTTCTGTAACCGTTTCTTCACATTTGAAGTCTCTAGGATTTCCTGTTTTTCAGATATACTTATGTTCAGGTGAGAAGATATTAGGTCAGTAAGCCTTCCGGGATCATCTATGTTAACAATGACTATCTTTAATTCTTCCGGTAAATTGGGGGAGATAGATACCATTTGAGAAAACTGATTCTTGGCGTTTGTCGCTAGTGCTTCAGTCTCAACATTCTCTTTATAAGGTTCGTCTTTCAATACTTCTACTTTTGCCTTAAAAAAAGGTTCTGTTTCTGTAAATTCTTTTATGCGTATCCTTGCTATTCCCTGCACAAGCATTTTTGCTGTATTATCAGGCATTCTTAACATCTGCAATACCACTGAAGCTGTTCCATACTCATAAAGGTCTGAAGGGGCCAATTTCTCTTTTTCTACATCTTTCTCGGCAACAAGCGCTAAGAATCTGTTAGTAGCCAGAACATTATCGAGAAGATTAAGTTCTTTTTCTGTAGAGACCCCCAAAGCTGTAACCATATGTGGAAAGACCACTACATCCCTTAAACCCAAAACAGGCAGTTCCTCAGGGATATTCATAGATTCTGGTTCGAAGTGCTTTGGAATATCCGGCTTATCGAGTTCCAACTCTTCAGAATTTATTGTATTCTTTTCCTTAACTTTCATTGCAGTATAAATTAATAAGTAATTTTGATGGCTATTGTAGAATCAAAGGCTTTTTCGGCTTTTGGGATATTTATTACTATAAATCCGTTCTCGTATGTGGCCTGGATATTATTTGCATCGACATGTTTTGGAATCTTTATCTTTCTTTCAAAATATCCGTATCTTATTTCAACCTGATAAAAACATACTTTTTGATGGGCTGAATCGTCACCTCTTTTGCCGCTTACTGTAAGTATATGGTTAGAAAATAGAACGGATATATCTTCCGGCTTAAGACCGGAAGCAGCAATTTTTACTATAATTTCTTTTCCCGTTTCATATACGTCAGTGGGGGGTTGCCATGGGGTTGATGAAGTGAAATCATGACTCTTTGTCATAAAAAAGAATTCTTCGAAAAGCTTTTCAATATTACTATGTTTTGCCATCAATTTTTGCGATAATTCATCTGATATAGTGGCCATTTTACCCTCATTTCTATGCCTTAATAGTAGAAATATCTTTGAAAAAGCGTGAAAATTAAATATAACAGCTTTGCAAAACCCATTCAACAAAAAAGCCGACCCATAAAATCAGGCCGGCTTTTTTAAATGATTGCTTTATAGTTTTACAGAGATAGAGTTTAGTACATATCTCCATACCCACCATAACCTCCTCCACCTGCTGGCATAGCCGGTGCCTTTTTCTTTTCGGGTACTTTTCCTATCATAGCGTCAGTGGTTAACAGAAGTGTTGCAATGCTTGAGGCATTTTGAATTGCAGACCTTACTACTTTTGTCGGATCTACAATTCCCTGTTTAACCATATCGCAATATTTAGATTTGCTTGCGTCATAACCCTCATTTCCCTCGGCGTTGGCGACTCTTTCCACAACGATTGGTGCATTTTCACCTGCATTTTCAACAATTTGACTTAGAGGTGCAGATAATGCTCTACGTATAATATCAACCCCTGTTGATTCATCTCCCTTTAGTTTCAACGCTTTCAGTTTACCAATTGCACGCATAAAGGCTACTCCTCCACCAGGTAGAATACCCTCTTCAACAGCCGCTCTGGTAGCGTGCAAGGCATCTTCCACTCTGGCCTTCTTTTCCTTCATTTCACTCTCAGTAGCTGCGCCAACATTAATAAGCGCTACACCACCAGTTAATTTTGCAAGTCTTTCCTCCAGTTTCTCTATGTCGTAATCTGAGGTGGTACTCTGTATTTCTGCTCGTATTTGCGCTATTCTTTCCTGTATATCTTTGCTGCTGCCGGCGCCCTCTATAATAGTAGTATTTTCTTTGTCGATTTCAATCTTCTTCGCCCTTCCGAGATCTTTAAGCTCTACTCCTTCCATATTTATGCCCAAGTCTTCAAAGATAGCCTGTCCACCGGTAAGTATCGCAATATCCTGTAACATTGCTTTTCTTCTATCACCAAAACCAGGAGCCTTCGCCGCCGCACATCTTAGTGTTCCGCGAAGTTTGTTGACTACCAGGAGGGTTAATGCTTCGCCTTCAATATCTTCCGCGATTATTAATAGAGGTTTGCCGCTTTGCGCAACCTTTTCTAATATAGGCAAAATATTCTTTGCTGAAGAAATCTTCTTTTCGTGAATAAGTATATAAGGGTCTTCCAGGATCACTTGCATCTTTGAAGGGTCAGTTACGAAATAAGGGGAAAGATATCCTTTGTCAAACTGTAAGCCCTCAATCCATGTTGATTCAGTCTGTAAACTCTTGCCCTCTTCAACAGTAATAACACCGTCCTTACCTACTTTTTCCATCGCATCGGCAATGATCTTGCCTATCTCGGTGTCATGATTTGAAGATACAGTACCAACCTGCTCTATCTCTTTTCTGCCTTTTACAGGAATACTCATCGCTTTCAAAGTCTCCACCACCTTATCAACGGCTTTTTCGATACCTCGTTTGAGTGCCATTGCGTCTGCACCTGCGACTACGTTTTTCAATCCCTCTAGAAATATGGCTTCTGCAAGTACTGTTGCGGTAGTAGTACCGTCACCGGCAACATCACTTGTCTTTGAAGCTACAGACTTTACCATTTGTGCACCAATGTTTTCTATATGATCTTCGAGTTCAATTTCTTTTGCTACTGTTACACCGTCTTTCGTAATTGTGGGCGACCCAAAACTTTTTTGCAGTATTACGTTTCTTCCTCTTGGACCCAGAGTTATTTTGACGGCAGAAGCGAGCTGATCAATACCATTCTTCAAAGCGTCAAATGCGTCTTGGTCAAAAACAATCTTTTTCTTTTCGGCCATATTTCAAAACCTCCCTTTTTCGGCTGTGCTACAGTTAAAATAAGTTTTTATATTCTTAGTTGTATGGATGAAGTATAGCAAAAAAAATGCCTGATGTGATATTCTTATTTAATATCTGGGCTTTTTGCCTTTGATTTTTCCCTAAAACGTATACTATCAACAGCTCGTTGTACTTTTGGTTTAGAAAAATCAGGAAATACTTTTTTGTGCAAAAAGAGTAAGATTTAATCGTACTGCCGAATTGGCAGGTGTCCTTTATTGTGTAAACTCAGGAAGATGTCATACTGGCAGTAGACTGTAAAAGAGGGGTTTTAGATGTGAAAACTAATCATAAATATATGTTAATAAAGAACATAAGTATTGTCTGAGACAAGATATGCCGAAGCGGGGATTCGAACCCCGACATCCTTGCGGACACTAGCTCCT
>CAZPAM010000089.1:0-9261 GCA_964584595.1 uncultured Candidatus Scalindua sp. | reverse complement strand
TTAATAAATAATTATTCCGTACAGCATGACAAAGAACATAGGTGTCAAGCTTGCAAAGGCAATCAGCCCAAAACCATCTACAATTGGACTCCTCCCCCTTATACATGTAGCAAGGCCCACCCCAAGGGCGGCTACTAAAGGCACGGTGATAGTTGACGTCGTAACACCCCCGGAATCATATGCTATTCCAACAATCTCTTTTGGGGCAAAAGTGGTAAGAATGATTATGAAAACATATCCGATAATAATAAACCAGTGGATCGGCCAGCCCTTGACAATACGTAAGACTCCTACTGAAATGGCTGACCCTACTGAAAGAGCGACAGTTACACGAAGCCAGAATGCATAGCTTGCAATCGATTCGTTAGAATGAGGGATGGCATTTGCTTCAGCCGCAATCTCACCTGCCTTCTTAGCTACGGCAATCAATGCCGGTTCTGCTATCGTAGTGGAGAACCCGATTGCAAATCCAAAAACAAGCAGCCACCAGATATTTCCCTTTGTCGAGAATTGGAAGGCCATTTTCTCTCCAAGCGGAAACAAACCGATTTCCAGACCTTGAATAAAGAGGAACAATCCCACTAATACGAAAATCAATCCGGAAATAGTGGCGGCAAGGTCAGGGAAAGGCTGCTTAATTACAAAGAGTTGAAAGGCAGTAACAACAACCAGAAGCGGCAAGATATTCAGGAATACACTAAACAGATTCTTGACTAAATTTAATAGAAATGAAATCATGGTATTGTGTAGTTAGAAGTTAGATGGGACACGGATTAATGCCATATTCCTGGTATTGGATGTTCGCAGTTACCGCATTTGTTACCATTTAGTGAATACTCAAGAATTGTGAATCCTACTCTTTTTATGAGTACTTCCTTGCAGCCCGGACAGTAGGTGCTCTCTCCGGGATGGCCGGGTACATTACCGGTATATGCAAAGTTCAGGCCTGATTCTATTGCTATGTTTCTTGCCATTTCCAGTGTCTTTGTCGGAGTAGGCGGCAGGTTTTTAATTTTGTATGTAGGGTGAAAACGTGTGAAATGAACGGGTACATCAGGTCCAAGATTATCGTTTATCCATGAGCACATATCCTTAAGCTCTTTTTCACTGTCATTTAGCGTTGGTACCATAAGCATAACAACTTCGAACCACATTCCGATTTCCTTCAGTGTGACGAGGGTTTCAAGGACAGGCTTTAACTCACCGCTACATGTTTCCTTATAAAACTTCTCCGTAAACGCTTTAAAATCTATCTTGACCGCACTCAATTCCTTGCATAGTTTAACCAGAGGTTCTTTTTTAATATAACCATTGGAAATCATCACACTTCCGACACCCTCACGTTTTCCCACTCTTGCTGTATCATACATGTATTCATAAAAGACCACAGGTTCGGAATATGTATAAGCGACAGTGTCACATTTCTTCTCTTTTGCAAATCTTATTACTTCTTCAGGTGTGAGTCTGATGTTGTCTATCTGTTCGGGTCTGAATTGAGAAATCTGCCAGTTCTGGCAGAATTTACACTCTATATTGCATCCTGCTGTTGCTATCGAATACGCCCTTGTACCCGGTAGATAGTGAAATAAGGGTTTCTTTTCGATAGGATCTGCATTCAGTGAACATACGCGTGAGTGAACAAGTGTATAGTATTTGCCACCGCGGTTTTCTCTCACTCCGCAATAGCCTCGTTCCAGGTCTGCTACCTGACATCCCCTTGGGCACAGCTCGCATTCTACACGAATGTCCGGAAGTTTCTTGTAATACTGTGCCTCTATTGCGGGGAACTCTTCTTCATCCATTCCGCCGGAAGCGTTAACTGCTGTTGCAAAGGGTGTATAACCGGTGCAGAATGCACAAGTTCCGGCAATACCAGTCCTTAAAAATCTTCTTCTTGAAATCATTTTATTCACCTGTTCAAAAGAATTTAAAACATGACATACCCGCCAAACAATCCTTCATCAACCCGGACAAGTCGATACGGACGGTTAAAGGTATCTGCGTCTAAAAATAAATTTTATTTTATTTGCAGTATATTGTCAAGCTGCATGTAGGGTTAAGGGTTTGTGTGATATGGTCAGCGCAAACTCCGGCATCATATGTTGACAGTATATTAGCAAAGTGATACACTTTCTTTAAGTTTGCTGTAGTTTTAAAAGTTAAGAGGTTTTCTTGTATTCTCATCAGTAAATCATTCTTGAAAGGGGGGGAGGATGAAGGCTAAATTAAGTTACATTTGTTTCTTGCTTGTGTTGATTATATGCGTTTCTTTCACAAATGTTTCTCATGGTATTGAGTTAAACCCCGTGAAAGAACAGATAGAAGACACGGTTAAACTTGGCGAATCTAATCCGGGAAAAAAGATCTTCGAAACAGAATTCGTTAAGCAGGCAATATTCGGAAAATGGCCGAATTATGGCGGTGGTATTATAAAGACTAAGCTGATTGATCTTGCTGTAATGTCAGCCATGATGAGAAAGGCAAGAAAGAATTTAAGCGAAAAAGATGCAGCTTCAATGACGAGATCAGATGTGCTGGTTATAAGCTATAGAGGCGGTGATGATGTTTTCAGGATCAAATTGCAACAGAGTGGGTCATTGATAGAACCGGCAAATATGAGGAGGCCTGACTTGCGAGGCAAGGATCCAAAGGAGCATGCAGCATTCTACCTGGCAAGCTTTCCGTATTCAAAACTGGATCCGAATGCAAAGACTACGATTATAGTTATAAAGGATTTTGGAGAAGAAAGATATCAAGTTGATTTCTCAAGGATTAAGTAAACTTTGTTTTCTGACTCGGGAATACTTTACTTAATTCAAAGGGGATAAGTGAATTTCCATAAATATATATTAATATTAATTGCGTTTGTATTTCTTTCTATTGGTTGTACAAGTACCAACTTTGCAAAGATATCCATAAATGAGTATCTGCCGAAGAGTGAAAGCGTTGTGTTGCCAATATCTTCCGGAGATTCCGATCAGATGTATGAGAGGATTGGAGTAGTTTTTGTTTATGGAGGAGATTCACTGACAAAAGAGCAGATAAATGACAGCTTGAGAGATCAGGCCGGAGAGGTGGGTGCTGATGCCATAATCTTTGCCAAGTATAAGGACATTGAACCTTCCGGGTATTTTGAATCTTTTGGAAGCGCCTTTGTAGATTTTGATTGGGCAAAGAAGCATGGAACCGGCAGTTGGTTGATGAAAGGAAAACCGGTTGGGGCAGGTCTTGCTATAAGTTACAAGGATAATTTGAACACCAAAAAGGAGGTAGATTAGATGCCAATCGTAAAACAGTTAACAATTCTTCTCGCAAACAATCCCGGGGCATTGTCAAATGTATGTTCTGAGATGGCCAATAAAGATATAAACATACTGGCGATGTCAGTTCTGGACACAATAGATTCAGGACTGGTCCGTATGGTAGTTGACGATCATGAACATGCAGTAAAAACTCTTAAAGAGGACGGGCTTAATGTTATTGAGACAGATGTATTGTCACTGGAAATGACACACAAACCCGGCACCCTGGCAGAGATAACCAAACAACTCTCTAAGGCAAGGATAAATATTGAGTATGCCTATGTCAGTGTTCCTCCCGGTGATGGAGAGTCCATAGGGATCTTCTGGGTGTCAAACCTGAAAAAGGCATCAGAGATACTTGAGGGATGAGCTAAACACTCACACAGAGCCACTAAGACACTAAGGCAAAAACTTTGCACTTCGCGGTGAAAACTTCGTGTTAATCCGTGGCTAATTAATCAAGAAACTCTTTCGCCTTTCCTGCTAAGAAGAAAGAGCCGGTTATGCAGATCAGGTCGTTTTTGTTTGCAATCTTTTTGGCCTCTTTCAGCGCTTCATCAATATTTCCAATTACAAATGGTTTCTTATGGTAAAAGCGTTTTACTATAACGGCCATCTGTTCAGGCGCTGTCTCGCGGGGATTGCCTGTTCTTGTAAGGATTAAGTCATCGGCGTTAGAAGTTATTTCCCTGAGAACACCTGCAATATCCTTGTCTTCTGACAAACCTATTACCACTATTAATTTCTTAAAGGGAAGATTCTCTTTTATTGATTCACTCAATATCTTCATTGAGGAAACTGTGTGTGCGGTGTCCAGTACAACTAATGGGTTTTTTGATACCACTTCAATCCTGGCAGGACACTTAACCTTTGCCAGAGTATTTGTTACCATTTTACTGTCAGACCTTATTGCACCGGTTTCAGACAATACCTCCAGTGCTCCTATTGCGGTGGCACAGTTTTCAACCTGATGCCGTCCAATCAGTGGCAAGAATATATTCTCATATTTATTTCTCCATGTTTGTATTTCGCATTCAGTTCCATAAACACCGCTCCTCTTTGCTGCTTTAATGTCATTAATCAGGATATCCTTTCCGACGAGATACAGGCGGGCACTCTTTTTCTTGCATGTCTTTGAAATTACTGAGAGGGCTTCCGGTTCCTGTATTGATGAAACGACTGGAACACCCTCTTTAATTATTCCTGCCTTTTCGTATGCTATCTTGTCGAGAGTCTTCCCCAGCCTGTCCGTGTGGTCATAACCAACAGGTGTTATGACTGAGATCTCCGGCAATATGATATTAGTAGAATCAAGTCTCCCGCCCATACCGACTTCCAGGACTGTTATGTCTGCTTTCTTCTTTTCGAAATAGAGAAATGCAATTGCAGTGACTATTTCAAAGAAGGTGGGCATTAGGATGGGATCTTTGAGCATTATTCTATCTATATACGGCTTGAGTGTGTTTATTAATTGTACAAACATTGTTTGTGAAATCATCCTGTCGTTGACCTTCATTCTTTCGCCAAGGTATATAAGATGAGGTGAGGTGAAAAGGCCAGTCTTCAGGCCAAGCTCTTTCAGGGTAGAGGCAATCATTATTGCCGTGGATCCCTTGCCTTTGGTTCCCGTTATGTGGGCACACCTTCCCTTTTTGTGAGGATTACCGACGGAAGACATCATCTCCTCCATCCTTTTGAGATCAAAGGTGGAGGTGTCATATTTATACTGTGTCAGCTTTTCGTAATCTATGGTCTGCAGCAGGAATTCGCTTGCCTGCTTATAGGAATTGAAAAGTTTAGATTTCATTGAAACTAAGTGCCTAAAGTGATCTACCCGCCAAACAGCACGTCGGGCAAGAAGTTTAAAGTGACTAAAGTTATGGTGGTCAAAGGATTAATATTGGGTTTTGACATTAGTTTTTCTTTGTCTTTAACATCAGTGTATATCTGTGTCCTATTATCTTTTCTTTGCGCTCTTTGCGCCTTAGCGTGAGGACTGCCTTTTTCCTTTTTCCTTGACAAAGAAATCAGCATGGCTTACAAAATTACCATGAAAGACATCTTCGTTGATCTCGGTAAAGACAGTTACAATATAATCATTGATAAGGGTATTCTTAATCAAGTTGGAACCCTCATCTCAAAGGTTATCAGCCCCAGTAAGGCCATTATTGTAACGGACAAAACTGTAGCCCCGCTTTATGGAAACATCGTTTTGGATAGCCTATCGGAATGTAAATTTGATGTCAAGGTGGTTTCAATGGAGCTCGGGGAAGATCAGAAGTCGATGGCAAAGGCGGAGGAACTGTACGAAAGTCTGTTCGATTATGAAATAGATAGGAAGTCTCTCATTGTTGCATTGGGGGGAGGCGTGTTAGGTGATTTAGTGGGTTTTGTTGCCTCGACATTTATGAGGGGTATACCTTTTGTACAAATCCCTACTACACTGCTGGCACAGGTTGACAGCAGTATTGGCGGTAAGGTTGCAGTGAACCATCCGAGAGGGAAGAATATGATTGGATGCTTCTACCAGCCAAAGGCTGTCTTCATCGATACTGATACTCTCCGGACGTTACCAAAGGAGGAAATAACTGCGGGTATGGTTGAGGTAATAAAATACGGGATGATTAAGGATGCTGCTTTCTTTGAATATATAGAAAAGCATCTTCCTTCAATCATGAAACTTGAACCGGATGTATTAGAAGAGATCATATACAACTCATGCAAGGTTAAGGCTCACGTCGTGGAACTTGATGAAAAGGAAGAAGGCCTGAGGGCTGTCTTAAATTACGGACATACCATTGGACATGCACTGGAGGCGCTGACATCATACAAGAAATACAGACATGGAGATGCGGTGGCTATAGGTATGATATATGCGACAAAGATAGCAATGGAAATGAAACTCGTAGACGAGGAGGTATTAAAAAGACAAGAGTCGTTATTTGTGAAATTGGGGTTGAGTCTTAAAGACACGGAATTAAACCCTAATGATATTGTCAGTACATTATATCAAGACAAGAAGACAATTGGTGGAAGGCTGAGGTTTGTTCTCCCTATCAGGATCGGAGATGTAGTAATTAATGATGGGGCAGATGAAGAAACTATCCTGAAAGTCCTTGCCGATTAGTCACAGTTATCTTCATCATCAATATTTAATACATTTCATACTGGTAAAAATCATGGATGATTTTGAAGGTTTGCTTCGTTTAAATTTGATAAGCGGTATAGGTATCAAGACCTATCGCAATCTTATCGAACATCTCGGTTCTGTTAAGTCAATACTGGATTGTCCTAAAAGCAGACTCGAAAAGATCCCCGGTATAGGGAGTAAAATAGCTGACAGGATTATAAATGGTTCAAAGGCCGCAGATGTTGATAAAGAGATTAAGCTGGCGGAAAAGGATAATGTAAAGATAGTCCCTTTCACAAGTGATCAATTTCCTCACAACCTCAAGCAGATATATGACCCGCCTCTCGTACTCTATATTAAAGGAGAAATTTTAAAGAGTGATACTCTTGCACTTGCCATAGTTGGCGCACGCAGGTGCAGTTACTATGGCCGGACTCAGGCGGAAAGATTTGCAGTGCAGTTGGCTCAGGCCGGTTTCTGTGTCGTAAGCGGTATGGCAAGGGGTATTGATACCGGTGTGCATTCAGGGGCAATTAAGGGAAAGGGAAGGACGATAGCCGTACTCGGCTGCGGCCTTGGAGTTGTTTATCCCCGTGAAAACAGAGAACTTGCTGAGAAAATAGCATCACAAGGTGCGGTGATTTCTGAACTGCCCATGACCACTCCGCCTAATAATCGTAATTTCCCTCCAAGGAACAGGATAATCAGCGGACTGTCACTCGGAGTACTGGTTATAGAGTCGACACTCTGGAGTGGTTCACTCATTACGGTAAAATGGGCGCTTGAGCAGGGAAAAGAAGTATTTGCCATTCCCGGCAATGTCGATAGCAATTACAGCAGGGGTACCAACAAACTTATCAAAGAAGGTGCAAAACTCGTTGAGGATATAAATGATATTGTTGAGGAACTGGGGCCGCTTGCCGAGACTATACACATAAAGGATAATAAAAAAGTCGAGGATATTAGAAGCCTCTCACTGAATACACAAGAGAACAAGATTTTCTCACTCCTTTCTAGTACTCCCAGGGCTATTGATGATATTACCACAAATTCCGGCCTGCCATCATCCAATGTTGCAAGCATATTAATGATATTGGAAGTGAAAAGAGTGGTGAAGCAGCTCTCCGGGAAGAGGTTTGTGAAGGCGTAACCAGGGGTAGTATGTGACAGGATTTACAGGATGAATCAGGGTAATAGAACTCTATTCTGAAAATTCAAGCACCTCTTGCAAGTCTCTCTGCGAGAAACAGTGGTAGATTAGCTTCTTCAATTTTTGCCATTGTTTCTTGATAGTCATATTCTAATCTTATTATCTCTACACTCCAATTGTCATCGTCAAATACTGCAAATGACAGCATCGGGGAGCCGTCACGGGGTTGTCCTACGCTTCCGACATTAACGATTGTTTTATCTCCCTTAGATAAAGTTGCTTTATTGCTGTTTCCCTGTAATTCATTGTAAGCATATATCCCGGGGATATGTGAATGCCCGACAAAGCAGAGAGAATATTTCATTTCTATCAAACTTGAATATGCATTACGGGCGTTATTAATATATTTCCATTGCATAGGATCGTCCGGTGATGCATGGACATAAAGTACGTTGTCTTCCTCTATCTGAATAGGAAGCCTGCTGATTGCCCCACTATTTTCTTCTCCCAGGATGCCTCTTGTCCATCTGATAGCTTCACGTGCACACATTGTCATTTGATAATCGTAATCTGTGTCCAGAATAGAATCCTCATGATTGCCAAGGCATATTTTGTCTGTGAGTGACTCAACTATCTTGAAACATTCTGCCGGGTCCGGGCCGTAACCAACAATGTCTCCAAGGCAGACAATGCGGTTTTCATCTTCCATATTTTCAATATATTCCAATACCCTGTTCAGGGCTTCCAGATTTCCATGAATATCTGAGATTACGACTATCTTCATTGTGTGGTATTTTCTGATTAGTTTGTAAATATTTTTATTATTATAAAAATGCATACTATAAAATAAAACTTTAAAAACCAATAAAATAGTTTGTATTGCATTTTATATAAATGATTATTGGAAATCCACTTAACCGAATATAGTTTTAAAAAGATGTGGAAAATATGCCTTTGTCGTGTTACTTTTGAATAATAAGAAAATTTTATAAATGTAGGGCTAACTAATGTCAACCAGTCCGAACGAAGAAGGCGGGTTGGCTGAATCCATATATAAATGAATGGAACAAAATACCCATAATAAAATACAGGGAAAAGTGTTTGAGGAATTTTGTGATTCCATTGGCAGGGAAAATGTTTTTGATAACATTGAGGAGAGGGTATGTTATTCCTTTGACGCTACAAAGGAAAAGTCTATACCTGATCTGGTGATCAGGCCTCATTCAACTGAACAGGTATCAAACACTGTATCAATTGCAAATCAACATAACATTCCTATTTGTCCGCGGGGTGCGGGAACCGGTCTCTCCGGCGGGTCTGTACCGATAAAAGGTGGCATTGCTCTTGATCTGAAGAATATGAACAGGATAGTAGAGTTAAATGCAAGGGACCTGACAGTAACCGTAGAACCCGGTGTTGTTACAAAAGATTTGCAGGACGAAGCGGTAAAGCATCGGCTTTTTTACCCACCTGAACCGGGGAGTGCCGGATTCTCAACTATTGGTGGAAACGTGGCAGAATGTACGGGAGGGATGACGGGTGTGAAATACGGGGTAACGAGGGACTATGTCCTTGCCCTGGAGATCGTCCTGCCTGATGGTTCGGTCATACATACGGGGAGTAAAACACTCAGGAGTGTTGCCGGGTACGACTTGACCAGATTCTTTGTCGGGTCTGAA
>CAZPAM010000088.1:0-9303 GCA_964584595.1 uncultured Candidatus Scalindua sp. | reverse complement strand
TTGAGTTAGGCGCCAAAGAATACGTAACCAAGCCTATTGATTTAGACTATCTGGAGACAATTATCCGTAATAATATATTTTGACTACCTCACAGAAGAAATTGACAGGATTGTTGATTTACCCTGTTAAGGATTGACAGTTTATATAGTTCGGAGTTCGCCCACCTTGTTACCTGATGCGAGCGGGTGACCGGATTCGGCAAGCTCAACGTTACGCTTTATAGGACAAGTCCGACGGATTGGACGAATTTAACAAGGCAGTTTTTCCCATGTCAATAAAATCCAAATTACTCATATTTGCAGCACTGATAAACGTAAGAGATACTTATTTCTTGATGATGAATCCTTAAAAGTCCTGGAGTGCAAAGGGTACCCTCCTCTTCTAAAAGAATTTAATCCAAACCCAGAAAATCTGAAAGAAAAAGTACATGGTTTCTCGCTAAGGCGCCAGGGTCGCAAAGAAGAAGATCGTCTTAATGAAACCGTTTGGACAAGCCCGCATATTCTTATGTACAAATACATCCCTATTTTTGTCTTGAATACAGACGTATATTGTTTTAGCATGTAATTCTAAGCCACAATAATACTCGTACTGTTTATTGTAGAATGAAATACCAAATTTATTTCAAAGCAAAAGCAATCAAAGATTTAAAAAAGATTTCAAAGGAAGACGCAAAGAAGATTGCTGTAAAAATTAAAGAAATGGAAAATGATTTACAAGGTGATGTAAAAAAACTAACAAAACATACACATGAATACAGATTGAGGGTTGGGGATTGGCGAATACTATTTGAAACAGAAATTAACAAAATTGTAATTTACAAAATAAAACACCGTAGAGACGCATATCGTTAAGGAGATAATTATGACACTTCATCCACAAATAATTGAAAAAGAGGGAAAAAAAGAATTTGTAATATTACCTTATGAAGAGTTTGTTGCTATTAAAGAAGAGTTAGAAAACTATGAGAATTTAAAAGATTTAAGAGAAGCAAAAGAATGCTCAAAGCATGAAGAAAGTATTCCTTTAAGCAAGGTTATTAATGATTTAGAATTGAAATAACCGTCTAATTGGGTTTTGACCAAGGCATCGCATTTCGACACTTGACACTTGACACTTTTAAATCCTCTCTTTAGTACGCATTAATCAAGAAACTCATAACGATTAGAAATAGCTGGACATGAAATAAATTTTTATGTCCTGGAACATTTAATGAGATTTAATATAAAAGGCCGTAGTGTGAAAGCACTGTGGCCTTTTATATTGATTTCCAGTTTTAGTAAGAATCTCTAGGCTGTCCTGGTAAATACTTAATATCAAAATCGCTCAATTTGTGATTAATGTTTCCGGCGGAAACTTATTAACTATTTATATCCCCATAAAACATTAATGTGCTAAAACATATTAAGATATTTTAACTTCAAACAAGAAATAGATGATAAAATGAAAATATTGAGATTGTTCCTTGTCACAGTACTTGTTTTTAGTCCTATTTGATCTTATAAGTAGGTGAAACGCCTCTTTACTTTCTTGAATATTTATATACTGTATTTGAATTGCGGTAAAACACCGCTAGACTTTCTCTAAGTTTTTGTTATAGATATTTTATTACATAAAAAAAGAGGACATAAGCGGCAACTTATACCCTCCGAACCATTATTCCCATTCACCAATGAAAAAGAATAATAACTATAGTCCGATTATATTAGTTAATAAAGTTTATTTAGCAACAAAAAAAGCTGTGTTGAGGACGTGCACACCACGCCCGGAAACACAGCTTTTTTTTTGCCTGGAGCTATAGACTTGATACTAAGAAGTAAGTGACATCCGGTTTTTTAAGTTGTTGAAATATCAGAGTTTACAATATGGCTATTTTAGCCGTTTTTATAACCTTTTCAGGAGCGAAATTATGAGTAAATGCGCAGTGAAAAAAGAGGAAAAATCTAGAGTTGTAACCGTTAAAAATAGCTGGAGACTAAGAGCTCTTTTCCGTATTGAAGGTCTTATCAAGGAAATCGGTCAGAAATCCAGAGCTAAAAGGATGGGTATATGTGGAAATACAATTTTAGTGAAAGTTAAGAAAGGAGACCCATCCAATGTTTTGTATGATCCGCAACTACGTTGTAAAGACAGAGTCTGTCCTGTGTGTAATTCATACCGTGCATCAATTCTTTCCAGAAAGGTAGAAGAACTTGGTAAAGATATGACAAATCCTCATCTTTTAACCGTTACTGCAAATGATCAGAATAGATCAAGTTTAAAAAAGGCTTTCAAATGCTATAAGGAATCAATAAGACAATTAAAGCGTGAGAGAACTTGGTGGAGAAAGTATATACGTGGTGGGGTTGAACACATAGAGGTTACATACAATGAGGGTACCGGCTGGCATGTTCACTCTCATATGCTAGTTGATCTGGCTGTTGATCGTAAGGTTGAGAATATGCAGCTTACAGACAATGGTTATTTTCTAGACCCACTAAAGAAAGACCTTGAACATGTTCTATTAAAAGTTGGTCTAGGAACGATTTCAGATATTAGGCCGGTAACTGAAGGATACGGAAAAGAGATTTCAAAGTATTCGATGAAGTTCGGTCTTGATATTGATGATGACAGGCTTAAAGAGATTATTGTTAATATGAAAGGAAAAAGAATGGTGTCAAGGTTTGGGAATTGTTATGGACGCAAAGATATAGACGATACTGATGGAGAGAACATGGTAACGCTTTCACCTAAAGACGAAAAAGAGTACATAACCTTGGGAACCATTAAGGAGGTTGTTTATAGAAGTTTCACAGAAACCGGTATCGATAGTGAACTGGTCGGGTATGCCCTCGGAGCTGTAAGGATCGGGCTCATAACGATACGTTCTGCTGACTATAGGACTTTTCAAGGCGGGAGAATAGATTCATCTTGATTTTGTTTTTTAGAAAGGTGGCGAATGATGATAGTAGATTGCATGATTGTAAGTTTTGTAAACGTTTCTAATAAAGGTGTCGGGTTTAAAGTAATGTGTAAAGACCTTAGAGACACGTTTAGCGTTTTTATTCCTGTGGATAATGTTAATGGTGAGCAGCTTTTAAATATGGGTGATTCTGTCAAGGTTGATTGTAACGAGTTCTTTCCATCTGAAAATGAAGTTCGTATGGATGTAAAGAGAGTTACTTTAGATAACTGTAAACAGTAATTTGGTCTTAAATGTTTGGAGTGTGACTAATACTTTTAAACCAGACGTTTCTGGAAGTATATAAAAACATGACAAAAGTTTTCTTTGGCGTGATTTTTTTACTGTAAGAAATTTCAATATTTTAAGAAAAAGTCTTGAAAATGTTTAAAACAACTAGTGCCTTAGTATTTGTAATATGTTTTTTTACTCCGAAATAAGCTCTCTTAACAAAGAAACCAGAAAAGAAACTTTTTACAAATACGGCTAAGACTGAAAATTATGATTGTGGAGAAGAAACGAATGTTTGACTTAAAAGAAAGATTTGGACAAAAGTACCGAATATTCATGGATGAGGCATGGTATGTGGAGACCTCAGAATCTTATCCTGATAAGATAAAGCACAGGCCGTGGTATTACGAAATAAGGGGTAAGTATGGGACAATATACCTCTACGGAACCAACAAACTTGCCGTCAGGATTACAGCAAATAGAATCAAGAGCAGAATAAAGACTGATTACCGGAATATCTTAAGTTTGTACCTGGAAGCGGAAGACGAAAGTATCTTTTTGTTCAGTCCAGAAAACTTTGAAATAGTTGCGGAATTGGTAAAATCTAGAAGGAAGAAACAGGTAACGGAAAAAGAACGGTTAAGGCTGAGAAAAATTAGCGGATTAGCACACTATAAGAAGCAGAATACAGCTCAAATTCTTGCGTAAACGTATTAAGCCGTCTATGAAAACAGGGGCATAAGGTTTAAATGGATAATTCACAATTAATAAATGATATTGTTGAGAAAGTGGTTGAAAGTTTAACTCCCCTACTTAAGCAAAATTCCAAAAGTAGCAATAACGAATTAATGACCGTTAGTGAAGTAGCAAATTATCTCAAAGTAAAAACATCATGGGTATATGAGAAGATTCATACAAGAGAAATACCATTTAAGAAAATAGGCAAATTTCCACGCTTCCGAAAAAGGGATATTGACATTTGGTTAGACAATCCTTACCATCCCGATTTGAGTCATTATAACCTTAGATATAATGGGAAGGGGGTGAGAAAAATATGAATGGCAGTTTATACAAACGTGGTCGAACGTACTACATTGATTATCGACTCAACGGGAAACGGCATCGAGAGAGTACAAACACAACGAAGAGACGTGAGGCAGAACTCATATTAGACCGTTTCAAACAGGAAATTAAGGAAGCCAGGAGACCTGAGATTAAGGATGCCGTGAATGAATATAAACTTGCAGAGTTGGCACAGGAATATCTGAAATGGACAGAGAGGCAGAGAGTACATAAGACAAAGAAGATATGGGTAAAGCAACTGATTCAGGTTTTCGGCAATCTTAATTTGAAGGATTTGAATCCCAGGGTCATTGAGCAATGGCAGAGTGTAAGGCTTAAATACAATAAGCCTTCTACTGTTAATCGCCTTACGGGCTGTTTAAAGCACATGGTTAACAAAGGCGTTCAATGGGGAATGGCAAGTGAAGAATCATTAAAACTTGTGCGTATGGTAAAGCCATTGGAAGAAAACAACAGGCGACTTCGGTTTTTAACCATTGAAGAGTGTCAAACGCTCATTGATTGCTGTGCGCCTCATCTAAAGCCGATTGTAATTGTTGCCTTGCATACTGGAATGAGGCGTGGCGAGATACTAGGCTTGAAATGGAAGCAAGTGGATTTGAATCACGGTTTTATTCTGCTTGATACAACTAAGAACGGCGAACGCAAGGAAATCCCGATAGACGATACACTCCAAGAGATGTTCAATGAGATGCCACACAGCATAGAAAGCATCTACGTTTTTACTGACAGGGATGGCAATCCATACAATTCAATCAAGCATAGTTTTAGCACGGCATTAAGGAAGGCGGGGATCCATGATTTCAGATTCCATGATTGTCGCCACACTTTTGCGAGCCATCTTGTTATGGCCGGAGTCGATTTGGTCAGTGTAAAAGATTTGCTTGGACACAAGTCACTGACTATGACTCTGAGGTATGCACACCTTGCATCAGGGCACAAACGGAAAGCAGTCAATACCCTTGATAGGCTTTTACAGAACAGGCAGGAAGTTGGTGAGTGTGACCACGTTGTGACCAAAACATTTCAAAACAGTCTGCAATAGACTGGAAATGGTTACAGTAAATTTGTCATAAACCTAAACAGGATAAACCAGTTGGTACTAGGCTGGAAAACTTTGTGACTAAATTAATTAATCGACAAGCAAGGGGTCACTGGTTCGAGTCCAGTATCGCCCATATTGCCAGACAAGGACTTAGGTGAAGTGGTAGGTGTGTTTGGGGTGGGGTAACAACTGAAGCAAGTTTTCTAATAATTCACATAAGACCATTTTCTTTGAGACAGTCGGCATATTTTTTATCAGTTACTTGTATGTGGTGAACTATCCACTGCTCTAAGTATTCAATTAACTCATTTGATATATGGTAATCACCGTTAACTATCCTATCGAAATATGCAAGTGTTTTGTTGAAAAAATCGCTGTGTTCTTTACTGTGGTATTTATACTCTGGATAATTAAACTCTCTCATGTAATCCTCTTCAGTCTTAAAATGTCCTAGTGCAAATTCAGTCATTTCTTCTAATACTTCATGTAATTCTTTTTTATCGTCACTATGCTCCCTTGCATTAATAGTCTTATTGAGAATGCCAATGAGTGCTTTATGTTCCTCATCAATTATCGATATCCCCACACAATACTTATTGTTCCATTTAATGTATTTTCTATCATATAAAGATTTTGTTAATGTCTCCATTTTTGCCTCCTTATTTAGCAATGTAAAACCAATACAATACTTTTCTCAACTTCCCTTATCTCATCTTAAATATTTGAGTATTTAACACATATCTAGATGTCTTTTTATGTTTTTTTACAGGATAATTATCATAAAGCATTTCTATATCATCGGCTTATGGATCAAAAACTTTAGTCAGTATATTAGCGCTATAAGCGTTTGTTCATTAGAAACGAGGTAACGAGGAAGTGTAGTTGAAGTATAATGAAGTAAGAGAGAATTGGGTACAAAGAGACGGTATAACACTCAGACTTACCAACTAATTACGCTTGATATGTGAATGGTCTACAGCAGGATTCACAGGGATATAACTGGTGAAATGTGGTTTAGGGTGGAGCAAAGAATCCCTGGCAATGTGGTTATGGATTTTGGTGAGGGACAATGGTTTTTATTTATTAAAATACTTACTCCATTATTTTATCAATAATCTCAGATGCTTCTAAAGACATTGGGATTATAGTATAATCAACCCCAATCTGCTGTAATTCTCTCTTTTCACTTTCAGTTACTGCCCTTGCAATGACCATGATTTCGGGATTATATACTTTCGCATATCTGGTTGCTATCTTTTTTGCCTGTAAATCAGGAATAGCCATAATCAATATCCGGGCAGACATAATCCCTGCTTTGATCAAAAGGTGATGATTCATCGCATCCCCGAATAAATACTTGAATCCTTTATTTTTCAGAATTTCTATTTTTTTTACATCGTTTTCTATGACAATCATTTCCTTTTTTTTATTTAAACCGGCAGCAACCCTGATTCCTGAATTTCCATAACCACAGAGTATTACATGATCGGTTAATGCCTTTTTGATCTCTTTGCTTTCCTCCAGCCTATAATGAGGGATACGGCTTAGTAATTTACCCAGAGGTATGGTACTTGTAAAAAAACTATACACACTGTCTGCCTGATTGATTGCAACCGGAGTAAGCAGTATAGAAACAAGCGCGGCTGCAATTGTAGATGAAAATATAGTAGGTGAAAGGAAACCATGTTTCTGGCCAATAGTAAGCATCACGAAAGAAAATTCTCCGATTTGCATCATTCCCATACCCACCTTTACAGAAGTCTTTCCATCATATCCAAAACACCATGTAGGTAAGGCACAGAAAACAAATTTTCCGAACATTATCAGAAAAGTAAGTAAAGCAACCAGTATAATGTTATCCATCAATATCCTGGGATTTATAAACAATCCCACAGAAACAAAAAATATGACGATAAATATGTCTTTAAGCGGACGTATTTGAACTGAGATTTCTGAATTATATTCTGCTTCTGAAAGTAAAAATCCTACGATAAAAGCACCTAATGAAATGGAAAGACCTAATAAGTGAGTTGTGACGGAGATACCTATTGCAAATGAAAAAATGGAAAGGAGAAACATTTCTTTGCTTCCGGTCTTTACTATAAGATACATAACCTTCGGTAAAAGCTTTCTGCCTATAAATACTATTGCAATAAGAACTGACACACTAAATCCCAGTACTTTTGCAAAATTAAGAATATTACCACTGGCAATATTGTCAAAGTTTATAATAAAACATACCATAAAAACTACTGCCAGATCCTGAACTATAAGCAGTCCAACTATTATCCTGCTGTGTAACCGTTCCATTTCTTTGCGTTCAGTTAATATCTTTACGATTATCATTGTACTGCTGATAGAACCTATCATCCCCAAGAGAAGTGAGTTCAGCAATGAGTAACCCATGAACCTGGAAAGAAAATATCCGGCAGCGATCATACATATAATCTGACATATACCTCCAAAAATAATAACCTTCCAGATACGCCCCAGCTTTGAAATTTTGAATTCAACCCCTATAACAAACATAAGCAGAGCAACACCAATTTCTGCCAGGGAATGTATTTCTCCCACCTTATTTATCAAACCAAAACCATATGGTCCGATCATTATGCCTACCAGTATATAAGCAAGAATAACTGATTGCTTTAATTTATGAGCAAATATCCCGAATAAGAAGGATGCCGAGATTATGATGACAATATCAACTATAAGTGCAATAGATTCTGAATCATGCATTTTAATTTGTGTTTAAAAATTATAAAGTTAGAGATAATCTCTTCAACATCTTAGCTTCTTTGTTTCTATTTAATTGTACAAACCGACTACTTCTAATTCAAAAAGGAAGGCTGCCTGAGAGCACTAGTCTCTCAGACAGCCTTCAATTATTATACAGATTCAATTATATCTGTTATCATGACCAATTAACTACATAGCTTGTAGCACCCTCCACATAAACATTCACTGAAAGTGTGCCTTTGAGCTTTCCTTGTTCTTCTATCTTATCATCAAATTTCACAGTCAGCAATACTACCTCTGCTGTTTCTTCCTTACCCACCGGTTGTCCCCATCTTGCATAAACTTCTTTCACACAAGGCAAACCGTCATTACTATTAAGAGCCACAAGAGGTTCTCCTTCAATATGCATTCCCTATACCAGTATATCTGCCGTGAATTCTTTCGGTAAAACCACACCTTTAAAATCTTTCTGCTTAAAAACAAGTTTTGATACCATAATTTTTCCTCACGAAAAAGTTAATATTTTTCACTTTGCCACTGAGCTGATGTTGATATTTCTTACACTGATCTCTGTCTCAACTTTGATCAGGATTTCTCAAATAAGTCGTTAATCCATGTCATAGTGGCTATTGCATGTGGAAGGCCGATTGTCGTAATGGCAAGAATACCTACATGCATTATTTCTTCTTTCGATACATCAGCTTGAAGTGCTTTTCTCACCGCCGAGTGTACTGCACCCTCGGAACCGGTGCCAATTGCTATACCAAGTTTTGCAAACCTTCTGGCTTTTTCATCTAAAGGACCTGCGTCATGGCATTTTGTACCAAGCTCTTCAAACGCACTACATACATCAGGGTAATCTCTTATTAACTTCTTAAACTGTGCAGGTAATTCATCATAAGACATTTTTTGCTTCCTTTAAAAAAATTTAAAAATTACTTTCTTGAAATTATCAAATTTTCGAAGAATTACACAGGTTATCAGCATTGTGAGCAGTACGTCCACAATTTTTGCAGAAATATTTTGAATCTTTAACTAATTCCTTTACCCGGCCTAAATCTCTTCTAGAAACAATTTGACATATATGATTTTTTTCATGATTGTCGTGTGTCCCGTTACATTGATGTGTATAATTAATACTCATAGCAACCCCTTCCTCTTACGTGTAATGCGAAAACTATCATTCCTCTTTCTGTATAAAAGGCTCTTATCTTTTTTATGGTGAGCATTGGTAAAGCCAGATTCGCACCAAACTTGCATTACT
>CAZPAM010000087.1:0-9502 GCA_964584595.1 uncultured Candidatus Scalindua sp. | reverse complement strand
GCATGTTTCTCCGTCGTTTCGGGTCTGATGTATCGTTTGTAAATATCAATATAAAATGTGGAAGAAAGTGCGTTAAGGGCTGAATCAAGGGATGACATGGCCGCGGCAAGTAATGCAGCTATTAGTAATCCCCGCAACCCAGGAGTGAGCACGGTCTTTATGAAATGGGGAAATATATAATCATTATGGTGCGCTGCAATAAAACTATCGACCGCCGCATCAGGAGTAACTTTGTAATAAGCAAAAAGGGCAGCGCCTACGCCCAGGAAAAGTAATGTAATTGGAAAATTAAGCACCGCCGTCCATAGTAAGGCCTTCTGGCCTTTCTTTACATGATCGCACGTCAACATCCGCTGCACAAGGTCCTGATCGGTTCCGAGCACCGCAAAGGTAGTGAAACACCCAAACAGTAATCCTGCTGCAAGTGCGTTGGGGTTGTTGAGGTTAAAAAAGAATTCAGGATGGGACGGTGAAGCAGAGACATGGAAAATCCTGAATTTTTCAAATTCAGACCCGATTTGAAAAAACTCACTGAATCCTCCCGGAATGGCTGACCAGACAAAAAACAGTGTCACGATCGCTCCGCCCAGAAGTAGAAAAAACTGAAGCGTATCTGTCCATATTACCGCTTTAATCCCTCCCAGGGTAGTGTATACAAGCGCTACGGCTGCGATTAATACGATTGCGCTATTAAGCGGAATCTCAAATACAACCGAAAGCGCTATGGCACACCCTGCCAGTCGCACACCGCTTGCAAGCAGACGGGTAAGCATAAAAAATCCGGTACCGGCATCACGGCTCCTTGGGCCAAACCGTTTACCGAGAAACTCATAAATAGTAGTTACTCGACCCTTGTAGTATGCGGTTAACAGCAGGGTTGAGACCAGAACACGCCCGACCAGATCTCCGATTGCCAGCTGAATGTAAACAAAATCACCTCCAAATGCCGCACCTGGAACACCTATAAATGTAAGTGCGGAGAGTGAAGTGGCGTAAATAGAAATCATAACAGAAAACCAGGGCATCTTACGACCACCAAGGAAATAGTCTTCAGTCGTACTCTCCTTTTTTCCTGCTATAACACCAAATGCAATAACGACGCCTGCATAGATTGAAAGTACAACCCAGTCAAGCACAGATATCATTTATTATTCTCCAGAGAAGGGGTGATTGAGACCTTTAGCCACAGACTTACTGATGTTAATAACAAAGAAAAAGACGAAAAGCAAAAGAAAATGGGACGCAGATTATACAGATTACGAAGATTAAGGGATTTGAGGAGTGAGGAATAACAGACACGAATTACATACCCGTTTGCCGGTAGGCAGGGATGACCGCAGATTCTGGAGATTAAGGAATGAAAATATAAAATGGACAGACACTATTTAATATTTAGTATCTGTCCCTTTTTAATGAGATTACACAGTTGCATCTAATTTTGAAGCTTTTTCGGGTGGTACAATTTCACTTATCATGTTATTTAGAGCGGCATGAGTGCGAGCGGCGATACTGAGCTCTGCTCTACCGGCTAGGCCATCACCATTCTTATCAATCTTGGAGAAGAGTTTTTCAGATACACCTAATTCTTCAACATTCAACATACCATCACCGTTGGTGTCTTTCTTTGTGATTAAATGATTTGTTCTTTCACTGATAGCTTGAATACGAGCGTGAAAGGCGGTATTGAGCTCTGCTTTAGCGACTTGACCATCACCATTTTTGTCAATCTTGTCGAAGGCCTCTTTTGGTACACCAAATTCTTCAGCATTCAACATGCCGTCACCGTTGGTGTCCTTTTTACTCATTAAATGACTTACCATTTTATCAACAGCATTGGCGCGAGTGTGAGCAGCGAAAATACGCTCAAATCTACTGACTTGATCATCACCAACCTTGTTGATCTTGCCGATGTCATCTTTGGGAGTTTCTGACTGCTTGTTCAGGGCACTGATACTGTTGGCAACTACTCCGGTAACCAGACTACCCATCTTTTTCTTAACGAAGTTAGATGGACTTAAACTGGAAAGAAAGTTACCTGCTGCTGCTATCTTATTCATTGTTTTTTCTCCTTACTATAAGAATACAGTTGAACTGTTTATCCACAGTTCACTTCTAATCCCTCTGGAAGACTTTCTTAAAAGCTGATAGTGTTTAAAGCTAATGGCATGCCAGACCACGAGCAATTCATCTAACATACTGTATTCATTGGTCTTACATTTTTTAGTCACAATTAAGAATAGCTTTGATAAGGTAAATAATTCCTGTATTGATGGGTAAATAACGCCTGTAGTGCTGATAAAAAAGAAATACTGGCTAAGGTTTTATAAATTTTAACCGATTTTATATATACGTCTTATAATAACTATATCTTTTCAAAACTTATGTGACGTGATTTCTCCGGCAAATCCGGAAATTTATTGAGTAAGGTCTTGAGAAGCGTTTTGTCAGGAATTCCCTGATTGACAGTGGTAACAGAATAAACTAGATTACACGTGCTTGGCTTATATATCTACTGTGAGGCAAGAAACATACCGGCATGTAATCTAATATCTTACATTCAAGAGGTATTAAAATGATTGAATGGGACGAAAAATACAGTGTGGGTATACCAATAATTGATGAGCAGCACAAAAAGCTCATTAATATTATCAATAAAGCTGTTGTTTTAATTATCAACAAAGCTACTGATATAGCGCACAGTAATAATCCGCAGGAGATACTGGAAGTTTTAAATCAAATGACTGAATATGCAAAAGAACATTTTGCCACCGAAGAGGCTTATATGTATGAGTTCCGTTATCTGGAGTATGTGCTCCATAAAGAAGAACACTTCAATTTTTCCAATAAGGCTATTGCTTATCGTAATAAAGTAATGGATGGTGATACTCAGATTGCATGTGAAATACTTGAATACTTAAAGAAGTGGCTGGTTGAACACATTCAGGTAACTGACAGGAAGTATATAGAGTGTTTCAAGGAAAACGGCCTTAAGTAAATTCTAAACTTCATTTCATTGATTCTTTGTATGACTTCAGAAATCCATCTATCATATATTTAAAATCTTCTGGTCCTAAAGCAGTTGAGCTATCCTCAGTAATCTCCTTCTTATCTGAAACAAGTTTCTCTAAATAAGCCAGACCCGTCTTTAGCGACTCTCTATATTTTTCTGAAAGTATGTATTCTGCTTGTGTCTTGTCAAAACGGAAAGAGTCATGCTTTTCAAGAAACAATTTTCTAAAACTGCCATCATTAAGTACAACCTCGATGAATGATTCAACTAATATTATTGCATCAACAATTTTCCTTCTGCTATGAGGAAGACTGGATTCTGATATAGAAAGGAACTCGCCTTCGTCCCTTGTCTGCAGGATAGTTCCGTAATCGCTGACTATATTTATCGAAGCATGTAGATTGTCCAGGAAACCTTCTGAGTCTGTGGGATCGGCTTCGATACGACTCTTCTTTAACTCTTTATTAATTCTATCGTCTTCCTTTGCCGACTTCTTCATCCCCAACCATATCCACATCGCAAAAAATATCACGATAAAGATTATTGCTATTGTGTAAACAACCATAAATACACCTTTTTATTAATGCTTTGTTAAGAACGGTTATTTTTGGCAAGAAAGTTCATGTATTTACATCCTTGCAATAATAAACTTATTTTTAGATGGTTTAACCACGCATGCTACGTGGTATAGTTTTTTGTGATTTATGAATTGAATGAAATGTGATAGTAAAACCACACATCATTAAAGTCAAGGGAAAATGAGGTATAACTGCTCAATATCAATAAATCCTTGTAATCAAAACCGTTAAATGTAAAATATTTTCAGTAAATCCCTGCCCGCCGGTTTGCTTGGCGGGAGCGTCCTTTTACTATATAGAAGTCATGCATTATGAACCTTATCATCCTGTTTAAGAGTGATTTTATAGAAGGTAAAAGAAGAGTACGTATTCAGGATCATCGCCTTACACATATCCTTGAAGTAAACAGATCGTCGGTTGGAGATGAATTGCGTGTCGGGCTGATAAATGGAAATATTGGAGGCGGCAGGATAACACTTATCAATGAGAAACGGGTTGAAATGGATGTGGTTCTGGACAGGGAACCACCGGCTCCGCTCCCAATCACCCTTGTTACCGCGATGATGAGGCCAAGGGTTTTTAAGCGCGCCATTACACAGGCAAGTGCCATGGGAATCAAGAGAATCATCGTAATTAACTCCTATCGCGTAGAGAAAAGTTTCTGGAAGAGCCCGGCGCTGGAAGCAGACAGTTTGACCAAATATCTGATTATAGGGCTGGAACAGGGGCAGGATACTATTATGCCGGAGGTTTTGATTCGTCCGTTATTTAAGCCTTTTGTTGAAGATGAATTACCTGATATTATAAAAGGCACACTTCCCTTTGTTGCCCATCCGTATGCTTCGGAACAGTGTCCTTACAATATAGGACAACCGGTAACACTTGCGGTTGGCCCTGAAGGGGGTTTCATCCCGTATGAAATCAAAAAATTAATTGAGTGCGGTTTTACTGCCGTTCACATGGGAGAAAGAACCCTGCATGTCGAAAGTGCCATTTCTGGCATGGTATCAAGATTGATGTAGACTGTCAGAATGAAATCGAATAGATTATAAGAAAATGGTAAAAGATATATTTTCACAAATAGCTGAGTACAATATCAGACAGGCAAGCCCGACTCCTTTTAAGAGTGTCCTGCTTGTAGTGGATATGCAGAAATACTTTGGTGCGGTTGCCGAACCCATCCTTGAAAACGTTACTTCATTAATAAAGTCCTGCAGGGAGAATGGAATCAAGGTTCTTTTCACCCGGCATGGCCACAAAAGTAAAATTGATGGAAGTATGATGTCAAAATGGTGGGGAGACCTGATTAAGTATGGATCAGAAGAGTGGGAGATTATCGATGGAATAGAGGCGTCACCAGATGATATAATTGACAAGAGCAGGTACAGTGCATTTCATAAAACTGATCTTGATCTGAGACTTCAAAACACCGGTGTGAAGGACATAATCATTACCGGAGTGCTGACCAACTGCTGTGTAGAGACAACTGCAAGATCTGCTTTCGATCACGATTATGGGGTGTTTGTAGTGGCAGACGCATGCGCTACTGTTGCCGAAGAATTACACGTTGCCACCCTTAAGACTCTGGCCTATGGATTTGCCTATGTTGTGGATACCAGGATGATGATAGACTTTTTGAAAACGTAAAGTATATGAAGAGAGTCGGAGCACATGTAAGTACAAGCGGCGGTGTGGAGAACGCGCCATTAAATGCTTCGCAAATAGGCGCAAAGGCGTTTGCCCTTTTTATGAAGAACCAGAGACAGTGGAAGGCGAAACCTTATACTAAAGACAATATTGATAAATTTAAAAAGAATTGCGAAGACGCAGGGTATCTGCCGGAACATATACTCCCTCATGACGGTTATCTGATAAATCTCGGGCATCCGGAAAAGGATGGACTGAAGAAATCAAGGGATGCATTTTTGGACGAGATGCAGCGCTGTGAACAGCTGGGGCTGAGAATGCTGAACTTTCATCCGGGCAGTCATCTTAAGAAGATTCCAGAGGATGCATGTCTGAAGAGGATTGCAGAATCAATTAACATCGCTCTGGACAAGACTAAAGGTGTTATGGCCGTTATAGAAAATACTGCCGGGCAGGGCACTAATATGGGTTTCCGGTTTGAACAACTGGCTGCTATAATAGATAATGTTACAGACAAAAAGAGAGTAGGGGTCTGCCTTGATACATGCCATACCTTTACAGCTGGTTATGATCTTCGAACAAAAAATACTTTTAAGGCGACAATGGATGAGTTTGATAATGTTGTCGGGTTTAAATATTTAAGTGCAATGCACCTGAATGATTCCAAGCCTGACCTGGGTGCCCGTGTGGACAGGCACCAGAGCATTGGCAAGGGAAAGCTGGGAGTGGAGCCGTTCCGGTTTATTATGAATGATAAACGATTTGAAGAGATCCCCATGGTGCTGGAGACAATCGATGCAGAGATCTGGCCGGAAGAGATAAAGCTGCTATATAGCCTTGAACGTAAAAAGTGATTAGATTTGACTATAAACAGGCTAAAGTTTAAAGTGTCTAAAGTGAACTAAAGTGCCTAAAGTTAATAAAGGGAATATAATGGAAAAAAACATCTTATACATTTTTGCAATATACGTTTTACTTATCGGGATGACCTGCTTTGTCTGCAGTGCTGATGAGTTGGAAGATCGGGCTCTGTCTCTGTTTGGTGAGACTCAAAAGGCTTCTGTCTTCTATCTTGATAACGGGATGGAGGTAATTCTCATAGAGAATCATGCCAATCCCATGATTACGGCATTTACAATCGTTAAGACCGGCAGCCGCAACGAGGACGCGGCAACAAATGGGACCGCACATTTCCTTGAGCACCTGCTCTTCAACGGTACAAAGAACCGCACACAGCAGGAACTCTATAGCGAAATGGATTATTATGGCGGTTATAATAATGCCAGTACAGGTCCTGATTACACCAACTTCATGATCCTGATGCCGAAGGAGTTTATTGAGCAGGGGATGGACATCCAGGCTGACATGCTTTTCAACTCCACCCTTCCTCCCGAGAAATTTGAAAAAGAACGCGGTATCGTGATCGAAGAGATTGGTAAAGGCGCAGACCGCCCGACAACTCAGGTTCACAACCACTTCATACGTACTTTATATTCAGGCACGCCTTATGAACGGCCCGTGCTTGGAACGGTATCCACAATTACACATCTGAAGCGTGATGATGTGAATACATATTATCACAACTGGTATGTGCCTAATAATATGACGTTGATGGTCATCGGAGATTTTGCCGTCACAGAAATGATAGAACTGGTTAAGCAGAAATATGGCCCGTATCCTGCCGGCCATCTTCCTGAGCATAAGCCTGTCATGCTGACGCCTCCAAAAACAGTGAGGATTGCCAGTGCAAATGGTATGGGAAAATTTCCTGACGATCGGCAGTATCTTGATATGGGTTTCATACTACCTGCGCCTGCGTCTGAGGACTTCTTTTCATTACAGATGCTTGCCGAGTTTCTTGGCGGCAAGAAAGACTCAGTCCTGGACGTCTTGTTTGAACAGGATTCCAATAAAGACCTGGTTAATTCAATCAGTGCGAGCGTGTCATTTAACAGTGATTTCTCAACCCTGCAGATCTCCGCAGAACTTCCCTTGAATATCGATGTAGACCGGGTTGTCGATTTAATCTTAAATGCAGTACGGGACATGGCAGTAAAACCTGTTCCAATGGACGAAATTCAACCTATATTAATATCAAGGGCTACGAGTGAAATTTACCTGCAGGAAAAACTGCACTACTATGCCATGATGAAGTCGAGCTATCTTGCCGCCGGTGGTTATACCTTTCTCCGTGGATACATGGACAGCATAATGCAGGTAACACCCGAATCTATTCAGGATGCTGCATTACAATATCTGAAATCCCAGTTGCCGATCGTAACATTAATGTCACCGCCTGTAAAGTCGTCCGGAACAGCTACTGATCAAACACCAAACCGATACCATATGGAAACACTTGAAAACGGTATGACAGTCGTTGTAAAGGAAAACCATGACAGCCGTGTTATCGGCGTGCACCTGGCGGCAAAAGGCAGAAGCCTGTGTGAGGGAGAAGGAAGATGGGGAATGACAGAGGTTTTACAACGAATGCTGCTTGAAGGAGGAACGGTTAACCATCCTGGAAAGGAGTTGTATCATTCGCTTGAATCCATCGGTGCCGAGTTAAAACTTCACGACAATCCGAATATTCCTTATGACGATTATTACAATTCACCACGCTTTGCTTTCATGAGGCTGAAGGTTGTAGATTTCTTTCTCGAAGAAGGCCTCAGGTTGCTTGCAGAGATGGTATCCCAGCCTCAGCTTACAAAGGATGCCTTTGAGCAAGCCAGGAAAATGGTCATTTCATTATCTACCACGGCAGCTTCAAGTACGCCTAAGGTTGCCGGCAGAATGTTGTATGAAAATCTGCTTAAAGAAAATCCGGGATTTGGGTGGACACTTGGTAATGCGAAGGATATAGAACAATTTAGATTAGAAGAGGTAAAGGCCTTTCATGATAAACTGTACAATCCCTCAAATCTGCTACTGACTATTTCAGGCAATCTTCCGATTGAAAAGGTAATGGAGCTTGTGAAAGCCGATTTTGGCGGGGCATGGGGAGAAGCTGGATGGCAGGCGCCTGAGTTTAAGCTGAAACTTAAGAAACCCGGTAAGACAGTACGTCATAAAGTCGGCAAGTCTCAATCGTATATCATCGTTGCAGGCAGTTGTGAAGTCGAGGAGAAAGACCAGGCGGCTTTACACATACTCAGTAGTATATTTTCCGATAGGCTTGCCTTCAACCTTAGGGAACAGCAGGGGCTTGCATATTCAATCGGTGCTTACTTTCCAAAATACAAGAATGCGCATTGGTATAGTATCACAATGGGGACGAGGCCTGAAAACATTGAGAAGGCTGTTTCCGGTATTCGAGAGGAAATCCGGTCAGTGCGTGAAGCATCTTTCGATGCGAAGGATGTGCAGAGAACAGTTAACGCAGCTCTAGGACGCCGTGGTATGCGCCGCATGGATCGTGTGGGCCAGGCATATTACGTAAGTATGGAGATACTTGACGGTAAAACGCCCGAGGTTGACGACCAATACGGTGAGAAGCTGAAAGCGGTCACCCCGCAGGATCTGGAACGCCTTGCGCCATTAGTTTTCCAGAATGAAGAGCATTTGATCGTGATCGCAGAATAGTTACTCCAATAAGTCCTCGGCGTCTTTTGTCCCCGCCTAACAAACTGGCGGGCAGGCGGGGAAAGTCATCAGCGGATTTGGCCACATTCCTGAATAAGCAAACCATATACGTATTTAATATTTTCTACCTCTCTTGTTAACAAAACATGAAATTGTTGAGATCTTTAAATACGGAGGACCGTATAATTGTTGGCTCGATGGCTTTGAGTCTGGCAGGTGTTGGGCTTGGAGCATTGCTGGCAAATCCAAAAGCTCTTGGAATAACTACACTGATAGTGATTAGTATACTGCTTGCGGGGTGGTATAGAACTCAGAGTCCTCGTTTAGCATGGTTGTTGATATTCGGTTTAGTGACTGGTGTAGTCGAACTGTTGGCAGATTGGATACATGTCGAATACTTTGGTTCATTGGTTTATACTGATTACTTTGGATTTCGTTTGCTTGCTTCACCTTCATACATGCCAATTGGTTGGTGGTTGACTGTTGTTCAGTTTGGTTATTTATCACTGCGTCTGCATGAACGCTGGTCACGGTGGATTACAGTAAGTATAGTTAGTGTGTTAGGGATGTCTTTACCTCCCTGGTATGAAGAATTTGCTTCACCGGCAAAAGCCTGGTATTACACAACCGGTAGCCTGAAGATTTCACATACTCCTGTATGGGTTATTTTTACGTATGGAAACTG
>CAZPAM010000086.1:0-9512 GCA_964584595.1 uncultured Candidatus Scalindua sp. | reverse complement strand
TTTCATCACAAAAATGTGAACCAAATGCATCGCACGTAAAAAGAATCTTTTCCTTTTCTAAATAGGTCCAGATAGTATCCGGCCAATGTAAATATGGTGCAGATATAAATCTAAGTTTGTAACTGCCGAGATCGACCACGGTACTATCCTCAATGATTGTCAGATCAACCGGCAGATTGATTATGTTTTTCAGTAAATGTCCGCCAGCTTTTGAAACCATAATCCTCGCATTGCTTGCATACTTTATCAACTCTGGAAGTGCACCCGTATGGTCTGGCTCTGTATGATTTAAAATAATATAGTCAATATCATTGAGATCAATCTGTGACTTAAGCCTTGAAATGAATTCAGTTGTAAAAGGTTTTTTGACCGTATCTATTAATGCAGTTTTCTCATCCTTTATAAGATAAGAATTATATGTAGTCCCATGATCAGCCTTGAAAACAATATCAAATATTTTCATTTCAGGGTCTAATGCACCAACCCAATATATGTTATCTTTTATTTTTATACCATTCATACTCTACTCTTTTACGATGAAAACTTTAAAATGTTGTTTATTTATTGTCCTTCTCAACTGTATCAATAAGTTTTTCGAAAAAATCAGGTATCGCCGAAGTTACCCTGCTCCAGTTCGGTATGAGTGGTGAGCCGCCAGGATCTTCAAAAAATTGATCTCCTGCAATCTTAAGCCCGTTAGTAAATGCTTCTACTGCCTTTGTTTCCATGTGCCTGTCAAAATATAGTCCGTTTATTGCTGAATCAGTTTCATATTTTTCAATGAAAGCCTGGGCTGTCCTTAGATATGTGATGCTCAATGTCCGGAAGAAACCTTCATTAAATACTGTACCCGCACTTGCCATTGTAGTAAGAATTGTCCTGGTGATGTCTATGCTCATCTTCATCAATCCCGTTGTAATATCTTCTTCAGAGAGTGGTTGGTGTTTATGTTCATATGTCTCGCATATTTCTACCTGACATATCCTTTTCCTGGAACAATTCCTGTATATCTCTGCCAGAACTCCCACTTCCAGTCCCCAATCACCTGGAATTCTATTTACCCTTGCCAGGTCAGCTAACATGGAAAATTCTCCCGCCAGAGGGTACCTGAAACTATCCATATATTTTAAGAAATCCAGGTCTCCCAATAACCTGCGCAACGCCCTCAATAGAGGCGTCACAAGCAGCCTGGTTACCCTGCCATGCATGCGATCAGTGATACGGCTGTAATATCCTTTGCAAAATTCAAAATCCAGATCTTGATTGACAATCGGGTAACATAATCGCGCAAGAAATTCTCTATCGTACGTCTGGACATCACAGTCGTGCAACACAATTACCTTTGATTTTTCACTTGCCAGGATATAGCCGTAAGACATCCATGCAGATCTACCCTTACCATCTGCGCCTGCTGAAACATTCTTTTCGTCAAGCAGCTTATAAAGTTTCTTCATCCCGGGGCCATCATTCCATATCAACGTTACCTCCTGAGGCAGGACAGAAAAGAATTTCTTTGCATATTTAAATTGTTCTTTATCAAACCTGCCCAGAGTTACTATTATTTGTTTTAAGTACTTAACATCCTTTAATTCGTTAAGTATTTTTGGTAAAGCGGTACCTTCTAATTCAGAAAAGATTGTCGGCAGCACAAGGGCAATAGGTCTCAGGCGTGAGAGTTTCTTTATTTCTGATTCCAGCTTGGCAATATCCCTGCTGCCAAATCTGTGTAGTGTTGTAATTTCTCCTGATTGATGAAAGTCCCCCATGATACAAACCTCCTTCTATTTCTGAGTCATGACAGATAGATTATAATCCCTGGATTCAACTAATAATTGAGTTAGTTATTATTAAACAAGCCCAAAACTGCTTTGTTCCAGCCGACCGGCCCGATCCCATCGGCATAAGCAAGGCCCTCAACCTTTATGCGTTCTTCATAGTTTCCTGCTTCTTTCTTCACGAGAAACGCTTTATCTACTACTTCCAACATCGGAAGATCATTTAAGCTATCGCCGAGACCAACAGTAGTTATCCCTGTCTCCGGAGAATTCTTTTTGAAGATATCCGTCAGAATCTTAACAGCCTTTCCCTTATCATTACCGCCCATAAGATATACAAACCGTGCACCTTCAGTGTAAACAAGGCCGGATGACAGTATCTCATCTTTAATAATCTTAACATCATCTTCTCCACCATAAATAATAAAGGGCAATGTATATTCTCTTTTTTGAGCAAGAAAAGACTCTTCTCTGCTCAAACCTGTTAACTCAACAATTTCGTCTATAGTAAATTCGGCAATACTCTTAATATTTATACCCAGTTTTCTCTTTATCTTTTCAAAGGCATCGACAAGCGTTTGATATTCAGAACCAATCTCTATCACTAAATAACCATCATCAATTTTATCAAAGTCGCATTTAAAACCGCCATATCCTTCAGGAATAAATATAGCTCCTCCATTTTCCGATATAAAAGGTTCATCATTTGACAGTTTCTTACGATAGACCTTTATTTCATCCCTGGATTTACTGGAACATAAGATAAGTGGTACCCCTTTTTCTCTCAATAACTCTAAAGCCTCTTCCGCTTCATAAAAAGAGTAAGTACTATGGTCTAATAACGTACCATCCAAATCCGTAAATACAATTATTTTTCTATTATTCATGCTACAAGTGGGAATTCTAGTTCTTTTAGATAAATGTTTCAATATTAAAAAGGGAATGTAACTTTGACGGAAATGTATTATTATTGTACAACTTCTAACTCATTCTGCTAATTATCTGGATTAATTATCAGTTCGTAATTAGATTATAGTGTCTATAAAACAGCAATGAATTAAAATTATTGACTCTCTCATCTGTAAATGGTATATTTCAGTTTTGCTATTCGTATTGGACTTTTTTTTTATAAATTAAGAAAATCGAGGATATCATAATGCAAGAATCAGGGGAAGCCAAACCTGAAACAACAGGAACAAACAAAGTCAACATAACAAAAGAAATGACAACAGGTGAGGTAACGGAAAAATATCCGGCCACGAGAGAGGTATTCTCGAAACACTTTGGAAAGAGCTGTTTTGATTGTCCCGCATTTGGCACGGAAGATGTAAACCTGGCATGTATGATGCACAACACAGATGTTGAAATGTTTGTTAATGAATTGATTGAAGCAGCCCAAAAAGAGATTGATACAAAGGCATCTTAAATCGGCCCGGGTATAAGGATCTTTCTAAAGCTGGAAATTTGTTGGGAGGAAGAGTATTTGAATCTTATAAAATTACAGGAAAAAGTACAGTTTAACGAACAATTTCGTCCACAAATCTTATGTGCCGCCCCTGACGCAAAAGCACCTTTGATATGTTTAGAACCCGGCCAGGAAATACCGGCGCATCCCAGTGGTACAGGTATTTTTTATGTACTGGAGGGAAAAGGGGTTTTGTATCTGGACGACGAAGAGATAAGCGTATCAAAAGGCTCGGTGGTTGTTGCTCCTGAAGGAGCAAAGAGGGGCATTAAGGGAGTGGAAAGACTGGTTGCCGTAGCCGTTCATGTTAGTTGAGGAGATAAAATGGGAGCGTTTAAACTAGAAGAAGTTACAAAATTTTCTGAAGAAAATGTAGTATCTACAAGCTTATATGATTCTCAAAAAGTTTGCACCAACTTCCTTTGTATGGAAGAAGGTCAATCAGCGCTGGACGATACCAAAGAACAAAAGGCAATAGTCATAATTAATTCCGGCAGTGGTTCTGTTGTCACAGATGACGGAGAACAGGATATTGAAGAAGGAACCTTTGTGCAATTTGAAAGCGGTGAATCACGCTCACTCAAAGCCAAGTCAAAGTTAACGGCCTTAGTGAGTATCATATCTAAAGGATAGAGTTTTTAACTTAGATTTCTGACCGGCTAAAAACTCTAGTAAATGTAATTTATAAACAGGAAAGGATAAAGTAAATGAGCGAAGACAACGTTATAACACTGGACGTACAAAATATTCCACCACGTGAAAGACACCCAAAGATTTTTGACACCTTTGATTCTCTTCAACCGGGAGATAAGATGATACTGATAAATGATCACGATCCAAAACCATTAAAGTACCAGTTGGAAGCTGAACGAACAGGTCAAATGGATTGGGAATATATATTGTCCGGCCCGGAGGAGTGGAAAGTAGAAATAGTAAAAAAATAGTATAGCTTGAATCAGACCTGCCAGATCAGAAGGCTAGAGGCGCATTTCAACAAATTAACTTTCGTGCGGAATACCTTCGGACAGGAGTTTTTCCATCCTGTCCATTCCTTCCCTGATATTTTCCATGGATGTTGCGTATGATATCCTGGCGTGATGATCAGAACCGAAACATTCACCGGGAACAATGGCCGTTCGGGCTTTATCCAGGATTAAATTTGATAACTCGATCGAGTTAGCCGCTGTCTGGCCGCAGATATCACGCCCATACAGAGCGGATAAATTTGGAAATACATAGAAAGCGCCTTTGGGCAACATGCAGGTTATTCCGTCTATGTTATTAAGCCGTTCTACAGCGTATCGTCTTCTCTTATCAAATTCTGCAACCATATCCTTAATAGCTTTCTCATCTCCTTGTAGAGCAGTTATTGCCGCTTGCTGGGTAAAAGAGTTTGGGCCGGAAGTAGAATGGTCCTGGATGAGAGTAGCTGCTTTTATAATATCCGCAGGACCAACTGCATAACCAATTCGCCAACCTGTCATCGAATATGTTTTCGAAAACCCATTTACTGTAATCAGCTTCTCAAAGAAATCTTTACCAAATGAAGCAGGGCTAAAGTGTTCCACTCCATCATATATAATTTTTTCGTATATTTCATCTGATATAACATACAAACCGGCGTTAATTGCAACATGGACTATTTCATAAAGTTCATCTTTTGTATAAACACTGCCGGTAGGATTACTGGGACTGTTTATTATAAGTACCTTTGTCTTGTCTGTTATGTTGCGCTCGATATCGCTTTTTGTAATCTTAAAGTCATTCTCATCGGACGACTCAATGAATACTGACTTTCCTCTTGCAAGGACAACTTGTTCCGGGTAGCTTACCCAATATGGCGCTGGAATCAGAACCTCATCGCCATCATTACATAAGGCAAGGAGGCAATTATAAATTGCCTGTTTGGCACCGCACGAAGCAAGCACTTGTTGGGGAGCATAATTTATATTGTTTTCTTTCGACAGTTTTTCGCAGATAGCTTTTTTCAGCTCTATAATACCGGATGTGGGCGTATATTTTGTAAAACCGCTTTTTAGAGATTCGATTGCCGCAAGCTTTATGTTTTCTGGGGTATCGGAATCAGGTTCACCAGCGCTAAAACCAATTACGTTCACACCCTCTGATCTTAGCTGCTTTACTTTGCTGGTTATAGACAATGTCGCAGAGGGTTTGATTTTGTTTACTACTTGTGATATCGACATGCTGAAGATTTTCTCTATTAATTTTGAAAATATTAAGTATATATTGAGTTAGTCTATTAAAACCGTTAGATGTTGTCAATTTGTATTTATATCCAATATGCGGCTTTTCTTCTTGCACGGTTGAAATAACCTTGTAAAATTATGCAGATATCTCGTAAAATTGAGGCTTTATTAAATTAAATAGGACAAAAACATGCGGACACTGATTACCGGGGGCGCTGGCTTCCTTGGCTCACATTTATGCGATTATTTAATGGAAAAAGGACACGATGTGATATGCATCGATAATCTGCTGACAGGGTCCTCAGAAAATATTGAACACTGTATTGGTAATCCGAAATTTACGTTTATTAAACATAACGTTAGTGAGTATATTTATATTGGAGGTGAGATAGACAATGTCTTGCATTTTGCATCACCCGCAAGCCCCCTGGATTACCTGAAGTTGCCAATCCAGACTTTAAAGGTTGGTTCGCTAGGAACGTTGAATGCTATCGGGGTTGCAAAAAGCAAGAATGCCAGGTTTTTTCTGGCATCAACATCAGAGGTTTATGGCGATCCGCTTGTTCATCCTCAAACGGAGGAGTACTGGGGAAACGTAAATCCCGTGGGCCCAAGGGGTGTCTATGATGAGGCAAAAAGATTTGCGGAAGCAATGGTTATGGCATATCACAGAAGCCATGGGGTTGATACGAGGATTGTAAGAATCTTTAACACTTATGGCCCCAGAATGAGGATAAATGACGGCAGGGCCCTGCCCGCATTTATTTCACAGGCACTTAATGGGGAAGACTTAACCGTTTTTGGTGATGGTTCACAGACAAGAAGCTTCTGTTACGTTTCCGATTTAGTGGAAGGAATACACAGGTTGTTGGTTTCAGATGTTACCGAACCGGTAAATATAGGAAACCCGACAGAGATAAAGTTAATAGATGTAGCAAAAGAGATTGTGGAAATGACGGAAAGCAAAAGTAAAATCATCTTTGAACCGTTACCGATCGACGATCCGAAATGTAGACAGCCGGACATAACAAAGGCAAAAAAACTGCTGAACTGGTCACCTGAGGTGTCACGTACCGATGGATTGAAAAAGACTATAGAATATTTTAGAAGTGTTCTGTAAAAATGGAATCGAAACAGTCCGAGAGTATATTTTGTTACTCTTTATCAAGCCCGAATGCACTGTGCATTGAGTTTAAGGCTTTCTCTGCTTGACTTTCTTCAATAACACAGGATATCTTAATCTCCGAAGTACTGATCATCTGTATGTTGATTTTCTCGTCGGATAATGTTTTGAACATCTTATCCGCTATTCCACTATGAGTCCTCATACCGATACCCACGACTGAAAGTTTTGCAATTTTGTCATTGGCAACTATTTCTTTGGCCTGAATTTCTTTCTTTATCTTTTCTGTTGTTTCCAGGGCAAGAGGCAGATCATCTTTCTGTACGGTAAATGTTACATCTGTTAATCCATTGGCGCTGATATTCTGGATGATCATGTCTACATTTATATTCTCTTTTGCAAGTTCATGAAATATCTTCGCTGCCTGCCCAGGTTCATCAGACACTCCGATTATGGTTATTTTTGCATCATTTTTTGATACTGTCGCTCCACTGACAACGATATCTTCCATTTCCATCACCTCTTTGCATATAAGGGTTCCTATACTATTATTAAAGCTAGACCTTACCCGGATAGGGACATTGTATTTTTTTGCCAATTCAACAGACCGTACATGGACTACCTGCGCTCCCATACTTGCCAGTTCCAGGATTTCATCGTAGGATATTTTGTCGAGTTTTCTAGCCTTGGGGACGATGCGCGGATCAGCTGTAAATATCCCGTCAACATCGGTATATATATCACAAATGTCCGCCTTGAGCAAGGCCGCAAGGGCAACTGCACTAGTATCAGATCCTCCGCGTCCCAGAGTTGTTATATTGTCATTCTCATCTACACCCTGATATCCGGCAACTACTACTATTTTATTCTTTGACAACTCTTCTAATATACGATCAACTTTCATATTAACTATTCTTGCTTTTGTATGAAAGCTGTCTGTTGTAATTCCAATCTGTCTGCCTACAAAAGATACCGCAGGAGAACCTAAAGAGTGAATTGCCATTGCCATAAGCGCGCTTGACATCTGCTCGCCTGTAGAAAGTAGTGAATCAAGCTCGCGCGCTGAAGGGTTATCATTGATTTCGTAAGCTAATTCCAATAACTCATCAGTCATTTTCCCCCGCGCGGAAACAACTACAATGACCCTGTTACCGGCAGAATGAGCGTCGACAGCGCGTTTGGCTGCCGCTTTCATACGTGCGGCATCTGCTACTGATGTTCCACCGAATTTTTGGACAATTAGTTGCACTATATCCCTCGGGAGTTAGGTTTTGTATAATTTTATTCCAGGTTGGCATGTCTCTTTGTCATTTCGACTTCTTCTCTATTGAGCAAGCGTACGAGCGCCAGGATCACTGCATCAAGGTACACAAGGCACGCCTGTTCAAACAACGTACTTCTAAACTGTGCTGTAAGCTGAGATTGTATAACCTGATCGGTTTCCCTTGCTGGTATTTCAATCGTTAAACCTGCATAATTGGATAATTCAGAGTCCGGATGCGCAGTGATTACGATAACCTGCGCATTCAGGCGCTTTGCAAGTCCCGCAATATGGCAGGTAATCGAAGTCGCACCGGAACTGCTGCAGGCAATAAGAATGTCACCCTTGTCAATGTTTGGAGTTGTCGTGTCCCCAACCGCATAGCATGAAAACCCTATGTGTGTCAGACGCATGGCAAACGTTCGGGCAACCAACCCGGAGCGCCCCTGGCCGGTTACAAATATATTCTTTGATGAATTGATAGCCTCTATAAATTTCTTAAATTCATCTTCCTTTATACCGTCCAGGACATAATCTATTTCGTTTATTATAGTCTTGGTGGTAGATTTAATACTCAAATCGTTATTTTTGGATTTTATATTCTTCATAATTAAGAGTAGCAGATTCTATCAATTAAATATAATAATTTCAAGGAATAGGTTATGTATGGTCTACAAAAATGTGATTTATCTATCGGGATATGATTACTTATGATAAATTTTTTGTTGCTATGAATAATATTAATTGTTAGTATTCGACTGATTTTAAGCTAATAAATTTTCCTTAACATTTGGATAGTTTCTATGGAACTTGCTTTTATTGGACAAATTATAGGACTTTACAAGTTGGTACTTATCGCAAGGATCGCCTTATCATGGATTCCCCACAATCCACATAACCCGGCGATAACCATTCTTTATAAAATAACGGAGCCGGTTCTCGAACCGGTCAGGCGTGTCATTCCGTCTATAGGAGGAATAGATATCTCTCCTATTATTGTGTTTATCGCCCTTAGTTTTATCAAAGGGATTTTTAGCTAAGCACACAACTAATGTAAATATAATAATTCTTAACGAGATGATACATTTCTCTACTGCATACCTAATTTCATAACTGTTTTGTAACTTCGTCCAAACGATCAAAATTGTCTGTATGAGCCAATACCGTCATAGCCTCGCACACAAAAAACTTGCAAGTTTTATTGACCAAGTATGTCTTCACATATCTGTAACCAATAGTAAGATAGAAAGGTTTTAATCATATTGATGATAGACAGAATAATTATTATAGTTCTTGATAGCGTTGGAATTGGAGAATTACCGGACGCTTATAAATTCGGGGATGAAGGCAGCAATACATTAGTAAACACTGCCAAGGCAGTTGGAGGCTTGAACGTCCCTAACCTTGAGAGTTTTGGTCTTGGAAAGATAGGGGATATTCCTGGTGTCTCTAAAGAAGTTGATGCAAAGGCTTTTCATGGCAAGATGATTGAAGCTTCTGCTGCAAAGGATACAACTTCAGGCCATTGGGAAATTATGGGAGTTATAACAGAAAAACCTTTTCCCACTTATCCGGAAGGTTTTCCTGATGATGTTATTAAAGAATTTACTTCGGCTATTGGAAAGCCCATATTAGGAAATAAAACCGCATCTGGAACAGAAATAATAAAGGAATTAGGAGA
>CAZPAM010000085.1:0-9593 GCA_964584595.1 uncultured Candidatus Scalindua sp. | reverse complement strand
GTGGTCACACCTTGATTTGTGATTATGGAAGAATTAATGAAAGACACTTTTTGGCTAAAGTAAATTAAGACAGTTCTAGTCTTTGCCTGATGTTTTTTATAAAATTGTCAATATCTACTTCTTTTCTGTGGTTCTTTGAAGTGTCTGATATATTTTCTGTTTGGAGTGTATGTTTACCGTTTGAATTGTTGGGTAAAATATCTTAATTTAAGTTTTTTTCAGCCTTTAATGATTCGTTTAAATCTATTAGTAACTGGTCTAAATCAGTAGGGTTTATCTTTGTCGCCTGGCTTATATTAATGGCTCTTGTAAGTGTGTTTCTGAGAATAGGGTTCTTGAGCTGAGTAAAACCCTTGCCTACAAGAACGTCTATTGTCTGTGGGTGTTGCTTAATAAGATGATATACGTTTGTTGTCGCCGTAACAGCCTCTATTTCCTCATGCACTTCATCATCTTTAGTACCTTGTTTACCTTCATTTATGGTCTTCCATATATTGATGCCAAACAACAGAATCGCCGTACACTCTATGAAACCACTTACGCCCATTAGCATAAAAGCAGAACCGGATCCGGTATGAACAGCAACAGGCTGGAATATAACCCTGATTGCACAGCCAACGTTAATAAGAATAAATATCTTTGTTAACATTGAATAACTGTGAAGTTTGATGCCCTGACTGATAGGTATAATTCTTGATGCAAAACCAAAAATCATCATGCTAATGAATCCGACTGTAACTGCATGCCTATATGCTCCAATTAATGCATGCGAAATAGGAGCGCCAGCCGCTTCAGAGAAGGTGAAAATTAACATGGCGGCTTCAGCAAAAACCAACCATGCAAGACCAGCCCAGACAAACTTCTCGTAACTCTTCTCAATCTCCATTCCGGAAAAATCTACTTCAGGTTTTGTAAATATATTTAAATTGTAAAGGAATAGCAGTACGAACACAAACTCTAGACAACCCGATGTGAAAAACAGAGAACTGAAGACGTAATAGGCTGGCAGGCTTACATCTACAAAGTGTGCCATTAACGGTTGAGACGTTGCCCTGAGAATGATTGAAAAATTTAACCCTAGCATGATGACCAGATTGAGTTTTGCATTAGGTGTTTTCAGGCCTAAGAAGGCAGGTATAGTTCTGCTCAGAACACCAAAAATTACCAGGGTTATGAATCCCATTACCTGAATATGCCGAAGCGGATATATCAAAATATGAGGCAAAACAGTTTCACCAACTTTAAGCATATATACGGTAGCTCCCGTAAGGACTAATGTCTGGACAAGGAACCACAGATAGCCGGATATCAAGAAGCCTTCGTATGTTTCAAGTTCCTGCTTTTCCGCAGAAAGGATTGTCTTTAATGCAACATAAAGGAATATAAGTACAGCCAGGATTTCCAACAGACTACCTGCAATGATGAGTAACTTGAAGAAAGGTGAATTTAGAACAGGAAGAAGTGTTCTGAATAGAAATACCAGTAGAATACCAATAACCATGAAATAGAAAGATAAATTAGCAAGTCTTCCACTACATAATTTAATGGCATAAAACCGAGGAATGACAAAGTATGATACACCCATAATGAAGAGCCCGCACCAGCCGAAGATTTGAGTGTGGCCATGGGTTTCAATCAAGACCTTTGACACCGCATAAAGAGAGTGTTTCATTCCCATATAGAAAAGCATGAATGCACCGTAAACACACCCGGTTGTAAGTGCTATGACAATCGCAGTTTTTATGAACTTTTCGTATATATTCTCGTATGCCGTATCCAGGTCTTCTGCAGAGACTTCCGGCGCATCTGCTTTACCCTGAATAACATCATTAAGCTCTTTAATCAGTGAATCAGCGTCTACATTATGAACTCTGGCAAAGAAATAGATTGCCTCTTCCGGGCCAGTCTCACCTCCACATTCGAGTAATCCATATTTTGAAAATACACCTTTGGTTTGAGGATAGTTCGTTATAATGTCTTTTACCGTTACCGTTCCTGTAATCTCTAATTTCTTCGTCCCTGCAGTTTCAGTAACCGGAGGAGGTGTTTCTGTAACTTCTTTACTGGCAGCACCTTCGGAAGTACTGCTCTGCTCAGAGGCTGGTTCAGTACTTTGCATTTGCTCCTGTTTTGGAACTAATTCATTCAGTGCACTCACCAGTTCATCAATATTCTTAACATTACAAGATATTGCCGTTTTTTCTATGCTTTGCACTCCACCACAGCACATGTCGACACCGAATCTGGTAAATATCTTATCACTTTCTGGATATTTGTTAATCACCTCATTTACAATCATATCCTTTGTAATCACAGGCTTATCCGAATTCATGAAAAATGTACCCCTTTCGTACTATATTCGATAGATTTTATTATCTTTACTAATTACTTAAACTCAAAAGACACTAACTTTTACAATTATGTGAACACATACTGTAAGCCGAGTATTATACAGAAAAAAAAAGGTAAATCCATTCTAAAATGCCATTCAAACAAAAAGGACTTGCAATATCATTATTCATGTGATTTATTGACATAGTTTTGAAGAAGGGACTAATTATTGTATTTACCGGCAATGGGAAAGGGAAGACGACAGCAGCAATGGGCCAGGCGCTGAGAGCCGTAGGGCAGGGATTAAAGGTATTAATGCTTCAGTTTATAAAGGGAACATGGGATTATGGCGAGCTTGAGTCAATAAAAAGGCTTGGGCCGGATTTCAAGATACAGCCGCTTGGAAAGGGCTTTATTCGTTCTAATTCAAAATTGGATGAAAATGAAGCCCGGGAAAACATTAATCAATCATGGAAACAAGCCAGGAATGAGGTCCTCTCAGATAAATACGATATGGTTATTCTTGATGAAATCAATTATGTAATAAGCTACGGACTGTTACCTGTTGAGGAGGTACTGGAATTATTCGAAGAAAAACCAGACCATCTCCACATTATCCTGACCGGAAGGGACGCACATAAAAGTATAGTTGAAAAAGCTGATTTAGTTACTGAAATGAACGAGGTAAAGCACCAATATTCTAAGGGCATCAAAGCTCAAAAAGGAATTGAATTCTAAAAAGAGAATAAAGTGGGACAATCTAAACTAAATGTAATATTGTTGAACCATACGAAAGATCCGGAAGGATTAATTGCTCATGCTGCCAAGTTGTGCTACAGTCCCAGCTCGGTAGAACAACTTAAGGATAAGATTGAAAAATCCGACAATAGAAAGTTTATTGAAAAACTCCTTAAACTGGGACACCTTTCTCCATTAGAGCATGTTTCGTTCAATTTTGGTGTAGAAGGAATATCCAGGGCATGTTCACACCAACTCGTCAGGCACAGAATCGCATCATACTCTCAGCAGAGCCAGAGATATGTAGGCGAACATAGTGAAAAACACAAAGACGGCGGAGAACAAATATTTGATTTTGTTATTCCACCGAGTATTGGGGCTGCAGGTAAAAGTGAATGGTTTGTGGAAAAGATGCAAGAAGTCCAGAAGTGGTATGATGAACTTGTTGAAGCGTTGGGTGATTCCGGAGAAAAGTCAAATGAAGATGCGCGTTTTATCCTGCCTAATGCTGCCGAGACAAAGATAATTATTACTATGAATGCCAGAGAATTACTTCATTTTTTCAGTGTAAGATGTTGTAACCGTGCCCAATGGGAGATAAGGGATCTTGCAACTGAAATGCTGAGGTTGGTTAGAGATATTCTTCCAGGCATCTTCTCTAAGTCAGGGCCAAATTGCATAGCCGGCCCCTGTACGGAGGGTGAAATGACCTGCGGTAAGATCGATGAAGTCAGAGAGAAGTTTAAAGGATTGTGATTTGATTTAATAGAACGCGGGTTTCCACAGATATATACAAACAATAGCCATTCATATTTAGCTTCTTTCGTCATCATAATTTTCGTTCAACTATACCCCAAATAAGAATTCATGTATTATTCAGATACTAATGGACAATAATAATTTTAAAGGAAACTTTTCAGCAACAGCCATAGGTAGTTATCCTCATAAGAATGTGGATGATGCATGTGAACTAATCCTGAATACGCTTACTGAGATACCGTGTTGGCCGCAACTCCCGGAAAGAGATATGAGTGAGGAGATGCTGGTCCAATATACGGAAGGATTGCCTTTCCTGAAGCTTGTCCCGGAGGAGAAGAAAGTATACGTAGATATGCCTGACGATAACAGTGATGAATTAGAAACATTTTACAACAAGTATTTGTCAGAAGATGTAGAGCTCTTTTCTATAAGTGATAGTCACGCTGTTGGATTTTCAAACATGGTAAGGCTCCTGAAGGAGAGGAAACCAGAACACCTGCGTGCAACCAAGGGACAGATTGTCGGGCCTATAACACTTGCCGGTACCTTAAAGAATCCAGAGCAGATATCCGTACTTCATGATCCGGTCTTATTCGATGTAGTAGTAAAATTACTGGCAATGAAAGCCTGCTGGCAGATTGATAAATATTCTGAATTTGGTTTGCCCACTATTATATTTCTGGATGAGCCGTATCTGTCTAGCTATGGTTCGGCGTTTGCAAGTTTAAAGAAGGAACAGATTGTTGACTCTTTAAATGAAATTTTCAAGTCAATTCACAATCGCAAAGCTCTTTCAGGTATTCACTGTTGTGGGAATACTGACTGGACAATGCTTATGGAGACACAGGTAGATATTATAAACTTTGATGCGTATGGCTACATGGATACCATGTTAATATATAAAGGCGAAGTTAAATCATTTTTAGAGAGAGGCGGAATACTGGCGTGGGGCATTGTACCTACTACAGATAGTATTAACGAGGTTACGATAGATAGCTTAATGGAAAAACTTGTATCAGCCGTCGATTATCTGATAGAAAGCGGAATTGAAGGAAAACTGGTGATTGAGAACTCATTGATAACTCCAAGTTGTGGTACAGGCACTATGTCTTTAGAAGAGGCTGAGAAGGCAATGAATCTAACCTACGAGTTATCAGTAATGATTAAAGACAAATACAAAATCATTTGACAGCCATAACACCAAAAAGTAGAATCCAGAATTATTAATTTAGTTTTAAACAATTAGAGAATACGGTTACAGGTAATCCTATTCTAAACGTTAAGGATTGGGATTTAAAAGGGAATCCCCTGTATAACAGGGAACGGACCCGCCGCTGTAGTCGATGACGAAAACTGTATGTTTCATAATAATGGAGCATAAAGCCACTGTCCACCTAATGGTGGATGGGAAGGCACAGTGAGTAGGATGATTCGATAGTCAGAAGACCTGCCTGTAATTGCTTCACATGATCTTCGATGGTAAAGAAGGTGAAGGTTAGCAGTAATAAGTCTGCCTTTTTATTCACACGCAGACTAACTAGCCGCCCGTACCTTTTTACTATGAAAGGATGCGGGCTTTTTTTATTTAAAGAGTGAAATGAATACCATATGAAAAAATACATTTTCTCTTTATTTTTAGTTTTTCTCTTTATTATAACTGTAGAGTCATTAAATGTACTTGTGGCCGGGGATTCACCGATGGTAACCGATGACACAGGTACGCCCGGTCATAATAAATGGGAGATCAATCTTGCCCATACGAGAAACAATACAAAGCTTGAAGATGCCGAAGAATTTTCTATTGATGCTAATTACGGGTTTGGCAAGAAAACACATTTAAACATTGTTATACCTCATACCTATATAAATCGTGATGAAGGGAATAACGTTAGTCATTTGGGGGATATTCAGCTTTCAACAAAATACAGATTTATTGATGAGTCTGATTGGTTTCCATCAGTATCAACTACTCCAACGATATTCTTGCCAACTGGTAATCATCGCAGTAAGCTCGATTTCTTTTTGCCTCTGGAGATTGATAAGCATATTAAAGACCTTTATATTGGTACCCAGCTTGGATACACAATACACAGGAAAAAAGGCGAAGAAAATGAACTATTCTATGGCTTCTTCAGTGAGTATCCTGTTTGGCAACGGATTGATGTTTTAGGAGAGGTTTTTGGTTACTTTACAAAGCATGCGAAGACTGATTCTCCGCAATTTAACGTTGGACTCAGATATAAATTTAACAATCTCTTATCAATAATGTCTTCGGTTGGTAGAAGCTTCGAAGGCCGAGACAGTGGTGGAGAAGATTTTCATAGCTATTTAGGTTTCAGATTCAACTTTTAACACAGGAATGAGTAAAATGAAAAAGATATTATCAGGCATAATTGTGGTTTTTGGTTTGTTGTTATTGCCACAAGCTGCGTATGCAATGCATATTACTGAAGGGATTCTTCCTCCAAAATGGGCTATATTCTGGGTTATACTGGTAATGCCTTTTATTGTAATCGGTACGCTCAAATTAAAGAAAAATAAGAGAGAAGTGCCCGGCTTCCTGCCATTAGTAGGGTTGGTTGGAGCGGCTGTATTCGTTTTCTCGTGTTTTCCAATTCCTGTTATAGGCTTAAACGGAATGGCAACTGCACATCCTGCGGGAACCGGAATGAGTGCGATGCTGTTAGGGCCTTTTGTGAGTGTTGTAATTGCAGGGATTGCACTATTTATTCAGGCACTCTTCCTGGCGCATGGAGGGCTTACAACTCTGGGTGTTAATATCTTTTCGATGGGTGTGCTCGGCTCATTTTCAGGATATTTTGCATTCAGGTTTGCGCAAAGAATGGGATTGAAACTCTTCTGGTGCGGTTTTGCTGCCGGGGTGGTATCAGATTTATTTACTTATATGGGAACCTCAATTGGATTAGGGCTCTTGGTATTTGAAGGAGGGGAATCTTTGCCGATTGCAATAATGCACAGCGTGAAGGCAATGCTTGAAGTCTTTGTTGTATTCATGGCTACTTCACAGGGGCCGTTATGTGTTGCAGAAGGTATAGTGGTTGGTTTTGCAATATCCTATGTATATAAGGTGCGTCCTGGCATTTTGCAAAGCCTTAAAGTTGTAAAGGTGTAATAATTGACGAATTAATAAATTTAAGGATTATGCTAAAGTATTGCATTATTTTTGTATTCACAATGTGTCTTATTCAAGCACATGCTTTATGTGCAACAGGGGCAGACAACACAATAAGTGGTATTGAAGAGAAAGAGACTACAGAATCTGAAACTGGAAAATGGACGGGAATTGACGTAAGTATCGTGGGAAAGTATGCCGAGAAATATGGACACCCGCCAAGAGATCCATACATAAACACTGATCAGGGAGATCTTTTACTGTTTGTTTTTACCTTCTTCGGCCTTATCGGCGGCATCATAATCGGCTACAATTTCAGGAAACTGTTTGTTGAGGGAAAAGATAAAAATATTTCAGGTACATAATTATGGAAATATTAAAGCATGTTGTCATGGATCATTTTGCGCATAGGAACAATTGGCTTACTAATATAGAGGTAAGGGTCAAACTGTTTTATATAGGGATAGCCCTGATTCTCAATATTTTATCTCAGGATATTATAATTCCATTAGTTTTCTTTGTTACCTCTCTAATATTATTAAAGACCATAAAAGTTTCCTTTATGAACTTAGGACTTCGAATGATAATGCCACTCTTTTTCGGAGTATTTATTATGCTTATAATGGGGTTACACAAAGGAGAGACAGTTGTGTTGTCCGGTTCATTCCTGGGATACGTACTAGTTTTGAAAAAAGAGGGGTTATTAATCGGTCTATTGCTGTTTACAAAGGTAGTAGGGGGAATAATGCTCTTACTTTTATTATCCTTTACAACTACAATTTCAAAGATATGCATGGCCGCCCGCTGGATGAAGATACCGGAGACATTGATTGAAGTATTGTCCTTTGTTTATAGATACTTGTTCCTGCTGATAGAAGAAACGGAAACAATGATGTCTTCGCAGAGAAGCAGGCTGGGCTACGTTACATGGTTTAAGACAATTAAATCATTTGGAAACCTCGGGGGCGTACTGATTATCAGGTCAATTATCAGGGCTGAGAGTGCTCATACCGCAATGGCATCAAGAGGATATGATGGAGGGAGAATACTGACGATTCAACTTGCACCGTTGGTAAGAAGCGATTATGTCGTACTTTTATCAAGTGGAATATTACTGGCATTTTTAACGTATTTAGGATTTCTTGTTTATAGTTAATTATGATTAAGATAAAGGTTGAAGGTTTAATACATAAATATCCTGATGGTACGCAGGCGTTGAATGGCGTTAACATAGACGTTGTAGAGGGTGAATTTCTCGCAATTCTCGGTGCGAATGGATCAGGGAAGACAACATTACTTAAACATTTAAACGGCCTTCTAAAGCCGGCTTCCGGATCGATAATATTAGATGATAAACAATTAAATGAGTCTAAATCATCCGATGTTTTCAGGAAGGTTGGTATGGTTTTCCAGGACCCCAATGATCAACTCATTGCTCCCACAGTTGAAGAAGATGTTGCATTTGGCCCTACAAATCTGAACCTGAGCTATGATGAAATTATAAGCAGGGTAAATGATGCACTCGAATTGGTCAAGATGAAAGAGTCTGCGAAGAAGGCAATTCATGCGCTCAGTTACGGCCAGAGCAAGCGGATATGTATTGCCGGAATCCTTGCCATGAATCCGGAGATACTTATATTAGATGAACCAACCAGCGGACTTGATCCGGAAGGCGTCAAGACTGTGATGAAAATACTTAATGACCTGAATAAAGAACAGGGTATCACCATAATACTCGCAACAAATTCGGTTGACCTTGTACCTGTTCTTATGGATAGGGTGGCAATTATGGATAATGGTGTAATTGTCCAGGAAGGTACTCCGCAAAAGGTTTTCACGGATTCGAAGAAGCTTGAGGGGCTTAAGCTGGAACTGCCACAGATTGCGCAATTAATGGAAGTATTGCGGGATGAAGAGAAGTTTCCAATAGATTCACTTCCTCTGACAATCAGGCAGGCCAGACAGGAACTGTCGCATCTAATCAATACGGAAGACAATGCCCTTGTCAGCCCTGAGATTCCCTGATTTATAATCTACTTTAAATATCTCTTTAATTATAGAAATATGCTTAACGGACACGGCGGTAACATAAATAAGTTATGTGATAAGTATGGTCTAAATCCGGATAAGGTCATAGACTTTAGCGCAAGTATAAACCCACTCGGATGCCCTGAAGACGTACACAAGGTTATTTTGGAACGATTCGGCGATATCAGGAACTATCCTGACAGCGAGTGCATAAATCTGAAAAAAACAATTGCAGATAAGATTTCCTGCAAAGGCTCAAATATAATTGTTGGTAATGGTTCGAATGAACTGTTTTATCTGATACCGCGTGCCATAAAGCCCAAACAGGGGTTCCTTCTGCAACCTACATTCAGTGAATTTAAAGATGCACTATCCAGTGCAAATGTCGAAGTAGTTGAGATTGTAAATGATGATGGAAACTTTCCACTAATTAACACAAACCTCTCAACCCTGATGAATATCGAAGACGGTATGGTCTTCATATGTAATCCTAACAATCCAACAGGACAGCTTACACTTAAAAGCGATATAATAGAGCTTGTAAAGGGGAATCCAAACAGGTTGATAGTTGTAGATGAGGCGTTTATGGATTTTGTTGATGATG
>CAZPAM010000084.1:0-9713 GCA_964584595.1 uncultured Candidatus Scalindua sp. | reverse complement strand
GATTAGGAGAAAGTAAAAAAACAGTTAAACAAGTATATCGAGGCAAAGTATATGAGCAAAGAGTTGATGCCGTTAAAAGAAAAGAGTTGGAATTTGTTGTGCCGGATGACAAATTGGAAAAGGTTATAGATACTATTAGAAAAGTTGCTTCAACAGAACATGGGGGTGATGGGCGCATATACGTAACTAACCTGGAAGAATCCATTCATATTCATACCGGTGATACACATTCTGGTGATACTAGTGAAGATGGATTAAAAGGCGAAGGATAAAACATTATAACTATGTTGGGTGACGGCGAGTTTCCTTTTTCTGAATATTAAAGTAGTCTGTAAGAAAACTTCGATATAATTATATAATGAGATCACTGAAATATCAAATCATTATTGTTGCTGTTCTTTTGTTAGGCATATTAGCTACGCTTGTGTGGCTGTCAGTAGGAAGATCATTTGAAGACCGTGTGATTTCTGAAGAATATGTTTTAAAGAACAAAATTGCCAATCATTTAAATGCTGCAACAGGGTGGCAGGCCATTGAACGTGGTTATGGTGCCACAATACTTGGAAGTGGTGAAGGAGACTCGTCTCCTCTCTTCCCGAATTTCCTTGAAATGATAGAGAAGGGGGACTCAGAAGTATTACAAGCAAAAGAGCACATTGGAGAAATAATAAGTGTTTATAGCGATGAAACATATAGAGAGCTATTTAATAAGTGGAACAACTCTTATGAGGATCTAGTATCTGCCCGCGGCAAGATTGCAAACGACAATATATCTAAAAGATTGTGGCTTCATATTGCAACGCTTAACATTAATTCTGAATTTAATTTACGTAATATTACATTTGATCCTCAACAAATAATAGAAAAGGTACTCTATTTGAATAATGTTCTACGTCCTAATATTACGAGGTTGTGTGAACATGCCGGTCTGGAACGAGCTCTTGTAGGCAATGCTATTGCATCAGGAGAGCCAATTTCAAATGAGACACAAAGTGATATCAGACACTACCGTTCCATTGTGGAGCAATCTCTGTCTCAAATTCTACTTTTAAAAGATTTGTCCTCTACTTCAAGGCAGATGAAAGATGCCATTGATGAGTTTGAGGAAGAGTTTTTAGGATCATTCCAACCTCTAAGGGAAGAAGTGTTTGAATCAAGTAAGAGGCAAGAAGATGCGATAAAGACAACTCTCGTCCAAATAGCAAAGAGAAAGAAGGTTTTTGGAAATTATTTGGCTGGAATATCCGATGATTTACTGAACATTAGCAACCATGAGAGTGTGTCTGTGCTGGCTGAAGCCTTGGAGACAGAGTATGATGGCCACACATCTGATCGGCTGGGTGCTGTAGAAAGCCTGTTTAACACATTTTCTCAAGTAAAAAGGACATTCAGGATGATTCGATATTTGGATAATTCCGGACACGAGCGTGTGCGTGTTGACTTTGATGGTAACACCACCAGAGTAGTTCCAAATACGCAATTACAGGATAAAAGCAGCAGATATTATTTCAAGGAAGCCATGAAACTGCCTGCTGGAGAAGTGTTCATTTCTCCACTTGACTTAAACATGGAGTATGGAAAGATCGAAATTCCTTATGAGCCTGTTATTAGATTTGCAACACCTGTTTATGTAGATGCAGATCAAGCAGGGATTATCGTCTTTAACCTGCTGATAGGAACTCCGCTTCTTTTGCACAAAGAATTAAAGACGGATGACTATATTCTGGCCGATCAAGACGGCTTTTACATTCATCATCCGGACGAGTCGAGAGAATGGGGAATGATGGAGACCCTCAACAGATCGGCTCATAATATCAAGCAAGACTATCCTGATGCTGCAGAACAGATTCTTTCAGGAAAAGGTGGAAAAGTCCGCTTAATTTCAGGAGAAAAGTTTTTTTATGAACCGTTCTTCCACAAAACTGATGCTAATGCCAGTGAATTCTGGGTCATTATTAAACAAGTCAAACCAATAAAGTATTCTATTGATGCTTCAAACTGGTTTGATAGAGCAACAGAAGCAATCAATGCGGGATTAGCTATATCAAATATTGCTGGTAAAATGGCAAACGAAGCCATGTTAGAGATGGAATCTACTGCAAAGAGAAACGTGCAGATAAATGCCCTTCTTTTCATCCTCGCTATTTTGATCTTCATTATTTTCATTTTGTGGTCAAGGAATCGTATTTTAAAGCCAATCCAGAAGTTAACTTTGATTACACAGAAAATAGCCGGAGGAGATTTCACATTTAAGGCTGAAGTTAAATCAAGAGATGAAATCAGCAAGCTTTCTGCTTCTTTTAATAAGATGGCTGCTGATTTGCAGGAATCAAATAGAGTGTTACGCGAGAGTGAGGAAAAGTTTAGAAGTATAAGTGCCTCGGCTAATGATGCTATTATTATGGCTGATAATGATGGAAAAATATCCTTCTGGAACACAACGGCGGAGCTGTTGTTTAAATATTCAAGTGAAGAAGTACTTGGAAAAAACTTATATGAAATAGTCGTTCCGATGGAATTGCAAAAGAGATTTTTAAATGGTTTCAAAAGATTCCAGGATTCGGGTGAGGGTCCTTATGTTGGGAAGACAGTTGAATTAACAGCCATCAGAAAGGATGGAACAGGATTTCCTATAGAGCATTCTATCTCATCTGTGAAAATAAATGGTAAATGGAATGCTATTGGAATAATAAGAGACATTACAGAACGCAAGAAAATGGAAGAGACGCTCCTGCAGTCAGAAAAACTGAAGTCTATAGGGACAATAACCTCAGGGGTTGCCCACGAGTTTAATAATATCCTTGCAATAATTTCTGGTAATGTACAGTTGTTGGAGGGAACTTGTAAAGATCATGAAGGAATGACTAAAGCATTTAGTATTATTAAGAAGGCTACCAATGATGGTGCTGAAATATCCAAAAGGATGCTTAAGTTTACCAAGAAGAAGAAGGATACTACAGGTTTCGTATCATATGAAGTATGGGATTTGATTGAAGAAGCAGCTGATTTCACAATGCCCAGATGGAAGAACATGGCTCAAGTCAAGGGTATAAACTATCATATTGACAGGGATGGCATGAAAGAGGTACCGGCAATACTGTGCAATCCTACAGAGTTGAGAGAGGTATTTATAAACATTATAAACAACGCTCTGGATGCCATGCCTGATGGTGGCAATATTTCATTTAATACCTGGAGCAGGGAAGATATTGTATTTATAAGTATTTCTGACAAAGGTGAGGGTATGCCTGAAACCGTAAGGAAAAGTATATTTGACCCCTTCTTTACCACAAAGATAGCTGTAGGGACCGGATTGGGGATGAGCACGGCTTACGGCATAATAACAGAACATGGCGGTAAGATAGAGGTAGAAAGCAAGATAGGAAGCGGTACGACCTTTACACTGCAATTTCCGATAGCAGATAAAGTTGCAGATAAAACAGTTAGTCCAATGAAATCTTCTGAACCGGAACAAGACAAAAAAAGCAAAAACTTCCGTATCCTTGTAGTAGATGATGAAGCAAATATATGTGAAGTCCTTGATACATATCTTTCCGGATGCGGGCACCAGGTAAGGACTGCTGGCAATGGTACCGAGGCTATTGAGCTGTCAAAGAGCGAAGATTTTGACCTTGTGTTATGTGACATGGCTATGCCGGGTGTCTTTGGATATGATGTAATAAAAGCCCTGAATAATTTAGAGAAAAGGCCAAAGATAGGTATAATCACAGGCTGGGGCGAGAAGCTGGCACCTCTGGAGGATGAAGGGTTGAAAGTCGACTTCATTATCAAAAAGCCCTTTGATCTCTCAGTGTTATCAAGGCATATAAATGATTTAGCCAATATCAAGTAGCAGTTGTATTGAAGTGTCGTTGTATGTGATTTTGGAGTGAGGTGTTTATTCAGTATTGGGTGTATCCAATTTTATTTGTATAAGAATTGAGAGGTACTATTAATATCTGTCCAACTATCAGTTCATTATTGTCTTCGATTTCATCTTTGTTTTCTTCGTAAATAACAGGCCATTTCCTCCCATCATGATATAGTTCTGATGCCAGATTGTATAGTGAATCTCCCCACTTTACCTTATAGACTGCTTTAGTGTAAAATTCTTTGTCCAGTAATTTTGCCTCATCTATATTTGCCAGAACGGGTACATCCGGCAAGACTATATCATGTCCAATTCTTAATGATGTATCCTGGATTTCGGCGTTGGCATACTTTATATTCTTCCACATGGAACCTTTTCCGTAGAACTTTCTTGCTATCTTGAACAGAGTGTCTTTTGGCTGTACCTTATAGTGTACAACTTTACTATTACCAACATTTTGAATTTCAATGGTGTAATTTGTCAGAACCAGGACATCTTGAGCTTCACATTCAGGAATATCCTTAACTAATTTTTTTGCAAGTGTGTCTGCAGTATCAATAATAACCTTATCTCTTACATTAATTGAGCTTTCGATTATTTTCTCCGGAATAGCGAATGGAGACATGGGTGGCGTGCCGCTATGGGTTAACTCTTCATGATTTGCTTTCCATATAGTCTTGGTAGCAAATGTGTCAATCAATTCCAACTCCGCACTTATAGCTATACGTGAGTGAACTACATAAAACAATTTAGCACATTTTGTGATAGTACCGTACATTAGTGCATCGGCTTCCAGGATCCTGCCGAGTTTATAATTTCCCATAGTGTTAATATCATCTGCATGGTATGAAGCCATCTCCAGCCGTTGGTCAATTTGTTTTATCTTTATCAAATCATATCCTTTCAGACTCAGGTTACGAAAAACAGCTTCTCGCAATATTTTGGATATTTCCTCATTCTCTGATTGGTTTTTAAAAGGCAGGATTGCAATTGTTCTGATTTGCGATTCCTTTGGAACCATGCTGGTTGTTATTACTGGCTGAGAGAATTCCTGATAGTAATTGCATGAGGATAGGGCTAAGAACAAGAGTATTAAATTACGCTTGACAATAAATGTTTTCACACTGGTTCGTGGTAAATAACTGTTTTTAAACAATATCTTCATAAATCTATGATAAATTTATTAGTCTTGCCATAGTTACAAGCAGATAACATTATATTATAAATCGTTTTTATTAAATTTTCCTTAAAAAATGTAAATTCTTCATCCGTTTTGGTAATATGTGATGAATCCGTGATTACTTTTTTGGGTGTAATTGGGCAAAAGATGTGTTTTGGGGCTCATTATGAAGAAGTTTTTGGAGAGGAAATTGTGCAAAAAAAGTACATTATGCGGATTTTTAGTACAATTATTGCCTTACAGGTATGTTCTTTCTAAGTGACCTAAAACCGTGAGTTAAATAATCCTTTGGCACGCTTTATCACATTTCTATTGTGAGTTTTGAGACTTTCAATCATTCTTTTCAATTCCGTATGGGCAACAATTCCTTGCTTTATAAAGTATTCTCCAATTGGGGGTTGCAGCTTTCTTTGCCTTCCAACGATGGCTAAGTGTTCAAAGTGAGTTATAAACCCATTACGCAGGGCATAATCACCGAATTGCTCTTTGTAATTCCGTTCTGTTAAAATCTTTTTAATATCGTCTGATGAGAGGATTCCCCAATCCAGCGCTATTTTGCCTATGACTGGACGCCGTTTTCGTTGCCAATAAACTGCATCGAATAAGGTTTTCCAGGAAATAAGCCCAGAGTAATATAAGAATTGTCCGATTAATAATTCGCGCCTTGGTATATTACCGCTATAAAAACGGTCTGAGGGGCTCTTCCTCGCCATTTGCGTATGCTTACTATTTCTAACATAACCTGTATAAGAAAAGCCTGAAGTACTCTTTTGCCTTGCTTGTGAGTAGCGATTTGGTCTCGCAGTGTTCTCTTTCCTGGGAGCTTGATCTCTTAGGATGTGTACTATTCCTCCCTGAACAACTGAGCTTAACCTTTCGTAGGCCGTGATCACTGCCTTAAAACGGTCATCCATTGTATCTCTGTTTTCGCCAAGAGTACGGGCTCTGTCGGGATGTGTCTCGAAAGCTTTTTTTCTGTAAGCAGATTTAAGTTCTGTTGGTGAGAGGCCTCTTAGAAAATCAACATAATTGAAGATCTCAGAGCCAAATAACAAATAGCAATCATTGATTAAATTCGTTCTCGTTATCGTATATGCCATGATTATACCTTTGTAATGACCAGATTTTGTATAAAAAATAGCAAATAATATGCCAACAAAACCCTGCAGGATTCAAATAGGAATAATATAATTGAGGCATAATGCGCAAATTTAATCAGGCCTTTAGCAGCTTAATCAACTCGTTGATACTGTCTTTGGCATCACCGAATATCATCATTGTCTTCTTGTTATAAAAAAGTTCATTATCTACTCCGCTGAAGCCGGGACTTAAGCTTCTCTTGCATATTATTACACTCTTTGCCTGGTCTGCATTGAGAATAGGCATACCATAAAGCGGGCTGTCTCTATTAACCCTTGCTGCCGGGTTAACAACATCATTCGCACCAACAACCAGTGCAACATCTGTATTCTGAAAATCATTGTTAATGTCACCCAAGTCGGAAAGAAGGTCGTAAGATACATTTGCTTCCGCCAATAATACGTTCATATGTCCAGGCATGCGCCCGGCAACCGGATGGATTGCATAGCGTACGCTTATACCATTATTAATAAGCGTCTTTACAAGCTCTTGCAAGGCAAATTGTGCCTGAGCGACTGCAAGTCCATAACCCGGGATGATAATAACTGTCTGGGCGCTCTCAAGCATCATTGATGCGTCTTCTTCAGTGTATGCAATAACCTTTTGCTTATCATCTTTCTCGCTGTCCTTTGAAATTGCTCCCACCGATCCAAAAATAATATTAGAAATAGAACGATTCATGGCTTTACACATAATACGGGTAAGTATCATTCCTGAAGCACCAACCAGAGCGCCGCAGATGATAAGGATATTATTGGAGAGTACAAAGCCTGTGGCAGCAGCTGCCAGGCCGGAACAGGAGTTTAGTAATGATATGACAACCGGCATATCAGCGCCCCCAATAGGAATGACGAGCAAGATTCCAAGTATCAAGGCTATTGCAATAATGGCAAGTAAGTATGTACTGTTAGCCGAGTTAATTATAAGCATAATTCCGGCAATCAGAAATAGCGTAAATATCAGTATATTTAGAAAGCGCTGAGCCTTGAAAACTATAGGAGCTGATTTGATAATCCCCTGTAATTTACCAAAAGCTACAAGGCTGCCGGTAAGTGTTACCGCACCTACAAAAAAGCTGATTATCATTGAAATGATGATATGGGATTTTAGTCCACCTGTTAAACGATAGTACTCTGCTAATGCTACAAAAGCGGAGGCACCTCCTCCGAGACCATTGAAGAGCGCTACCATTTGCGGCATAGCCGTCATGCTGACCTTCTTGGCGATTATAACACCAATTGTGCTGCCGATAATCAGGCCTATGATAATAAAAGTGAAATCAACAATTTCGTTTTTTGTTAGTGTTGTTATTATTGCAATGAGCATTGCAATCATGGCAAACAGATTGCCGCGGCGTGCAGTCTTTGGTGAACTGAGATTCTTTAGGCCTAGAATAAATAATACGGATGAGAGAAGATATGCAAGTACAATTATTATATTCATGTTTTAGTGAATGAAACGCTTTAGCTTTCCCCTTTTTTCTTTTTAAACATTTCCAGCATTCTGTCTGTAACCAGAAACCCTCCGACAACGTTAATTGTAGCGATTATTACAGCTAGTGTGCCAAGTAGTGTACAAAGGGTTGAGTGGCCTGCGCCTGCACTGATTAATGCTCCTACCAGTGTTATCCCCGATATTGCGTTAGTGCCGGACATAAGCGGTGTGTGCAGAAGGGGTGGCACCTTCGTGATTGTTTCAAATCCGACAAAAACTGCCAGGACAAAGATATAGAGTGCTACCAGTAATAGATCAATCATATGTGTTAGTTTCCTTCTTCTGAAGAGCCTTTTTTACAATTTCACTTACGATTTCACCCTTGTATGTGACACACGAGTCTTTAGTAATTTTATCTTTGAAGTCAGGAGTGCCATCGTCTGTGTTGTATAAATGTCTAAAGAATTGTGTAATATTTCTGGAATACATTCTACTGGCATCGATCGAGAGTGTTGATGGAAGGCTTCCATCACCGCATATAGTAACACCATATTTCTTAATGTTTCTTCCTGCCTCTGTAAGTTCGCAATTTCCTCCTTGTTCTGAGGCTAAATCTATGATGACTGAACCCTTTTGCATCTTTTTAACCATTTCTTCTGTTATCAGTACAGGTGCCTTCTTTCCAAAGACTTGTGCAGTCGTGATTACAACATGGTTTTGCGCGACTCTGTTACCTATTATTTTACGTTCTTTTTTCATGAATTCGCCAGTCATTTCTTTTGCGTATCCGGTCGCTGTTTCGGCATCTTCTGCAAGTTCCATCTCTACGAACTGTGCCCCAAGGCTCTCTACCTGTTCTTTAACTGCGGGGCGAGTATCAAATGCCTCAACTTTTGCACCCAATCTGCGCGCAGTGGCAATTGCCTGTAAACCGGCCACCCCGGCACCGATTACCAGGACACTTGCCGGTGGGATAGTTCCTGCCGCTGTCATCATAAGAGGGAAGAATTTTCCGAGATGTTGTGCAGCTATCAGGACAGCACGATAACCTGCAATACTGGCCATTGAACTTAATGCATCCATACTTTGCGAACGTGAAATACGTGGAATAAACTCTATGGCAAAGCTTGTAATGTTTCTTTCTTTCATCAGTTTCATGTACTCAGAATCTAAAGCAGAAGAGAGAAAACCAATATAAATTAAGCCACTATTCATCATCTCGATTTCATGTCTTTGAGGGGGGCTAATCTTCAATATAACATCAACCCCTGAATAGAGTAGTTGTGGATCATTAACGATAGTAGCACCTGCCTGTTTATAGTCAGTGTCAGAGAAATACGACGCCTCTCCGGCGCTGGCCTCAATAAGTACATCGTAGCCATCCTTTATAAGCTGTGCAGCTGTTTTTGGGACAATAGACACACGTCTTTCTCCCTCAGAAGTCTCTTTTGGAATACCTATCTTCATTAGCGAGTAATTATAATTTTAATTTGTTAAAGTAGTCTAGATTATACATTGATAGGATAAATAAACAATTGCTTTTAAAAATGATATCTTGGGATGTAGAATTGATGCATGGAAAAAAAGGTATTTTGATTCACAATAGGGAATGCGAACACTCACATACTCCATGAAGGAAGAAGTAAAATTAATTATGATGAGTGAGGTAGTAAGTATAAGGAATTAAAGCCTTAAAACGATTTAGATAAGTAGAGATATGAAAATTATTACTTATGCAGCTTGAAATTGCATAGCAGTAGGGTTGGAGTTTAAGGTGGCATTGACAAATCTGTCTATCATCTCCTTTTCGCGTTCTTCTATCTCCGTAAAAGCAGTTGCGATGCCAAATATAGATGTGTGTGGATTCTTTTTGACGCGGGTGACAATTCCCTTACACTTTACAGGAACTGTTGATGTGGAGAAACCGATCCTTAAATCCAGGACAGTTCCGATTTCAATGTTGTAGCTGGAATTAAAGAATAAACCTCTGGCACTCAAATCATTTACACCTACCATGTCCCAGTCAGAAGGCGGCAGTGCCTGACCTTTTTGAGGCCTGATTCGAAATCTTATAATAATCGGTTTCTC
>CAZPAM010000083.1:0-9999 GCA_964584595.1 uncultured Candidatus Scalindua sp. | reverse complement strand
GAAATCAGGGTTATAATGGTTACTGGTAACGCAGCTGTTGATGCTGCTATTCGGTCATTGAGGCATAGAATCGATGGTTACATAACAAAGCCATTTAAGATTTCTGAGTTGAGAAAAGTGGTAAGACAAACATTGTGTACCCATAAGGTTGTACTGGGAAATGTATAATCCTTGAAAAGATTAAACTATGGCTGAGCAAAAAAATATTGCAGTATTAATGGGTGGCATTTCGCCTGAAAGGAAGATATCGCTTCAGTCAGGTAAGGCAGTTGCGAATGCTCTGGAGAAGGCTGGTAACCATGTTATCAAGATAGTAGTTAATGATGACCTGGTTAGCGAACTTGATAATTATAAAATTGACGTAGCCTTCGTAGCCCTTCATGGGCATTTTGGGGAAGATGGTGGTATCCAGGAAGTTCTTGAGTCTAAAGACATTCCATATACCGGTTCCGGGGTTTCGGCAAGCAGGCTTACCATGGACAAGGTAAGATCTAAGAATATATTTAAAGAAAATAATATCCCAACTCCTGATTATTTTGCTGCTTCAACTACACAAAGCATGTCAGAAATTGTTAAGAGTATTAAAAACCTGAAATTGCCTGTAGTTACAAAACCGGTAAACAACGGTTCCAGCATAGGGATATCCATAATCAGAGAATATGATGAATTGCCTGATGCAATTAAACATACGGGCCCTCATAACACAGCGGTTTTAATTGAAAAGTATATCGAAGGCAGGGAGTTGACAGTTAGTATTCTTGACGATAAGGCTCTTCCCGTAATTGAAATAAAGACAGCAACAGGATTTTATGACTACGATGCGAAGTACAATAGCAAAAATACCCAATACATAATCCTTGAATCTGCAGAGGAATCTTCTGATTGTACATTGTCTCATGCGGTATATGACAGGGTACAGGAGCTGGCAATTCGTGCACATAATAGTCTGGGGTGCCGCACCTTCTCAAGAGTAGACATGATCCTGGGTAACGATGGGGAAATATACATTTTTGAGGCTAATACAATTCCGGGATTTACTGAAAGAAGCCTGTTGCCAAAAGCTGCTACTGCTGCAAATATCAGCTTCACCGAACTATGCAGTACTATTGTTGATGCTGCTTTCAAATATACCCTCTCACCTGAACAAACTATTCAGGCAGACATTCAAGATAAGAAAACAGCTAAAATATCGACCTGAATGGATTGTAAACTTTCATCTGTTACGACCTTTAGACCTGATGACATGTCTAAAGGTCATTCTAACTTATAAATTGTAGGATGTATATTTAACTTAAACAAAAATGAAAAAATTCCTCAGAGACCAGTACGATAAGGTATTAGATAATATAAAAACAAATGTGACTGCCTTAAAACCGTATTTTGAAAATATACAGAAAGCGTCTACATCTTTTTTACTCAAATTAGTCATTGTCGTCATCATAGTCTTTTCTGTTATATGGCTTGGTAAATTTACATGGAAGCATTTGACAAATCAGGATATGTTTCTGGTAAGCCCTGTAACCTTTTCGTTTGAGACTCCGGACTGGGCAACAGATGAGTTTGTTAATGAGATAAACAGTATTCAAGGATTAAAAAAGAAATATAATATCTTTGAGAAAGGTTTGACAAAAAAGATTGTGGCTGCGTATGAAAATAATCCTCTTATCTCTAAGGTTCACTATGTTGAAAGGGAGCTACCTGACAAGCTCAAGATGAAGTTTGAACTGCGAAGGCCCGCAGCAATTGTTAAGAGGAAAGGTAAGAAATATTTAATAGATAAAGATTGTGTGAGACTTCCGGGCAAATTCTACAAATATCCTGAAGAAGGTGATGACCCGATTTACATAATCAGTAGAAAGTCTGTAAAGGTCCCCGGATATGGTGAAAGATGGAATGACAGATCAATCGAGGATGGTATAAGCCTCCTGAATTATCTTAAACATAACAAAATAGATAAGCTGTTGAAGATTGCGTCCATAGATGTCTCAAAGATTAGAGGAAGCCGTAAAGATGGTAATATTGAAGTAGAATTATGGACAAAAAAAGGAGCAATGATTAAATGGGGATGCTCTGCCTCGAGTGGACAAGTAAGTGAACTTTCTGATTATGAAAAACTTCAGAATTTGCTGAGTGTTGCAAAAGAAGAAGGAGTAGGCCTGGCCAATATGGAATATGTAGACGTAAGGTGGAAGACACCATTGGCAAAACGAGTAAGCACTCGCTAAAAGCTTATCATACCTGCTAGTTTAAGGCTTGGAGCTTTTGGAAATCAGCTTAAAAAGAAGTGTGAAACTTAAATCAGTTTCTTCAAGGCGGCGGGCAAGCGTTATAAGGATTCTGTTCACAAAGTCCTTGTTGTTTGCAATGTTTGACATAAATGCTTCCTTGTCCATAGAATGAAGATTACAGTCAGTAAACGCTATTGCCGAAGCGACACGCCTGCTGCCTGTTATTAACGTCATTTCTCCAAAGAAATCACCTGAGCTAAGGTAAGCAATATTTACATCTACATCACCTATTGTTTTTACTATCTTGATCTCTCCTGAATCAATTAAATACATTTCTTCCTTTTCGTCCTGCTCATTGAATATGACGTCACCCTTTTCGAAATGTATATTTTCCCTGGTAAGCACCAAATCTTTTATATTCATAATTAGATAAGATGATATCAACTCTGTAATGGTGTGTCAAGGTTGAGTTTCCGGACGTTTCTCCTCTTGGTCTTACCATCGAGATGCAATCCTGCAATTGTCCCTGTTTTAATTTATCAGCAGTAAATGTGTAAGTGAATGTGTAAGTGAAAAAAATGGGGAAATTCTTCACTAATCACAAACACTTACACTGTTTGGGGGAAAGGTTAACATGCCTACTCCCCCAAATAGTGTCCTACTGATAAATTTTCTTCATTTTTCTGACTTCTTCTATTATCTCTTTCTTTAATCGCAGCGGATTGAGAACTTCTACCTCGGCTCCGTATTTAAGGATTTCCCTCTTGATTTCTGTAAAATTAGCAACCGGAACGTTTAGAATAATGCTTCCGTCTTTCAGTTCCTTTATCTTCTGTTTTTTATGCCATATCTGTTCTTTTACGGCTCTGGATGCATTAGGAGAGAATTTGAGTGATACATCCTGATTTTGCCCTCCGTGGAATATCCCAAAAGTTTTACGTATATAAGTCTTGATTGGTGGCAGGCCGGTCGGAAGTGATATTTTCTCGTCAATATAATTACACTCTTCAATCCTTGAAAGTGCAAAGTTTCTGAGTCCTTTCTTGAGCGTACAAAATGATATCAGGTGCCAGTTGCCCATATAGTCAAGCAGATGAAGAGGAATTATTTTTCTTTTCGTCCTTTCATCTTTATGTGGAGAATAATATTGAATCGCTAAAGATTTTTTGGTGAAAAGTGCATTTACAACCTTTCTAAATAAGCTTTCATCGACAGTATAATATTCTATGTTTTTCAGAGATATTTTGTCCTGTATATCGTCCAGGTTGAATCCGACTTTATCTGAGAGCCTGGAGGAAAGCTTATTTATGAACTTGTTTAATGAATCCTTCAGATTTCTGTCCGGTATCGCAGTGGCCAGTCTTTTAGCTAGGATAAAGGCTACAAGTTCACTCTCATTCAGCCAGATGGGTGGCAGTTCATAGCCCTTGTCGGTATAATAATAACCTCTATCAGCGTGGGAATATTCAAATGGAGCGCCAATCCTTTCTCTCATGAATTCTATATCTCTCTGGGCGGTCTTTTGAGAAATCTCAAATTCTTCGGCAAGAAGTTTGGAATTGGGATGCCTATTACACTTGATCTGCTCGTGGAACCAATAATATCTTTCGTAAGCAAGTTTTCCAGCCATGATTCAGTCTTGCGGTTACAGCTTATAGTGTCCTGAATTAAATTCAAGACCTCCGATTTAGAATTGAAGGTTATGACAGTTTGTGGAAAAACCGGTTCTCTGACATATGTTTCGAGCTTGATTCTCCTGCAGTATGTTACAAATGTGATGGAAGAAAGTAAAGTACCCCCAAGGGGATTTGAACCCCTGTCTCATGGCTGAGAACCATGTGTCCTGGGCCAGGCTAGACGATGGGGGCGTAAATTACTTGAACTTAATTGAAATTTATAGTATAGAAATTTAACAGAATGGAGTTATCTTTTCAATCTAAAAGTGATTAAACAATGCTGGAATATTCAAGGAAGGTTTTGAGCGTACTGTTAATATTAACATTTTCTTTCCTGATTGGTTGTTCTACGGTACCTGTCAGCAGGCTTTCTGATAGCCAATTGTTAGGTGAATACCGGCAATTAAAATCTGTTGTTTCCGGGCCTATTTCTTATGTCCCGACACATTCCGGCGTACCGGTAGGAGAAGGTGTTGGAGGCTGGGCTGCATTAGAGGCTGCCGATATTACAAAAAAATATACAATTAATTCTGCAAGTGAGAGGTTGAGAGAGGTTCAGGAAGAGATGTCATTGAGAGGGATTATGCCTTGATTGAATATGAATCTCAATGGAGGATATAGAAGGACCAGTTACTTGGAAAAATGAAGAAAGAGTGGCCTTCTATTCTTCTCCCATGAATGGATATCTGTAGTCTGTTGGTGCTGCAAATGTTTCTTTAATTGTTCGAGGGGTTACCCACCGGATCATATTGAGGAAGCTGCCTGCTTTATCGTTAGTTCCACTTGCACGGCTTCCTCCAAAAGGTTGCTGTCCGACAACTGCCCCTGTAGGCTTGTCGTTAATATAGAAATTGCCTGCCGCGTTTACGAGAATCCTTTCCGCCATTCTAATCGCCTCCCTGTTACGGGAGAAAATCGCTCCTGTCAATCCATAGGGAGAGGTTTCGTCACATAGATGAAGTGTCTCTTCAAATTTATCGTCTTCATAAATATATACAGTAAGAACAGGCCCGAAGATCTCCTCTTCCATAGTGCGGAAGTGAGGACTGGTGGTGACGGCAATTGTGGGTTCAATAAAATATCCCTTGCTGTTGTCGTAGTTTCCTCCAAACACAATCTCTGCCTCATTACTGTCTTTAATAAATTCAATGTATTCTGTTATTTTAGAAAAGGCTGCTTCGTCAATCACCGCATTTACAAAATTACTGAAATCCTCCACATCTCCCATCTTCACCGTTTTCATCTCTTCAAGTATGAAGTCCTTTAAGTCTGTCCATAAACTGCGGGGGATATAAGCGCGGGATGCAGCAGAACATTTCTGCCCCTGGTATTCAAACGCACCCCGTATCAGGGCTGTACCTAATTCCTTTACATTTGTATCCTTGTGAACAAAGACAAAGTCCTTTCCGCCGGTCTCGCCTACAATGCGTGGATAGCTTTTGTAATTCTTAATATTATTTCCCACGGTCTGCCACATATTCTGGAAGGTAGCTGTGCTGCCGGTAAAGTGAATACCGGCAAGGTCCGGAGAGTTCATAATAATTGGGCCGACCTCGTTTCCTGTTCCGGGGATAAAATTGATAACCCCGTCAGGGACACCTGCTTCCTGGAAAAGCTTCATTAGATAATAAGACGAGTATGTCGCGTTTGAAGCCGGTTTCCATAAAGCCACATTTCCCATTATGGCCGGTGCGGATGGGAGGTTGCCGGCAATAGAAGTAAAATTGAAAGGTGTTGAGGCAAAGATGAAACCCTCAAGCGGCCGGTATTCCAGTCTGTTCCAGGTACCGGCAGTTGAGATTGGCGGCTGCTGTTCGTAAATCTTCGTAGTATAAAAGGCGTTAAAACGGAAGAAGTCAATTAATTCGCATGCGGCGTCTACTTCTGCCTGAAAGACGTTCTTGCTCTGGCACAACATACTGGCAGCATTCAACAGCGAACGCCATGGTCCTGCAAGAAGATCCGCCGCCCTGAGAAAAATTGAAGCACGGTCCTGCCAGTCCATCTCCGCCCACTGTCTGTGTGCCATGAGAGATGCTTCAATGGCTTCCTGGACCTCCTTCTCTCCCACCTTATGATATGTACCCACAACGGTTCCGTGGTCATGGGGAAGTACGCATTTCCCCAGATTTCCTGTTTTTATTTCTTTGCCGCTGATAATAAGTGGTATTTCTATCTGCCGGGCCTTTAATTCCTTCAATTTGGCCTTGATCTCTTTGCGTTCAGGTGTTCCGGGGGAGTAACTCTTGATTGGTTCATTGGATGGTAGACTCAGGTTGAATTTTGCATTTGCCATATTAACCTCCTTAGAAAAGTTAATATACTGACAGGATTAATTGTCTTTTAAGTCCGGGAAACGGATCAGGTATTCCAAATTTATCCCAGATTTGACTGTTTGAGAAAAAAGTATAATTATTGTATATTATAGCAAAACTGTCTGTTTGATTAAGTACAATTTTAAAAACTATGCAAAAGGAAGAACCTTACAAAATAGCGCTAATACAGATGATCTGCCAGGATTCAAGAGAAGAAAATCTCCAGCATGCCAGGCAGCAAATCGTTGAAGCGGCAGAGCAGGGAGCTCGTTTGATATGCCTTCCGGAACTTTTCTGTTCCATCTATTTCTGCCAGCAGGAAGATCCTCGTTTCTTTGAGTTGGCCGAAACTATTCCCGGTTATACAACAGACTATTTTTCACAATTGTCAAAAACTGTGGAAAGCGTTCTGGTGGTACCTCTCTTTGAAAGAAGTGAGTCTGGAGATTATTACAACAGTCTGGTTGTGATTAATCCGGATGGTTCCATAGCAGGGAGGTATCGAAAAATGCATATCCCGAACGATCCGCAATTTCAGGAAAAATACTATTTCACACCCGGAGATCTTGGTTTTCAGGCTATTCAAACTGCTGTAGGTAAAATCGGTTCTATGATCTGCTGGGATCAATGGTACCCGGAAGCGGCTCGCTTGTGTGCGCTCGACGGAGCCGGAGTATTGATATATCCAACGGCTATCGGCTGGCTTCCGGGAGAAAAGGAGGGTGTGGGTGCAATGTATCTGGATTCGTGGAAGACGATTCAGCGCGGCCACTCTATAGCCAACGGAATATATACAGCTTCTGTGAATCGGGTTGGTATAGAGCCTAACCAGGCCGGTGATTCCGAGATTGAATTCTGGGGACACTCTTTTATAGTTGACCCCCGTGGACACATCATCGCTGAAGCATCCGGAGAAGAAGAGGAAATACTCTACGGAAGTATCGAACCGCAACTTACTTCTGAAACTCGCCGGACATGGCCATTCTTAAGGGATCGACGCATCGACTCATATGATAAGCTGGTAGAATGATTTATTGATTCTTGATATTCCTCAAACATGCATAAAAAAGACTCGAGTCGCTATCGCATGCCTGCCGAGTGGGAGCCGCATAAGGCGACATGGCTGAACTGGCCCCATAACCCCACTGATTGGCCGGGCAAAATGTTGGCTGTACAAAAGGTCTATGCGGAACTGGTTTGCAAACTTGCGGCAGTCGAAGAAGTCTGCATTCTGGTGAATTCCAGGATACATGAAACGAGGGCAAGGAAATACCTCGAACAGGCTCAGGCCGACTCTGCAAATATCAGCTTCTATCACCTGCAGACCAATCGGAGTTGGATTCGTGATTACGGCCCAACGTTCGTATCGGATAATCTGACTAAAGGTAAACTAAAGAGGATCATTCGTTTTCACTTCAACGGCTGGGCCCGTTATCCGGCACACAAAAAGGACAACAGCGTACCGTTGGGAATGGCGCGCCGGTTAAACATTAAAGTGATTTCCGCAAAGTGGAAGAATTTACCACTGGTTTTGGAAGGTGGTAGTATAGATGTAAATGGGTTCGGTACATTAATCACAACGGAAGAGTGCCTTCTTGACCGGAAGACGCAGCCACGCAATCCCGGCATTACCAAAAGAGAAATAGAAATGTTGTTCGGCAAGTATCTTGGTATTACCAATGTTATCTGGCTGAGCCGTGGTATTGAGGGTGATGATACTCACGGGCATGTGGATGGCATCTGCCGTTTTGTTGACCGACAGACAATGGTTTTAGCAATGGAGACCAACTCTTTGGACGTCAATGCCGCCGTTCTTGCAGAAAACATGGAACGATTAAAGAATGTAAGGCTGGAGGACGGAACAAGGCCCACCATAGTAAAGCTTCCAATGCCGAAACCTGTCTATTTTAAGAAGTGGAGACTGCCGGCAAGCTATGCAAATTTCTATATCGCTAACGGAACTGTCCTGGTTCCCACTTTTGGTGATCCTGCTGACAGGAAAGCCCTTGATATCCTTGCTGAACTTTTCCCACACCGTGATGTAATCGGCATTCATGCGGCAGACCTGCTCATCGGATTGGGAGGGCTTCACTGCATCACACTTCAGGAGCCGGACTGCTTTCATTAATCTCTGAAGCCTTTATATGGCAATTGGTAAGGATATGATGTACTTTTTTCTTTACAAATCCCATTTGAAATAGTAAATTTAGCACTTCTGATAACGTTTAGATTGAATATAGTTTTGAACTGTAATACTCATGACGCTTCTGGCCTGTTTATAGGCTATTTCAGCAATTATGATAAAGGTTAAATTACTATTTTCAAAGAAAACTAAACTCATGCCATCTTCATATTTTGTTAGCAATGTAGTCTCAATATGTTTGTTTGCAAATCTATTCACGCCTGATTTACATATTCACCTTAATAACCTTGACAATGACTTGCTTACACTAAAGAAGGGAGGTTGAAATAAACTACGATACCTGTTTTTAAGTTTTTTATAAAATTAAATGTAAATGGTAAAACTCAAACTACTATGGGAAGGTAATCTCAGCAACGCGTCTTCCGGTTGTAATTTTAATTTATTAAGAGTATAAATTAAGAAAGGAGTAATAGTAATGAGTACAAAAAAGAAAATATTCATATTTTTCTTTGTGTTTACACTGGTATCTTTTGGATTATTTTCATCGGTCAATGTACATGCAGCTGGAGAACTTGGAAAGCTTGCAAATGGCGAGGGGAAATGGGGTAAATTCTGGAAACCTATCGAGATGTACCGATGGTGGGATCCGGAGCATTATTATGAACCGGACAACAATGTTGAAGGTACTTTTGATGGGAAGGATTGCATTAAATGCCACAGTGTAACAACCCCTGGGATTGTTATTGACTGGCAGGAGAGCAAGCACAGTGGTGCATTAGTAACCTGTGACAGTTGCCATGGTAATGACCACCAGAAACTTTTTATGCCGACTCCGGATACATGCGGAACCAAAGGCTGTCATGCCAAACAGGTTAAACAATTTAAATCTGAAAAGGATTCAGGGCACCCTGCTCATGCGAGGGCCTTTCATCCGGACGTAGTTGGAGCGGGATGGCAGATCAGCAAACCTCAGCCTGAGGTTGCCGGCTGTGCACAGTGTCACTCTATTGAAAATAAATGTGACGCCTGTCATTTCAGGCATCATTTCAGGGCTTCCGAGGCCAGGAGGCCGGAGACATGCGGATATTGTCATAATGGTCCTGACCACCGTGATATAGAGTGTTTTGAATCGTCGGCACATGGAGTCATTACAAAGATTGACGGAGACAACTGGGATTGGGACAAGACTCTAAAGGCAGGAAATTACAGGGCACCCACATGTGCCTATTGCCATATGTACAAAGGTACTCACAACGCTGTTGAGAACACGGTATATGCTCATATGGGAGTTCTGGAAGTTGATCGTGGGGCTAAGGAACACGCAGCAAAAAGAAAAAACTGGGTAAACATCTGTAACGATTGCCATTCGTCTCGATTCGCTGCTGCGTATTTAAACGGAGCAGACGAAACAGTCAAGGTGAGCCATGCTAAAGTTAGAGAGGCAAAGGCTGTTGTTGAGGATCTGCATAAGGATGGATTCCTTGAAGCCATGCCAAAGGACCTGGCACCATTCCTGGACGAGGGACATAAATGGAACCTGGGAGGCAGGATGTATAATATTACGGAAATAGAACGTATATGGTTTGATATGCTTGTCTACCAGGGAACGACTATTTTCAAGTCGGCCTTCCATATGT
>CAZPAM010000082.1:0-10136 GCA_964584595.1 uncultured Candidatus Scalindua sp. | reverse complement strand
TTATCTTCATACCCAACGCTGTAGCATGGCATTTCAGACACTCAGGATTACTCTTATCTTCATCGGTTTCTAACCTTTTAAAAGTGTTATAATGCTGATTCTTCATCTTCTTATATTCAGTACCTTCAAAACAACCCTTTGACAAGTGACATTTACACCCAGAGTTGCTCATAAATTTCCACTTCTGTTTTGCGCCAAAACTCTGGCCACTTTGAAAGATTATAAGCGACAAAGAAAGAACTGCAAACACCATGATAAATCTTCTTAAATTACAACCGAACATACTATTACCCCCTTCTCCTTAAGCTTAATGTAATTGTTATCATATTAATCTCTTACCAACAGATTTTCCAATAAAATAATGTGGCAAGAATGAGCCAGTTACCCTTTTTTATTGGATCGGGATTTTATCAAGACCATTTTATTGTGTCAAGAAAAAATTATAAATGTTGTTTGCAATGCAGAAATCCGGCATAAGGCTTGGCATTTAAACATGTTACAGTGTGATTAAAATGCTTTGTTGTTATTATTTCTCACCTATGAGATTTTCAACAAAATGGGTGTCAATTTCACCGGTAACAAACCTTTGATCAGAAATAATATTAAGATGAAGTGGTATTGTTGTCTTTACACCTTCAATCCTGTATTCAGTTAAGGCTCTTTTCATACAGGCAATCGCCTCTTCTCTGCTTTTTTTATGCACTATCAACTTGCCTAATAGCGAATCATAGTAAGGAGGAACCTCGTATCCCGCGCAAACATGCGAATCCACCCTGACACCTTTTCCTCCCGGAGCGCTGTACATTGTTATCTTACCAGCATAAGGCCTAAAATCATTATCCGGATCTTCCGCATTTATCCTGCATTCTATTGAGACCCCCTCACTTTTTATCTTCTTCTGGCGCAAATTTAATCTCTCGCCATAAGCAATTCTTAATTGTTCTGCTACCAAATCTATACCAGTAACCATTTCTGTTACAGGATGTTCAACCTGAAGCCTTGTATTCATTTCTATAAAATAGTATTTCCCCTCTCCATCCACTAAAAATTCTACAGTACCAACATTAGTATAATTAACTGCCTTTGCCAGCTTTATGGCTGCCTTACAAATGTCTTCACGCAATTGATCTTTTATATTAGGAGCCGGTGCCTGCTCCACTAACTTCTGATGCCTCCTTTGAACTGTGCAATCCCTCTCACCAAGATGTATTACATTACCATATTTATCTGCAACTATCTGGACTTCAATGTGACGCGAATGTTCTATGTACTTCTCCATATATACGGAAGAATCTTTAAACGCTACTTCTGCCTCACGTTTAGCAATTGCAAGCGAATTAACTAAACTTATATCATTATGCGCAACCCTCATACCTCTCCCACCACCACCAAAAGAGGCTTTTATCAAGACAGGATAACCTATCTCGTGAGCCACTTCCAATGCCTGTTGTTGATTTTCTATAATTGAATCACTACCAGGAATAACAGGTATTTTATTTTCAATTGCTAAATTTCTAGCTTGAGTCTTATCACCCATCTTAGTCATAACCTCGGAGGCAGGCCCAATAAAAACAATATTGGAAGATTCACACACCTCTGCAAAGTGACTATTCTCAGCCAAAAAGCCGTAACCCGGATGTATAGCCTCTATATCAGTAATCTCCGCAGCACTGATGATACCCGGAATGTTTAAATAGCTTCCCTCAGATTCACCAGGCCCTATACAAACATGAGCATCTGCATGCTGTAAATACAGAGCATCTTTATCGGCTTTTGAATATACGGCAACAGTTTCAATACCAAGCTCTTTACAGGTTCTAATTATTCGAAGGGCAATTTCACCCCTATTTGCCACTAAAATCCTTGAAAACATGGTCTGCGTCGACCCTCCTTATTTTCACGCCTTTCACATAATAACTAAAGGAACTAAATAGGCCTTCAATATTTGAACGGAAAACTATTTTTCTGTGTATAGAGAAATGTCGGATTTGATAATACTTGCGTGGACTCTATATTGCGTGTGGCAACAACAACAAACTAAAGTACAGTTCGTAATAATTTGCCCGTTTATCAAATAACTGTCATAACAAGGGTACAGTTTGGAACATATCCCTCATTCAGATGCTTCTACACAAAAAAGAGGCTGTCCATACTCAACAGCAGTACCGTTCTCCACCATCACTTCTACAATTTTCCCCTTTGTCTCAGCTTTAATTTCGTTCATAATCTTCATAGCCTCAATAATGCAAACAACAGTATCCTCGTCAACATCATCTCCAATACTTACATAAGGATCTGCACCCGGCGCACTGGTATAAAATGTACCAACCATTGGGGCCACAACCTCCGCAACACCAGACTCATCTTTAGACGGTAAATATTTAGTAGAACCTTCCTGTTGCAGTGCCGGTTTTACGGCTGGCAACTGAACACTCGTTTGTATCGAATCCAGGCTGTTCCTTTTCAGGCGTATCTTAGCTCCCTCTTCTTCAACCTCGATTTCTGCAAGGCTGTTTTCATTCATCAACGAAATTAAATTTTTTACCTTTTCAATTAGATCCATTTTGAAATGTAGTTTTATTTTCTATAATAGTAAAAGCCTTATCCACTGCTTCCTTAGCACTTTCACACTTAATTACACCATCGCCATAACTTTTTTCGTCAGGGTAAATTCCATCAGATAGTTGACCTAAATCCCAGGTATGGATACCGATAACAGGTTTCTTTTTTATAAGGGCATAGCTGATTTCAGAAAGAGTGCCGAGCCTGCCATTTACGGCAATTACAACATCTCCTGAATAAGCAACTAAGACATTTCTCGCAAAACCTAAACCGGTTGGCAATGGAATATCTATATAAGGATTTGCACTATCAGGATCTTCTCCGGGAATGATCCCGACAGTAAGACCGCCTCTCTCCTTTGCACCTTTTGCAGCTTCAGCCATTACACCGCCAAGGCCGCCACATATTAAAACAGCACCACGCTCTGCTATTTCTCTCCCCACCTCATTAGCAATCTTTGCAATTTGAGGACTTAGTGTACCATCATTGCTTCCACTTCCTATTACAGATATACAAATCTTCCTCGGCATTATCTATTTATTGACAATTTTATCTTCAAGAGCTACCAAGTCAATATCAGAAAGAAGATCAAGACAAAAACTAACTTTTACATTACTTTCGCCAAGTACTTTTGCAAGCTTGCAAGCCTCTTCTTTAGTCAGGCCAATCGTAACATCAGGTAACAACTTTCTCCTATTCACCACTTGCATATCTTCCTCCCAATTACGAACAGGAAACACAGTTGAGAACCTTTTATCATATTTGATTAGTTTATCAAGTGTTTTTATTTTATATGCTGCTATTGCATTCTGGAATAGTTCGACTTTCCTGCAAGAAAACAATCTAGTTTACCATGAATACATTCAGGTTTCAGCACTAATATTTCTTACCAGAATGACATTTTTACTGGATCATTCCTGCCCCTTAATGCAACATCAATGTGTGAACCTTTTATAAAGAAAGAAAATGCAAGATTATACAAAGCCTTTGAACACTCTGGATTGATCTCGAGGGCGTTTCTGTACTCGAAAATAGCCTTATTAAACATTTCTTTCTTAAAGAATACATTTCCTGACCTATTATGCAAAGCTACACTTCTTTTATCAAAAGAGTGTTCAGCCATACTCATTTTACCGGATTCTTCATTATCTACGGCACCATGAAGATAAAATCGTTTTACCAGAAAGTTCTGATTGCTCTCACGTGCATCTTCTCTCATTGCTATTGCATCATCAACATGCAGGGCTTTACTGTAATAAGCATAGGCAAGATTACGATGTGCATTGTTGTCATAAGGATTCCCCTTGAGAATATGTTCATATTCCTCAATGGCCTCACCATACCCTGTATTGGCGCTATAATTCCTCGCTATATAATAAGAAGAAGCAGTTTCACTTTCAACAATTGCTCTTTCTGCTTTGTCATTCGTATTATTTACACTATTTGGAATGCCATTCGTATTCTCCAGGCTGTCATTGGATGCCTGGATATCAGTCCGGCCAAGTATCTCTGTCGAGGACTTGTCCACCTGTTTTTGCTGAACGGAAACATTCTTGTCGGTTTGATGTACATTTCTTGAAACCTTTTCCACTGCATCCTCTTCCTTTTCCAAATCGTCCATTCTATCATGAGTACCAGGATCATGACTCTCTGATAACTCCACTTTTTTAAGTTCCTTATCATTGTCAATTTGTAACAGATCAATCTTTTTCTCGTAGGAGGAATCTAAAACACTGACTTTCTCTTCGTCAGATTCCTGTAATTTCCCTGCGCCAAAAGTGCTTTCCTTTTGATTTTTAGCAGATTCGGGCTTTTCTACTTCAACCTTGCTTGCCACTATTACTTCCTCCATTACTTTATTTTCCGGAGGCGTTTCAGGCTGATCCTTAAGAAGACCACCCCCTTCAATCTCTAAGATCTTATTAAACTCCATAATTGCCTTATCAAGTTCTCTGTTCTTCGCATAGTTTATGCCGAGATTATAATGTGCCTTTCCAAGGACATCCTTAACCTGAGTGAAATCCGGTGTAATATCTAATGCCTTGTCAAACACGGTAATAGCATTGTTATATTTCTCTTCCTCCAGGTAGGAAGCGCCTAATTCATAATATATTTCACTTAGTGAATTCTTTGCAATTAAGTGCCCCGGCTTGAGCTCTAATACCTTTTCGTATTCCAACTTTGCCCTTTCAAGTTTCTCTTCTCCTTTATAGGCATTCCCCAGATTAATGCGCGCCCCAACCTCATCTATCTTTGTTTTTGAATTTTTATTTGCCGGTAACACATGGAAGACGATCTTTGCAACTGCCTCATTAAGATTAATATCTATCGCTTTCTTAAACTCAGCTTTGGATTTATTCATCAGGCCTTTCAATCCATATGCCGTACCTAATTCTACATGGGAATCCAGGTGATGTGGATTTGTTTCTACCGCATTTCTAAATTCCAGGATTGCCTCATCAATCAGGCCTTTTTCTGCGTAGAAGGTTCCGAGATCAAGATGGGCAAGTCCTATTAGGCTCAGGCCCTCTTTATCTGATACATTTCTCTGGCCATCTTCATCATCTAATATTTTCGGCACTTCCTGTGCTTTTATCTTAAAAGCTGGAGCTATCTCTTCATTATGCAGCTCCACCGCGACGTTATTCATTTTCTCCGCATCGTCAGTTGCTTTACCAACAACAAATTGATTTTTTTGTGTGCTGATCCCTGTTGATGATTTATCTTCTGTGGGAATTGCTATGGAACCAATCTGGCCAACCATATCTTTCACATCAGAATGATTCATCTCCGGTTGCTGCTGGATTGGTTGAACCTGCAAGGGGGTATCTTGTTGGTTGGAAACTCTGACAGGCTGTTGATTTGTAACATCTTTTTGTTTGATATTTTTATCTACTGATATTGGAAGCAATTCTTGTGTTCCAGCCTTCTCAGCAGGAACTGCCGCCTCGTCATATGATCCCACTACTACATTAGTTATGTTGGCAGTTACATTATCAATATCCTGTTCTCTTTGCGTGCTAACTTCCAGTGAAAGATTCTTTTGTACATCTTTATAAAAAGGATTAATGCTTGCCACTTTTTCCCATACAAGAACCGCTTCATCAAGGTCACCTCTATAATAATGTACCAACCCAAGACTATATAATGTGTCTATATTTTCAGGCTTAAGCTGCAATGATCTCTTATACATAGAAACAGCATCGTCATAATGTCCTTTATTGAAATGAATAAGGCCCATATTATCAAGAGCTGAAGTATTTTCAGGTTCAACAGCAAGAACCATTTTAAATTGGATAATAGCTCTAGTTATCAATCCTTTATCCCTATAAACAGCCCCCAGGCTGAAGAGTGCCTCAGGATCATTCGGCCGTTCAATCAAGATTTGCTTGTACTCGCTAATAGCCTCCTTATACATTTTGTTTTTAGTGTAAGCCGCCGCAAGGTTGTAACGGGCATCTACCATATCCGGGTTTATTTCAAGCGCCCTTTTCCACGAAGAGATAGCCTTGCTAAACAACCTTTTCTCTTTGGTGTCCGGGTCTACCTCAAGCGCCTTTCTCCATTCAGAAACGGCTTTGCAAAATAATCTTTTTTCATCATATACATTTCCAAGATTGTAATAAGCATCCGCAAAGTTGGGATTAATCTCAATTGCCCTTTCCCATGCGTCAATAGCTTCATCTATCATACCCTTTTCGAACAAAACAGAACCCAGATTGTTATAAGCATCAGCATAATTACTGCTAATCCTTATAGCTGCCTCATATGACTTATGTGCCGAATCCAACATATTTTTATCATAATAAGCATTCCCCAAACTATAATAGGCTTCTGCATGATCAGGACTTAATTCTATAGTATAATTGTACTCTTCGATTGCATTATCTAATTTACCAGTGTTTACAAATACAATCCCAAGCGAATAATGCGCTTCAGGATCTTCAGGATTAATTTCAATTGCCTTTTTAAGTATTTTTGCAGCCTCTCTAAACATACCCCTCTTGGTATATGCAACTCCCATATTGAAATATACATCAATGTCAAATGGAGTAATCTCTATCACCTTTTTCCATGCCGACACTGCCTCTTTTAACAATCCTTTTTCCTCATAGGCATTTCCCAGATTATAGTACGCTGCTGCAAATTCAGGATTAACTATTATAGCTTTTTCCCATGCTGAAATTGCCTCGTCTATATTACCTTTATCATAGTAAGAAACCCCAAGGTCATAATAGAAATTACGCTCATCATTGCCAAAAACTATACTTCCCGGCAGCACGAGGAGCGCTAGAACGACCAATAGTGGAATTATGTACTTTTTCTTCATTTTTACTGTTATTCTCTTATTTTTCACTTTAATAGTTTCAAGAACCAGACAGAGATTTCTCTGAATTCATGTTAAAATACCCGCAAATTCTACAAGATTCCAACATCTGCGGCAGGTTCCATAAGTCACTTGGCTATAATTAGTTATGACAGAATCATACGAAATGCTTTTGAATACAAAAGTCTAACACGATGGAATGATAGGTCTTAAGATACGTACTGCAAGTTATGGCCTAAATATGTCACCAGACCATTAAATGCAGCCTTTCAGTGTGGGATGTATTGCATGTTTCTATGCAGGAAACGCCTGTAGAAACATTACAAGTTCTTTACTCATAGCATATTAGAAAGAAAAAATCAATATAAATCTTTTAGAAATGCTCAGTTACCAAGGTTTATCCAAACGCTTTTTATCTGTGTATATAACTCCAGGGCATGCATCCCCAATTCTCTACCAAAACCACTTTGCTTAAACCCGCCAAAAGGTGAAGCAGCATCGAAGGAATTGTAAGTATTTATCCAGATCGTACCGGCTTTTAAATCCCTGGCAAGCCTGTGCGCCTTCTTTATATCTCTAGTCCAAACAGCAGCAGCAAGGCCGAAAATTGATCTATTACTTTGCCTTACCATATCATCAACATCATCAAACGTAATTGCAGACACAACCGGGCCAAATATCTCTTCGCGTGCTATTTTCATATTGTTATCAACTGCATCAAAAATAGTAGGCTTAATAAAATAACCCCTATCTCCACATCTCTCACCACCTGTTACCAGCTTTGCACCTTCCTGTTTCCCACTATCAATATAGCCTAATATCTTATCAAACTGTTCTTTGGAAACCTGTGCTCCCATCTGAGTGCCAGCGTCTTCAGGATTTCCAACACTCAGGTTGGAAGCCCTGCCTGATAATTTATCCACGAATTCATTATGAATACTCTTTTCAAGAAATAACCTGGAACCTGCACAACAAACTTCACCCTGATTAAAAAATATGCCTGTCATTGCGCCGGCAACGGCACTATCTATGTCAGAATCTGCAAATACAATATTGGGAGACTTTCCACCTAATTCCAGTGATACCCGTTTTAAATTCTTTGACGCTGCCTGCATTATGATACGTCCCGTAGTATTTTCACCTGTAAAGGCGATCTTATCAACATCCATGTGCTCAGCAAGGGCCGCTCCTGCAGTGGGGCCATAACCCGGCACAATATTCAGGACGCCATCCGGCAAACCTGCCTCCTGGCAAATCTCACCAAACCTCAATGCAGTTAATGGAGTCTGCTCGGCAGGCTTTAAGACTACAGTGTTACCGCAGGCCAGGGCAGGCGCTATCTTCCATGCGGCCATTAGTAAAGGGAAGTTCCACGGTATTATCTGCCCCACAACACCAACCGGCTCTCTCAAGGTATAGTTAAAAAATTCTCCTCTTACCGGAATCGTCTCACCATGAATCTTATCAGCCCATCCCGCATAATACAATAAGCAGTCAATTACAAGCGGAATGTCACCATTTGTTGTCTCACTTATCGGTTTACCATTGTCTAATGTTTCCAACAATGCTAATTCATCCTTATTCTTTTCTATTAAATCCATTACTCTTAATAGAATCTTTCCTCTCTCCCGGGCATCTGTCTTTTTCCATGGACCATCTTCAAATGCCTTACGCGCGGCTGTTACAGCAAGGTCTATATCAGCGCTATCTCCCTTAGCTATCGAGGTTATGACCTCTTCTGTTGCAGGGTTTAAAGTGTCAAACGTCTTACCTGAAACAGAATCAACCCATTTCCCATCGATAAACAACTTTCCAGGTTTTATTTTCAGTTCATCCTTTGTTACCATCTTATTAATCCTCCTTATATACGTTATACACTGCTACTGTGGTTTCGTTTTTTTACAATAACAAGAAGAGTGTGAGAAAAATCAGTGATCCCCCCAGAAAAAACTGGGAAACATCCTGGACTATACTCCTGGTTTTTACCCCAACAACTTTCCTGTGTTTCTCTACGACACCTCTGAAAATATCCTTAAGCTCATCACCGGTAGCATCGTGAATATATGTCCCTCCGGTTATTTCAGCAATTTCCTGCAACAATTCCGGATCAGGCTTTGTCATGATGGTTTCACCTTCCATATCAACCTCATAACCGGTTGTGTGCCCATTTTTATCCTTCAGGGGAATTGGTGAATACTCCAGAGGGTCTCCAATACCAATCAAATAGACCGCAATATCCTTCCTCTCCATCAGCATCTTGACGGCTTCTGCTACCTGGCTTCTCACTGCAAGCTGCTCTTCACCATCGGTAAGAAAGATAATAACCTTTTCTCTATCCTCCTTGCTGAACGACTCTATTGCAATAAGCAGCGCATTCCCAACATTTGTACCATAAGGTACGAAACGTGCGTAGTTCTCGTTAATCATATGCAGAATTCTCAGGTAAATACTATCATAGTCGGTAGTAAGATAAGGAAGCATGGAAAATGCGCGTCCGGCAAATACCACCAGGCCCAGATAATCATTTTCAAGGCCCTTAATTAAATTTTCCATCTCAATCTTTGCCCTTTGCAGTCTGTTAGGCTCTACATCCTCCGCCAGCATACTCAGCGACACATCCAAGACAAAGACTATTTCCATGCCCTCTTCCTGTAAATACTCTTCAGTCGTCTGCCACTTCGGCCCTATCAGCACCATACAAAGCCCGCAAAAAGAGATACTAACCGCCAGACCTTTCATAACATTGCGGATGGTATTTGGTATCCTGCTGAATCTCTGCAATATACCAAGTCCGCCAAAACTCTTCAGCCACTTCCGTTTCCTTCCCGTTGAATAAAGATAGGCAAGAAAAATAAGTGCAGCGCCAAGGAGTATGTAAATTAAATTTTGTTCCTGTGAAAAGAATAACATTTTTTTAAGAAAAGCTGTAGTTGCTCAGCATCATTTCTACACAAATTATGGCTGATTTGTTTAGCAATTTTACCACTTGATCTTCTGATCTCCACTATGTCTATATCTATTACCCCATGGGATGAGTTTCAGGGACTGAACCCTTTCTTCTCTTTCCTGTTTTACAGGGGTGAACAGTGTTGAGAGTTGTCTTTGTCCCATCCGCATTCTTTCAAGATTCTTTTTTGCCTTAAAGTCGTCCGGGTCTATCTCGAGCGCCTTCGCATACTCTTTTGCAGCTGCAATAAAATCCATATTTGTTGCTATTATATTCGCCCTGTTATATATGGCATTTTCT
>CAZPAM010000081.1:0-10449 GCA_964584595.1 uncultured Candidatus Scalindua sp. | reverse complement strand
ATTCCTTATTTTACAACAGTGCAAGGTGCAATTGCCGCAGAGAGCGCCATCAAGTCCATGTCAAACGGTGAATTGGATGTCAAGCCGATCCAGGAATACTACGTGTAAGTAAGCAGTAGAACAGAGACGGTTTCGCTGTCGCTCCGAACGGGCAATCCACCTTACCCTCCTTTTACTAATTCTTTTTTTTCAATTGTGAGAAAACCGGACTAAGTTCGTAATAGTCTGTACTTATTAGACTTCTAATTTGAGTTGACTCTCTTTCTCAAATCTGGTTTAATTAAATTTTATATTTTTTGAGTCCTAAATCATAGAAATGAGTATCTTTACAAAGGTTTTTGGTACTGCCAGCGATCGGGTTTTAAAAACTCTGAAGCCGATAGTGGAACATGTAAATTCACTTGAAAGTGGTTTGCAGACTATAACCGATGCTGAGCTCAGACAGAAGACAGACAAGTTCAGGGAAAGGATTGGCGCCGGAGAGACACTGGATGACCTGCTACCTGAGGCTTTTGCCGTCGTTAGAGAGGCCAGCCGAAGAATGTTGTTAGTACCCAATGCAGACAGCCCGGACAAAACGATGAGGCATTTTGATGTCCAGATATTAGGGGGTATAGTACTACACCAGGGCAATATTACAGAAATGACAACGGGAGAGGGTAAAACTCTTGTTGCAACGTTACCGGCATATCTCAATGCACTGGAAGGCAAAGGAGTTCACATCGTTACCGTGAACGATTACCTTGCCAATAGAGATATGAACTGGATGCTGCCGATGTATGAATTTCTGGGTCTTTCAGCAGGCGCAATACAGAGCAACCAGAGCTATGAAGACAAGCAGGCAGCTTATAGAGCCGATATCACATACGGCACAAATAATGAATTTGGTTTTGATTACCTGCGGGACAACATGAGGATACGCCTCGAAGAGCAGGTACAGGGAACGTTGAACTATGCCATTGTTGACGAGGTTGACAGTATCCTGATCGATGAAGCCCGAACACCCCTCATAATCTCTGGGCCATCTGACGAATCAACGGAAAGATACTTTGTTGCTGACAAGATTGCCAGGAAGTTAAAAGCAGGTAAACATTATGAAATAAAAGAGAAGGAAAAGAGCGCAAATTTAACTGACGAAGGAATTGGTATTGTAGAAAAGGAACTTGGTGTCGACAGTATATATTCCGACATTCACATGGACTGGCCTCACTATATCGAACAGAGCCTGCGTGCCCACTCACTGTTTTTGAAAGACACGGATTACGTTGTCCAGGGTAAAGATGTTGTCATAGTCGACGAATTTACGGGAAGATTAATGGAAGGCAGGATGTGGAGCGACGGACTTCACCAGGCAATCCAGGCAAAGGAACGTTTAAAGATAAAAGAAGAGAGTCAGACACTTGCCACAATTACACTTCAGAATTTTTTCCGTCTCTATAATAAACTTGCAGGGATGACTGGTACGGCTTTTACCGAGGCGGCTGAGTTCGGTAGTATATACGGATTGCAAGTCGACGTTATACCAACAAACAAACCTTTGATCCGCGAAAACCATGCGGACAGAATCTATGGTACGGCAAAAGAAAAAGATACTGCCGTAGTCGAAGAGATAGCCGAAGTGCATGAAAAAGGCCAGCCGGTCCTGGTCGGAACCATATCAATAGAAAAATCTGAAATGTTCAGCAAGGCACTCAGCAGGCGCGGAATAGACCACGAGGTACTCAATGCAAAAAATCATGAACGGGAAGCCGCGATAATTGCAAAGGCAGGACAAAAGGGAAATGTTACTATCGCTACAAATATGGCGGGAAGGGGAACAGACATTGTCCTGGGTGAAGGAGTAAGAGAATTGGGAGGCCTCCACGTACTGGGAACGGAAAGACATGAGGCACGGCGAATTGATAATCAATTGCGGGGCCGTACAGGACGCCAGGGAGACCCCGGATCATCACGGTTCTACGTCTCGCTCGAAGATGACCTGATGCGCATCTTCGCACCGGAAAGAGTAGGCGGCATACTGAGGAAATTTGGAATGACGGACGGCATGGCAATAGAACACTCCATGGTATCCAAATCAATCGAAAGGGCACAAAAAAAGGTTGAACAGCATAATTTCGAAATACGAAAAAATCTTCTTGAGTATGACGAGGTGATGGACGAACAGAGAAAAACCATATACACATGGAGGCAAAGGGTTCTTGCACAGGAAGCTCTCCGGGACGACCTGCTTAGAATGATTGAAGAAAGCATAGTGGAAACAGTGGATGGTTATATCGATCCAAAATTACACACCGACGAGTGGGATGTAGATGGTCTGCTTAACTGGTACAAACAGAAATTCGGTATAAAAATCGACTTAAAAGAACATAATATAGAAACAAAGGACAATATTGAAGACCTGTTGCTTGATACTGCCAGTAACGCTTATGAAGATAAAGAGAAGGAGATCGGTGAAGAGGAGCTCAGGAAGATTGAACAGATTCTCTTACTTGAAAAAGTTGATACTAAATGGAAAGACCACCTCTATGCAATGGATCACTTGAAATCAGGTATAGGACTGAGAGGTTACGCACAGGTTGACCCAAAGATAGAATACAAACGTGAGGCGCTTATAATGTTCGAAACCATGATGGCATCCATCAGGGAAGAAGTAACAGATCTTATATTTAAATTGCGGGTCAGGGCGGAATCAATTGATAGCAAAAACGTATGGAATGCTGACAACTTTGTCTATCAAGACTCTCTAAATACCATGCCTGAAATGCCAGCCCCAAAAAGGGAACCAATGAGGGAAAGAGTTGAGACTGCAACAACCAACAGTGGTCAGGCTGAACAGAGGCCCGAACCTATACGTGCCGCTGTTAAGGTCGGCAGGAATCAGCCATGCCCCTGTGGAAGCGGAAGAAAATATAAACAATGCTGTGGCAAAAACTGATGAATCGGCAACCGCACCAGCTTTAATATCATAATCCTTACATTATTATTCAAAAATATAAATGAACGTACAAGATGCCATTAATCTTTGATTCAATTTATTTAACCGCATCTTTATTAGGCTCACCATATTTATTATTCAAAATATTAACAAGCAAACGCTATCGTTCAGGTTTGAACCAGAGATTCGGGATAACAGCAGAAAGGACAGGCAGCAAACCGGGTATCTGGGTACATGGAGCATCTGTAGGTGAAGTTATTACTGCGAAAAGTATTATAGAGAGGATTGACAAGGAATTCCCGGAATGGGAAACCTTCATATCCGCAACGACAAATACCGGTTTTTCGGTGGCTGAGAAAAATTTTTCTGATAAAGCCGTTTTCTTTTTCCCAGCCGACCTGAGCTGGACAACAAGGAAGGTCCTTCAAAAAAAAAGGCCAAGCTTTATTCTCCTGGTCGAACTTGAAATATGGCCAAATTTTTTAATATCAGCTTATAAGAAGAACATTCCGGTAATCATAGTTAACGGAAGGATATCCAATAAATCTCTTATGGCATACCGGATTATCAGTCGCATTTCGAAGGATTTTCGTAATGGCCTGACCAGTGAAATGAACACTTATTGCGCCAGGACTGAGATCGACGCACAGCGTTTTCGTGATCTCGGAATTCCCGGTAACAAAGTCTTTGTTACCGGCACCATGAAATACGACAATATCCCAACCCATATTAATGAAAGTATCAGTAAGGGGCTGGCAGAATTATTCCATATTAATGATGACGAATTAGTGCTTATAGGCGGAAGTACACATGCGGGTGAGGAAGAGATCTTAATCAGGGTATTTGAAAAACTAAATGAAAAATATTCAAATTTAAAACTGATCATAGCTCCAAGACATATCGAAAGAACCGGAGATGTTTCCAGGTTGATAGAAAAGATGGGTTTTATACCTGTATTAAAAACATCAGCAGACAACTCCAATTATAACTGGCAAAACAGAAAGAAAGAAATTATATTAATCGATACTGTTGGTGATCTGGAAAAGATATATTCACTGGCAAATTATGTTTTTGTCGGGAAAAGCCTTGTACCATCCGGAGGCCAGAATATGATGGAACCGGCAGGGCTGGGGAAACCGGTGGTTTTTGGCCCGCACACATTTAACTTTAAGGAAGAGAGTGACCTCCTGCTTAAAAACAGTGCCGCTAAAATGGTAGAATCCGAGAACGAACTCTTCAAAGTAATTGAATCATTTATCAAGAATCCTGATGCGGCAAAAGAGATGGGGCTTAAAGCACAAAAGGTAGTTAATGAAAAAAGAGGCGCTACCGGGAAAAATATTGAAATAATAGGGGAAATTTTAGCAAAAAAAAGTAGTGGAAAGCTTTAGCTTTCCGTATTACTATAGTAATTCAACAAAGGAGATTGAATCTTAACAAAAACATTGGAAAGGAAAAGAGGATCAAATGAAAAAAGGAAACCATTTTTTTACTTCTGAATCAGTATCCATGGGGCACCCGGACAAGATTGCCGACCAGATATCCGATGCCGTATTGGACGCAATTTTAGAACAGGACCCAATGTCACGTGTTGCATGCGAAACACTGGTAACAACCGGCATGGCAATGGTCGCAGGCGAAATAACTACTACTGCTACTATAGATGCACCGGCTATAATCAGGCAGACTATTAAGGATATAGGCTACAGTGATTCATCTATGGGGTTTGACTATAAAACCTGCGCTGTTTTAACATCGCTTGATAAACAATCTCCGGATATTGCACAGGGTGTCTCTGAAGGTGAGGGCCTGCATAGTGAACATGGCGCCGGAGACCAGGGAATGATGTTCGGTTTCGCCTGTCACGAGACAGAAGAGTTTATGCCTTTTCCAATCTGCATGTCTCACCGTTTAGTAAAGAGACTTGCAGAGCAAAGACAGGTCGGAGACCTTACATATCTTCGGCCTGACGGTAAATCACAGGTAACGGTTGAGTACGAAGACAGCAAGCCGGTAAGGGTAGATGCAGTTGTTGTTTCATCCCAGCACTCCCCGGACATTTCGCATGATCAGATTAAAGAAGACATACTTGAAAAGGTTATAAAAGATGTTATTCCGGCAGAATTTCTGGATGACAAAACCAAATATTATATAAACCCTACCGGCCGTTTCGTAGTAGGAGGTCCGCAGGGAGACTGTGGCCTGACCGGAAGGAAGATAATTGTCGATACCTATGGCGGCAGGGCAAGGCATGGCGGTGGAGCCTTTTCCGGAAAAGACCCGTCTAAAGTTGACCGCAGTGCCGCATATGCCGCACGTTATGTCGCCAAAAATATTGTGGCTGCAGGCCTTGCTGATGCCTGTGAGGTACAGTTGGCTTATGCTATTGGTGTTGCCAAGCCTATGTCTGTTCTGGTTTCAACGGAGGACACGGCAAAGATCCCTGAATCTAAGATAGAAGAACTGGTTGACAAACATTTTGACCTTACACCAAAGGGCATTATAGATCATCTACAGTTAAGAAGGCCTATTTACCAGATTACGGCCAGTCACGGCCACTTTGGAAGAAGCGAAGATTCTTTCTCATGGGAAAAGACAGATAAGGCGGAGGCCTTGAAAAAAGATGCAGGGCTTTAACTGATACCTGATTTGAAAACTTGTCGTAGAAATTACAGATCTAACTATAAAAAAATAGCACAGGGGTAAAAGCTCCTGTGCTATTTTTAATTTATATCTAAAATACTCTCTAGTATCTGTAAGTTTCCGGCTTGAATGGACCTTCTACCGGTGTACTGATGTATTCAGACTGCTGCTGCGTCATCCTGGTAATCACACCTCCAAAACCCTTAACCATTTCAGCGGCAACCTCCTCGTCCAGTTTCTTGGGAAGTACCTTTACGTAAACAGGTTCACGTTCAGACTCGGATTTGTCTGCCCACGCTTCCTTGTAGAGTAACATCTGTGCGAGTACCTGATTAGTGAATGAACCATCCATAACACGGGATGGATGGCCGGTTGCGTTGCCAAGGTTCACAAGGCGCCCTTCAGAGAGAAGAATAATATAATCTTCATCGTCATCGGATCTATAGATCTTATGAACCTGAGGTTTCACCTCTTCCCATCTCCAGTTATCGCGCATGAATTTGGTATCAATCTCAAGATCAAAGTGGCCGATGTTGCACACGATGGCACCCCGCTTAACAGCGGCCAGCATGTGACGGTCACATACATTCACGTTACCGGTAGTTGTTACGATCAGATCCATCTTTTCCAGCAACTGCTTATCGATACATTCAGCAGAGCCGGTGTTGTTTCCCTCTTTATATGGTGAAACAACTTCGAATCCGTCCATACATGCCTGCATACCACAGAGAGGATCAATCTCAGATATCTTTACGATCATCCCTTCCTGATTCAAACTTTGGGCAGAACCCTTGCCTACATCACCGTATCCAACAACAAGAGCTTTTTTACCTGAAAGAAGAGCATCTGTTCCACGTTTAACGGCGTCATTTAAACTGTGGCGGCAGCCGTATTTATTGTCGTTCTTTGATTTAGTTACAGAATCGTTGACGTTGATTGCAGGAACCTTAAGCTCACCTTTTGCCAGCATGTCGAACAGCCTGTGGACACCGGTTGTGGTCTCTTCCGTTATACCATGTACCTTATCAAGCATCTCCGGATATTTCTCGTGAGCCATGGCGGTAAGGTCACCACCATCATCAAGTAATACATTGGCATCCCACGGCTTTCCATCCTTTAGAATAGTCTGTTCGATACACCATGAACTCTCTTCTTCTGTCTGCCCCTTCCAGGCGTAGACGGCAACACCGGCAGCAGCCATGGCGGCGGCAGCGTGATCTTGAGTAGAAAAGATGTTACATGAAGACCAGCGAACTTCTGCACCAAGGGCGCGAAGTGTTTCGATCAATACTGCTGTCTGTATCGTCATATGGATACAGCCGATAATATTAGCGCCCTTAAGGGGCTGCTCATTCTCATATTTCTTCCTTAGGTTCATCAAGCCGGGCATCTCACCTTCAGCGAGGGTGATCTCACGACGTCCCCAGTCAGCCAGATTGATGTCGGCAACCTTGTAATCCTGTGTAAGTGTAGTAGTCATATCATATTCCTTTATTTAAAGTTGTAAATAAGAGCTCAAAAAGAGTCGGTATCAAGTTAGTTTGACGAACGAAAAATTACTGTTTTTAGCGTGAATGTAGTATCATATAGGAAAAGAGATTAAATTTAAACCATTTTTTTCAGATTAAACCATATTGTAGTTAAAAATGACCACTTTGTACAAAAACTACTCACTAAATCTTCTTAAAAACAAAGAGTGCAAAAATCAAGATGCTATAACCAGCTAATTTATAATGAGTTGAAAATTATGCAGATTAATGTACTTTTGGTATAGTTGTTGCGCTTTACACAATGTGAAAAATGAAATTATTGTAAATGATCGAACGTAGATCTAAATTCTGTTTCTCCCGTTTTTTTCTTGTAACTTGTCTGTATATGTAGTTATAAATTGCGTATTGAAGTAGTTGGTAAAATTCGTTTTCCTAAATTAAATTTCTCAAATCTTTATGGAGAGAGCCATGGAAAAAGAAGAAGCTATTCAGGAACTTCAAAAAGACAGTTTGCAAAGCCTATCAGATAGAGACCTCCTCTTCCTTATCGAAAGTTATGTTACCAGACGGAATGATTACGAGAATATTGCAAGCTTGATAAAAGGAGATGAAGACGTAATAGGTAAAATGATCGATAGTGACAGGGTATTCAACAACGTGATGAACTGTACGGAACGCATTCTGGAAATTTCTCCATATTTCCTGTTTTCACTGCTTTTAAGAAGGGCTTTTAAAGAAAAAAGAAAAGACGCAAGATTTATTGAAAGGACTATAGACGCATTAAACAAAAGCGAACCTGTCATTCCATGGGATAAAAACAGGCTTATGAGCCTGCTTGAAGACACGCAGGTTTCGAACTACATTGCAAACATGCTTGCACAGTTTACAGAGTGCTCAAGATTGTATAACGAAAATGGGGATGAAACAAAGTCACATCAATATATAGTAGATATGATTACAGACTCCCTGCATTCAGATAACAGTGAAAAATTTCATATTTACTGTCATATAGGAAATTACACACTCTTCCTGACGGGGATGATCCCGGAATATATTAAATACAGATATGCATGCAAACGAAGACCTATTGATAAACATTATTACGTAGGTTTCGGAAAAACATATTACGGGCTTGCATCGGGACATACCAATGCAAGGAAAAACAGGCTCACGGGCACACTATCACAATTATCAGAAGGGTTTGAGGTTATTGCACAGGTTTTAAGCTTTATGAACAGTGAATATTTTCGCACTGCAAGAACAGGACTTGCATAGCCGCCCGCCTAAATAACACAGTCGGGCAGGCAACCAAGTTAAAAGTGCCTACCTGTCCGCCAGCCTATTAGGCGGGAAGTTTAAAGTGAGCTAAAGTTGTGGAATTTCTTTTTTGACTTTTTCTACTCCGGATAAAAATGAAGATCAGGCATCCCTTGATTAAGGAATTACAAAGGAAGATAGAAAAGACCTATGCACTGGACACAGGAATTACCAATATCGAACAGTATATTATTGGTGATAAAGGTTATCAAGAATTCTACGCAAAAGAAAATATCAGGACGGTAGTTAACAGCCATTCGGGAGCAAAGGTCTTAATAAGGGATGCAGGAGAGACGCTTAAAGTAAGTATTTATTATCCCGATGAATTAATAAAAGAATTAGAAAGCAACGATCCGAGGCTTGGCCTACATGATGATAATATTGATTTATGTGCAAGCTTTGTTGAAGAACTGGACCATTTCCTGTTTATAGCTCAGAATTATAAACAGAATCGCCCTTTCAGCCTACTCGAACTGGAATTACAGGCAAACGTAACCAAGTACCTGGTGCTGAAATATTTTGTTGCACTACAGAATAAATCAGTAAAGCTGAGTAACTTTGATAAAGAATATATAAGGTACCATCTCTTCTACAAACGCAAATATGACATTGAGGATACTTCAGAGAGAAAAAGATATGAGGATGCCGGAAAATTCGGCATGATGTACACAAAACACATCGACCTTCTCCCACAGGAAGACCGCTTGCGTGATCTAAGACAATTCAGCAGAATGACCTGCCCATCCAAAATAAGACACATCCAATCAGCAAGGAATTAGATCCATTAAACAAGTTTGAAGTTTAAAGTGTAAAGTGAGCTAAAGTTTCGGAAACCACGCTAAGCGTGGTAAACAATTTATTTAATTTTCTTAGCCTTTAACTCTAGTCACTTTGATCTTCCTGCCCGAACTGATTGGCAGGCGGGTAGGCACTTTAGTTCACTTCTTCTCTTGTCATTTGTCAATTCCTCAATTCCTAAATCCTTAAATTTCTTAATTCTTCAATCCCCTAATCATCAATCCTTAACCTTCTGCGCCTTCCTGCCCGACGGTTTGTTTGGCGGGTGCGGTGAATCTTACCTTTTGTCAAATGGGCAGGCCTGACCCTCTTTTTACAAACGCCATTCACATATCAAGCGTAATTGGGTGGTGAATGTGAGGTGTCGTCGTATGTCATAGTCTGCCAAAATTAGAAACTATTTCATCAAAATATTTGTATAAATATATAGAGGGAATGTTTAGTTTGTGATGTTCTTTTAATGGATAAGAAGGAGAAATTAAAAATGAGACATTCACTAAGAGCAGCGGTCATAATCCTGGGAATTTTTATCGTCTCTACTTCCTGTAAGATAACGGAGGGTGTAGAAATTGAAAAGGATGAAAATGTTACAATGGTGTCGGAAGACAATAGCCTTTCAGCTGCCGGGAAGAAAGCGTCTTTAGAGATGAGGAGGCTGTCAAGGGCGGTAGCTAGCAATGACTGGGATAAAATGGATATGTGGCTCCAGGAACTCAAGCACGGTATGGGCTTTAATTGTATTAAACTGTACATGATAGAGCATCATGATATCCCGGATGAGTTTGTGGCATTAAGCAACAAGTTTAACAGTGCCATAAATAAATTGCTCCTGTGCAGCGCGAAGCAGGACGCTGAAAATACAAATCTTGAATTTGACAATCTGGTAAAGTCGTGCGATGCATGCCATGAAATTTACAATAAAGATGCAGAAGGATTAAACTTTAGCATAGAGTAATTTTATCGTAAATTATCCTTCATTGTCAACTTCAGACCACATTTTACCCGCCTTTTACCTTCGTGCCTTTTACTCGCCCTCGGCGCTGTTTGTCCGGGGGTAATTCGTGTCTGTCTTTTGCTTTTAACCTACATTATTGTATTTCTTAGCGCACTTTGCGTCTTAGCGGTGAATTTGTTTTGTCTTGCAAAACACCCCCACTCTTTTATAATAACCCTCTAGTAAGCATCAGGCACAATATATACCTGTTTTATATCACATTCTAAATATCTTCAAAAAGATAGTTTTACTTGTTTATACGAGTAAGATTT
>CAZPAM010000080.1:0-10531 GCA_964584595.1 uncultured Candidatus Scalindua sp. | reverse complement strand
GGCGTGTTTTTCGAGTTGCCTACCCTTATCATCAACAATGAGTATTTCTCCCTTACCACCCAGGGTAATATTTTCTCCCTGTGGATTCTCTACTACATTTAGATCACTGTAGTTGACCCGGCCGGCTCTCCTAACCTTTATTTCTGATTCTTCAATTGATCGTGTCGCAGTTCCACCGATATGAAATGTTTTCATGGTTAATTGGGTTCCAGGTTCTCCTATTGATTCGGCAGCAATGATTCCCACCGCTGTACCTTCTTCTACCAATTTACCTTTAGAAAGATCCATACCATAACACTTAACACACAAACCTTGCGACACCTCACATGTTAATGCAGAACGTACACGAATTTTCTCATACCCCAGTGCCTCAATTCTTTTTGCTTTCTCTTCTGTAATCAGTTCGTTTTCCTTGACTATTTTCTCATCCTTAACCAAATCTACAATATTATTCAAAGATACTCTGCCAGTAATAACCCTGTGAAGAGGAACCTCAACGCGATCTCCCCTATAAACGGCACTCTTGCTAATCCCATTAACTGTTCCGCAATCATGAGAGGTAACAATTACATTTTGGGCAACATCTGCAAGTTTCCTGGTTAAATAACCGGAATCTGCCGTCTTCAAGGCCGTATCGGCCAAGCCTTTTCGTGCGCCATGGGTTGAACTGAAATATTCCAATACGCTTAACCCCTCGCGAAAGTTTGCTTTAATTGGTGTCTCTATTATCTTGCCTGACGGCTTAGCCATTAAGCCTCTCATGCCCGCAAGCTGTCTCAATTGCTGGGTACTTCCCCTGGCACCTGATGCAGACATTAAGTAAACCGGGTTAAGGTATGACTTTCCGCCTCTTATATCATTCTTAAGTTCATCAAGCATCTCCTCAGCCACTATTTCACCGGCATATGTCCAAGTATCTATTACCTGATTATACCTTTCACCCTCTGTGATTATACCCCTATGATATAACTTCTGAGTTTTTTCAACCTCTTTCTGTGTTTTCTCCAATATCTGAGCCTTCTTATCTGGCATCTTTAAATCCATTATTGAAAGAGAAAGGCCAGCCTTTGTACACTCTTTAAAACCTATTTCTTTGACTTTGTCTAACAGATCAATAGTGGCCTCTTTGCCCAGTATTTTATAACAATCCTGGATAATATTTTTTATTGATTTATGATCAAGAGGGTAATTATAAAACGGCAGTTCAGGAGGCAAGGTTTCGTTGAATATAACACGGCCTACAGTGGTAGTACACAACGTACTCTCACCCTGTTTACTTTCATCATTCTTAACAGATTTGTTTGGATCAAGCCTGAGTTTAATTTGAGTATGAACACCAACCTTCTTCAATGCATAAGCCATTAACACTTCATCATAATTACTGAAGCTTCTAAGTTTTTCCTCATTTTGTTCTATCAAAGTTGTCAAAAAGTAACAACCCAGAACAATGTCCTGTGAAGGAGTAATTATAGGCTCACCCGAAGCAGGAGAGAAAATATTATTAGTCGATAACATCAGTGTTCTTGCTTCAATTTGTGCTTCAACGGATAGGGGCAAATGAACTGCCATTTGGTCTCCATCAAAATCAGCATTGAATCCACGGCACACCAATGGATGAAGTTTTATTGCATTACCTTCCACAAGAGTCGGCTCAAACGCTTGAATTCCCATACGATGCAATGTCGGAGCCCTGTTAAGCAAAACCAGATGTTTCCTTACCACATCATCAAGAATATCCCAAACCTCTTCATCTTGTCTTACCAACATTTTCTTTGCGCTCTTTATTGTATCTGCCAGCCCAATTTCCCTTAAACGTCGAATTATGAATGGCTGAAATAATTCAAGTGCAATTTTTTTAGGTATCCCGCATTGACTTAATTTAAGTTCCGGGCCAACGACTATTACTGATCGTGCTGAATAATCAACTCTCTTACCAAGCAGATTCTCCCTGAATCTCCCCTGCTTACCCTTAATCATATCAGTCAGAGATTTTAAAGGACGGCTGTTGCTGCCCAGTATAGGACGCTTACCTCTGCCATTATCAAAGAGTGCATCCACCGCCTGTTGCAACATTCTCTTCTCATTTCGAATTATTACTTCCGGCGCATTGAGGTCTATCAGTTTTTTAAGACGATTATTTCGATTAATTATACGCCTGTAAAGGTCGTTAAGGTCTGAACTGGCAAAGTCTCCACTTTCCAATAATACCAAAGGCCTCAAATCCGGAGGAATAACCGGAACAACATCCATAACCATCCACTCAGGCTTGTTTCCAGAATCTTTAAAAGATTCAACGATTGCTAATCTTTTTATTATATCCTTGGTTCGCTGTTTGGATTTTGTTTCCGTAAGTTCTATCCTAAGCTCCTTTGATATTTTCTCTAAATCCAGGCCTTCAAGTATTGTCCGGATAGCTTCTGCTCCCATACCGGCATTGAAACTACCCTCTCCATATTTCTCCTGGGCTTCTGCATACTCATCAACCGTCAGCAATTGATACTCTTTAAGTGGAGTACTTCCGGGATCTATCACAGCGTAACCCTGAAAATATATAATCCTTTCCAAGACGTTAGTTTTCATACCTAAAAGGGTTCCTATCCTCGAAGGCATTGCCTTAAAAAACCATATATGAACAATAGGCGCCGCCAGACCAATATGCCCCATCCTTTTTCTTCTTACGCGAGAATGAGTTACCTTAACCCCACATCTGTCACAGACAATCCCTTTATGTTTAATACCTTTATATTTCCCGCAAAAGCATTCCCAATTACGCTCAGGACCAAAAATTCGCTCACAAAAAAGTCCATCTTTCTCTGCACGATATGTACGATAATTTATTGTTTCTGGTTTTTTTACTTCACCATATGACTTGCTCCTGATATTTTCTGTTGACGATAGTGATATCCTCACGGAGCTATATTCATTTATCTTTTCATATGTGCTAACTGTCATTAGTTAATCTCCATTTATCGTTAAAAAAGAGATAAATTTTAATTGCTTCAATCATGTGCTTTCTAAAATAATAGAGCACATAACAATCTAACTTGTTTATTTAAAGTTTTTCTTCTTTCTCAAGCGTCAAGGCAAGGCCTAGTCCTTCAACCTCTTTGGTCAGCACTTCGAATGATGCAGGAGTTCCTGCTTCCAACGTATTCTTACCCTTAACCATTGACTCGTAAATTCTGGTACGACCCTCTACATCATCACTTTTCACTGTAAGAAGTTCTTGCAGATTATAGGCAGCCCCATAAGCTTCTAATGCCCATACTTCCATTTCCCCAAACCTTTGCCCACCGAACCTCGCCTTTCCGCCAAGAGGTTGTTGTGTTATCAAGGAATACGGCCCTGTAGCTCTGGCATGGACCTTTTCGTCAACTAAGTGATGCAGCTTCAACATATACATATACCCAACTGCAACCTTTTGATTAAAGGAGTCGCCAGTACAACCATCATATAATGTAGCCTTGCCGTCCTCCGGAAGTCCTGCTTCTTTCAAAGTATCCCTTACTTCATATTCTTTTGCCCCATCAAAAATTGGTGTAACAGCCTGGAAATTCAATTTCTTTGCAGCCCAACCCAGGTGTGTTTCCAGGATTTGACCCAGATTCATCCTGGAAGGAACTCCAAGGGGATTCAGAATCATCTCAACCGGCGTTCCATCTTCCAAACATGGCATATCTTCCACGGGCAGGATCCTGGCTATGACCCCTTTGTTACCATGCCTTCCTGCCATTTTATCCCCAACAGACAACCTCCTTTTCGTTGCAATAGAAACCTTTGCCACTTCCAATACACCACTTGGTAATTCGTCACCTCTTTTTAATTGACTTATTTTTGTATTTTTATCTTCCTTCAAAGACTCAATGCTTTCGTTATGCTCATCACAAATTCTCGACGCTCTCTCACTTTTCCTCTTATTACTACCAGAATCAAAGTTTCTAATATCAAACAGCTCCTGTAACTCAAGAACACGTTCGATATCTGTCCCGTATGACACTTTCAAAGGTTTGTCTGTCTCCAGATTTACAAGTGAGCCATCAAAAACCTGCTCCAGGTCTTTTATCATTTTCACAAATTCTTTTGATATTGCTTTATCAAATTTAACTTCTATGCCTTTTATTTCATTCGTAACTTTTTGCCTCTTTTCGTCTGACAGATGGGCCCTTCGAGAGAAAAGCTGTGTATTTATAACAATCCCTTCTACACCAGATGGCACCTCCAAAGAAACGTTCTTGACGTCCTCTCCAGCCCTGCCAAATATTGCATGTAAAAGTTTTTCTTCCGGAGACAGTTCACTTCTACTCTTTGGAGCAATTTTTCCCACAAGAATATCTGAAGGTTTAACCTTCGTCCCAACATGAATTATACCGTTTTCATCTAAATTACTGAGAGCCTTTTCGGAAACATTTGGTATATCCCTGGTGAACTCCTCCTTCCCAAGTGTTGTCTCCCTGATCTCCACCTCAAACTCATCTCTATGAATTGATGTATAACTGTCATTCTTGAGCAAACTTTCACTAACCACCATAGCATCCTCAAAGTTGTAACCATCCCATGTCATAAAGGCCACCAATACATTTCTACCCAAACTCAATTCACCATTACAAGTAGCAGCACCGTCAGCAATAATTTCATTCCTTTTTACCTTTTGCCCCTCTATCACTATAGGTTTCTGGTTTAAACAGGTTCCTTCGTTTAAGCCAACATATTTCCTTAGATTGTATATATCGCTCTCATTAATTATTATTTGTTCACCGTCAACTTTAGTAATAGTACCGGCATTTTCAGCACGAACAACCATACTGGAATTCTGTGCAACCATTTTTTCCATACCTGTAGCAACAAGTGGCGGCTCTGTTATCAGCAACGGCACAGCTTGCCTTTGCATGTTTGATCCCATCAATGCCCTGTTCGCATCACTATGTTCAAGGAATGGAATCAGGCTTGTAGATACTCCTACCAACTGCTTCGGTGATACATCTATGTAGTCAACATCCTTCACATTAACAAGCTTGAAATCCCCACTAAAACGTGCAAGGACTTCACTGTTTAATCCTTTAGCTCCAAAACTCGACTGTGTATCTGCCGGTGCAAGAGTTTTGCCTTCTTCCTCATCGGCACGAAGGTAAACAATCTCATTTGTTAGTTTGCCGTTTTTGATCTTTAAGTATGGAGAAATTAAGAAACCATAATCATCAGTTGATGCATATATACTTAATGATGCAATCAATCCAATATTTGTACCCTCCGGAGTCTCAATAGGACATATTCGTCCATAGTGCGAGATATGAACATCTCTAACCTCAAATCCGGCTCTCTTTCTATTAAGTCCACCCGGACCTAAGGCACTTAATCTCCGTTCATGTGTAAGCTGTGCTAATGGATTAGTCTGATCTAATACTTGAGATAGCTCACCACGGCTAAAGAAATACTCTATTGCCGAGAATATTGTTCTGGAGTTTATGAGAATCCTTGGCGTCAACAGCTCAAAATCCTTAGTATTCATCCTCTCCTGGACTGTTCTTCTCAGCTTGAGAAATCCTCTACGTAATTCTTCACCAAATAACTCATCAAGAGTTCGGAGGCGCCTATTACCAAGATGATCTATATCGTCGATACTTCCCTCATCTTTTCTAAGTGTTACGATATACTTGATAGAGTTTATATAATCTTCAGGTTGTAAAGTCATTTCATTATTGGGTACTTCCTGCCCTAATTTTCTATTTAATCTAAATCGCCCTACAAGACCCAATTTATATCTTTTTGCATCAAAGAACTTATCATGAAATAATTGCTTTGCCTTATCCAATTGCTGAGGATTTCCAGGCCTGAATCTCGTATAAACCTTCAACAACGCATCTTCATGAGATTCTGCATTATCAGTTTCCAGAGTATTCAGTATCAGAGGATCATCCATGTTCTTGATAACTTCAAGCTTTTTAAGATTTGAATTCGATATAACATTAACCATATCCTCAGTTATTTGCCTTCCAGCTTCCAATATAATCTCACCAGTTTGAGGGTTAATCAACCGACCAACCAAATACCTATCTTTAAGTTTTTTTATCGAAGCAGAATCTTTAATACTGACTGTTTCCGTTTCGTAAAAAAGTCTGATAATATCTTCGTCTTTTGAATATTTCTCTGACATTGCTCTCAGGAAACATGTCGCAGGAAATTTACCACTCTGATCAACTCTGGTAGTCAAAACATCTTTCTTCCCAACTTCCACCTCAATCCAACTTCCACGCTCCGGAATAACCCTGCAAGAGTGCATTCTCTTCTCTGCATGCAGTTCCTCAACGAAATCCACACCCGGCGACCTGTGAAGCTGAGTTACTACGACCCTTTCTGTCCCATTAATTATGAACTCGCCGCCGCCAATCATAACAGGAATTTCTCCCAGATACACCGCCTCTTCAACAGGCTCTTCCTTATTTAATCGTAACCAGACCCTCAGAGGTTTGCCATAAATCAACTTCAATTTCCTGCATTCATCCGGACCGTAACGTGGTTTCCCTATCTCATACTTTATGTATTCCAGGCTAATCGTTTCGTCATAGTTATTTATTGGAAAAGTCTCTCGCAAAATGGCTTCTAAACCCCGATTCTTTCGTTTATCCGGAAGCACATCTTCCTGCAAAAAAGCAGCATATGACTTAGTCTGCGTCCTGATCAGATCAGGCATCTCAATCACGTCGGGAATCTTACCGTAATTTCTTATGTTCATCTTTATCATTTTTATACTTTCTTTTGTAGCATTCCAACAAAAGGGTTTTTCTCTTTACTACTTTACTTTACGCAAGTTCAACCACCGCACCCGCATCTTCTAATGCTTTTTTCACCTTCTCCGCTTCTTCCTTTGCAACACCTTCTTTTATGGGTTTTGGCGCGCCATCTACCAATGCCTTTGCCTCTTTTAATCCAAGAGAAGTTTCTGCACGAACAGCCTTAATAACCTGAATCTTGTTCGCACCAACTTCCTTCAGAACAACATCAAACGTTGATTTCTCTTCCTTAGCTGCCTCTTCTCCGCCAGCCGATGGCATACCACCCATCGGAACAGCCATTGCCGCTGATGCAGAAACACCAAATTTTTCCTCAAATGCCGTTACCAACTGAGAAGCCTCAAGCAAACTCATTCCTTCAACCAGCTCAAGTACCTGGGTAATCTTTTCAGTAGGCTCGGTTTTCTCTACTTCTGTATCTGTTGCCATAATTTCCTCCTTTTACCTTTTAAACATTCTTTATATTAAACATCACTCTTTTTTCTCTTTTATCGCATGCAAAACTCGACAAAGGCTACTTGCCGTGGCATTAAATACATTTGCCAACTGGACCATAGGTGCCTGTATCGCAAATACTATTTGTGTTAAAACTACCTCTCTGGACGGAATTGATGCCAGAGTTTTGATATTGTCAAGTGACATTAACTCTCCATCCACCCATCCACCTATAATTTTAAAGTCCGGTATCTCCTTAGAACATTTCTTCAGCACTTTGGCCAGCTCTACAGGATCGTCGTCACTTGACGCAACAACTGTTTGAGCATCAAACATTTGCCCAAGCTCCGAAACCCCTACTTCCTTAAATGCTATAGAGGCAAGAGAATTCTTTACAACCTTCACATTGATATTCTTCTCCCCCAGATCACTCCTCAACACATTTGACTGATGAGCGTTTATTCCCTTAAAATTCGCAAGAACAAGGTTTTTCTTGCCCTTATAGTCAGTTACAAGCTCATCAACAATTAATTTTTTTAACGCTTTAGACATTTTTAAAATTCATTAATATATTTAACTATGAAGCCAGTGCAACTCTTACACCGGGACTCATAGAAGATGAAATAGATATTTTCTGAACAAAAACTCCTTTTGCTGCAGGTGGCTTATTGCTAACAATGTGCTTTATAAATGAACTGAGATTTGCGATCAGGTCTTCTTCAGAAAAAGATGTTTTCCCCACTGGCACATGAACATTGCCACCAGCATCTGTTCTATATTCTATCTTACCTTCCTTAAATTCTTTGACTGCAGTTTCTACATCATTCGTTACCGTTCCTGACTTCGGAGATGGCATCTTACCCTGCGGTCCCAGAACTCTGCCCAGTTTACCAACTTTGCCCATCATGTCTGGTGTTGAAATTGCCACATCAAAATCTAACCACCCACCCTCGACTTTCTTCAGTAAATCATCACCGCCCGCTTCGACGGCGCCTGCCTTCTGTGCCAGCTCTATTTTGTCTCCACTGGCAAAGACTACCACCCTGACTTCTTTTCCAATCCCTTTAGGCAGCGAGAATGAACCACGGACTATCTGATCCGAATGCTTAGGGTCAACGCCTAATTTCATGACAATGTCAACAGTTTCATCAAACTTAGTCTTGCCAAAGGTTTTTAGAACTGAAACCGCTTCCTTCAGTTCATATTCCTTCGATTTCTCGACCGTCTTATCTGAATCAACGTAACGTTTACTTCTAGACTTCACTTATTAATTTCCTTTAATATATTTAAGATTTCTAACCCTCTACCTTTAAACCCATAGATCGAGCAGTACCTTCGATAATCTTCCCGGCCATCTCAAGATTTCTTGCGTTAAGGTCGGGCAGCTTTACTTTTGCGATCTCTTCAACCTGCGACTTTGTCACATTACCTATCTTGTCCCTGTTCGGTTCCGACGAACCTTTCGCTATCCCCGCAGCTTTTTTGAGCAATACTGCAGCTGGAGGTGATTTGAGAATAAAAGTAAATGACTTGTCCTTGAAAACCGAGATTTCCACAGGTGTAATCGTCCCCTGCAAATCTTTGGTCTTCTCATTGAATTGAGTAACAAATTGGCCAATATTCACCCCATGCTGTCCTAATGCAGGACCGACAGGGGGCGCTGGAGTAGCTTGCCCTCCTGGGATTTGTAATTTTATTTTAGTATCTGCTTCTTTTGCCATTAAATTCTCAGTAAAAAATATATACTAGATTGCCTCTACCTGCCAATATTCCAATTCTACAGGTGTAGGCCTGCCAAAAATCGTAAGCATTAATTTTAAACAACCACTAGCCGGTAAAACTTCTTCAACCACTCCGTCAAAATTCTCGAAGGGGCCTTCCTTAACCCTTACCCTATCTCCCGCACTAAACTCTATCGTTGCTTTCGGTTTTTCTTCCCCTCGTTCTGCTCTTTCTAATAACTTCTCAACTTCACTACTTAGCATTGGTATCGGCTTACTATCTCCACCAATAATATCACCTGCTCCAGGAGCCTCACGAATCATATACCACACTTCTTCCGGGATTTCACCTTTCTCATCAACTTCTATTTCCGCCATTATATAACCCGGATATATCTTTCTTTCGGCTACTCTCTTCTTTCCACCTTTGATTTCAGATACCTTTTCACTAAGCACTAAAATCTGTGGGATAAGATTTTCAATTCCTTGGATTTTAATACGTTTCTCCAAATCATTTTTAACCCTATCCTCTTTGTTACTTTGCACACGAAGCACAAACCACTTTTTCCCCATAACACAAAACAATAATTCTTGTCAAAATCTAGAAACACTAACTATACATTCACACTAATTACTCTTTCCATATAACTCCTTGAAACTTACCTAGCAGAAAGATGGTGAGTCTCACTCAGCTATTTCTGAATTAGCTGAGTTCGAATAGACGTGATCTCAAGCTTCCAAGATGCTCAACGCTATTGCCCCTCAACCCCAGACATAAAAAACTTACTACAATATATCTATAGCTTTCATAAAAGTTGACACTATCCAGTCAACACAGAAAACATACACCCCCAAGACCACCAAACATACGATAACAACAATTGTTGAGCCAATTAATTCACCCCTTGTCGGCCATGAAACCTTTTGAAGCTCTGCCTGTGTATCTATAAAAAACTCTACAGCTTTCTTGGACCTGTTATCCAGCCCCTTTAGCCCTATTTCAAAACCCGTGGTGAATAAACATATAAATATGCCGCACAAAACAAAAAGGGCACATGAACCAGCTACCCCCCAAGTCAAACTTATATCCAGCACGGGCACTCTGGCACCGGCATAAAATTCCGGAAGGTCTATCAATGCTCCATATAAAGAGTATGCGGCAAATATTGCGGCAAGACCAAAGAGTCCTGCTACCGCACCTCTTGCATATACACCCATTCCCTTTCTATAAATTTGAAAAGTCATACTCGCTACTCTACTCTTCTATAGTAAAATTGTCTGGCAGGTCTGGAGGGACTCGAACCCCCAACACCCGGATTTGGAATCCGGTGCTCTAGCCGATTAGAGCTACAGACCTTTCTTTCTATTTTTTTTGCTCTTTATGTATTGTGTGTGACCTGCAAAACTTACAGAACTTTTTCATCTCCAGACGTTCAGTCTGCTTCAGTTTCTTGCTTGTTCTATAATTCCTACTACTACATTCTGTACACGCCAAAGTTATATAGTTCGCCATTACGCTTTACTTTTATCACTATTCAATAATTTTAGTAACAACACCCGCACCTACCGTCTTTCCACCTTCTCTTA
>CAZPAM010000079.1:0-11430 GCA_964584595.1 uncultured Candidatus Scalindua sp. | reverse complement strand
ATATTCAGTGTAAATCTGATAACTATCCTTAAAGCCATATAAGCTTAATAATCTTTCTACGTCCTGCGTCTTGAAAGCCTGAAGCATCTTTCTCTTCAGCATTAGCTCTTCATCACTCATATCCAAATACAACCTGTTGTCTTTTCTAATAAATAAGGGAGGAGATTTGTATTCGTAGAATGGTACAAACTTGGTTATTAGTGAAAAAAATTTCTCAGGAGTATTATTTAATGAATAATATGCATTATATTCAGGACATTCGTAAAGCTTTCCTTTCGTTCCACTTCTCAAGTACGCCCGGGATACTATGTAGTTAGTTATATCATGTTGATAATGACCCCCCTCATATAGTGGTATAAATATTATGTCAAAACGGTTTTCTTTGAATATATCAACAACTTCATCTATACATTCCTCTATTTCGTTATTATCATTAAGCCCAAAATATTCATCATAATCTAAAAAATGTATATTGATCTTCTCTAGTCCTATTAACTCCCATGCCCTGAATGATTCATTCATCCTTGTTATATTTCTTTTCCTCCCATTCCCGGGCTCGCCATCAAACATATAAAATACATTTACCTTTCCACTTCTTTTTATTGTCTGCATTGCATATCCACCTGCCATTATTACGCCATCATCTTGATGAGCAGCAAAAATAACTATGTTATCTTCATTTACCGTAATGTACTGTTTAGCTTCAGTATAAATATTTATTTTAGAATGCAGGTAATACATTAGAAAACCCAACAATGTATAGAATGACAATAGGGTTATCAGAAGTATCCTTATAGTCCTTACCAATGTCTCACCTTTTTATTTATGAGAAAGCTATACAATTCTTCAATCTTTCCAACCATAGTTTTAGAACTAAAGCTTTCGTTACATATTTTTTTCCCATTATGCCCCATCTTCTGCAGCTTTTCTTTATCACTCAACAATTCATTCATTGCATTATAAAGGGCCTCAGGGTCTTTTGGGGAGACAAGTATCCCGCTTACTCTATCTTTGACTACTTCTGGAACACCTCCTACATTTGTGGCTATGACAGGTTTACCGTACGCCATTGCCTCAAGAATTGTCAGGGGCAAGCCTTCTCTTAAAGATGGCAGAACAAATATATCTGACAGTGATAATATTTCCGGTATATCGCTTCTTTCTCCTGCAAAGATTACGTTTTTCTCAATCTTGAGATTGACACAAAGTTTTTTCAGTTCATCCTTTAATGAACCTTCTCCTACTAGTAAGAAGGTTACATTTTTCCTATGTTCTAATAATATGGAAGCTGATTTTATGAGATAGATAACTCCCTTATGTTTCAGCATGTGAGTTATTGTGCATATAACCGTATGATCAGGAGGAATACCCAGACCATTTTTAATACTGGTAGATATTTTCTCAGGGACAGGAGAAACATTTTCTATGCCGTTGTGAATGGTTATCAGTTTTTCAGTATCAATTCCCTGAGTTTTATTGGTAAATTTCTTTACTATATCAGAGACACAAATTATTTTGTCTGTGAGGAGGCTCAAGAACCGTTCAACAAAGTGATAATACTTATTGTAGTAACTATAAACACTATGATTGTGCGAAATTATTACCGGAACTCCGGCAAAAAATGCACTTATTCTGCCAATTGTTCCGGCAGAATAGGCATGGGTGTGGATTATATTGACTTTATTGTCTTTAAGGAGTTTATATAGTTGATAAATACCCGCAGGGTTTTTTGAAGAAGGAAGGTTGAGGACTTTGACTTCAACACCTCTTTTTAATAGCTTATCCGCAAGAAAGCCTCCTTCTTTCAGACACCACACTGAAACGTTATACTTTTCTGTATTTAAATTCAATACAATAGTAGCCAGGACATTTTCTAGGCCACCAACAACCAGATTTTCTACAAGATGCACAACATTAATATTTTTCTTCATAAGTTAATAATGTTTATACGCCTGGAACGAGTAATTCAGACTCAACTTGTATTCATAGATCTCTTTGTAGCAAAACATTTCCTGGTTATAACTATGTGTTAACCAGTCTGTCGTAAAACAATTCAATTTGTTTTGTATTCTTTCTGATGTCGAATAGTTCCTCAGCACATCTGCGCAAAACAGGCTTTTTCTCATCCAGAATACTTTTGTCCTCAATAATGTCTTGAAATATTTCCATAAGTCGTTCAGATTTACCTACTGGAAACACAAACTGTGCTAGCTGCTCACCAAGCGCCTCTCTGTTTTCTGGCAAATCAGAGACAATAATAATTTTCCCTAAGGCCATAGACTCAGTAATCACGCGTGACAACCCTTCACCATAAAGGGAAGGTAGTACAACGACATCAACTAACGACATGTCATTCCGCACGTCTGGTTTATATTCTCTGAAAACTGTATCTGTACCTTCTGCCTCTCTTTTAAGCTCAGATAGATAGGCTTCGTCTCCTTCTCCCATTATAAGAAGTTCAGTATCCTCTTTAAGCAATTTCACCGCATTTATAAGAGTATCAATTCCTTTTCGTCTATCTATCCGTCCAAAATACCCTATCCTCAAGCGGGAACTCTCACTTTTCCTAGGACGCATACCGCAAGTATCCATTTCAACTCCATTGTACACAACATGAACTTTACTCTTATTATCTATACTAGAAAAACGCCTGGCAACCGCATGAGAAACTGCGATAAAGCAGTCGGCAAGCCTATATAAGATCTTATCAAGCCATATTTCCGAGTCTGAAACACGCAAATGGCATACAACAGGTACCCCTAATAACTTCCCAACGACCCCGGCAAACAGTGCATCGCGTGGTGCATCAACATGGACCAAATCAATATTGTTGCTCCTGATATATATCAGAAGCTTTAGAAATGCGGCTATAATCTTGAAGATATTAAATGGTCGCGCCCGTGGGAATAATATAACATAAACCTTAACTCCCAGTTTTTTGACCTCTTCAGTAAGCTCTCCCTCGTAGGGTATGACAAGAAAAGGAGTGTATCTGGACCTGTCCAGATGTTTTATGAGCAGATACATACTGCGCTGGCCACCACCCCGCATCGTGGAGTAAGATGAAGTGTAAAGTATATTGTGCTTTCTACTCATTTGGATTTTATGACATGTTCAATGGCAAGAGTGTTAAAATTTGCTTTTGGAGAACGCAGAATCATTAAAACAAAAGATTCAGGTAAAAACAATGGTTTTCTATCTGGAAAAGGAGGGGAATAGGGTGGGATTGTTTATTTCTAAACATTGATAATAAAAACTATAAGACTACAGAATATATTTAGTCAGATCTTCATCTTTTACAATATCTTTCATCTTATCCTGTACGTATTCAGCATCAACTACTATATCCCTATCTTTTAAGTCAGGGGCGTCAAAAGAGGCATCTTCCAGCAATTTTTCCATAACCGTATGCAGTCTTCTTGCTCCGATACTTTGGCTTCTTTTGTTTATCCTAACAGCCATATCGGTTATTTCTTCAATTGCATCTTTTTTAAACTGGAGGTCTATTTCCTCCGTCTTCAGTAGCTCAGTATATTGTTTTATAAGTGCATTTTTGGGCTCTGTGAGAATCCTTATAAACTCTTCTTTGCCTAAATCTTTCAGTTCAACCCTGATGGGGAATCTGCCTTGCAGTTCAGGTATTAAATCCGAAGGTTTAGAAACATGAAACGCACCGGCAGCTATGAAAAGAATCCTATCCGTTTTGACCATGCCGTATCTGGTGACAATAGTAGAACCCTCTACAATCGGCAATATATCCCTTTGTACTCCTTCACGTGATATATCAGGTCCGTGGCCGGATTCACGGCTTGCGACCTTATCCAATTCATCAATAAATACTATTCCCGTATTCTCAGCTCGATACAACGCGTCCTTGATAACTTTGTCCTTGTCGATCAGCTTCTCAGCTTCTTCCTGCTTGAGAAGTTTCCTTGCCTCGCTTATTGGAGTTTTTTTTACCTGTGTCTTTGGTGGGATCATCTTCTCGATTACATTCTGAAAGTCCACGCCTATATCTTCAATGCCGGCAACAATGCCCTGCATTACTACAGGTTTTTCCTGTGTTTTAATTTCCACCATCCGGTCTTCGAGCTTACCTTGTCTCAGCTTGTTTCTAAATTTTTCACGAGTTGTTTCTTGCCTCTCAATTACTGCCGTCTCTTCCTCTGCACCTTCCTCTTTAACGTCCTTTATTTCCTCTTTTTTCTCTGGTAACGGCAGGAGCAGGTCCAGTAATCTTTCCTCAGTATTCATTTCTGCCTTTTCGCCTACTTTTTCCATCTGCTCTGTTCTAACCATATTGACGGCTATCTCTACAATATCTCTTATCATTGACTCTACGTCACGTCCATGATAGCCTACCTCGGTATATTTAGACGCCTCCACCTTCAAGAAAGGGGCCTTGACTAAATTTGCAATCCTACGTGCAATCTCAGTTTTTCCCACACCGGTAGGGCCTATCATTATAATATTTTTTGGCATAACCTCTTCACGCAATTCATCGGAAAGCTGTAACCTCCTCCATCTGTTCCTGATTGCTATTGCAACCGCTCTTTTTGCATCCTTCTGGCCGACTATGTATTTGTCCAATTCTTCAACTATCTTCTTTGGTGTCAGTTCCTTCACTTAAGCTCCTCTACACGAATATTTGCATTCGTATACACACATATTTCAGCCGTTATCTTTAATGCCTCTTCCACTATTTGTCTTGCACTGAGTTCGGAATGTGCAACAAGGGCTCTTGCCGCAGCGGTAGCAAATTGTCCACCGGAACCTATGCCTATTATTCCATCATCAGGTTCAATTATCTCACCGTTACCGGAAATAAGGAGAGAGTACTCCTTATCGACAGCGGTCAACAGCGATTCCAGCTTCCTCAAGACCTTATCTGTACGCCAGTCCTTGGCAAGCTCATGTGCACTCCTGAGCACATTACCCTGAAATTTCTCCAGTTTAGATTCAAATCTTTCTAAAAGGGCAAAAGCATCGGCAGCCGACCCTGCAAAACCTACAATAACTTTTTCATGGTATAATTTGCGTATCTTGCAGGCATCTTTCTTAACTACAAAAGAGCTCATAGTAACCTGTCCATCACCGCCTATGGCGACAACTCCTTTATGCCTTACCGATAATATAGTCGTGGATTTAAACATGTGGATTACCTGAAACAATAATAACTATCTGATAAAAAGTGTGCTCATAATTTCCAAAGTGTTAATGTGCTATTTTAAAGGGATTGTCTGGGGCCATGTTATTTGTAGACATCAATAGCAAAGTCCGGACACATCATACCGCAGTATTTACATGCAGTACATTTGTCGCCATTTATAAATTGTGCGGTATGATAGCCAAAATGATTTACTTCTGCGGACATCTTTAAAAGCCCGTAAGGGCATACATCGATACAAAGTTCACAGCCTTTACATCTATCTTCGTTAATTGTGATTTTACCCATCTTTATATATTGAGGCTTTTTATTAAAATATAACTTTATATGATTCTAGAAAATCCTTGCCTATGAATCAACTGTAAATATAAAAAAAGATAATTCTTCAAAATTATGCATTGCACGATATAATACTATCTTGAAATAATATTCTAAATCATTTAAAAGGAGGTGATTCTAATGGCAGTAGCAAGGGTAACCAGGTTAACGGCTTCATCATCGACAAGCTGGCAGGATGCAGTTCAAGAGGCAATTGGCAGGGCGAACAAAACTCTCAGGGGTTTAACAGGGTTGGAAGTGGTAAGTCAAAAGGCAAAGATTGTTGACGGAAAGATTACCGAGTATCGAGTAACAATAGACGTGACTTTTGTTTTAGAGGGTTAGAACACAAATCAAGAATGAAAGCACATTATATTACCTGTGACATAGAAAATAATATTGCAATCCTGCAAATCAATAATCCACCTGCAAATGAACTCTCATCTAAAGTAATTAACGAGCTAAGTAATACACTTGACCTGTTGGCAGAAAGAAAGGATGTAAAAGTAATAATAATAACAGGGAAGGGGAGATTTTTTTGTACAGGAGTTGACATAAATGAGATTGCAGAGATTAAGTCCACTGAGGACTCACAGGAATTCCGCCTGCGCGGCAGAGGGCTTGTAAATAAGATGCTGAATTTACAGAAGCCTTTGATAGCCGCAATTAATAATGTCTGCCTTGGTGGTGGGTTGGAACTGGCAATGGCTTGTCATATTAGAGTTGCAACAGTTAACGCCAGATTGGGCCTTCCGGAAATTACCTTTGGGATCTTACCCGGATTTGGAGGAATAAGGTTACTTAAAGGATTAGTTGGTAGAGGAAAGGCAATTGAGATGGTACTAACAGGTGAAAAGGTACTTGCAAAAGATGTCAAGGAATTTGGCCTGGTAAATCATGTCGTACCGGGAAATAAGCTTATCCCGGAGACAAAAGCGATGGCAGAAACTATTGCTGAAAAAGGGCTTATAGCAGTCTCATCTGCCTTAAGAATGACTATGCAGGATTGTATAAAAGACTTTGAAAAAGGATTAAAAGCAGAAAGCAGTGTTTTTGATAAAATATATGGAACTGAAGATTGGAGAGAAAGGATTTCTGAGTTTCTTAAAAAGAGAAAAATATAGACCAGGAGAAGCCAAATAATAATTTTTTTGGACATTCATATTTTCGAGTACTCTTCGTTTGCGTAGTTTTGTTTCATGATAAAAGCAATCGTTAAAGAATAAAAACTGGAATAAAGTAAAAATGGCTGAAATTATTTCTATTCATATTGTACGGAAGCAAAATGATCCCACCGAATCTTGTAACCAGGTTATGGTGCGAACAAATTTTGGGATTGAAGGTGATTACCGATCAGGAAAATACCAAATTGGACAAATCACTTTAGTGGAAGCTGAAATTATGGACACAGTATCACGTGAACTTGGTTATGATATACCTGCAGGTGCAAGCAGGCGGCAGATCATGGTAGGCGGTATTATGCTGAATGATTTAATTGGCCAAAATTTACGTATGGGAAATGTCCTTGTTCGAGTAGAAGATAAATGTAACCCATGCAATAATATGGAAAAGAGGATTGGTCCCGGAGCAAAGGGCGCAATGAATGACAGGGGTGGGATCCGCTGCAGGATCATTAAAGGTGGGGAACTTCGTGTTGGTAACAAAATAACGGTAGAAGATTCAGATTGCACATATTCTGCAAAACTATCCAGCTTTTGCTTCAAAGTTATCAGTTATCTCATAAAACTTTCTAACAAGGCATAATACCACAGAGTAGCATAGCCGCTATCAAAGCCTCTAAAAATAATGGTCTAAACAGCTTAAACTGTTTAATCGGTTCAAACTGTATCCGCTTACTAACCTTAGACTCTACCAACTTTTCTTTACCCTATCTTAGCCTGAATCTCCTCAATCATTTGTTCTTTTGTAAAAGGCTTCTCAAGAAATACAAGTTTTGGATCCATTTCCTTCAGATTCTTATATGCCTTTTCTGAAAAGCTGCTACATACAATAACCGGAATGTCAGCATATTCGGGCATGCCTTTTATGTATAGAAAGAATGTATCTCCGGTTACCAGATCTAACAGTATATCGAGAATAATCAAATCCGGTTTCTTTTCCTCTAATTTTGCTAAAGCCTCATCTCCATCATACGCACGAATTATCTCATAATCTGTATCTTCCAGCATCATAGTATAAAGGTCATGAAACGCCTGTTCATCTTCGACTATCATTATAGTCTTGCCCATTTTCTAAGTCTCCTTTCATTAATTTATGAATCTGTTACCAAAGATTCTTTCTCATTTATTATTGGTAATATAAACTTAAAGGTAGATCCCTTATCTTTACCTTCACTTTCCACCCATATCTTTCCACCGTGAGCTTCTAAAATAGTCTTGCATATAGAAAGGCCGATACCGGTACCAGGTGTCGCCACATTTTCCTGATAGAATCTATCAAAGAGCTTATGATGATGTTCCTGGGGAATATTAATACCGATGCCAGAATCTTTTACTAAGAATTCTAATCCGGAATTTTTTTGCTGAAGTGAAACCAGTATCTCGCCTTTATCAGTATACTTAATAGCATTATCTACTAAGTTTGTTACTACTCGAGTAATTCCCTGTTTGTCTACAGTAACATTTGGTAGTTTCTCAGGTAATACACTCTTTATAGTTAAGCCTTTCTCTCTTGCCAGCAGAGTTGAACTCTTGATTACCCGGATAACTAAATCTCTTAATTGAATAGACTCTTTATCATAATCATCCCTGCCAAACTCCAGAGAAGTTAATTCAAGGATGCTTTCTATGGTTTTGTTAAGTCTTTTTATATTATCTTTTATGATTCCGTCAAAAAGTTCCTCTTTGTCCTTATCTTTTTTACCATCTTTTATACCCTCACCCCATAATTCCAGGGCCAGTCTTAATTGGGCAAGCGGAGATTTTAATTCATGAGAAACATCTCTTATTATATTATCTTTCACTTTGTCCAAACCACGGAGTTCCTCATTGGCTATTTCAAGATTATGAGTGGTTTCTTTAAGTTCTCTGGTTTTTTCTTCTATTGATTGTGCCATAGTATTAAAAGACTCTGCCAATTCTCCAAACTCATCACCTGACCTTATATCAACCCTTCTTGTCAAATCACCTTCGGCAATTACGTTTGTAGCTGCAACAGTGTGGGAAAGAGGAACTCTTATAAATTTTCTGATTAATAGGTATGTTAGAAAGATTACCGAAATAGTCGTAACTATTCCTATGATAAGCAGGATTACTGAATTGGTCTTTATTATCGTATCAAGATGTGATGCTGGTGCGGCAATACTTATCGCTCCTCTTAATTCACCTATTTCGTAGCCTTCCTTTTCGTATCCGGTGATGTCTAACTCACCTTCATATGAAGGTTTTCCGTGGCATGGCAGACATTCTTCCTTTATATATAAAGGAAGAATGTACCGAATTGTTTTGTTACCTTCTTTGTCAACGTCCTCTCCCCATGTGGGTTCTGTGTCCCTTGTGGTTTTGAATTGCCTTAACATTTTTACCTCAAATTCATCTGGAGCATTTTCTGGATTTCTGTATTCTAAACTTGTTTGCTTCATCACAAAGTTTGTAGACTCAGTAAATTTCTTGGAAATTGCAGCACCGACCTTTGCAGGATTTAAGTGCTTAAATGTCACGTTTCCGGACTCCGGATCTGTGTTGATTATATCTTGTTTCTCAGCGATGTATTGACGAATAATTTCCAATTGTTGTGCAAGAATCTCTGCCTTACTGGTTATTTCTTTCCTGATAAACTTCTCTTCTTTTTTTATTATCCATGTAAATACCACACCCATCACCACAATCATTATCGGTGCGATAAAACATAACAGTTTTGTTGCCAGTTTTATTTTCGCAAACATGATCAAGAAATGAGAATTGTTTTAATCCCGAAACCTATTCAAGCAACTTACCCTCTACTTCTTCAAGTAATTTTTCTTTGGTCAGATAGGTTTTCTCAATGTACACAAGATTCGGATCTATTTTCTTAAGGTTTTTGTATTGTTTTTTAGAGAAGGCGCTGATTATTATTACAGGGATATCTGCATACTTCGGCATGCCTTTTATATGCAGGAAAAAAGTATCTCCTGTTACCATGTCCAGAAGCATATCCAGAATTATCAAGTCAGGTTTATTCTGTTCCAATGCCTGCATTGCTTCATCACCATCGTAAGCGTAATTTATATCATAATCCTTACCTTCAAACATTATTCTATATAAATCGTGATAGGCTTTTTCATCTTCTACAATCATTATCTTTTTGTTCATTGTCATATGCCCTCATTTAATATGTCAATTAAAACACTGTTCCATTCTTTTCTCAAGATAATTTGATGGTACGAATTTATCCTGCCTTTGCCAGACTTAAAATTAGGATACTTTTCCTTCTTGTTCTTTAATGTCCGAAGATAATGTAAACTTAAAGGTTGTGCCTTTTCCTTTACCTTCGCTTTCAACCCAGATTTTACCGCCATGCGCTTCTACAATCTTCTTGCAGATGGCAAGGCCTACGCCGGAGCCGTCACTACTTGGCCTTTCCTGGAAGAATCTGTCAAAAACTTTGTCGTAACTTCCCTTTGGTGTGCTTAATCCAATTCCCTGATCTTTAACAGATATTTCTATTTGCTTGGGCCTTCTCAGTGCAGAGACAACAATTTCACCGGATTCAGAGTATTTGATAGCGTTATCTATCAGGTTGGAAATGAGCCTCGTAATCTCCTGCCTGTCTCCTAACACTTCCGGCAACTTGTCTGGAATTCTTGTTGTTAATGACAGGTTCTTCTTCTCAGCTAGTAATTTTAATCCTGCTGTTACTTGATTAATTAATTCTTCCAGATCCAAATTCTCCTTTTGGTATGCCACTCTGCCAGATTCCAACACTGATAAATCCAATATGCTTTGTATAGTTTTCTTTAGTCTTTGTATGTTGTCATCGATTATAGTATTTAATCTTTTCCCCTTCTCTTTATCCATTTTCTCTTTATTTGCCTCACCAGTCCAAAGGCCTATGGCCATTTGAACTTGTGCAACCGGTGATTTCAGTTCATGAGTTACATCTCGAATCATTGAATCTTTCATCTTATCAAGACTGCGTAATTCCTCATTTGCCTTTTCTATCTCGATGTTTCTTTGCTTGACCTCTTCATTTGTTAACTTCAAATCTCTTGTTCTTTCCTCAACAGTCTTTTCCAGATTCGCAGTATAATCCTGGAGTTCCTTTTCAAGCTTTTTTTGTTCAGTAATGTCTCTGACAATCTTTATTATGGATTCCAGCTCTCCCTCTTTATTCAGAATAGGATAAGAGGCAATGAAGACATATTTATTGTCCCTCTTTACATAGTGTTCAGCATTAGCGGGTTGTAAAGTTTCAATTGACTTCATTGTAGGACAATTATCACAAATAGATTCTCTACCCTTATAAACACAGTAGCATTTTTCCCCGACAATATTCTCACCGTAAGTATCCATTGCTACCTTATTAACCTGTAGAATATTTCCCTCTTTGTCCAGGACTGTCATGGGGTCCATTATGGCATCGAACATCGATTCCATAAAAATGTTAGACGATTGAAGTTCCTCATTTCTTTTTTCTATGGTCCTGGCCATCATGTTAAAGGAATTTGCAAGTTCGCCAAGTTCGTCTTTGGAATTAATGTTTACATTTTGAGTGAGGTCTCCTGACGACATTCTTCTTGTTGCGTCTGTCAAATAGAGAATCGGAGCCGTCATTCTCTGCCCCATAATAAAGGCGAACACGATTATACCTGTTGTAACTATTATCATAATGGTAGTAACATTTCTATGTAGTTTTATAACCTCTTTATAACCTTCTTTATAATCAATTTCTGCAACAATGCCCCAGTCAAGTTCAGCAATCCATTGCCAGAAACCAATTACCTTTAC
>CAZPAM010000078.1:0-11802 GCA_964584595.1 uncultured Candidatus Scalindua sp. | reverse complement strand
GTAGCCTGAAGATTTCACATACTCCTGTATGGGTTATTTTTACGTATGGAAACTGTATGTTTGTAATTTCTATTGTGGCATTATTGTTCTATCGTCCCGGCTCGTGGATGAGAGCGGTTGCAGGCGGCATTATTACCGGTTTGGGCTTTATGTTTTCAGGCGTGTTGTGGTTCTTACTACTTGGAAATTAGAAAAACTAGGTTTAACGAAATCTGTTAATACTTTCTCATCTTTTTATTCTTTTAGTGGCTAATCGTCCAGGTTCAGTTCTCAGTCAGACTTAAAAATCTGGTTAATGTCCTTTTCATCTTTTACCGCATTTTCTAAATTATCCTCTCCATAAAGGACTTTCAATTCTTCTAATACTTCTTTTGTTATTTCATGGTCTTCATAATGATCACGCATTCCAAATGCCAGGGAGTGGGCAATGCATTTGGGGCAATCACAAGTTCCAATCGTAGTATACGCAAATTGGTTATAGTCACCGGTTTCATGAGTCGTAGGTGAGTAATGGCTGTTAAAATATCCATTGTTCTGGCGATGATTCAATTTTTCAACTATGTCTTTGTATTTCATTTCCCTGCTTTCTAAATAATAAATTTTATCTGTATTTAATAATATACCTGCTTAGTCGATTATACACATATGTTATTGAGTAGCCATATTAAAATCTTGTTAACATATTTTCACCAATCATCCTCTTTGTATATTTTATGACAATCGTCACAGGCCTGTTTCGCTTTTTCGTATTCGATGTTTAGTTGATCCATGTCTTCTGCCTCGGCAGCTTCTACCAGCTTAACAATGCTGAGATTGTACTCGGAATCAAACGCAACAAAATCTTTTGGCAGCTCTTCTTCTTTTAATCCTGTCAAGGCGACAGGTTTTATTTTTCCCAACTTCCCGGCATGTTTTCTTATTTTCTCCCACTTCTTCTTTTTGATCGCTGCCGTTAAATCATCACAATAATATTCAAGTTCTTTCATGTCCAACCTGAAACTTGACATACTCTCAATCTCTAATACCGTAACAATCTCTTCATCTTTTTCATCGGAAACGGCATTTCCACTCATTCCGCATGAAAGAACAAAAAGTATCATAGACGCAATGATTATAACGTTAATGGATATGGACGACTGTTTATATGATAGAAACAGTACTTTAAAATGGCGAAGGCCTTTACTTATTATATTTGGCTTACAGAATTTCATCATAGTGAATCTTCTCCTCTTATTAATAGATTTCTAAAGAATTTGATTAATCTTACACGATTGATATTCACATTTCAATTATTTGTTTATTTATAATACAAAATTCATTAAAATCCCAAATCATGGCAAACATGGCAAAAGAGAGTGTTGTTATCATTGGTGCCGGGGCGGCAGGGTTAATGTGTGCGCTGGCAGCCGGGCAGAGAGGGCGGAAGGTTCTGGTTCTGGATCATGCCGGCCGTGTGGGTGAGAAGATACTGATATCAGGAGGTGGGAGCTGCAATTTTACCAATCTTTTTCTGGACTCGGAGCATTATGTTTCCGGTAATCCACATTTCTGCAAATCAGCATTGAGCCGGTTTAGCCAGCATGATTTTATTTCGTTAGTTGAAAAGCATGGTGTATCTTATCATGAGAGGAAATCGGGACAGCTTTTCTGTGATGGGAAATCCAGAGAAATATTAAGCTTTTTACTGGAAGAGTGCCGAAGTGCCGGTGTCAGGATTCAGACGAAATGTAAAATCAGGAAGATTGAGAAGGAACACTATTTCACAATAAAAACCAATTCAGAAGAATATGTAGCAGAATCACTCGTTGTCGCTACAGGTGGTTTGTCGATGCCGGAAACAGGAGCTACCGGTTTTGGTTATAAGGTGGCCGAGCAGTTTGGGCTTAATCTTGTATCCAGTCAGCCGGGTTTAGTACCGCTTACCTTGAACAAAACCGACCTGAATAATTTTGGTGATCTGTCAGGTATTTCCGTGGATGCTGTAGTTTCCTGTAACGAGAAAACCTTCAGGGAATCCATCCTTTTTACACACAGAGGCCTTAGCGGCCCGGCCATATTACAGATTTCAAATTACTGGCAGCCGGGGGATGAGGTTGTTGTTGATCTGCTGCCTGATATTGATCTTGTTCAAACCATAAAACAATGGCAGAATGAAAGGCCAAAAGCAGAGTTAAAGACTCTGATGGGCGAATTATTAACCAGGCGTCTTGCCCATAGATTGGTAGAGTTATGGTACCATAATAAGCCTGTAAACCAATATAGTGAAAAAGAGATCAATGAGATCGCGGAGATTTTTCATAAATGGCATATCGTGTTTTCCGGTACTGAGGGTTATAAGGTAGCGGAAGTAACAAGAGGAGGAGTTGATACTGAAGATCTATCTTCTAAAACCTTTGAAGCCAGGAACGTAAAGGGCCTTTACTTTATAGGAGAAGTTGTAGATGTGACCGGTTGGCTGGGTGGTTATAATTTACAATGGGCCTGGTCATCGGGATTCTGTGCCGGACAATTTGTGTAACCTGAATCGAAGGAAAACTGCCATAAGGCGATTATTTGAAAAACAAATGTAAATCAATAGTATTATAGCACTTGATTCAAACTGCTAAACATATATAATAAGTATTATGTATTAAGTAATTATGCTTGTATTTATTATTTATAGCCTTAAAATTCCGTATTTCCTGTTTTCAGTGAAATTTGACTCCTTAATCTATAAGTTGCTTAATTTATGGTGAGTTAATTCAAAGTAGCTGAAGCTGACATATAGATTAGGAGAAGTTTTTTGAGCAATGCCCATCTTTTCTACTTAAAACAACTCGAATCAGAGTCCATCCACGTTATTCGTGAAGTGGCTGCTGAGTTTGAAAACCCTGTTATGCTCTATTCCATCGGTAAGGATTCGAGTGTAATGGTGCGTTTGGCTCAGAAAGCCTTCTATCCAGGCAAGATCCCATTCCCGCTCATGCACATTGATACAGGATTTAAATTCCCGGAGATGATTGAATTTCGCGACAGATATGTTAAGGAGATCGAGTGCAGGCTTATCGTTGAGCGAAATGAGGAGGCGATTAGTGAGGGTGTACATCCTCAAACGACCGGGGTGGATAAATGTTGTGCCAAATTAAAGACCCAGGGACTGCTTGATGCGATAAAGAAACACAAGTTTGATGCGGCCTTTGGAGGGGCGCGTCGGGATGAGGAGAAATCGAGAGCAAAGGAACGTATTTTCTCTTTCAGAGATGAATTCGGGCAGTGGGACCCAAAGTATCAAAGGCCGGAACTCTGGAACTTATATAATTGCCGTATTAATGAGAATGAATCAATCAGGGTGTTTCCATTGAGTAACTGGACGGAGATGGATGTCTGGTATTACTTGAGAGAGGAAAAGATACCCATTGTGCCTATATATTATGCACAGGAGAGGGAAGTGGTTGACAGGGGCGGCATATTAGTTCCTTATGATAATATGGTTAAGCTGAGGTCCGGTGAAAAGGTGGAAAAAGTTATGTGCAGGTTTAGAAGTCTAGGCTGCAGTCCGTGTACCGGGGCAGTCCGGTCAGAAGCCAGGACAATTGATGATATAATCGTAGAAGTTGAAGAAGCCTGTAAGTCTGAGAGGGAGAACAGGATTATCGATCTTACCACTGACAGTTCGATGGAGGATAAGAAGAAGGAGGGGTATTTTTAAATGATAAGTCCACAAACATCCGCAAGTCATGCTAATTTACTCAGGTTTACTACCGTTGGCAGTGTAGATGACGGAAAGTCTACCCTTATTGGCAGGCTTCTTATGGATACCAAGAATATATACGATGACCAGATTGAAGCAGTCAAAAAGGTTGCGGCACGCAGAGGTGAAAAGGAAATAGATCTATCCCTGTTAACAGATGGACTGGCTGCTGAAAGGGAGCAGGGTATAACTATCGATGTGGCTTATCGTTATTTCCAGACTCCCAAGCGGAAATTCATCATTGCAGACACGCCGGGCCATGTTCAGTATACACGCAATATGGTTACGGGAGCTTCCACTGCCAACCTTGCTATTATCTTAATCGATGCGCGCAAGGGTATTCTCGAACAGTCCAGGAGGCACGGCTTCATAGCAAGTCTGTTGCAGGTTTCTCATATGATAGTTGCAGTTAATAAGATTGATCTTGTAGATTATTCTCAGGAAGTCTTTGAATCAATTGTTGATGAGTATGATGAATATTCCCGGAAGCTTGATATTAAAGATATTACCTACGTTCCGGTTTCGGCACTTAATGGAGACAATGTAGTTACCAAAAGTGCAAATACTCCCTGGTATGACGGCTCCACGATATTACACGTTCTTGAAAATGTTCACATCGGCTCTGATATTAATATCCGCGACTTTAGATTTCCGGTGCAATATGTAATAAGGCCTGATCTCAATTTTCGGGGCTATGCCGGAAGGATTGTTGCGGGTTCAATTACTCCCGGAGAAGAAATCGTGGTCTTGCCCTCGGGTATAACTTCTAAGATTAAAACAATTACAACAATGGATGGTGAGCTTGAGGAAGGACGCGCTCCGCAATCTGTTGTCTTGACGCTGGAGGATGAAATAGATGTCGGCAGGGGAGATATGATTGCCAGGCGGCATAACCTCCCTTTAGTCGAAAGCAACATTGATGCTATTGTATGCTGGATGGGTAATGATCCGCTTAAAGTCAACAAAAATTATTTCATAAAACATACCACAAGAATGATTAATGCCTATATCAGTGAGTTGATTTACATGTTTGACGTAAACACCCTGCACCGCACCGATGCGACAGAGCATAATCTTTTCTGTGAGCTATTAACAACGCCGCATCACACAGATGTAAACACTTTGATGCTGAATGAGATTGGTCGTGCCCGGTTTAAACTTACCCAGCCAATAATGTTTGATCTGTATAATAAGAACCGCGAGACAGGCAGTTTCATCATTATAGACCCTGATACTAATTTTACTGTCGGAGCGGGAATGATTCGAGGTGTTGTGAGAAGCATAGAAGAGACTATCCATGCCGAAGAAACGGTGAAGGCCGAAGAAGATCTGCCCGTTAAAGTCGAGATGGAAAGACCTGCGATAGTCCGTACTGAGAGAGAAGAAAGGTACAAGCACAAGACTGCAGTTATCTGGTTTACGGGTTTATCCGGGTCAGGCAAGTCAACTCTTGCTAAAAGCCTTGAACGTCTTCTCTTCGCTACGGGAATTCATACAGCATTATTGGACTGGGATAAACTCCGTCATGGACTGTGTAAAGATCTCAAACATTCAGATGAAGACAGGATAGAGAATATCCGAAGGGTCGGAGAGGTTGCCAGTGTCTTTTATGAGCACGGTTCTGTTGTATTATGTACCTTTATTTCTCCCCTGAGATGTCAGAGAGACCAGGTAAAAGCCTTAATACCGGAGGGGAGGTTCTTTGAGGTTTTCGTCCGTTGCAGTCTTCAAACATGTATACAAAGGGATCCCAGAGGGCTTTATAAAAAAGCTATCGACGGAGAAATACCTCAATTTACGGGAATAAACGCACCATACGAAGAACCTCTTAACCCCGATATTATCCTGGATACGGAACATATATCTATTGAGGAAAATCTTAAGGCTATGCTGGGTTTGCTGAAAAGCAAAGGGATAATAAGGAAGTAACCCGGTTTCATTTCTTTCAAACAGGGAGTATTCCAAATGTTCATTTCTCTTATTCAGAAAAGACGAAGTATAAGAAAATTCCAGAATAAGCCGGTTGAAAATGAGAAGATTGAAATATTAATAGAAGCTGCCCTTCGCTCTCCTTCTTCAAGGGGGCATAATCCGTGGGAGTTTATAGTTGTTGCAGAACCGGGCTTATTGGAAAAATTATCAAGTGCGAAGATGCATGGGTCAGAATTCCTGAAAAATGCCCCTCTTGGAATAGTCGTCTGTGCAGACGAGGACAAATGCGACGTGTGGGTTGAGGACTGTTCTATTGCTTCCACGTTTATATTTCTGGCATCCGAATCCCTGGGACTTGGGAGCTGCTGGATACAGATCAGAGAGAGGATGCACAGTGAAACACTAACGTCTGAGGCTTATGTCTCTGATGTTTTGAATATCCCTCCAAAGCTCAAGGTCGCATCAATGATTGCTGTAGGATATCCTGCCGAAGCAAAACTACCCCACAAGAAAGAAGAACTGCAATATGAAAAGATGTTTCTTAATCAGTACGGGAAACAATACACAAGCTCACCATAATCTGTCTTCCGCCGGATCAATCTAATTTATCTTTCCTTCATCCATTACCACTCAAAACAATAATTTTCGTACCTCTGCATAAAATCATGGAAGCTCATTGACATTTAAAACTATTTTAATAGAATCGGCATCATGAGTGTTAACAAAGCAATACTGATCATTGCAGACAGCGAAAGGGATTCTAATATGTATTATGCCACCGGTTTCAAGGCGCCTGATCCTTTTGCCTATATCCAGCATGGTAACGAGAATATTATAATTACAAGCGATCTGGAGCTGGATCGCGCAAGGTCTCAATCCAAAGCGGATAAAGTACTCTCTTTTTCTGAATACGAGAGGGTTATCAAGAAGAGAGGAGGTATGCCTTCAGGTCTTATCGGTGTAGTTACTGCAGCCCTTAGAGAAATGAGGATTAAGAAACTTGTGGTTCCTGCAGATTTCAATGTGGAATATGCTGATTTTCTGAGAAACAAAGGCTTTAAGCTTGAAGTTGAGAAAGGGCCGTTCTTTGCATCTCGAGAGGTAAAGAGTGAAGAGGAGACAGGGTACGTTGTAAGAACCTTGCGTGAAACTGAAAGGGCTATTCAAAAGGCCATTGACTATATAAAGAAGTCGAATGTTAAGAATGGGTTTCTGGTCTCAAAGCGCAATAGTAAGATCACGTCTGAATCTATAAGGCAAATAATTAATGTGGAGTTGATGAAGGTTGGATGTACAGCTAAACATACCATAGTATCATGTGGAGAGCAATCATGCGAACCGCACAATGTGGGAAGCGGCCCGTTAAGGGCAAATGAACCGATCATCTTTGATGTCTTCCCAAGGGATGAACAGACAGGCTATTATGCAGACATAAGCAGGACTATTGTTAAAGGTAAGGCTGGAAGGTCATTAAGAAAAATGTATAGGGCGGTAGCATCTGCACAAAAGCTGGTCTTTAAATCTGCCAGGAATGGCGCCAGGGGAGACGTCATACACAGGAATGTCATGAAGCACCTGACATCACAGGGATTCAAGACAGGAAAGGCTAAGGGCAAGATGAGAGGTTTCTTTCATGGGACAGGCCATGGTGTCGGCCTGGACGTTCACGAACCACCGCAAATATCAAAGGCAAAGTGTACGTTAAAGACCGGGAATATAGTTACGGTTGAACCGGGACTATACTATCCGGGTGTGGGTGGAGTGAGGCTTGAAGACATGATACTTATAACGGACAATGGCTGTGTAAACCTGACCAAATTTCCCAAAGAACTTGAGATTATCTGAAGATCAAGGCTACAGCAGATGAAGAGTTTATTGATAATACTAATAATCGTGTGTGTGATGTTTACCGGACTTATTTCCTGCAAAAAGCCGGAGGATGTTGCAGTTGAAGTACTGTATACGTCCGGGAAAAAAGATGGGACTTTAGGACAGGCAATGAAAAATGCATCCAGAGATTTGAGGAGATTGTCAAGGTCAATAGAGAACAGGGACTGGGTTGAAATAGAGATGTGGACAAAGGAACTGAAAGAAGGAATAGGTTATAGTTGTGTGGAATTATATATGAAGGAGCATCGTGGTGTTTCAAGTGAATTTGTTATAATGGGCAGCAGATTTTTTGATGCTGTAAGGAGTTTAACCGTGTTATGCAAAGAACATAATGCGGAGACTATAGATGCTGAATTTAACCGGCTGCTGACGACTTGTGATGATTGTCATGAAATATACAAGGAAGAGGAAGAGCTTCCATTGTCATTACGAGACGATTTGTAAGCAGGATTTATTCCTCGGCTTCTTCTTCAGCTTCTTCTTCGGCTTCTTCGTCAGTTGCCTCTTCTTCTGTGGCCGCTCCTTCTTCTTCAGTGACTTCTGTAGCCGGGCCCTTCATTGTCTTTAAAATACTTCCTGCACCAATAATGAACGCTGCTGCTGATATTACGAGCGTAACCAGGCAGAATAATCCACCAAGTTTACGTACCCGATCACTCGTCATTATTTCATCTAGTTTCTGTAAAAGGTCTCCCATTAGAATATCTCCTGCATTAATTTTTAGATTTTAAAGAATGTGTTAGGAAATTATACATATTAAATAGCAGAATTCAAGAGGTAATTCATTAAAGTAGATCAGGTAGAATATTAAGTTTATTCTTGAATTCCAAAGCTATACCCAATCTATTACCTTGAGAGGTAACATCTTTTATATTATTTCTGACAATACACCCCTCCCCCTTAAGTCTGACATTTCTCTCTTCAAAGCCAGGAGTGGAAGTGGTTGCTGTTATTTGGATTGGTATTATTGTACCCGGGGCAAATGCTTCTATGTCATTTGTTATTACTTCAAAATAAACACCACTAGCACTGATATTCTTTGTTTCACCATCTTGACCCGGTAATGATATTGTGAATGAGAGGTCCATTCTCTCATTATTTCTTTTGTCTGAATCTCTTTCTTTGACCTTCATAACATTTTCCTTAAAACAGTAAATCTTATATTAACATATTGATAATATAAATCTATAAAATAGTTTACAGGAATTCCCATGAAGCATAATCAAAGTCTGTATCTTATTGGTATTATGGTAGTTAGGCAGGTAATTCCTTGGTGTAATTTGAAGGTCTTCTTAGATATGACTGCTTTTGCTTCTAAAAAGTAACATTATTAAGTGCCATTCGTTTAACCGGTTCCTGATGTGTTATCTTACATGCTCTGGTTCTCAAATTTATTTTGCGCAGCGAAACCCTACGCCCATATTCCCGAGAATTGGTTCCATTGTCTTTCGTCCGGTACATCGTAGTAGAATGCCGACATTGGCAAATCTTGAACCGCCTCTAATTATTTTCTTATTACCCTTTTCCGGTCCTTTTGGATTTTTCTTTGGACTTCTGCTGTAATAACTAGTTTCTCCCCAGTCAGAACACCATTCTGCAGCGCTTCCAGCCATGTCGTAGCATCCATATGGGCTTTTGCCCTCCTCATAACTCCCAATTGGTTCGGGGTCTCCTGTATTATATTTTTCGGGATCCCACTCATTACCCCAGGGCCATTTTCTTTCATCTGTTCCTCTTGCAGCCTTTTCCCACTCAGCTTCTGTTGGCAGCCTCTTGCCTGCCCAGGCCGCATAAGCACAAGCGTCAAACCAGTCTACCCTGACAACAGGATATTCCGGGTGATTATAATAATCTTCCTCCCAGTTAAATGGGGTATGATCTTTATTGGTCGGCTCGTCAATTCGGCATTTACTATGGTCATTTGTTTCTTTGATGTAATTCAAGAACTCATAATATTGGGCATTTGTTACTTCATATCTATCAATGTAGAATGTATCAATATAAACCTTGTGACTCGGACGCTGCTCTTCCTTTATGCCATCAATTCCCATAATGAATGGTCCTGCAGGTATTAATACCATATCACATTTTTCTTTTATACCGGGCAGAGCAGCAGTCATAATATCATTTCTTTTATTGTATTTATCTATTAACTTATCTTTCTTGTTTAGATTTCTCTGCAATACGGCTATCATGGTGATTGTCTTGTCGATATCTTTTGCATCCGGCGCCAGATCACAGTAAATTCTAAGATGTTCAATTGCCTCCTTGTGCATTCCAATCTTTCCGTAAAGCCAACCTATATTGTATTGAATCTTTGGTGATTCCGGGTATAAGTCTACGGCTTTTTTGTATTCCTTTAATGCTTTATCATATTCCTCACTGTCAGAGAATTTATTACCATCTTCAAAATGTTTTGATGCCTTTATCCTGTTTTCATGAAGCGTCTGTTCTTTTACTATACTTTCTTCAATAGTTAAGAGCCTTTCTCCGTCTTCCCTGCAGAACTCTTCTCCGGGGACACCTGCCTTTTTGCATTTCGGGCACACCGAGCTTTTTTGAGTTTCGACTAACTTACTTCCATCCTTTCCGCAGAATTTAATATCATATGAGTATTTAGTTCCGCATTCCGGACATTCATTATATGACTCTTCTTTAGATAGGTTTTTTTCGCCCAGTGCCGTAGATGCGGTAAAAAACAAACACAATATTAAGACTAATTTAATTCGATACACTTTTTTCTAAGCCCTGTAAGGCTTCCTTTATCTTAGTAATTTGTCCAAGGAGTTCTGTCTCTTTATCCTTTTCGGCGTTAACGATTTCTTCCGGGGCGTTCTTGACAAAGCTTTCATTGTGAAGTTTTTTCTGTACTATCCCCAGATGTGACTCAACCTTATTCAAGTGTTCCAGTTGTTTTTCTCTTTCTTTCTCTTTATCATACATATCTTCCACAAATGCGAATATCTGGTAGTCTCCCACCACCTCAGAGAGAGGGCTTATCTTTGGCGAATATCTAAAGTCAATACCTATATCCTTAATTTCTATGTTTGCCATCTTCTCCAAAAATTCATGATGGCCGTCAAGTTTTTTCAAAGCCACATCACTATTAGCTGAAATCTGTACCTTTATTTTTTGCTTATTAGGTATATTCAAATTACGCCTGATATTTCGCACAGCCCTGACTATATCTTGAAGCAATGGCATTTTTTCCAATATTTCTTTGTAGATTTTCAAATCATCTTTTTTCGGCCATGGACAAATCATCAGGCTTTCATTTTTCATCGAATCGACAGTGATAGATTCGTTTTGTGATGCTATACTTTTTAAGTGCTGCCAGATCTCTTCCGTCATGAACGGGGCGAACGGATGTAGGAGGTGTAGCGTATCATTAAGCACATCTACCAACACTTTCTGTGCCATCACCCTGCTTTCCTTATTTTCCGTGTCATAAAGCCTGGGTTTAATTATCTCCAGGTACCAATCACAGAAATCATTCCAGATAAATTCATAAAGTGTCCTTATGGCCTCATTGAACCTGTATTTCTCCAGGGAGTTTGTGCATGTCTCTGTAACTGAATTCAGACGGCTTATTATCCATTTATCTTCAAAGGGATAGTCATCCTCTTTTATTTGTGCGTCAGGTAATCCATCAGATTCCAGGTTCATTATCGCAAATCTGGCGGCATTCCATATCTTGTTCATGAAATTCCTTCCCATCTCAAACTTATTTTCATTGAGCTTTACGTCCTGCCCCTCGACAGTCAGCATTATTATGGATGTCCTGACGGCATCCGCCCCGTATTGATCAATCATCAGCAAAGGGTCAATACCGTTGCCCAGGGATTTACTCATTTTCCTTCCAAGTTCATCGAGTATGGTGCCATGTACGTAAACATCCCGGAAGGGGACTTTGTTCCTGATCTCCAGTCCCATCATCACCATCCTTGCCACCCAGAAATATATGATACCCCTGTCAGTAACAAGTGTAGATGTCGGATAATAATATTCCAGTTCCTTTGTTTCTTCCGGCCATCCCATAGTTGAAAAAGGCCATAGTGCGGAGCTGAACCATGTATCCAGAACATCTGTCTCTTCGACCAGCTTGTCATTACCGCATTTTGTGCATTTCTCGGGAGTCTCATGGGTAATGATTATTTCGTTACAACTCTCACATTGCCAGGCCGGAATCCTGTGCCCCCACCATATCTGTCTTGAGATACACCAGTCTCTTACATTTTCCAGCCAACTCA
>CAZPAM010000077.1:0-11881 GCA_964584595.1 uncultured Candidatus Scalindua sp. | reverse complement strand
CCCCGGCAGCATCTTCCTTAAGGAAAGCGGGAGACGTATAATCCCATGCGGTATATCCACGCGCTTCAAAAGTGGCCCTTAGCCCTCCGCTTGGAAAACTTGACGCATCAGGTTCTCCCTTCGTAAGCTGTTTACCGGAAAATTCCATAACCACCCCGCCCTGTACTGTCGGAGAAATAAAAGAGTCATGTTTTTCTGCCGTACTCCCAGTCAATGGTTGAAACCAGTGGGTATAATGTGTTGCCCCTTTTTCAATTGCCCAATCTTTCATTGCATTTGCAACTACATCTGCAACTTCATCCAGTAACTGAGTTTCATTTTCAATCGTTTTCTTGAGCGCTTTATAGGTATCCTTTGGCAACCATTTCCTCATTGCAACATCATTAAATACATTCGCACCAAATATTTTCGTAACATCCATTTTATATCCTTTTTAAATTATTCCTTTGATTTGTAAATTTCTATTATACATATATACAATCGATTGTCTATTTTTACTTCTCCTTTTGATATTGTTCAGCTTTATCTTGCAGCCTTCAGGACTTCAAGAATATCCTCAGGTTCCATCCGCATCTTATAATCAGTCTTAGCATATGCTGATAATATTGTTCGGTCCTGGCCGATAACAAAGGTCCCCGGCACCGGCAATCCCAGCCGATCCTCACCATTATAATCAGTGATGTCAAAGCCGAATCTATTCTTATATAATTCATGCAGTTCCGAAGGCACTTCAAAATATAGATTGTATGACTTCATCACACTGTTATCAAGATCACTTAAAACCTCAAATGTGTATTCAGCCTCCTCAATCTGTTCTTTGGATTTATCAGGGCTTTGAGGTGTAACTGCAATCAGCGAGGCATTATATTTCTCAAAATACGTAAGGCTTCTTTGAAGAACATTCAATTCTATATTACAGAATAGGCACCATGCACCCCTGTAAAATGCCAAGACCACCGGGCCTTTCTTCAGTTGATCAGAGAGCGTTACTCTGTTTCCGAATGCATTGAACAATGTAAAATCCGGAGCACTTTCTCCTGCTTTTAAGCCGGGAGACGGCATTGCCAGGCCCAAATCACGGGCAGCCTTAACCATAATTGATTTGTCTGATTCACCAATACTCTTTCCCCTGCGTTTACCCATAAGCCTATCCACTTCTTTCTGGTAACCTGGAATTGTATTTTCATTCTTTTCATCCGCAATCACATTGCTGATAAAAAGAAAAACGGTGAATGCCATTAATGTATAAACTAAATATCGATTCATTCTCGTTTTACCTATTACCAGATTTAAAATAATAGTATTTGATTAATAGTAAATTATAATAATGTTAGTGGGTTGGATTCTCAGCTTGTTAAGTCACCTGCTAAGAGGTTTAAGAAGGATCGTTTCTTTTCTTAAAAGATATCAATTCACTCTGTCGCTGAAAGATATACTTTATTAATGCCTCTCTGTCATCTTCGTTAATCGCAGTAAATGCTACAGAAACCTCATAACCACTCTTTTCCTTATCCCTTGAAGGACAGACTCTCGTAACCTTGCCTAATGCTATGATTTGTATAGCAGGATGGATAGGAGGCTCAATCATCAACTCAAGCGGGACCTCATTGCTTAGATTTTCAGAAACGAGCATGTAAACACCGGTACCGCTTATATCAATACATTCTCCAGTCTCATACTTATCTTCCTCATAATCTTGAGAAGTAATTTTCTTGAGTATCTCATCCTGTCTGGCAAGAACTATGTCAATTTTCTGGTCCAGGCGGAAGAGTATTTTAACCAACAAAGGATCAAAGTCTTCCTCATCTTCTAATGCAGACCAGTCAAAAGAAAAAGATGCAGCCTCCTTCCTCTTGCCTGCTGTTCTGTTTATCGTACGCCTGCTGATATAAAGAGACTCTTTACTATCATACTCCTTTTGGGTAATTATATTGTATTTGATCGAAAAGGAGTCATGTATTCTTACGGCAGCCCTGTTATCAGAATCATTTTTATCTTCTTCGCCCATGTAAACCTCCTGGCCAGACAAAAGAATTTAATAACATAACAAACGTCTATTTAAACTAAGGTACTTAATAATTTCAACTACTATTTTTATGTAATTCCTACTTCAGGTTTATCTTAAGAAGCTTTCATTTTATATTTTTTACTATAATATCTCTAAAATATTACTATAATAAGGAATTTACATTTTATGGCATGTACGCAATGTAAGTTGCTAAAGAATGCAGTCTTCAAAATCTTTATCTTTTATTAAGCAAGTGTTGCAAAGGCCAGGCCTTTAGCCAAACTTTAATCAAACTAAGGAAACGGAAAAAAGTAATTGTGAAAATAGAAAACATTAGAAATATTGCCATCATCGCCCATGTGGATCATGGAAAAACAACGTTAGTTGATCAAATGTTAAAACAAACGGGTATCTTCCGCTCAAATCAGCAAGTTGTCGAACGAGTAATGGATTCTCAAGATCAGGAAAGAGAACGCGGCATAACTATAGTCGCAAAGAACTTTTCAATACAGTATAAAGGAATTAAACTGAACATTATTGACACTCCCGGTCATACAGACTTTGGAGGTGAAGTGGAACGCACTCTGAAAATGGCAGAAGGCGTACTTCTTCTTGTGGATGCATACGAGGGACCAATGCCCCAGACGAGATACGTATTGCAGAAGGCATTAGGCTCTCACCTCAAGCCTATTGTAGTAATCAACAAAATTGACAGGCCTGATGGGAGGCCAAATGATGTCCTTGATGAAATATTTGACCTGTTTGTAGACTTAAACGCCGACGATAAACAGTTAGACTTTACTGTAGTATACGCCAGCGCAAGAGATGGTTATGCAAAACTTGAAGTGGAACAGGATAGCAATGATCTTACACCACTACTGGATGCTATTATAAAACACATCCCTCCGCCAACGACAAATCCGGACGAGCCATTCCAGATGCTTGTACAGGCGCTGGATTATAACGATTACGTAGGCAGGATAGGTATTGGCAAGATTGCAAATGGAAGTATAAGCTCCAGCAGTAATATAGCATGGCTTAAAAGGGATGGAGAAAAGCGTAATGAAAGAATTGGAAAAATCTTCTCTTTCTCCGGCCTGGGGCGAGAAAGTGTGCAGGAGGCGACTGCAGGTGACATTGTAGCTGTTACAGGAATTGAAAACGTGGAAATTGGCGATACCCTCGCAGATGCAAATGACCCTAAACCGCTTCCAATCATAAGTATTGACGAACCTACGTTATCGATGCTGTTTTCAGTGAACAACTCCCCTTTTGCAGGCAAGGACGGGAAATACGTAACAAGCCGTAATTTAAGGGAAAGGTTATATAGAGAATTACGTTCAAATGTCTCATTAAAAGTACACGATACTAACTCCAGCGAGTCGTTTCACGTAGCAGGAAGAGGGTTGCTGCATCTTTCAGTTTTGATTGAGAATATGAGGAGAGAAGGATATGAACTCCAGGTTTCAAAACCAAAGGTTATATACAAGGAAATTAATGGTAAAAAAGCCGAACCAGTAGAGTTCCTTGTAGTTGATGTACCAAAGGAATTCGATGGACAGGTTATTTCATTGCTGGGACTAAGAAAGGGTGAAATGTTGAATATGCGGGAAAACAACGGACGGATAAACTTTGAGTTCAATCTTCCTTCACGTGGATTGGTTGGATTAAGACTAAGGCTCCTCAGCTCCACACAGGGAACCGCCATCATGTATCACAACTTTTACGAATACGAGTATTTCAAGGGGGACATTCCACATAGGTCTCAGGGTGTCATTGTCTCTATGTCAAATGGAGATGTGACTGCATATGCCCTTGACGGTTTAAGTGACCGCGGGGTTATGTTTGCCAAACCGGGCGATAAAGTTTACGAAGGTATGATAGTTGGTGAACATTGCGAACAAAACGATATAGCCGTAAACGTGTGCCGAGCCAAAAAGGCTACAAATATGAGATCAGCTACTGCAGATAAGGGAATTAAACTTTCACCTCCCAGGGATTTGACGCTGGAAATGGCATTAGAATATATTGAAGATGACGAGCTTATAGAAATTACGCCCAAAACCTTTCGCCTCAGGAAGAAATTATTGAGGGAGCATGACCGTAAGCGCCAGAGAACAACGCCACAAGTACTTAAATAGAATTTTACATTCTGCTGCTAAATCCCTGAATTCGTAGGTCTTGTCCTGTAACCAGTTCAGGACCATTCAGGACGTGATTTGGAGATGACACTTTTATGGAAAAAGAGCTGAAACCGGAAATCATTGAGCCTGACGGAGTGGTGTATACAATCTACAAGTACGCAAAGTTGAACTCGACCAATGAATTCTTAAGAAAACATTGTTCAACCCTGGCGGATTATTCTGTAATTTGGGCCGATGAGCAAACACATGGGAGAGGACGCTTTACACGGGTATGGGATTCTGTACCCGGCCAGGACCTCACATTTTCAACCCTGTTACCACTTACGTCACTGGAGCATAAACTCAGGCAGAATATTACACAGATTGCAGCTCTTTCTGTTGCTCAGTTGCTGGAAGCTTACGGTTTGAAACCATCTGTAAAATGGCCGAACGACGTGCTTGTACAAGGGGAAAAAATATCCGGTATACTGTGCGAAGTTGTTGAATCGAATAATAATGTATACGGGATACTGGGAATAGGCCTTAATGTAAACAGCATGGAGGAATCTCTCGCCTCCGTGGGCATTCCTGCCACATCGCTTTGCTGCGAACTGAACCAGAAAGTCAATCGGCTTGAACTGTTAAAAAAACTCCTTGAAATAATAATTAATTGCTTTAATGTACTTTGCCAGAGCGGTTTTACACAAAACCGGCTGGAGCTAAAGAAAAGATTGGCATTTATAAATGAGCAAATCGTTTTTACAGACATTAAAAAGGAATCATATTCAGGAAGAATAATCGACCTGAATGACGACGGAACATTGCTTTTTGAATGTGAGAAACGAGGTATTATCAGTCTCAATTCCGGAGAAATAGCTTTTAATAATTTATACCTTAAGAGGGATAATTAATGATCGGCAATGCATTTATGCTTATGTTTGTTGGTATGAGCGTTGTATTCATTTTTCTAGTGCTTTTGAACCTGGCCATGTCTTTGCTTGCATATTGTACCCGTGAGCATACCAGCAGGGAACAAGCTGCACTGGCCGAAGAAGAACTTGCACGCAAGAGAAAAAAGAAGATAAGCACAGATACAGGGAATATAGGCACACAGACAGCAGTCATATCTGCTGCCGTTCATGCATTCAGAAGTACATGAAGATCAGCATTTATTAGCTTTTTATAAAATTAAATGAAAGGGTAAATATTGTGAAGAGAGTCAGATTCATGGACACTTCATTCAGGGATGGATTCCAATCTGTTTATGGTGCGCGAGTGCTTACTCAGGATTTCATGCCTGCTGTAGAGGCTACCGTAGAAGCCGGGATTACGCATATGGAGGCCGGCGGCGGCGCCAGATTCCAATCTCTGTTCTTTTACTGTAACGAATCGGCTTTTCACATGATGGACAGCTTCAGGAAGATTGCCGGGCCTGATGCAAATCTACAGACACTGGCCAGGGGTATTAACGTTGTAGCCCTGTCACAATCACCCAAAGACATTATCAAACTCCATGCAACTCTCTTTAAGAAACATGGCATGACTACTATACGCAACTTTGATGCTCTCAACGACATTCAAAACCTTGAGTATTCAGGCGAATGTATAACTGAAGCCGGCCTTCACCATCAGGTGTGCATAACTCTGATGGACCTGCCTGAAGAGTGTGAACACGCACATACCGCCGAATTCTATCTCCATCGCCTGAAAACTATTATGGATTCAGGGCTTCCTTATGATTCTATATGTTTTAAGGATGCAAGTGGTACTGCTAATCCACAGAAGGTGTATGATACTTTCGTCGGCGCCAGAAAGCTTCTGGGAGACGATGTACTGCTCTGGTACCATACCCACGATACTGCCGGAGTCGGTGTCTCCTGCTATCTGGGCGCAATTGAAGGAGGAGCTACAAAAAACGACAATTTTGGCATTGACCTTGCAAAGAGCCCGGTCTGCGGAGGTACAAGCCAGCCAGATATTATTTCTATGTGGCATGCCCTTAAAGGTATGGAATGGACGATTGATGTAGATGTAATGAAGATTGTTGAAGCAGAAACTGTCTTTGAAGAGTGCATGAAGGATTACTTTATTCCAATAGAAGCAAAACAAGTTTCACCAATCATACCTCTTTCACCAATGCCCGGCGGAGCACTGACAGCAAATACCATGATGATGAGAGATACCGGCACCCTACATCTTTACCCGAAGGTGATAAAGGAAATGACCGACGTCGTCAAAATGGGAGGACATGCTACATCTGTTACACCGGTATCACAGTTCTATTTTCAACAGGCCTATGCAAATGTAACTCTTGGTAAATGGAAAAAGATTACGCAAGGCTACGGTGACATGGTGCTTGGTTATTTTGGCAGTACCCCTTCAAAACCCGATCCGGAAATCGTGAAACTGGCAGAGAAACAATTGGGCAAGAAGCCCTTCGATGGCCATCCACTTGAAATCCTTGAACCAGGAATCCCTGTGGCCACAAAGAAACTTCAGGAAAACGGTTTAGAGGTTACAGACGAAAATATTTTCATTGCGTACGCCTGTGGAGAAAAAGGTATTGAATTTCTACAGGGGAAAATGAAAGAAAATATCAGAAAAATTTCTAATGAAGCTGAAACCAGGACTGCTCCTGTGCAGACCACAGGCAAAAGCTCTCCTGAAAGTTATACCGTAACAGTTGACGGCAAATCATTTAATGTTACTGTTGCCGAGGGTACCGGTGCTGTCCAGGCAATCACACAAACACCTTCTGCACCAACGATTACTATCAAGGGTGAACCAATAGTTGCCAGCATGCCGGGTTCAGTTACGCATATCGAAGCGGAAGTGGGAGATACGGTAAAAGAAGGAGAAACTATTCTTGTCCTTGAGGCAATGAAAATGGAATCTCCTGTTAAGGCGCCAAAAGACTGCAAAATCATTGCTATTGAGGTAGCGGTAGGTGACAATGTAAATAATGGCGACACGCTTGCTATGATAAAATAAGATCTTTTTTTTGACATTTTATGTTAATTATCTGCTGATAACTGCGTCATAATAACTTGATTATAATGCGAATAATCTCATTTCTTTTTATTACACTTTTATCACTGACATGTACTGTAAATGCCCAGGAATATTCTACTACTTCCGGGGATACAGTGACAGTAACAATCCCATCAGACGTAACACTCCTCAATGTATCAATAAAAAATGGTGCTAAGTTTAAAATAGGCGACAAGATCAGTGAAGGTGATTTCATTGCCCTTATAGTAGATAAAAGCCATAACAAGATTACTGTTACCTCTGGTATTACCGGTAAAATTACCTACATCAACGAGGTCCTTTATAAGAAGTTTACTCCGATACCAGCAGGGACAACTCTTCTCAAAATAGAAAAACAGAATATTGTTGCACAATCTACAGAAACCGAAAAAGATGCCGGCAAGCTATCACTTACAAGGGTTTTCAAGAATTTGATGCAAAGCACCGGTATTTATGCACTGATTTTTAACAACGCAATTGATTGGACGGAAGGTATGGGAAGAGTGCTTATGATCAGTGTTGGATTACTCCTCATATATCTCGGTATTTCTAAACAATTTGAGCCGCTTCTCTTAATTCCCATTGGGATGGGAGCTATACTCTGCAATATCCCTCTTGCCTTTATTAACGACGAAGGTGGAATTATTCGGTATGTATATGATGCCGGCATCAAGACAGGTATTTTTCCTCTCATAATCTTTATGGGTGTCGGGGCCATGACTGACTTTGGACCTTTGCTTGCAAACCCCCGCACTACACTGCTGGGAGCAGCAGCCCAGTTTGGTATCTTTTCAACCCTGATCGGAGCGATACTCCTTGCCAAATATATTCCCGGTATAGATTTTTCCCTTAAGGATGCTTCATCTATTGCCATAATCGGAGGTGCAGACGGGCCTACTTCGATCTTTCTGGCCTCAAAACTTAGCCCGAGACTGCTCGGATCTATAGCTGTTGCAGCCTATTCCTATATGGCGCTGGTCCCCATAATCCAGCCCCCTATTATGAAACTGCTTACCACTAAAAATGAACGTAAGATCAAGATGTCACAGCTGAGGTATGTATCTCAACGAGAAAAAATCATTTTCCCGATTATTGTTATTATTCTTTGTGCATTACTGCTTCCTTCAGCGGCACCCCTTATCGGCTTCCTGATGTTTGGAAATCTTATGCGTGAATCCGGCGTGGTCAAGCGATTGAGTGATACGACACAAAACGCACTCATAAATATAGTTACTATTTTTCTTGGACTTGGAGTCGGGAGCAAGCTATCTGCAGATAAGTTTCTTAATCTTGAAACGCTTGGTATTATCGTGCTCGGTCTTTTTGCATTCTCATTCGGTACCGCATCCGGTGTCATTATGGCAAAAGTCATGAATTTCTTCTCAACCAGTAAGATCAATCCCCTTATCGGGTCTGCCGGTGTTTCGGCTGTTCCCATGGCAGCCAGGGTATCTAACAAGGTGGGGTTGGATGAGGACCCTCATAATTTCCTGCTTATGCATGCAATGGGCCCGAACGTTGCGGGTGTAATAGGTTCTGCAGTTGCCGCCGGTATTCTCCTTGCTGTCTTTTTATAATCTAACGCCCTATTCTTTTTTCTTATATTTCTCATGACAATTGTCACATGTTTGCTGTAATTTTTCGTATTCTATATTCAGCTTGACCATTTCCCTTGATTCGGACGCCTCTACTACTGCAAGCGATTGGAAGTGAAAGGAGGTATCTAGCAAAACAAATTCCTTTGGCAATTCCACCTTCCTCTTGCCTGTAAAGATTAGAGGCGAAGTATTCTTGAGCAACATGGCGTATTTACTTATATCCTCCCAATTCTGACTTTCAATTGCATCAGCCAGCGCATCATCATATTCATCAAGAAACTTCATATGCATCCTGAACTTGGCCGCATTTTCATAAAGAATATTCTCCTCTTCATCTAAAGTCGGCAAGACCATGTCATCCTCTCCTGTTTCAACTCTCTTTACCAGGTAGCGAGAAAGCATTAAAAACGATACCAGTACGATCATCATAACCACTATAACCCAGAATCCTTTCATATTTTGCATTACCTTTCGTAAACTATTTCTACGCGCCAATATAGTTGCCCGATCTCTCAAATATACCTCTGTAATCAGTGATATAGTAACACATTATACATATTTTTCAGTACACCAACTATAAACTTATTTCTCAAATCAGGCATTCAGACGCAAAAGAAAACACTGAAGGCCCTGAAAATGTTGTAGATTTTGACAGTTAATATGCGATCAATAATCACATAAATGCGTTACCATAAAAGTCTTGCATAATTCTTATTTGAGTATATAATTTTTTATCCCACTGACTATCAGGATCACTTAACCTGGATGCTGTAATCAAAGATGAATATTTACCGAAAGCATTATGAGGAAAGACATATTTTCGCAAATAGTAATCATGTCATTTGTATTTTTTTTGCCCCCGCTTAAACAGGCTGCAGGAGAGAAAAAGTCACTCCGTTTTATTGTACTCTTTGAAGCAAAATCAAGCGTCTCGGAAACAATCATGTGTCATTAAAAGTTACAGCAAAGGTAATCAACAAACTCTTTTGGATGATATTGCATAAAAAAACAGAACCCTGGAAAATTACTTATATTAAAAGTGTGCTGAAGGAAAGAAGATTATAGTGGAAACAATAAACGGTGTTGTCAATAAATTATATGAAGGCTTAAATCACAACAAAATTTCAGAACAAGCCGGATTTTGGATAGACAGATTTTTCAATACAGAGAAAATGAAATTGCTGAAAGATGAAAGAGAGGCTCGGTAGTGCCAATTAAGAAGGTGATAGTTGATAAGTCAATAAACGTTGCATACAAGTACTTAAAGTACCTGGGAGCAGAAGTACAAATTTATGGTTCACTCTGTGTAAAAAGCGAACCTTCCCAGGCAAGAGTATACTTGGATGGCAGAGAAGTCGGAACAACTACCGAAACCATTACCGGTTTAGAGCCAGGTGAATATACTGTGGAAGTCAGGATGAATGGTTATGAAGTCTGGACCAAAAGCGTGGAAATTGAGGGAGGCAAAAAGAGAACCTTAACCGCAGTTCTTCAAATGAGAACCGGTTCTATCAGCGTAAAAAGTGAGCCGGCAAACGCAAGGATTTTCCTGGATGGTAAAGAAGTAGGTACTACTCCTGGAGTTATACGATCTACTGTCTCTGGTTCGCATGAAGTGGAACTCAAGCTGGACAGATACGAAGTCTGGAGCAAGAGGGTAACTATCGAGGAAGACAAGGAGAAGGCTTTATCAGCAGTACTTCGAATCAAGGCAGGCTCCCTGATGATAGAAAGTGAGCCGACGAATGCAAAAATATCCTTAGATGGTGAAGAAATTGGCACTACTCCTAACATCATAAGGTCTATAGCACCTGATACGTATGAGGTGGAAGTCAGGATGGACGGATATGATGTCTGGAGTGAATTTGTCGATGTTGAGGGAGACAAAGAGAAGGTTATAACAGCAGTACTTCAGATGAAAACAGGTTCTATCAGCGTAAAAAGTAAACCGACAAATGCAAGAATATTTTTAGATGGTAAAGAGGTTGGAACGACTCCTGATATTCTGGAATCTGTTGCTTCCGGTTCCCACGAGGTGGAAGTCAGGAAAGACGGGTATGATGTTTGTAGTAAGAGTGTGGTTGTTGAAACAGACAAAAAGAAGTCCATAATATTGGAACTTCAAATAAATACCGGCTCAATCAACATAAAGAGTGAGCCGGCAAAGGCAAGGATATTTCTTGATGGCAAAGAGGTCGGCACTACTCCTGACACTTTACATGCTGTTTCCCCAGGCATGCACGAGGTGGAAGTAATAAAAGATAGATATGAAGTCTGGCGTGAGAGTGTAGATGTCAAGGTGGGTGCAGAAAACACCTTAACATCTGTACTTCTAATAAAGACCGGTTCTATCATGATAGATAGCGAACCGTCTAATGCAAAAATATTCTTAGATGGTAAAGAAGTCGGTGCTACTCCTGAAACCGTAACAGATTTGAGGCCGGGCAAGCACACATTGGAAATAAAGAGGGCCAGATACGAAGTTTGGCGTGAAAGCGTAGAGACTGAGGCAGATGCAGTAAAGTCTTTAACGGCAGTACTCCAGACAAAGGCAGGATCAATCATAATGAAGAGTAGGCCTTCAAAAGCACAGATATTCTTAGATGGTAAAGAAGTTGGCATTACTCCTGATATTCTACGGTCTATTGATCCCGGCACACATGAGGTGGAAATCAGGCTGGAGGGACATGAAGTTTGGCGTGAGAGGATGAGTGTTGTTGCAGACAAAGAGACGGCATTAACAGCAGAACTTCAAGTAAAGACTGGTGCACTTGTAATAGATAGTGAACCGGCAAATGCAAGAATATATTTAGATGGTGATAAAATTGGTACCACTCCTAATACGTTAAGATATATTATCCCCGGTACGCATGAGGTCGAGGTCAGGATGGATGGATATGAGATTTGGCGTGAAAGTATTGAGATTGAGGCTGATATCGGAAAATCCCTGACTGCAACACTTAGAGCAAAGTCCGGCACTATCAGCATAAAAAGCAAGCCAACAAATGCAAAACTATATGTGGACGGTAAAGAGGTTGGTAACACACCAGTTACTGTAAAGCCTGTCCGGGGCATCCATGAAGTGGAAATCAGGATGGATGGATATGAAATCTGGCGTGAAA
>CAZPAM010000076.1:0-11975 GCA_964584595.1 uncultured Candidatus Scalindua sp. | reverse complement strand
CTTGCTCGACAAGCAAGGGGTCACTGGTTCGAGTCCAGTATCGCCCATATTGCCATACAAGGACTTAGGTGAAGTAGTAGGTGGTAAAATCCTCAAAGGTGTGACCATTTTGTGACCAAAATTTTTGAGGGGCATTGGTAAGCAAATTACCTTGCCCCTCTTTTTAACTCTACGGTATAGGGTCGTCTTTTAGACGAGATTAGAACCTGTTTACTGAAAGCTGCATAGATTAAAAATGTTTAGTATAATCTACAAATGTGAAATATAAGACTTAGCTCGCGTGGCTCAATGGCAGGGCGCGTCACTCGTAATCCCATCTGGGTGTTTTTTTGCAAGCCCTTTAAAACCAATATAATACATTATATATCAAACACTTATAACTATATTTGAGCTGGCTTAATTTGTCTCTATTTGTACCAATTTGTGCGCGTTGTAGTCACAATATAGTCGCAACAACTTCACCATGAGAGGGTGTGGGAGGGTTGGCTTTTTTTGAGTAATCCACATTTATAAAGAATCAAGTTTTCTTCCGTATATTATTTCATACACATACATATCTTTTTACATATCAAGCATAGCCAGATGGATAGAGGATTCAAGTTCCTGGCCTTTTGAATGGCATTTTAAAATAGATATAATAAATAATAACCTTGACAATACAATAACTCCTTAATTAATATCATAATCATGAGTAAGATTTTAGTAGTAGACGATGAGGTAAAGACATGTGAGTTTCTAAAGAGGATTCTGAAGGCACACGAGTACGATGTTATCACGTCAAATAATGGAAACGACGCGCTGAAGAAGGCCAGGAAAGAAGACCCTGACGCAATGCTTCTTGATATAAGGATGCCTGGAATTGACGGTATAGAGGTGCTGAAACAACTGAAGGAAGCGGTTCCGCTTCTACCTGTTATCCTTGTAACAGCCGTTACGGACATAGATACAGCCGTTCAGGCTATTAAGCTAGGCGCTTACGACTATGTCACAAAACCATTAGACAGCGAAAAAATTAACATTATATTAAAGAATGCCCTGACTGAACTCGGCCTAAAACGTGAAGTAAGCGCTCTTCGTTCTAAAACAAACAAAAACACACCATTATTCGAGATCATGGGTTCAGGCGATGCAATGAAAAAGGTTTATAATGAGATAAGCAATGTTGCTTCTACGGATTATACCGTTGTCTTACAGGGTGAAACCGGCACGGGAAAGGAATTGGTAGCAAGATCGATACATAACCAGAGCTTTCGAAAGGACGGTAAATTTGTTGCGGTTGACTGCGGCGCAATACCTGAAACATTGATTGAAAGTGAACTATTCGGCTACGAGAAGGGCGCATTTACGGGAGCCGACAAAAAAAAGGAGGGGTATTTTGAATTAGCATCTAATGGCACGCTCTTTTTAGATGAAATTGGTAATCTGCCCATAAATATGCAGAGCAAGTTACTTCGCGCCCTGGAAGAACGCCGGATAAGAAGATTAGGAGGAAAGAGAGACAAGCCTATTGACGTACGCATTATAGTTGCGAACAATAATAAACTTGAGAACCTTGTGCGAAGTGAAGTATTCAGAGAAGATCTTTTTTATAGGCTTAATGAATTTACCATAGAGCTGCCTCCATTGAGAGAACGCAAGGAAGATCTGGTTTTTCTCACCATGCGCTTTTTAGATGAAACTAAATTGGAATTGAATAAAAATATTACCGGTTTTTCAACCTCAGCATTAGATCGGCTGCTTAGCCATAATTGGCCGGGTAACGTAAGAGAGCTAAGAAATGTAATTAGAAAAGCTGTTTTAATATGTCCTGACAATACAGAGATAGACGCTCAAAATATATCAATATCAATTGGACAAACAAGTCTAAAAGATGACACAGGTAATCTACAAACCGTGACAAACCATATATCAAAAGAAACTACACAGTTGTCTAAGGTGGAAATAGATGATTACGAAGGACTTTCGTTAAAAGATATTGCAAAAAAAAGTTTAAACAGCATCGAAAAAGGTATAATAATGGACGTTTTGAAGCGGACAGGGGGCAACAAAAGCAAGGCGGCCAGAATATTAAAAATTAATAATACGACTATGCACTACAAGATCAAGGAATATGGTATAAAGTCTGCCCCGTAGGAACTCCCAGGAAAACTCCAACATGAACGCGGCTTTGAAACAGTCAGCACACAACCAACAAAGCTACCACCAGTATTTTCTCACACTTCTATTCTCCATTTCCTGGAAATCAGCCCGTCACAAAAAACATTTTGTTTGTATCAACAAATGATTGCAATAAAGGGCTAAAGCTTGTACCTGTGGTTTTGGCACCTGTACATCCACCGAGACCCTCAAATCGCCCCTCGCTTACCCAAACAAATTCTATTGTATTATTTCAATAGTTATTACATATATTCATTTGTATTATTTCAACACATGCTGCCCTGTCTCACCTAAGTACATACCACATAGTATGTTGTATATTCTGGTATCACACTTGCTGTTATAGCTAAACACTAAACAATTTCTGTCAGGATGAATCGTGAGTTGCTCCCCGGATAGCTGACTATTGAAATCGTTCCAGGACAGGAGGTAAAACAGAGAATGAACTATTGGTTAATACCGTGTTTATCCATTTGCATTATAAGTGCATTAATTATCATAGACATTTTCTATGTGTTCTGTGAGGTAGGAAACAGAACCGACAAAAGACATGGAAGCTTTTTCTCTGGGAACAACAATCCTACTTCAAATAATTTACAGCTACTAACACACTCGAATCTCAAGAAAGAAAGTCAAAGTCTGGCGGCAGAGGATCAGTTGTCAGGAATTGCATAATTGAAAACTCGGGTCACGAAAACCGCCAGTGCGTAGCTTTGGAATTCACGGAAAAACTCAATATTGTACTGGATAATGATTAATATTCAGAGTAACACCACATAAACATAGAGCCCAGGAAAACCAGAAGGGGAAAAATGCTCATATTGACAAGGAAGTTAGGTGAAAGCCTGATAATCGGAGACAAGACAGTAATAACGGTTACTGGTATAAAAAAGAATCAAATCAAATTAGGCATTAATGCTCCAAAAAACGTATCTATATGCAGAGAAGAAGTATTTGAGAAGATTAAAAAGGAAAATTTGTTGTCTTCTGCTTCGGGAGTAATTAAGCATTGAAGATAACACGTACAAATAAACAAATAATTAAAAAGCCGGAATTGTCAAAGGTTGATACGGCAGACAATCTGGCAGGCAAAAAGAAACCGGATAGTAAAGTTACCGTTGCCCAATCAGCAGCAATTAAGACTGACACCGTCCAACTCAGCCAGAAGAGCATAGATATTGCCAGAGCGGCAAAATCCGATAGTGAGTCAAGAGCGGGAGATACAAATAAACAGGTTAAGGCTGACGGGAAAACCCAAACGCATACAGTACGAAATATGGATGCAGATGTATTAGCTAAATTGCTTAAGATGGCAGACAAGAGAAGTGGGATTTTCGGTTCTTCAGGCATAGATGCATCTAAAAAGTCCGGGAAAAAATAGACTACTTCTTATGGAGTTGATAACCTTGTTAATAATTTTGCATATATTGGCACTAAATGAAATCATAAGTCAGGTTGCTATCGCAACAAAAGCATTAAATCAAAGCTTAATGGTGCAAAATGCGCAAAGAGATTCATTGTTCTTCTTATTTACGGTCGAGGGTTTTCGGATAACCATATTGTAATCCACGGCCGACACGGGAGTGATTATTACAATCAAGGAGAAAAGCATGTACAGATTTAAGATTTTAGTAGTAGACGATGAGATCAAATTTTGTAAATTTCTTAAGAGTTTTTTGGTAGTAAAAGGGTATTCTGTTGATGTGGCTTACAGTGGAAAAGATGCGCTGGAAGCGGCAGCGAAAGAAGAGCCAGATGTTATACTTCTTGACATTGAGATGCCTGGTATGAGTGGAATGGATATCTTGCAGGAACTCCGTAGAGCCGGAGTGTCAGCAGCGGTTATTTTCCTTACTGCTCATGTCAAATTTACATATGCTGTAGGAGCTGTCAGGTTAGGAGTAGACGATTACATTCTTAAACCGATCAATAATATTGACGTTTTGCTCGCTGCTATACGCCGTTGCATTGAAAAATTGGAACTTCAAAAGAAAGTCAAGCTCTATGAGGATCTTTTGCCGGTTTGTTGTAAGTGTCGAAAGATACGTGACGATACAGGTTGTGCGCCCGGTACAGGGAAGTGGGAGACAATGGAAGTGTATTTACAAAAAAGAGCAAATGTTTCCTGCTCTCATGGCTACTGCCCTGAATGTTTTGAGGAGAAAATGAATGCTTTTGCAACCAGGAAGGCCATGAGAAAAAAAACAGCAACAGAGATGACACAAAAACAACTACCGCAGGAAACAGATTAAACAAAATGATTGCAAACGTTGATGAAGAAAATCTCAGTAATATGTTTAAGGCAATCGCGAGATAATGCCGGTTCTGCAAGAAAGGAAATTAACTTTGTACAAAATATTAATAGTAGATGATGAGATCAAGGCGTGTGATTTTCTAAAAAAAATCCTGGAATCAAAGGGTTTCAGTGTAACTGTATCCTATAGTGGAGAGTCCGCCCTGGAAAAGGTAAAGACTGAAATGCCTGATATAGTGCTTCTTGACATAAGAATGCCCGGAATGGACGGCATGGAAACCTTGAGGCTCATAAGGCAATTTGACAACAAAGTGACTATTATAATGCTGACTGCCGTCAGTGATGAAGGTATAGCTAAAGATGCCCTTACGAAAGGCGCTGATGACTATATGGTCAAACCTGCTGATGTGGAATGCCTGGTATCCTCTATGATACTGGTTTACTGTATTCTGAGTGAGAAAGGATATCTTCGTTGGTAAATACAATGTAATTGAAGCAATTAGTTGAACTGTTTTGACTTGCCCTCCCTCCTCCATTTCCCTTTCTTTAGTAAAGTATTTGGTGGTGGCAGGTTTCTTTAGAAATGAGGAGAGCTTAGTAATTTTAAAGAAATGTATATTTAAAATAATGGTTTTACAGGTAAGCGTAGTCCTAATCCTAATATGCTCAAACATTTCGTGGGGAGATGCAAAATTTGACTTTCGTAATGTCAGATGGGGAATGGCAATAGAAGAGGTCAAGAAAAGAGAGATTTTGAAACTAATAAAAGAGTTAAAGTTAGATGCAGCAGAAGTACAATCTTACGGATTTGATAAAATAACTATCTACTATGACGAAATCACTAAAACTCAGATCCACTATGCTTTTCTAAATAACAGACTCACCAACATTTTAAAATTCTTTGTGGAGCAATATGAAGATAAAACACTCTACATCAAGATATATGAGATGTATAAGGCAATATTAACGGACAAATATGGTGCGACGATTGATGACGAAGAAATATGGCTAAACGATATATATAAAGGGGAATACGTATCTGCTTTAGACGCTGGTGATTTAGTATTTCATGCATCTTGGGAGAATACAAGAAGCAGGATAGATTTATGCTTATCGAAGAATCATGACGCCGACAGGGTCGCATTTATGATTATATATGGTGGCAAGAATTTAAATTATAATGGAGAATGCAAGTCTGCGTATCCTGAAGTCAAGTAATACCAAAGTAACAGTTACATAAGAAAGTGATAACATGTACAAAATAATGCTGGTAGATGATGAGATCAAGGCGTGTGATTTTCTAAAAAAAATCCTGGAATCAAAGGGTTTCAGTGTAACTGTATCCTATAGTGGAGAGTCCGCCCTGGAAAAGGTAAAGACTGAAATGCCTGATATAGTGCTTCTTGACATAAGAATGCCCGGAATGGACGGCATGGAAACCTTGAGGCTCATAAGGCAATTTGACAACAAAGTGACTATTATAATGCTGACTGCCGTCAGTGATGAAGGTATAGCTAAAGATGCCCTTACGAAAGGCGCTGATGACTATATGGTCAAACCTGCTGATGTGGAATACCTGGTATCCTCTATGATACCGGTTTACACTGTGATGAGAAGTAATGTTAATAGCGATATCCACTCAACAATCAGATGCAATGACAGGAAATGAGAACCTTAACATTGCTTTGTTAAAAAGTTATGCATTTACATTTTACATGGTCCGGACAGATTTCATTTTAGAAAAAAAGGCGCTGTCTTTACTATGAATATGGCCATTTGTTTCCTGGTAAAGCATGAAGTGAAATTCAAAAAAGGAAGAAAGGTGAAATGCTGACAGAAGCAATAATCTCCTGCATAATAAGCTATCTAGTTACACAAATTTTGCTTAAGATTATATTGTGCGAACCGATAAAGGTGAAAGAAGATCATGAAACGAAGAAACCTTAAGGTGAAGTTGATTTAGAAAGGGTTATCAAAGGAGCTGAAATAAGAAGGATGAGTTTGTTTTGAAAGAAAAAAAGCTTTTAATTGCTGAAGCCGACTCTGACCATGCAGAGTTAATTATTGATGAACTCAAAACCAGGTATAAAAGATAAGGAAATTAACTTTGTACAAAATATTAATAGTAGATGATGAGATCAAGGCGTGTGATTTTCTAAAAAAAATCCTGGAATCAAAGGGTTTCAGTGTAACTGTATCCTATAGTGGAGAGTCCGCCCTGGAAAAGGTAAAGACTGAAATGCCTGATATAGTGCTTCTTGACATAAGAATGCCCGGAATGGACGGCATGGAAACCTTGAGGCTCATAAGGCAATTTGACAACAAAGTGACTATTATAATGCTGACTGCCGTCAGTGATGAAGGTATAGCTAAAGATGCCCTTACGAAAGGCGCTGATGACTATATGGTCAAACCTGCTGATGTGGAATACCTGGTATCCTCTATGATACCGGTTTGCAATTCGATAAGAAGGCTGGCAGGAAGTGAATCTTAACCGTATCTCCCGATTCATCCATTCGGCTTATTGAAAACGATCAAGAGCCTTATTAAATCCCCGTATTTATCATGTTATGATCCGGTACTGATAAGAGGTTCGTTAATTACGCATATAATACGTGCAAACAGTTTTATAACTAGGGCTCATCCTTACGATATTTTATGAAACTCATACAGGAGAAATGTCATGATTATGAAGATAGCCGTTTGTTTATTTGTTGTAATATTTCAGTACCTTTACCTGAGTCTGAAGATCTATGCTGATGAGGTTTCAGATTTAAGGTACAGGATAAGGCAACTGGTAGAAGAAAATCAAGCGCTTAAGAGAAAGATTGCAGCCATGGAAAGTGCAGTGGAATTACAGCGGGAGCCAGGATACCCAGGGGTGGAGGCTGATAAAGAAAAAAGCCTCGATTGGTTTACAGCGGAATACCAATTTGACACACGAGGATTTAACACAATTAATTTCACCGGTGCATCGGATATGCCTCTTGGATTTACAATATGGGGTTTTACGGATATAGAGACAGCCGACATCCACGGAAGAAGCAGCAGAAAGGATGCTGAGGAATTTTTCCTGGAAATAGATTTAAGAAGAGAGCTTTATAAGGGGTTTGGAGTTATTGCTGAATATAATGATAATGAGGGAGCTAATAACAATATCGGCAGGCTTGGTTTTAATTACAAGGCCGGATGGGGTTGGCTTAAGGATAGAGATATAAGCCTTTACTTTAAGGCCTTCCCGCTGGAAACAGACGGACACGGCAGCCAGGTGAGCTTTAGCTGGAATAAGAAATTTTCTGATACCCTGGACGGACGGTTCTCTATGGGTGGGTTTTTTGATACAAATTTTGATAGTGGAGTAAAGGATGATGAGATTAACATAGTGAGTGATACCCAATTCAGATACCGGCTCATAAACCATCTTGAGGCATTAGTTGAATTTAGATTCAATGAATTTATGCACGCAAACCAGGAGCATGGATTCGGGATCGGGTTGAAGTACCGTTTTTGACGGAACACATCACGTAACCCGGTACACCGTTATGGGGAGCAATAAAATGAAGAGAAAAGACCGAACACAACCTTCGGAGGTAGGCCAATGCAAATTAAAATCATGGAAATCGCCCTGGCAGTATTAATATTTTCTTTAACACCATTTGCCAGAGCTGTTCCGGAAGATAGCAGCCTGGTGAACGCCTTTCATTTTTATCTGGATGCAGATCAAACAGGAACGCGCACATCAGGCCAATCGATAAGGCAGGGGATTTTGACAGCCCTCAGTGAAGTAAATAACACCATTCAGGGGTATAAGATAAAACTTGTGATTAAAGATCACCACGGCAGTTCACCTCGCAGCAAGAAACATCTCCTGGAATATTTAGCCGATTCCAGGGCGCTTGTTGTTTTCTCCGGGCTGCACTCACCGCCTCTCTTAAGTAATCTCCGGTTCATAAATGAGTCCCATATCCTTGTGTTAGATCCATGGGCAGCAGCAGCTCCAATTACCAGATACCCCAATGGTCTGAACTGGATATTCAGGCTCTCCATTGATGATTCCAAGGCGGGATTTGTAATTACAGAACATGCTGTAAAAGTTGACCGATTCAGGAAACCCTTTCTTTTGCTCGAACAAACAGGCTGGGGCAAATCGAATCACGTGACTATGATAGCGGCATTAAAACAGTTAGAATGTCCTGCCGTAGGTGTGAAATGGTTCAATTGGAATATTGGACTAAACACTGCAAAAAATATCATCAGAAAAATCAAATCATCTGGCGCTGATTGCATACTGCTCGTTGCCAACGCCCCGGAAGGAAAAATCTTTGCAAAAGCAATGATCGCACTGGACAAAGACAAGCGGCTTCCTATCTATAGTCACTGGGGCATTACAGGTGGTGACTTTCCAGTAGTAATTGGCTCACATTTGAGGAGTGAGTTGGACCTCAAGTTCATTCAAACCAGTTTTTCTTTTATAAGTACAGAAACAAATGATAACAGTGAACACCCCATTGCAAAGCAGGTTCTAGGAATGGCCATGCGGCTCTTCCCTGAAGAGATACAAAAGGCATCTGACATTAAAGCTCCTACAGGCTTTATCCATGCCTACGATCTGACAAAGCTCCTCATTTCAGCAATGTCTCAGGTGGAGTTGAGCGGGAATATCGAAGAGGACCGTGCCGCCATACGTACCAGTCTGGAAAATATCAAGGGTCCTATTCAGGGCTTAATTAAGGCGTACTCCTCGCCTTTCAGTGAATATTCAAGACAAAATGAAGATGCACATGAGGCCCTGGATATTTCAGACTATAAAATGGCTGTTTATGGATTGGATAATGAAATACTGCTTATAGAAGATAGATAAAGGAATGAGAAACCCTGAAAAGGAGTTACCATGAAAGCCGCACAAGTCATCAATCTGTCACTTAATACTATATTGTTGCTGACAGGAATAATTATCTGTATTTTTGTATCCATACGTACCAGTAGCCTTGTAAAGCAGTATCAGGAGAATGATCTTACTCAGAAAACAAAACTCATTTCTCACCAACTGGAGCAATTTTTGGATACACACATCATCGTACTTCAGGATATAGCTTCTGAGCCGCTACTAACCCAGGCAGTCATGCAGCCGGTAGAAAACATGGGATTGTTAATAGATTATTTTCAGGACGTGCAGGTACTTGGAAAGCGGTACGACACAGTACTGGTGGATTTCTCGGGGTCTCTCATTCACGCCAATGTGAGGATGGAACAAAAGGATTTCAGCCTGCAAGAGTGGTTTTCTTCCTTATCCCTAAAACACCAGGATTTTTTTCTTGGAACAAGTCCGAATGCCACTTCCCCTCAGTGGCTCCTGGCGGTGCCGATCAAGTATAACGGCATATTTGAAGGTGCTATTCTCATCACAGTGCCGATATCCGAGTACCTGCGCTTAACAGGCATAGACACTACGTCCGGTTTCCATAAAATCACCTTTTTAACGGACGATGGAAATCAATCGGTTTTTGGCAACATCGGGCTTGGTACAAGGATTGAAAGAAATATTAAACTTTCATCTTCAAGACTGGAAGTCCGGTACCTCCAGAATCTTAGTTCTTTAACCAGAGACCGGTTTATTATTGTTGCTCAGATTGGAGTGGTTATTTCCATCATTATAATAATTTCTGTGATTATTGCACAGTACTGTTCCAGGCGTCTATTGATTAAACCAATACAGGAACTTGAGATGTCTGCGAAGGTATTTGGAACAACAGGAGAGTATATCAACCTTACGAAACGCCGCACTATAGACGAATTCGCCTCACTTGCTGATATTTATAATAATATGGTAAATGCGGTCTGTAAACGTGAACGCTCCTTAGACTGTGCCAATAAACGAATCAACGCAATCATGTACACTGCAGCTGATGGCATTGTTACCACCAATGCCGATAGAATTATTGAAACCATCAATCAATCAGGCACTATATTGTTTGGATTGCCGGCTGACCAGATGATTGGGCAGAACATAGACCTGTTTATGTCGCCGGTCTTGCACTTGGGTAATAAAGAAAACGAAATTCTGTCTGATAACATAGACATTCGAGTCACTGAACATATAATACATGTGCCCGACAGCACAGATGTCTCCGTGGAGATGTCCACGACTTCAATGCAAATCGATGGTAAAACCAAATTTACTATGATAATTCGCAACATCACCAAACGTAAGCAGGACGAAGAAAAGCTGCGAAAAGCGTACAGGATGGAATCTTTGGGGCGGCTGTCTGCAGGTGTTTTTCACGAGATATTAAACCCTGTAAACATCATTTCATGCGGTATTCATTCACTGTTGTTGGATGAAGGAATAGATCCAAAGATAAAGGGTGTTCTGAAGTCATTTCTAGAGGAGATAGATCGTATTACGAAGATTACACAGGGGATGTTGAGATTTGCAAGGTCAGACTTGCCAAAGGCTGAACATGTCTTAATAGATGATATCCTGGAAGAGGCGTTATCCGTTATCGAGCCCGAAGCAAGATTAGCAAACATAAGAATTATCAAGGCCTTTGACGGCAGAGTACCAAAGTGTGCGTTGGACAAGTATTCATTAAGGCAGGTATTCCTAAATATGATAAATAATGCGAAAGATGCCATGGCAGGTGACGGTACATTAACGATGAGTACACAGTTTATAGAAAATCAAAAGAACTCCTCCTCCTTTATAAGAATAAAGATTGCAGATACGGGTTGTGGTATTCCGGAAACGAACATTGGCAAGATATTTGAACCATTTTTTACCTCTAAAGAAGAAGGTAAGGGGACAGGACTTGGCCTGAGCGAATCATACAGGATAATAGAAGATCACAACGGAACAATCCACGTAGAAAGTAAAGAGGGAGAAGGGACTACTTTTATAATTGATATACCCTGTTAAATTCACGGTCTGCCCTGTACACCTGTTGATAGGTTAGATTGTTTTTGTCAACAGAGTTGTCCAGGGATGTAACCCTGTTTAACAGGGCTTGCCGGTTAAGGATTGACAGTTTATTATATAGTTCGCCTGCCCGACTCATTCTGGCGGGGACGGGTCGGGCAGGGTGTTCAGAGTCAGGAGTTTTGCAGATTGAATATTACCTGAATTGAGCAATTTTATATAGACAACAGAGAAAACAATATTCAATTGAATAGCGTCATTACTCCGAACTATTAACAAGACAACCATATTTTTTGCAAGAGAATATAGGGAGTAGTATGTGAACAAGATACTGATTGTAGATGATGAGGTCAAGGCGTGTGAGTTTCTTAAAAGGATCCTGGAAAGAAAGGGCTACAGTATTATTACGTCCCATTGCGGAGAAAAAGCATTGGAAATGGTTAAGTATGAAAAACCGGACGTGATCCTTCTTGACATAAGAATGCCGGGAATGGATGGTATAGAGTTTATAAGGTGCGTAAGAGAGTTTGACAGGGATATATGCATCATAATGGTGACTGCCGTAAATGATATAGATGTGGGTACAAAAGCCCTTGAGTTAGGCGCCAAAGAATACGTAACCAAGCCTATTGATTTAGACTATCTGGA
>CAZPAM010000075.1:0-12194 GCA_964584595.1 uncultured Candidatus Scalindua sp. | reverse complement strand
GGTCACGCTTTTTCTTGTATCCTGCGGCTTTGGAGAACTGATCGCTATTTTAGCGACAATAGTAATGGGGATTCCCATACCATATATTCCTGCTCAGATACTCTGGTTAAACCTTGTTACAAACGGGTTTCAGGACGTTGCCCTCGCTTTTGAACCGGGAGAGAAAGGAATTCTTAACAAACCTCCGAGAAAACCAAAAGAAGGCATCCTTTCAAGTCTTATGATTCAGAGGACTTTTTTAATGGGGATCGTTATGGCTGCAGGAACGCTGTATGTGTTTGTGTCAGACCTTAATTCTGGAGTACCCCTTGAGAGGGCACGTACCGCAGCTCTGACAACAATGGTCTTTTTTCAGTTCTACCAGGCGCTCAACTGCCGTTCAGAGACAGAGTCCATTTTCAGTATGAGGCCGATGAGTAATCCCTTCCTCTTCTACTCTATGATAGCCGCCTTTTTTGCGCAACTTGCTGTCCTGTATGTACCGGCGTTTCAGTGGATATTCAGGACGGTGCCGCTCACAATGATAGACTGGCTTCAGGTCGGACTGGTAACAGTGACAGTCGTTATTGCGGTTGAGATAGATAAATGGATGAGAAAAAATGATTTTCCATTTATTTAAATGTAAAATTAAATATGTCTACTTTAAAATTTGCTTTCCCCTGTCCGTTCATATTTACTCCTCCCCGCCCGAACGTACCGTTCGGCACGGGCGGGTTGCCTCTTGTCTTAATGACTACTAACTACTAACTATTTCTCTTTGCCGGGCCTAAACCTCACTTATTTTCGCAAGCTAGCATTTTTCAGTATCAAGTAAAGAGATAATTTTGTGAAAGGACTAAGGACAGTTGTCATCAATAAAAAGGGACAAGGGTGGGAACACGTTGCGGGTTACAGGTTGCGGGTTGTGAGAATTCTTTTCACTTTATTTATTCAGTATTTCCTCGATGGCTTCTCCTATCTTTTTCTTATCAGGAGGCTTATCGATAAACCTGAAAACTCCCATTTCCAGACATTTTTCTTTGATTGAGTTCTGAAGATTTGCAGAAACCACTATTACGTTTTTGTGTAATTGTGTGAGATGTAAAAATGATAACATTAGTTCTCCATCCATTTCAGGCATAACTAAATCGGTTAGAACAACATCAGGGTTTTCGGTATTTATCTTTTCTATACCGTCATGTCCATTTACCGCTTCAACAGTTTCATGTCCAAGGTCATTAACTATTTTCTTTATGACTGTACGCGTAATTTGCTCATCTTCTATAACTAATACCTTTGCCATATTATCTCCTTACACTTTTAAATGTGGAAATAGCAGGTATATACTGTACCTGATGCTTACTAGAGGGTTATTATAAAAAAGTGGGGGTGTTTTGCAACGGAAAAAAGAAGTTCACCGCACCCGCCAAACGGCACATCGGGCAGGAAGACGCTCCCCGAGAGACCTTAAGAAGCATTCTCTATAGGTGGTATTTAATTGACAAAGCCTTTAATTTTCATAAAATTACTCTTTTTAGAATGCAGATTCTTGAGCGTCAGGCAATAATTCCCCTTAACATTTTGTAGTTTTACAGAGTTTGTTGGGAGGCAACTTTGCAAACTATCATTATGTTCTTACTACTATCAACAGTAAGTCTGATTGAATAATCCTGTTTTCAGCAACAAATGGATCATTTACATCGCCTACGCCAGTCTGTTACCAATCATAATATGCCTTCCGTATAGACAAGTGTTAATCTAAAAACCTTTCTCATGTATAGTGTGAACGAAAAATCGAGTATACCACTGGAAGATGGGGCCAGGATAGCCGTTATAGGCGGTGGTCCGGCAGGTTCGTTCTTCAGTATTTTTGCCCTCAAACTGGCAAAACAGATTGGGAAAAAGATCGATCTTACTATATACGAAAGCAAGAACTTTACCAATGAAGGTCCTTCCAGTTGTAATATGTGCGCCGGCGTAGTTTCTGAATCACTGGTACAAGTGCTTGCCATAGAAGGAATTTGCCTGAAACCACCTATAGTACAGCGTGCTATTGGATCCTACCGTTTCCAGACACCTGCCGGCGACGTACTCCTTCACAGTCTCGATGAAGAGAGAGGAATTGCTACAGTTTACAGAGGTGGAGGCCCTAAAACGTGTACAGCATCAGGGAATCCTCTCACTGATATAATAAGCTTTGATGACTACATGATACAGTGCGCTGAGAAAGAAGGCGCGAAGGTTGAAAACATAAAAATTGACAAGGTTGAATTAAATAACGGTCTACCCGAAATATTCTCAGCAAACAAGAAACTGTCTGACGCCAACCTTGTGGTTGGGGCGTGCGGGATAAATGCAAAAACAACTCAGATGTTTGAAGAACTTGGAATTGGTTACACCCAACCTTCTGTTATCAAGGCATTCCAGTCTGAAATACACTTAGGCAAGGAAAAAGTAGCATCTCTATTTGGTAATGTAATACACATATTTCTTATAAACCAGCCTAACGTAAAATTTGCTGCGATAACCCCGAAAGGTTCTTATGTAACCATCAGTATACTTGGAAAGGATGTAAAGAAGCAAACCGTAGTCGATTTCCTTAACTATCCTGAGGTAAAAAACAAATTTCCTGAATTGTGGAATGTTCCTGATGATTTCTGCCGTTGTGTACCAAAGATCAATGTAGGAATCGCCAGGAACCCGTTTGCAGACAGGGTAGTAATAATAGGTGACGCAAGCAGTACCCGCTTATATAAAGATGGAATAGGCTCTGCTTATCTTACGGCAAAGACTGCCGCAAATACTGCGATTCTTTATGGTGTAAGTCGCAGTGAATTTCAGAAGCATTATTTCCCAACATGCAGAAAAATACGTAATGACAACCTTTTCGGTAACCTGATGTTTGCGTTTACGGGTACGTTTAATAAGGCACCCATTATTCGTGATGTACTGCTGAGTATTCTACGAAATGAACAAAACCGCCCTGATTCGAGCCACAAATACAGTACAATATTATGGGATATGTTCACGGGAAATGAGCAATATAAGGACATCTTTAAACGGGCATTTGGCCCCAAACTCTTATTGACATTACTGTTCACCTCTGTTAGTGTTTTTTTTAACCGTTTTAAGGCATTGTGGAGATAATCAATGAAAGAAGATGAATATTTCCCGGGAAAAGATTATGAAGTTGGCAGATAATATTCAAAGGAAACTCGATTGACAGGCAGTATAAATATGTAGTAGGCAATTCTGATCAATGATCAGGATTGCTTTGTAGTTCTGCAGAAGCAGAATTACAATGTACAGATAAACATGGGGAAGGAGAGTTGTTTGGAAGGGAGTGTACTTGGAAAGAAATATAGCGATGGAGAGGTTATTATCCGTCAGGGAGATAAGGGCGGATGCATGTATGTCATCCAGTCTGGTAAGGTAGAGGTGGTTCGTGAGGATAGCGTCAAGGATGGCAAGCCACTGCGTATAACAGTTCTGGAGGAAGGAAGGTTTTTCGGAGTGGTTCCTCTCTTCGAACGAATAGGCAGCGTTGGTATAGTGCGTTCTACTGTCCGAGCTCTGGGTGATGTCCAAATAATTACCGTGGACAGAATAACCCTCTATCGTAGAATAAATGAAGACCCTTCTCTGGCATACCGGATCCTGGAAACGGTATCGAGGCGTATCCTGGAATTGGAAGAGATGGTTGCACGGCAGGCAGGTAATTAAAACCTTTTAGACAGGATTTTTAACGCTCCCCGGACAAACAACGCCGAGGACAAGACGAGGGCGAGTAAAAGGCACGAATTTACACTAAAAAAAAAGACATTGGACGCGGATACACAGGGATATTACAGGCTTGCCCGACGGTTTGTTTGGAGGGCGAGTGTGGTTTGGGGTGTGGTACACACACAGAATATAATATTCTTTAGTTTAAAATTGAGACATCCACCGGCCCGAAGGCTGGTGGATGTCCATATACTCTCTATCCTCTATTCATCTCTGAGGATATTTTAAGCTAATACGCTAACAGCTTCTTCCTTAGGAGCTTTAGCTTCTGCTTTAGCTTCCTTCTGCTGTTCTACTTTGTCCTGCACATCCTTATAGGTATTAAGTGCATCGTTGACACCACTAGACATTGAGGACATGAAGCTTACGGCATTGAAATTACCACTGCCTTCTCCTGCGTCACCTACACGGTTAATGGCTCCGTTGCCGTGTCCGTCGCTGCTAAACAACTGGCTGATTGTCTCCTTCTTCATCTGAGTCATCCCCAGCTTGTGTCCGACGTTGTCATCTTCATTTCTGCCAAACGCCTTATTTATGCCTGAGAACATTTCATTCAGTCTGGCTGCGAATTTTGCCGTACTATCGCCTTTGTCTTCTCCAACACTACCTTTGCTTTCAGCTTTATCTTCTAATCCATTGGCTATCTTGTCCATCTCTTTGAAGAAGTCTGCTATCTGGCCAAACAGATTACCTGTCTTCTCTGAACCTTCACCCTTTTCTGGACCACCCAGACCAAATGGACCACCTGGACCACCTGGACCACCCGGACCACCTTTACCTTTAGGACCACCTGCAACCGGCCCTGTCTTTCCTTTCTCTTTAGCTACCTTAGCTGCTTCCACAGCTGTCTTTTTCTCTTCCGCTGTTAACGGTGCTCCCTTTTCTGCCTTAGCTGCTTTCTTAGCTGCTTTTTTCTCTTCCTTTGTTAACTTTACTTCATTTTCTCCTTTTCCTGCCTTTTTTGCTTTCTTATCATCATCATCGTCATCATCATCTTTCGCCTTGGTTACTTCCTTTACCTTTTCTGCGCTTTTCTTAGCATTTGCCTTAGCTGCATCATCTGCATCAGTTGGCCTGGTCTCTTTAGTTGCCTTAGTTGCATTATCTGACTTAGTTTCTTTAGCTATTTTCTTTATATTTTTCTCAGCTCTTTCTGCTACCTTTGCTTTCATCTTGTCAGCTCTAGCTAATACCTTTCCTACCAGATTCTCAGCTCTGCCTGTTACCTTTGTACTCATCTTTCCAGCTCTAGCTAATACATTTTCTGCCCGTTTCTCAGCTCTAGCAGTTACCTTTGCTTTCATTTTCTCCGCTCTAGCTAACACCTTTTCTGCCAGTTTCTCAGCTTTAGCTGTTACCTTTGTTTTCATCTTCTCAGCTCTAGCTTGTATTTTTTCTATCTGCTTCTCAGCTTTAGCCATTGCATTTGTGTTTCCTCTTTCACTTGATTTTTTAGCTCTATCTAATAGCCTATCTATCATCCTATCAGCACGCTTTGTTATCTTTTCATTTCTTTCTTCAGCTTTAGCGAACACCTTTCCTGCCAGTTTCTCAGCTTTAGCTGTTATCCTTATGTTCATCTTTTCAGCTTTAGTAAACACCTTTCCTACCAGATTCTCAGCTCTATCTTTTATCTTCATTCTCATTTCTTCAGCTTTCGCTAACACCTTTTCTACCCGATTCTCAGCTTTACCTGATATCTTTGCTTTTTCTTCTTCAGCTTTAGCCAATACCTTTTCCACTTTAGGATTATATTGTGTAACATTGGAAGCCTTATCGGCTCTTGCTGCTGCAAGCTCTACACCCTTCTTACTGATCTCGACTGTATCAGGCTTGACTACTTTCTTAGCTACGGCAATATTATTATTGTTGTTGTTACCGTTACCATTGTTATTAACCTGATTAACCCACCCATTGTTATCACCATTACCATTTACATTGTTTACTGGACTCATAGTTTGTTCCTCCTACATCAAAAAAGTTAATAAATTCTGGTTTTCCCTAATTTTTACAACCCCTCTTAACTCAAACTATGTGCCAAAGTTATTTTTTTCGCCAAAACCATTAGAAGCTCTCCCTCCTATCACATTGATGGTACGCAACTTAAAAAATTAAAAATATGTCATGGAGAGGGTGATGGTGGCCTAATCTGACGTATGCAGGGTGGGGGGATTTATCCCAGGCAATTCGGAGAATTGTCTCTAAAATTTGCGGTATTTACTGGAATATAAACAGGTTATGAATAACCCCCAGGAAAACCCCTCATCTGGGGGATTCCACCCCACATTTGGGAGAAGGAGGATTGAGGATTGAATATTGACGATTGTTGTTTGTAGATTGAAAGACTCGAATTAGCACGAATTGACACTAATGGCAAATGACCAATGACTACTGACTAATGACCAAATATGGCCTTTTTCACCTTGATTTTGGTATTAAACAGACTTATCATAAATTTAGAGCCATGAATACTAAACTTACTATTAGTGGATATCTCATTCAACGGTTGCGTGGTTTTGGTGTACGGCACGTATTCGGTATACCCGGGGACTACGCGTTGGGGCTGTTTGGTGACATGGATTGCAGTGAATTGCAGGTGGTAAACACATGCGATGAACAGGGGGCAGGTTTCGCGGCTGACGCTTATGCCAGAATCAACGGTATGGGAGCGGTTTGTGTTACCTATTGTGTCGGCGGCCTAAAGGTGGCCAATACGACAGCACAGGCCTTCGCAGAGAAATCCCCTGTTGTTGTAGTCAGCGGATCACCGGGCACTAATGAGCGCTTAAAGTCGCCTCTATTACATCACAAAGTCAGGGACTTTGACACACAGTTAAAGGTATATGAACAGTTCACTGTAGCTTCAACCGTACTCGACGACCCACAGACTGCGTGTCGTGAAATAGACCGTGTGTTGAATGCGGCAATGCGCTATAAAAGACCGGTATATATTGAAGTGCCGCGCGACATGGTTGATGTTACAGTCTCTCCGGACCATCTGCCTAAACCAACGCCCGTGTCGAGCAATAATAACGAGCTTGATGAAGCCCTGAGTGAAGCAAAAAAGTTTATTAATACTTCGAAAAAACCCGTAATCATTGCCGGTATAGAGATGCACCGTTTCGGGCTTCAGGATGACTTGCTTCGGTTTATAGAATCTACCCACATACCGGTTGCTTCCACACTGCTCAGCAAGTCTGTAATCAGTGAGAATCACAAATTGTATCTCGGGGTTTATTGTGCTGAAATAGGCCGCGAAGAGGTAATGAAATATGTCGAGTCAAGCGATTGCCTGATACTTCTTGGTACATTTATGACAGATATTAATCTTGGAATGTTTTCGGCCCATCTCGATCAGGGACGTTCAATCTATGTTACAAGTGAAAAGATTTCTGTTCACTACCATACATACGAAGAGATATACATGGAGGATTTCATAAAGGGACTCTTAGAAGCAAATATCTGTTCCCGGGAGACGACTGATACTCCACACCCACCTCCTATCCTACAGGTCAGTCCGGTTTCCGGCAAGGCAATTACTCTACAGTATCTGTATCAACGTCTTAATTCTTTCCTGGACGACAATACTGTTGTTATCGCAGACATAGGGGACGCGATATTCTCTGCCATCGATATGACAATTCACAGTAAAACCGAGTTCTTGTCACCCGCGTACTATGCATCGTTAGGATTTGCTGTACCGGCAAGTATAGGTGTCCAGATGGCAAACCCGGAACTGCGTCCCCTGGTATTAGTGGGAGACGGCGCTTTTCAGATGACGGGTATGGAGCTGTCAACGATTGCCAGATTTAATCTTAATCCGATAGTCGTAGTCCTGAATAATAGAGGTTATGGAACTGAGCGGCCGATGTTGGATGGCCCGTTTAATGATATACTTTATTGGAACTACAGCCGCATACCTGAAATCCTTGGTACGGGCATGGGGTTTGATATTAAGACTGAAGATCAATTAGAGGAGGTCTTACAGAATATACATAAATATGCGGAAAGCTTCTGCATCCTGGATGTCCATATAGACCCGAAAGACAGCTCTCCGGCTCTACAACGTATAACAAGCGCTATGGGAAAAAGAGTTAAATAACAGACAAAACGAATATCGAACGTCGAACAAGGAATGTTGAATGTTGAAGTAAAAAAGCAAAAGAGAAATTTAGCCACGGATAAAACACGGATTAAAAGGTAAAGGGAAAAAAACGAATTACGAATGACTACTGACTATTGACTTCATTTACTCTTCTTTAGGCACTTTAATCTTTAGCTCACTTTAGTCACTTACTTTCTACTTTAGTTCTCTATTACCTTCCCCGTCCTCCACCCCTGCGGCCGCCACTGAAGCCTCCCTTGCCGCCTCCGCCATATCCTCCCTTGCCGCCGCCGTACCTTCCTCCTTTACCGCCGCCGAATCCTTCTCTCTTGCCGCCGCCGAATCCTCCCCTGCCGGCTCTAAAATTCTCGGTGCGGGGACGTGCATCATTCACTTTAAGCGTTCTCCCCTTTAACTCTTTACCATTCAGCCCGTCAATAACAGCCTGCGCTTCAGCTTTTGAGGACATCTCCACGTATCCAAATACTTTTGGCTCACTACTAAGCTTGTCTTTTATGATTGTGGCGGATTCAACCTTACCGAACTCTTCACAGGCAAGCTTTAAATCCTCTTCAGTAGTGTCGGCTGACATATTTCCCACATAGACCTTCATTCTGCTTTCCTTTCAAACAATAATGCTGCACTTAAACTGACATTACTTTTAGCGTATTCTACCAGCTTTCTTTATTTTCTGCATATATAAAAAAAGCCCCCGATATCCTTCATGGATATTGGGGGCTTATACGTTATCATTACAATAATATTTTACAACTACTCTATATTATTTATATATACAACTATTTTTCGATAGAGTATACAGTATAAAATATATGAGTATGCATTATAATATATTTATAACTTGACAACATTTGAGGCCTTACTGCCCTTTTCGCCCTGTTCGACATCAAACTCTACCTTATCTCCTTCTGAAAGGCTTTTAAAACCATCAGACTGGATTGCAGAATGGTGAACAAAGACATCTTCTCCTTCTTCCGGAGTAATGAAGCCAAAGCCCTTTGAGTCGCTGAACCATTTAACTGTACCTGTCGGCATACTGAAAATCACCCCCTTTAATTAATAAAAAGGTAAAAAAATAAAAAAAGGCCACAAGATTGGAAATCTTGCAGCCTTTATATACGCGTATATACTGAACAACATAACAACCAACTAAGAAATACACTATCACACATTAAACATTAAAGCAATAGAAAATATTATTTTAATTTTCAGGTTTGCTTTGTGCTGTACCCTTTTACCCCCTTTATCTTATGAATCCTATTTTCGGCAAATCTCGCAGTATGAAATCTTCAAACTTTACGTTTGTTTTAGCCAGTGAATAAATTATTCTGTTCATCCTGCAGAAGTGCCTCAGACGCTGGTTGTGTTCTTCTATGGAAGCTTTGTATTTCTTGAGATTTGCTTCTGATAAGTTTATGTTCATCCTTTTGTTTGTCTCTACGTCAACCACCTGTCTTCTTTTTTCCTTTCCAAACGGGTTTAGTTCATTTGCTCCCAGGATTTGTATGACCTTGATATCAAAATTTTTAAATCTCAGGAAATTTAGCCCTTTGGTATAGATTTCCGGTTTCATCATAAAATCCGAGATAACAACAACCGTACCCCTTCTCCCCTTTACCTCATATATATATTTTGAAATGTAATCAATAAAATCCAGTTCTCCTTGCGGCGTAACCTTATTTAGAAAGTCTGCTATTACAAAGATATTCGCTTTCTGCTGGAAGAAAGGAGTCCTGTTCCCGGAAACCTTGTCTGTATCAGCCATTGTTGCCAACCTTACACTGTTCTTGCTTGATAAGGCTATATAGCTCAGGGCGATTACAAGATCTTTAGCATAATCAAATTTCTTGTCTTCCTTTGGAAACAACATAGACCGGCTCACATCGAACAAGATGTGAACAGACAGTTCCTCTTCCTCCTTGAAGGTCTTTACTAACAGTTTGTCAAGGCGCCCATAAATATTCCAATCTATGTATCTAAAATCATCTCCGGGCATATACTCCTGGTAATCGGCAAATTCAATACTTGTCCCCTTCTTATTGACTGCCTCATAACTGCCCTTCCTGACCCCGGCATAAGTTTTCTTACATTCAATACACAGAGATTCGAGTTTTCTCAGGAATTTGGCGTCGAAAATGTCTCCAAGTGCGTAACCGGTTTCACCCATATCTACTTCTCTACTTTTTCTAATATTTTTTCTATAATTTGTTCAGATTTTATATTATCTGCATCTGCCTCAAAATTTAAGAGTATTCTATGATTCAGCGCAGACACAGCGATCTTATCGACATCTTCAAAACTTATATTAGCCCTGTCATCTAAGAGGGCATTTACCTTTGCCGCTAAAACTATAGCCTGTGCACCACGAGGACTTGCCCCGAAGGTTATGTACCGTTCTGTGTAATCTGTAGCGCCACCTTCATCAGGCTTTGGCTTACCTTCTTCTCTGCTGTTTGGATGAGTTGCCAGTACAATACCGGTGATATAGTCCTCCACTTTTGACGAAACGAGAACATCTCTTACCAGCTTTCTCATTTCAGCAACCCTTTTTACGGCCGAACCGGAATCAAAAACAGGCTTGATAGCGTGACTTTCATTGGCAGTCGTTTGCCTCAGTATACCCTTCAGTTCATCAAATTTCGGAAAAGATATGTGCAATCTGAAGAAAAACCTGTCCATCTGTGCTTCCGGCAATGTATAAGTACCTTCCATCTCTATAGGATTCTGAGTTGCCATGACAAAGAATGGGTCTTTCAATCTATACGTTTTTCCTCCAACGGTGACCTGCCTTTCTTCCATAGCTTCCAGCATAGCCGATTGTGTCTTTGGTGTCGCACGATTGATTTCGTCTGCAAGAAGAATATTAGTAAAAAGAGGGCCTGGTGAGAATTCGAATTCCTTTCTGCCTTCACCCCTATCTACAACTATCTGCGTACCGGTTATGTCTGCCGGCATTAAATCAGGTGTAAATTGTATTCTCTTAAAACCAAAGCCCAGTACTTTACTTAGTGTCTTAACAAGAAGGGTCTTCCCCAGGCCCGGAACGCCTTCAAGAAGTACGTGTCCATTTGCAAAGAAAGCTATTAAGATTTTCTTTACAATGTCCTTATTCCCTACTATTACTTTGCCAATCTCTTCACTAATGCGGTTATAATCTCTTTTGAATTTATCTATTTCCTTCTTTATGCCAGCAACATCATCACTTTTCTCTTTATTTGTCACTTTTTACTCCTTATCAGAATGTATCTTCTTGATAATATCTTCATACTCTAATGGTATCGAAGTCTTTCTCATTGCGTCATCTTCCGCCTGTTTTTCGCTTAATGTTACCGTGTCATCATAACCTACAGTGGGGAGTTTTCTTCGTTTTGCAGTAACAGGTTCTCCCTTGCCGGTGGATATAGTTTCTCTTGCCGTTCCAAGTTCGTCTTTGACTCCCTCTACTTTCAATTCCATTTTTTTAGCGCCTTCAGATGTCACAATCTTCTCCGGTTCAGAAGAATATAACTGCTCTCCGGGCTTATCTCCGCCTGGCAAAGGCATTTCGCCTGTTGCTCCCAATTGCTCTTTTATCTGCTCCTCGATACTTTTCCCGGTATCTCCATTTCCCTGTTTGCCTGTATTCTGCATACTCATGATCTCATCCATAATATCACCAATATCCATTCCCATTTTCTTTTCCAGAGTAGAGATCTGGCCGGACAAACTTGCCATTTGACTTGCAATCATATTTTTCAGATCAGCGCTGCTCAGCGCTCCACTACCTCCACCTCCACCCATATCCTGACCTTGTCCAGCTACTTTCTGCATAGAATCCCCGGCTCCTTCAGCAGACTCACCATCGCCCTCGCCTCCGCTTTTACCTGCCATCTGTGAAGATTCTTCTTCGCCTGGCCCTTCACCCTTACCACCTTTATCCCCACCCGCACCTTGCTGTTTTTGTGAGGCCACTGATTCTCCAGGTTCTGTACCAGCTTCGTTTCCCTCACCCTTTGCCGCCATAGCGCTACCTGCACCTTGTGAACCTTCTTTACCACCCTGGGATTTCTGACCTGATTGTTCGGTACCTTCCTCTCCTGCTCCTCCTGACTCTTTTTCCTGTCCGGATGCAAGCTCAGTTCCGCTTTGTGATTCTTCCTGGCTGCCCTGACCCCCTTGTTGGGTTTGGGTTGTCTGTTCGGCACCTTCTTTCCCTGCTCCTCCTGACTCTTTTTCCTGACCGGATGCAAGCTCGGTTCCGCTTTGCGATTCTTCCTGACCGCCCTGACCATCTTGTTGGCTTGCTTGTTCGGTGCCGTCTTTCCCTGCG
>CAZPAM010000074.1:10942-12255 GCA_964584595.1 uncultured Candidatus Scalindua sp. | reverse complement strand
TCAGGATATTTATCCGGCAATATTGTCGTTAACAGCCTGACGTATCCGTCACCCAGATTATCCGGATCATCCCAGCTTCTCCCACAATCAGTAATACTGTCACCTTGAAAAAGTACTAAAGTTTTCTTTGCCAAAAGATTATCCATACTGGAATGTTATGATTGAAATAGGTTTATGAAGTCCTCCACCTTTAGGTGAAAAACAAAATCGGCATAGCCATCAAGAGGGGTTTCAGAAAGGGTAATTGTAGATAGGAGTGCTCCCTTCTCTTTTGCAATTGAAGGGATTGAGCTAGCAGGCTGAACAACAAGTGTAGAACCGACTACAATCATCAGATCACAGGAAACTGCCAGGTCATTTGCCCTGCTCAAATCCTCTCCACGTAGCTGCTGACCAAAAGAAATTGTGTTAGGCTTAAAGAACCCGTTACATTCAGGACATAATGGAACTCCCTGCTCCAGGTCAAGCCTGTCAAACACGTCCTCAGACGGCACAGTGTATCCGCAGTCAAGACAAGTAACCTCCAGGTTTGTACCATGCAGGTTTACTATAATGTCTTTTGGTAATCCGCTTTTCTCATGAAGTCCATCTATATTCTGTGTAATAAGTCCGGCAAGTTTGCCTTCATCATATAAATGTTTGAAAAACAGATGTCCTTTATTTGGCAAGGCTTTGCTTAAGTCTTTCCATAATTCCTGCTTCCTCTGCCAGTAAAGTATGCGTTTTCCCTCGTCTGAGATAAATTCTTCAAAATAAACAGGTTGAAATTTATCCCAGATGCCACCTTTACTGCGATAGTCAGGAATGCCGGACTCGGTACTTATGCCTGCACCTGTAAATCCAACTATTCTATTACTTTTACTGATGGCAGATTTAAATGCCTCTACTTGATTTTTGCTGTCAGATTGCTTCATCAGAATATTAATACTAAAATGTGTATTCTAATGAAAGTTTATTCTTTGATAGTAGAATCTTTTCTAGTTCTCCAATAGCTTACCGAGCTCATCAAGATGTTCCTCTTCATCTGCCAATATATCCTCAAGCATTCTCCTAGTGGTGGGGTCATCAGAAACATCCTTAATAAATCCCTTAAAGGCCTCAATTGCGCCCTTTTCTACTTCGCAGTTTACCCTGATCATGTCTTCCAGTTTTTCGGGTACATCTACCTTATCGATCTTCATTGTAGGGGTGCCACCCAGAGCCGTAATTCTCTCCGCAATAGCATATGCGTGCTTCATTTCTACTATGCTTAATTTTTTGAAGATTTCAGACACTACCGGGCTATTAATACCTTTAGCCAGATAGTGATGTTG
>CAZPAM010000074.1:0-10932 GCA_964584595.1 uncultured Candidatus Scalindua sp. | reverse complement strand
ATACTGCATAATTGCTGTAAGCTCTTCAACTCTAATCTTATTCAGAATCTCTATTATTTTTTTGCTATCCATAAGACCTGCCCCTTCCTTTATTAAGGTTGTTTAATTTCCATCTCCTGGTCACAACATTTTAAGGTGCCATCCCCACCCTTTTTAACTTCAACCTCAGCCCCACATAGTTCACAGTAATACAATTCACTTTTATGTGAAGACATAATTCACTCCATTAAAAATAAAGGTCAACTATCAATTCATAACAACTTCTATACTGCACATTTTTTCTAAATTACTGTATTACAGATCGCAATATTCATACCAATGATTTATTTTCGTAGACATGATTTAGCAAATTCCCATAAACAACTTACTAGTATATGCTTAGATTCTCATGTGGATTGGAAAACTATTCTGAGCAAAACCATCTTTTACGCAGAAGCGTAATATTTTCGTTTTCAAGGATTGGCCATTGACACAAAACGTAATATATTCGTAATTTAACTGTAATGCTGGAAGGACAAATTGTTCCTGAATTTTGCCTCAATGACTTATACCTTTACTGCTTAGATGCTTAAGCACTAACAGCAACATCATGTCCGTAAACATTTCATTAATGGCATTGATATTGCGAATTTAGACGTATAAATTCACAGTGTTTAAAGATATAATAAATGTTCTGAATACACTGTAATCAAGGATATAATTTTATTTAACTTTCTGAAAGAGGAGGATAGCAATGAGTGACGAAAAAGCGCTGTTTTGCAAATTAAATAACCTGGAAAATGCTGACAAAGATTCACCGGTAACCAAAAAACACATACCTGTTATTTCAGTACCACCAGTCTTAAAGACCGGTGAGTTTTACGATGTAAAAATTACGGTTGGAGAAATGGAACATCCGAATGAGAACGAACATTTTATTCAATGGATTGAATTTTACATTGGCAGTGTGTACCTGGGAAGGTTTGATTTTGCACCCGTAATGACAAAGCCAGAGATAACAATACCCCTGAAGCTGAGCCATAGTGGTCTTGATTCTACACTAAGAGCAATATCACGCTGCAATCGACATGGTCTTTGGGAAGGTACTGCCAACGTAAAGACAGAATAGTAATATTGAACTATTCTTCAAGTAAAACAGTTTATAGTTAACATTACAAATCACATAAGAAAGTACGTTATAATCGTTTACCAGACTTACTTATTAGTGAATACTAAAAGCAAACAGTACCGCATAGAAAAAGATTCATTGGGCGAAGTAAAAGTGCCTTTAGAGGCATACTATGGTGCGCAAACCACCAGGGCACTGGAGAACTTTCCAATCAGCGGTATCAGGCCGCATCCGATATCTACCAAGTCGATGGTTTACATAAAAAGAGCTGCAGCAAAGGTAAATAATGAATTAGGATGTCTTGATAATGAGAAAAGTGAAGCGATCATAAATGCTGCTGACAGGATTATAGATGGAGAGTTCAAAGATCAATTTGTTGTAGATGTTTATCAAGCGGGTGCCGGCACCTCATTTAATATGAATGTAAATGAGGTGATAGCCAACATTGCAATAGAATCTCTAGGTTGGGATAAAGGAAACTATTCTGTCATACATCCGAATGACCATGTGAACATGGGGCAATCAACAAATGATGTCTTCCCGGCTACTATGAGAATTTCTGCCATGTGTCTACTGAAGGGATTATTTCCAGTACTTGATGCACTTGCAAAATCATTTAATAAAAAGGCAAATGAATTCGATAAAACTATAAAATCCGGCAGAACACATCTCCAGGACGCAGCACCCATAACATTAGGGCAGGAGTTTTCAGGCTATGCTGATGCAGTCTCAAAATCAGCAAAAAAGATTAAGAAAGCAAGCGATGCACTAAAAGAATTAGGCGTTGGAGGTACGGCGGTTGGAACAGGACTTAATTCACATCCTGATTATAAAGAAAGAATTGTTAAGGAATTACAGGAAATTACAAATTTAGACATAAGAGGCACCTCCAATTATTTTGAAGCAATGCAAAGCAATGCGCCTATTACTGAAGTATCAGGTGCCTTGAAAGTATTAGCAATTGAATTAATCAGGATTGCCAATGATTTGCGTCTTTTAAGTTCAGGACCAAAAACCGGTCTCGCCGAGATAGCACTGCCGGCAGTACAACCGGGATCTTCAATCATGCCCGGCAAGGTTAATCCGGTTATGGCCGAAATGCTGAATATGGTCTGTTTTTCCATAATAGGGAATGATCTAACGATCACAATGGCGTCACAAGCAGGACAGCTCGAATTAAATGTAATGATGCCTGTAATGCAGTACAAACTGCTCGATTCTATTTCAATATTAACAAGCGCCATGAAGACATTTACAGACAAATGCATAAAGGGGATCACAGCAAATGAGGATAGATGCAGTCAATATGCTACCAATAGTATGTCTATTGTAACAGCCTTGAACCCCTACATAGGCTACTCAAAGGCCGCAGACATTGCGAAGGAGTCATTATCAACAGGCAAATCTATAAAGGAGGTCGTATTAGGAAAGAAATTATTATCTGAGAAAAAACTTGATGAAATACTTGCACCTATATCGATGACAAAACCTGGCTTTATTAAAACGGATAATGGCACCGATTTATAAAGACTGCCTTTATATTAAAATAAACAGATTTTTAATTAAAATATAAGGAATGATACTAAATGAATAAATACATAAAAAGGATTAATATCATCAGTTTCACTTTTCTATTAGCTTTCTCATCCGGTATTTTAAATGCAGAACAAGTGGATATTCCAGAACCTGAAATGCTGCAGGAATCTTACTTGCAGGGTACCAGAGATGTAAAGAGGGAACAATGTAGTGAAGAGGTGGCGTCTGCATTGGGAAGAGAGTGCTCATTCTGTCATAACGATGATGTGACTGATTTTACAGAAAAAGGGGAAAGGGCAAAAGTGGATATGAAGGCCGCAGCAGCAATGGGTGTAAAGTGTGATTACTGCCATGCGGGAAAAGAACAATTTACCGATAAATCAGAAGTAGCTGCCAAAATGTTTAGACTGACAGAAATGATGGATGTTGAATGCAGTTTTTGCCATGCAGGAAAAGACGTTCTTACTCAAAAGGGAATAACAGCCAAGACGGCTATGATACTGCAGGATTGGACAGGAGCCGGTAACAAAATATGCCTGAAATGTCATGAGAAAAAGAAAAAATTTAAACTTAATGATCATGGTGAGGAGATTCTTAATTCACAAAAAGGGCTTTTTTTTGGTATGTAAAATATATGGAGCCCTGAATACTCATGTTTCTTGATATGAAAATAATGGAAGGCCGCAATAGACCTTAAGATGCTTTTAGTTGTCATTTTTAATAACGTTATTTATATGGAGGAATTATTATGGCAAAAGTAAAGACATTTAGTTCGCAATTGAAAATATTTCATGTACATGAAGAATTGGATGCGCTTGATAAAGCAGTAAACGACTTTATAGAGCAAAATAATATAGGAAAGGTTATTTCTGTAAGCGATTCATCAACAGTAAATGCCGACGGTGGTACAATGGGACTCATACGCGTAGTAGCATATGAGTAGATAATTAATTAACCATCTGAAAATGGAGGAAAATAATATGTTTACAAGAGTAGTATTCATAATCTTTGTACAAGCACTCATAGGGTATTTTATGGTGGCAAATACATTTGCAGACATAATAGACGCGCAGGGGCTTTACAAAAGTCACTGTGTCCTATGTCACGGTGAAGATGGTACAGGTAAAACAGACCTAGGAACGGGGCTCGGTGCGCGCGACTTTACAGAAAAGGAATTTCAGGATTCTATTACAGATGAACAAATTCTAGAGCAGATTGAGAATGGAACAGAGGAAAAAATGTTCCCATTTAAGGACAAACTGTCAGCAGAAGAGATGAAGGCATTGATTCCGATAATCAGGGCATTTGGCGGATAAAGAACCCCTCACCTCCCTGCATGTTTACCCGACGGCTGGTGGGCTGTCAGGCAGGCTTATACAGGGAGGTTTTGGGGGTTTATTAACAGTATTAACGTACAGGTATCAAAGAAATATTTATAAGAAAGGAACTTAATAATGAACACATGCGCTTCTGAAGAAACAGAGAATGCAATTGGAAATACCAGGTTTAACACTTCGAAGTATGCTATACATCGACAAATTGAAGATTCCCAGGATGAACAATTCTCTAAGGAGAGACAACATCCTTGTTATATTGCTAAACTTCCTTCACACACTGCAAGTATGAATGTTGGTGTCGTTGTTGCAGGTGGAACATCAGGCAACCACCGCCACTACTACGAAAGCTTAATTTACATAATCAAAGGCAATGGATATTCAGTCGTAGAAGGCGTTAAAGTGGAATGGGAAGCAGGTGACATCATCTATGCCCCACCATGGGCGTGGCACCAGCATTTTAATACAGATCCTGAAAATGAAGCTCGTTATGTCGCATATACTAATGCACCACTCCTGCAAAATGTAGGAGGAATTGCAAGAAGAGAAGAGGCTGTATAGTATTGTAAGGATCGTATTACAAACAAACAAAAGGAGAACTATTTATGAGTACTGAAACAAAAACTGATACAAGAGCAACTTCTGCCGAGTTTGGAAAGACAACGGACCATGTTACGGTCAAGATGCCTGACAAGGTAATTGTTCACCAGCTTGAAAAGCAATTAAATTCCTCTTATTCAGAGGAAAGGCAATGTTCAGTTTCTATCGCCGATCTCCCATCTTATACCGTAGGTGTTGACATTACATCAATACGCCCATCTAGTAATGACAGGAACCACCGTCATTATTATGAAGCGTTAATATTTATTCTGGAAGGCAGTGGCTACTCTATTATTGAGGGAGAAAAGGTTGAATGGGAAGCAGGCGACGCCCTTTACATTCCACCATGGTCATGGCACCAGCATTTTAATACAGATCCTGATAAAGTGGTGCGATACCTCTGCGGTACAAATGCACCGTTGCTGCAAAGTGTAGGGGAAATAGACTGCAGAGAAGAAGCAGGGTAGCAAAGGCCATTATACTGACAGAAGTTTTACACATGTAATTAGTATGGCAATGAAGTAACCTTATAACATTCGGGTTTTATGTTGCTGTTATGAATACTGCGTAAACTCCAGTAGTTTTAGAACGTAAATTTCCAGACATAAAAATAACCAGACAATGGATACATACTAAGGCACTAAGAGACTGTAAATTCATTGCAATGAGGCAGCGTCTGGAAACACTGTGATGAATAGCAACACACTAGCTATAATATAAGCTTATTTAATACCCGCAAATTAATTCTTATGTTTAGTTAAATACATGCAGAAAACAAGATTTATTGTTCACCCCTCCCCCCAGCCACTTGTTCATCTTTTCAGAAAATAAGAATCAATGGTGTCTTATTAAAAACTATATTCAATAAAACTTTTAAGACAGTAGTTAGTATAAATGAATAAATTGTATTTACGAATAATCTTCTTTTTGTTTATATTTTTCTCTTTACTGTTAAATACAGTAAAGGCACAGGAATTTCTTACATCCTCTCAGGATACAGTAACTCTGGCTGTTCCATCTGATATAATACTTGAGAATGTTTTGATAAATTACGGTGCAGGTTTTAAGACAGGAGATACAGTCAAGGCAGGTGATCTTCTTGCCATTTTTGTTGATAAGGATCATAACAAGATTATAGTCTCCACAGAAATAACCGGGAAGATTACATATATTAACGAGACACCTTACAGAATATACAGGTCTATACCTGCTGGCACAACTCTTCTCAAGATTGAAAAACTGGATATCATTGCACAACCATCAGAAAGTAAAGAAATTTCCGATAAATTAACCTTTACCAGGATATTCAAAAATATTGGTTGGGCAGAAGGTGTGGGAGGAATACTAATTATAAGTCTTGGATTATTCATAGTATACCTCTGTATTTCCAAACAGTCTCATGTTAACATTAACAGAAAATTAGCCAAACAGTTTATTAAAGACTTTGATAATACAGATAACAAATCGGTTCGTATTCAATATGGCCTGGTTGCCGGCTGGTTTGGGATTTATGGTACTTTTGCACTTTTTGTGGTGAAGATGTCACTTGGTATTTTGTCTGGATCAGTATCTGTGATTGCTAATGCTTTTCACCTCCTATCACACCTGGCCAACTCAATTATCCTTGTTGTCAGTTTCAAGGTCACTGCCCGCCCTGCTACAGCGAAGAATCCTTTTGGTCATGGCAGAATGGAACATATAGCGCCACTTATCATGTCAATATTTCTCCTTATTTCAGGCATACAGATAGGCGAGCATTCGCTTCATCAGGCGATTAAACCTCACGAACTCCACTATTGGCCTGCACTGCCATGGATAATGCTCTTCACAATAATAGTAAAACAGTGGTTATCACGGTTTGTAAGCTTTTTAGGTGAAAGAGTTGATTCCCATGCTATTTTGGCAAATGCCGCCCACCACAAAATTGAATCCATGATGACACTCATTGTTATAGTCGGGCTTGTAACCGGCCATTATCTGCATCACCCGGAGTATGATGGATATACCGGTATTCTGGTATCTGCATGGTTGCTGTATCTTGGCTATACCCATGGAAAGGAATCTGTAGTACCACTCCTAGGACAAGCTCCAAGCAAGAACATTATAAATAAGATCAGGCAAACAGCACAATCTGTCGAAGGTGTTGAAAATGTTCACGAAATCATCGTGCATGACTATGGATCAATGTATTTGATTTCACTCCATGCGGAGATTCCGGCTGAGCTTGGTGCCGTAGTAATGCATGAAATTACCGAATTATGTGAAAACAAACTAAGAAAAACATTTGGTGGCGAAGCAGTATGCCATATGGACCCGATGATGGAAATGACCCCGGAAATTAAGACCATCGAAGACTCTTTTAAACAAATAGTAAAAAAGTTTCCAGAAATTATCAGTTATCATGACTTTCGTGTAGTAGCTGGTACTAAAGGAAGAGTTATTGTCGTTGCCGACATTGATTTAAGAGAGGACATAAATGAGGATAAATTCAGTCAGATATCCAGAAATCTTGGGGTGCAAGTCAAAAAAGAAATCAAAAATGTTCTATACAGCAATTTTTATATTACTCCCAAGTTCTCATACTGATATTTAAGGATTCTTTACATAAAGCCTGTTAAAAGAATGGAGTATGTACTATGCCAATTTTTCAAGCAGGTTGATTTAACCCATCTTTGACCCTCTGAACATGATCATCAAACGATGGGATTTCCTCTCTGAAGAAAAGCCCCTGGTAAATTGGATCAGTGCTTTCTGCCAACGCTATAGCTTTTGAACGGTCCAGGGCGTCATGATCATCAGGAAGAGTTGCCGTCACACTGTTTATGCTGTTATAGGTAACATCCTTATTAAATACTACGCAGGGTGACAGGTCGTGGATAAATGAAAAACCTTTATGCCGGATGGCCTGGGCAATGAGTTCAGACACCATATCCCGTTCTCTGGAAAATGTCCTTGCCACAAAGGTGGCCCCGTATGACAGTGCTAGAGTGGTAGGATTTAACGGACGTGCAATATTTCCATATGGAGATGTACCACTCTTCATATTCATTGGCGAAGTTGGAGATATCTGGCCTTTGGTTAGACCGTAAATACTATTATCCAACAATATATAAGTAAGATTGAAATTACTTCTCGCTGCATGTGGAAAATGGCCACCCCCGATCCCAACACCGTCACCATCTCCTCCAACTACAACAACAGTTAAGTCAGGACTAGCTACTTTAATACCGGTAGCTATTGGGATAGCTCTGCCGTGCAATCCATGCAATCCAAATCCTTTAATGAAAAATGGAAATCTGCCGGAGCAGCCAATTCCGGAAACTACCACAAAATCCTTAGGTGGGATTTTCAGTGTTTCAGCGGCTTCATATAGACCGTGTAGTCCTGTAAAATGACCGCATCCGGGACACCAGGTAGGAAGGTTGTCTCTCCACTGCTTTGTTTTAGAAGCCTTGGCCTTCTCAAATTCTTCAAGGACAGATTTTTTACTTAGAAAGCTCACTGTTTGCCTCCATAATCTTTTGGGCTATTTTTAAAGGACTTACCGGTTCCACCGCAGGTATATGAACCTCAATGGGTTTTATACCGTATCGTGATTTTAGTAAAGCTGCATACTGCCCCTGGTAATTCATCTCAGGCACTATAATCTTCTTACATGAAGCAAAGAATTTTCTAAATAAATCCTCGCGTTGCGGATGGATCATAATGGATTTGATTAATTTCGTCTTAACCCCCTTTTCCTTTGCAATCTCCATGCCTTCTAATATGGAACCTATTGTCGATCCCCAGCCGGCAATACCAATTTCCGCAGTTTCATCTCCAAGAATATTTGCATGAGGAAGATCAGCCAACATAGATTCAAATTTGCGAAACCGTTTTGCCGTCATCATACTGTGCACGTCAGATTCGTAATTGGGATTCCCGGTAACTGAATGCTCAAGGCCGGTAGTAGAGTAAACGGCTCCAGGTTCTCCCGGAACGGTCATGGGAGAAACACCATCGTCAGTAATTTGATAGCGCAGGAAATCTTCCAACTGCTCTGACGTTGGTTTCTTTCTGGTACATCTATCCCTGTCAATATTTTCCTTGATCGTAACGGTTTCTATACGTTGTCCAAGAAAAAGATCACTTAGAAAGATAACAGGAGTCTGGTATTTCTCGGCAATGTCAAAGGCCAGCTGAATGCCACTATAACACTCTTCAGAGTTGCTGGGTGCCATTACCACCCTGGGAGAATCTCCAGCGCCACCATAAAGTGCAATATTAAGATCTCCCTGCTCAACCTTTGTAGGAAGGCCTGTAGAAGGCCCGCCGCGTTGAACGTTAACAATGACGGTAGGGATTTCAGCCATTACCGACATGTTAATCATTTCGCTCATCAGTGAAATTCCGGGTCCTGAGGTGGCCGTCATTGCACGCTTTCCAGCAAACCAGGCTCCCAACACTGCACCTATCGCCGCAATTTCGTCCTCCATCTGGAGAGTCCATCCCCCAAGCTTAGGTAATTCCTTTGCAGCGATCTCCATGATTTTTGTTGCAGGTGTAATAGGATATCCCGCAAAAAATTTCAAACCGCAGTCTATCGCTCCTTTGGCAATAGCGTCATTGCCGCTTGTCAATGCCCTGGGTTCTGAACTTTTTTCGATCTCAAACTGGTTGTTGAGAGGATATTGTTCTCTGAAATATTCATAGCCTAAACGGAAGGCATTGATATTGACATCTATAATATGCTCTCCTTTATGGGCAAAGACATTTTTTATCTGATCTACAAACATCTCAGGAGGCAGTGAATAAAAGTAGCAGATTGCTCCGATAGCAACTAGGTTTTTCCCCTGGTTTGTTCCTGTCGCTTCATTTGCCAACTTCTTAATGGGAAGGCCATGTCCCTGTATTTCCGGCGTGATGTGAGAGACCAGGCTATCTTCTTCCGCTACATTACCGATAGTGCTGGTATCATAAATTACATTACCTCCTGCCTTAACATCACGTAAATCGATAATAGATTCTTTACTAACCATTCCCACAAGCAGGTCTAAACCATCACCCATACTGTACAGTTTTGAAGTTGAAAACCTAATTGTTGCAGAAGATTTACCCAGACCCCTGATCTCTGCACTATAGATATTATTTACCATTACATGCAAGCCTATATTGGCACAGGCACCTGCTAAAATCTTTCCTGAAGCTACTATGCCATCACCTGCTATTCCACAAAATCGAATCTTTATTTCGGAATATTTCATTTCCACCACCTTGCCTGCAGTGATTTTCCCAAAAGATTGAAAGCGATAGCTTTCTGTATTTTATACTCCTCGTTTTGTCCCGACATATTCTTTCCGGCAATTACCCCCTGTTCCAACGCGTTAGGCAGTCCAAAATTAATCCAGTAACCTTTAATACTGGGATGATATATCTCTATGCAATCTCCAGCTGCATAGATATCTTTTTCAGATGTTTCAAGGCGAGTGTTCACTAAAATACCCAATTTTTTTTCGATTGCCGAACCATCTATACATGAAATATTTGGCTTATAATTGTCCCAGGCAAAGACAATATCAGTCGTTAACATTTTTTGCTGTATTGTTTCGATCTTGTAACAGTGATCTACCTCTTCTATCGACACAATCTGATCCTCTGTTATAATTTTTATTCCCTTTTTTTCCAGAAATTCATGTAAATCACCCTCAAAATCATCTTCTTCCAGTGCAAATGTTGCCCGTTCTCCTTTGGTGATATAAGTGACCTGCTTTCCAAGGTTGTGCAGCACACAGATCAAATCCAGGCAGCTTACACCATCACCGAAAACAATGCATTTCTGGATTTCAGGTAGTTTTTCTTTTAATACCAGAGTGTCATACAGTGAATAATAGAAGTGGATATACTTCTTATATTGGCGCAACACGAGTCCCAGGCCTGGTCTGCCGCCGGTAGCGATGAGGAGTTTATCGTAATGCACAACTTCATTATGGTGAAGCTTTATTACTTTTTCCGAAGGACCAATGGCCTTTACAAACTCACCTTTGCGAAGTTTAATTCCCAACTCTCTTAACTTTTCTACAGAGAAGAAGAGCAACTCGTCTCTTTTTATTGAGTCGCACAGGAATTCTGTCAGCAGATAGCGCTTGTATGGTAAAAACAGCTCATCTCCGATAACCACTACTTCAGCGTCCCTGTCCATCTCCTTGATGGCTTTGGCAGCGGTAATCCCAGCTACTCCGGCACCAACAATTACATGCTTCACTTTTCCTCCTCAGTCTCAAGCTTATATTTGGAGATGGAGATGCAGTCCACCGGGCATGCACGGACGCAGTTTCCGCATCGGATGCATTTATCGTTATCTATTGTAATGGCCTC
>CAZPAM010000073.1:0-12877 GCA_964584595.1 uncultured Candidatus Scalindua sp. | reverse complement strand
GACTATAAAATATTCAAAGAATTTACACAGCTTGTTGATGAGCAGACAAAAGAACTGGCAACATTACGCGGCCTCTTTGAATTTAAAGAGTGTGAAAGAATTACGATAGATGAAGTTGAACCCGTCGAAAATATAATGAAGCGATTTATGACTGCTGCAATGTCATTTGGTTCAATCAGCAAAGAGTCACATGAAGCTATTGCTATTGCAATGAATCGCATTGGAGGCAGAAGCAACTCAGGCGAAGGAGGAGAAGATCCTGAACGATTTAAGAAACTTCCGGACGGTGATTGGAAAATTTCTAAAATAAAACAAGTTGCGTCCGGCCGGTTTGGTGTAACCAGTGAGTACCTGGTAAATGCAGAAGAGATTCAAATAAAAATGGCACAGGGAGCTAAACCGGGAGAGGGTGGCCAATTGCCCGGACATAAGGTAAGTCCTGACATTGCAAAGGTACGGCATACAACTCCAGGAGTTTCACTAATCTCACCGCCACCTCATCATGATATTTATTCAATAGAAGACTTGAAGCAAATAATTTATGACCTCCACTGTGCTAACTCCAAAGCAAAGGTGTGCATAAAGCTTGTTGCGGCTGCAGGCGTAGGTACTGTTGCCGCAGGAGTCTCCAAAGCCAAGGCCGATCAAGTGTTAATCAGTGGTTACGATGGAGGTACCGGAGCTGCTCCATGGTCAAGTATTATGCATGCCGGTTTGCCATGGGAGCTTGGACTGGCAGATACACAGCAAACTCTGGTAGCTAACCGTCTCCGTGACAGAATTGTCGTACAGACTGATGGACAACTGAAAACAGGAAGAGATATTGTCATTGCGGCACTGCTTGGCGCTGAAGAATACTGTTTCGGTACTTCAGTTTTGGTTACACTAGGCTGCGTCCTTATGAGAAAATGCCATTTGAATACCTGTCCGGTAGGTGTAGCAACTCAAAATCCCGAGTTACGAGCAAATTTTGATGGACAGGCTGAATTTGTTGAACGCTTCTTCAGATTTCTTGCTCAGGAGATGCGTGAATACATGGCTGAGCTGGGCTTTAAAACAGTCGATGAAATGGTAGGACGTGTAGACAAACTTGAGGTAAGAAAGGCAATAAATCATTGGAAGGCTGATAAACTGGATTTCAGTGCGCTTTTAACACATCCTGATCCTGATGGCAAAACAGTCTTACACTGTGTCAAGAAACAGGACCATGAATTATCCCTGTCACTTGATAATGAATTGATCAAATTATCTGAAAATTCATTAACTGAAAGGGAACCAGTCGTAATTGACATTCCGATACGCAACATTAACAGAACCGTGGGTACAATACTCAGCAGTGAAGTCACCAGAAAGTATGGTTCTTCCGGACTTCCTGAGGATACGATCCAGTTGAATTTTAAGGGATATGCAGGCCAAAGCCTTGGCGCGTTTCTGGTACCCGGCATTACGATACGTGTGGAAGGTGACGCAAACGACTATGTCGGAAAGGGAATGTCAGGAGGTAAAATTATAGTAAACCCTTATAAGGGATCAACATTCAAGCCGTATCAAAATATTATTGCCGGTAACGTTATCCTCTATGGCGCTACAGGAGGGGAAGTTTTTCTTCACGGTATGGCGGGAGAACGTTTCGCTGTACGGAATAGTGGTGCAACGGCAGTCGTTGAAGGTGTTGGTGATCACGGATGCGAGTATATGACAGGAGGCACAGTGGTAGTTATTGGACAGACGGGTAATAATTTTGGTGCGGGAATGAGCGGTGGTATTGCTTATGTATACGACGAGCACGAATGGTTCGGAATGAAGTGTAACCTGGACATGGTCGACCTGGAGAGTGTCTGGACAAAAGAGGACAAAGATACCCTTTATACATTGCTGGAAAAACACTTTGAATATACTCAAAGTGTCAGAGCAAAGGACATCCTTGATCATTGGGATAGCCGTCTACCATTATTTGTTAAAGTTATGCCTATGGAATATAAGCTATCACTAGAACGGATCAGGCAGGAAGAGCATCGTGATGATGAGCAGGTTTTAGTAACAGAGGAGGTGTTTAGTGGGTAAACCGTCTGGATTTCTTGAAACTAACCGTCGGGCGGGTGTCAAACTGCCAGTCGATGAACGGATAAAACATTTTAAAGGATTTGAAAGTGACCTCTCGCTTGAAGAATTGCAGGCACAGGCAAGTCGCTGTATGGATTGCGGAGTTCCGTCTTGCCACGCATACGGATGCCCTGTAAAAAACAGGATTCCTGATTGGAATGATCTAATTTACAAAGGCCATTGGAAACGGGCATTGGCACTATTACATTCAACTAACAACTTCCCTGAGTTTACCGGACGGGTTTGTCCTGCTCCCTGTGAAGAGTCCTGTACATTGTCAATTAACAGGAGAGCTGTCACCATCAAACAGATAGAAAAACAAATTGTAGAGCGAGGCTGGGAAGAGGGTTGGATACAACCTCAACCTGCTGAAGTCAAGACAGGCAAACGCGTAGCCATCATTGGCTCAGGACCAGCAGGACTTGCTGCAGCACAACAATTAGTACGCAAAGGCCATGACGTCACTGTATTTGAAAAAGATGACAGAATCGGAGGAATGTTACGTTATGGAATACCCGATTATAAAATTGATCGCAGTGTCCTTGACAGAAGACTGAATCAGCTGAAAGAAGAAGGTGTTTCTTTCGAAACGCAAGTCAAGGTGGGAATTGATATCTCAGCGATGTATTTGTCACGAACTTTTGATGCAGTTATTATTTGTGTTGGTGCACAAATCCCCAGGAATCTTGTAATCCCCGGACGGGGTTTGAATGGAGTCCATTTTGCAATGCCGTTTCTGATCCAACAAAACCGCAGAATAGCAGGTGATATCATTCCGGATAACGAAGTAATCACAGCCGAAGGAAAGAACGTAATTGTCATTGGAGGAGGTGATACCGGGTCAGATTGTATCGGTACCAGCATCCGTCAGGGAGCAGCTAGTGTAACGCATATATATTATCAGGATGTTCCTCCTAAAGAGCGTCCGCCCTGTAATCCGTGGCCGGAATGGCCAAAAACATTTAAAACAAGCTCTTCTCAGGAAGAAGGGTGCGAACGTTTCTGGAAATATCAGACAAAAGAGTTTATCGGAAATAATGGTATTCTGACCGGACTGAAAGTGGCTGAACTTGATTGGACGAAACCGGAAGACGGCTCACGCGGTACTTACACAGAGAAACCAAATTCAGAGAAAATAATTCCTGCGGATCTGGTTTTCCTCTCAATCGGCTTTCAGCATTGTGAACATGGCCCCCTTCTGATGGATCTAAAGCTTGAGCTTGATAAAAGAGGTAGTATACAAAAAGATGAAAACAAGATGACATGTTTACCGGGTATTTTTGTTGCAGGTGATGCTGAGCTGGGTGCCAGCCTCGTTGTGCATGCTATCTTCAGCGGCAGACAGGCGGCAGAAGGAGTACATAGATATTTGACATCGGAAAGAACATTGAAATTAAGCGCTTAAAGTTTTTGTTGTTGTGGTGATGCTTCAGGTATTACTCATCATTTAATTCAACATTAAGTCTTTCCGTGAATTCCAAAGCTACGCATAAGCTGTTCTCATGATCCGGGTTTTCAACTACCCAATTCCTGATAACTGTTCCTTTTCCGCTAAGTTTATGCCTACTTTCCATAGTTCCGGGTGTAACTGTATCTGTATTTATTTGCAGTGGGACTACTGTCCCCGGAGAAAAAGCTTCTTTGTCTCTTAATGCTACTTCAAGGCAAACTCCACTCGCACTAACGTTTATTGTCTTACCATCACGACCAGGCAACGATATTTCAAATGCAAGATTTACTCTTTCATTACGCCTCCTTGGACTAGACCTTCTATCACCATGCCTTTGTTCTTGATTGGGTATTGTCTCAGATTCAGGATTTGTGTCTTTAACATCTCTTCTTTTATCATGCCTTCTGTCGGGATATTTCTCCTCGTTCTCCATATTATCTCCCTTTCAGGACTTGGTTGATAGAATGCGGTTTGCCGAGCATACATATACTAGGAATATAATAATGAGGAGGAAGATTTAATTCAAGTGAATTAATCTTATACTTTGTTGTATAAGAATTTGTTATCAGGATTCACAAAAAGAGCAGCTTTATTTATCATCTCTTTTATATTTGCATCTATTTCCGTAAATTCAGTGGCGATACCAAATATAGTGAAGTTTGGGTGTTTATGGACACGGGTAACTACCCCTCTACACTCTATAGGAGGCATGGATACGGAAAAACATATCCTTAAATCTAAAGTAGTACCTGTTTTCAATTTCCTTCTGTCATGAAAGAAAATACCACCAGCTCCCAGATCATTTAGAGCAACCATATCCCAGTCTGTGGGTGCTTTGTCCTGGGCTTCACCTGGTTTAATACGAAATCTTGCTATATATTGTTTTACTATTCTTTTGCATCTTCTTTTTTCTGAAATCATGTTCATAGCAAAAAACCCCCACTTGATTTAGAAATGTTTCAAGATGACAAGTACAAGTTTTGTGCCGAAACAATGCGCGAATTTTTATTGATATTTTAGGTTCTCTTAATCTGTTAATCAACAACAACTTATGTTGTTTCTGAAATAGTTTTGTAATATGCTTGTGGATTATACGAGAGTGTATTTTTATATGAATGGTGTGCCATTACACATATGTGTGTCGGGCGACAATGTGACATGGCACATTATTTTGATATTGAGAGGAAAACAGCAGCTAAATCCGAATAGCAGCTGTCTATTGAGAGCCATACTAATTGAGTTCAGCCAAGAATAGTGATCTTTCCCCCCCCTCCCCCTACTGCATCAACATCCGTCGTTAAAATTTGAAACAATATTTGATTATGCCGAAAAGCGATATTATCCCCAGTACTATCAGGATATACCTGAACCTGTCATTTACGCGATGATGCCTTCTGGAATTAATAACAATTCCAATCACACTTATACAAAGCCCGAAAATCATTAAGTAGAAAAGGTAATGAATAAGTTCCAGGTTCCATGTTGACCGCACACTGGCATTTGCAGCTTTGGTGAACATATTTTCTTCCTCCGGCCTTGCCCTGTCAATGATAAATAGGGCCACAAACATTACAAACCAACCGAAAACACCAAGACAACTAAGTGTCTTATTCCAAAAATCCGGACCCTTGCGTCTATCTGGTTTCAGATCTGCATCGTTTTCTATCATCTAAATATCTCCCTATACTGTGTATATTGCCGTGACAGAGTTCAAGCTTCACTCTTCCTGTAAACCTGTTTTCACAAAACATCTTCTACTGCGGAACGATATGCACAAAAATCACAACTATCATTTGGATCAGGAATCTGATTGCTAATTAGGCACGAGTGAATCTTCTTTATCGTTTCTTCTATCCAGGAGTCATCTCCTTCATAAGGGATCAAGGTAATATCAAACTCCAGCCTCTCATTGAACATCTCCCTGTCTGTCTGGCCGTTACAATAGAGAAAATAACCGGTGCTGGAAACTGAATAACCATTTCTTCTCAACAACCACTGATAAATTTCCATCTGCCGCCTGTATCCAATTTGCCAGCCAAGACTAACGTTTGTAATCCTCTCGTTCTTTGACGTTGACTTATAATCGACTATGAGATACTCATCTTTAGAATTTATCCACAAATCATCAATAGCACCAAAGATGATCAAGTTAGTAAGTTCATGCAGGTATTGAATACCGGTAAAATTTTCTCTCCATTTGTCCAGTTCTCCATGAGATACCGGGCGGGCGTCAATACCATGTTTATCCAAAAGAGGATGGTTTTGATTGTTGACCCTATAATAGTCAAACTCTTTTTTCAGCAAGGTATCAACAGCGCTGTTTAAATTAAATGGAAAGCCCGGTACACGGCCTACTCCAAGCCGACGATCGATATAAAAACAGCGAGGACATTCCAGGAAAAGATCAATCTTTGTGCGGCTGAGTTTAAAAGGCTTCTCGTCATCCGGATTATAGATATTTCTTTTTCGTTTTGGAGTGTAATATTTAGACATAAAGTACTTACAAAATCAATTTTAAGCTAGTGACTGTATGTTCTTCTTTGCCATCTCTATTCGCTTGGAAATAGGTGGATGGCTGTATAAGAGCAATTCTACTAGTCTATTTGGAGTCCTGTCTGCCAGATTTTGCTCTGCCAGTTTGTCCATTGTGGAGATGAAAGCTTCGGGATCATTAGTCCTCTCAATCGCATATCTGTCACTCTCCCGTTCAAACCTTCGGCTAATGGCATTCTGAATCGGCATCAGTGTAAAACCTAATGCTACCAGAATTATACATATAACTGGAAACGCAGCGATGTCATGTATACTCTGAAAGCCAAGAATTTCTATCATTTTTGACAGGACATAATGACATATCGCAAACCCTAAACCACCTGTGATTGTGCCTATCACTAACATTTTCCATATATGGCGATGAACATGGTGTCCCAACTCGTGGGCAAATACTGATTTTATCTCAGCCAACGAATATGAATCCAGGAGTGTATCAGCCAGAAGAACCCTCCTGGTACTTCCCATACCGGCAAGTGCGGCATTTGCCTTCTTTGTATTCTTGCTCAAGTTAATCTTGTAAACCCCCTGAATATTGATTCCTGTACCTTCTGAAAGAGATTCCAACCCCTTCTTAATATCCTCGTTCTCTATAGGCACACTTTTATAGAACAGGGGAAATATTAGAACCGGAGCCAGCTTAGCCATAATAATGGAAAAGAATATCCAGAGAATAGTAACAAATATCCACCATGAATTTGGAAAATTCCTCAGAAATATATACATTACCTCAACCAGTACGACAAGAAGTACTAGTGACAACAGGAACTTCTTTATTTCATCCTTAATCCACCCGAGAAATTTTTGATTTGATAATTTAAAAATGTGTTCTAAAACAAATCCTCCGTAAAAACTCAATGGAATGGTTATTATGTCAATAATTGTAACAAAGACTAGAATATAAAGCGCTATCAAGAGGTATTGATTAGCCGTAATCTGTAAAATAAGATGATTCAGTATATTTGAACCAAACAGGCACATAAACACTAAATATATCAGTGCTACTATTACGCCGTTAACGGCTAATATGTGTTTTTGCAAAGAATATTTCTTTGATGAGTCCGCTGTTTGTTTTCTTGAGATATCAGACATACATTGCGATGAACTACAGGTTTTCCTCCTCCAGGAATTCTTCCACTTCCCTGAGGTCAGGGATTGCCGTTCTACCACCAATCTCACGACATTTAAGTGCTGCTGCGGCAGAGGCAAACCTCATTATTTTATTTAAATCCCATCTTTGCAGTAATCCGAATATAAATGCACCATGAAACACATCTCCGCAACCGGTAGTATCCACCGCCTTAACCTTAAATGACGGTTGGTAAAGATAGCTCTTCTTGGAAACACTTATGCTCCCCTTTTCACCCAGTGTTACTATTACGGTCTCAGCGCCCAACTCTAACAAACCCATTGCTGCGGCTTTTGGGTCATTACCATTGTAATATTGCCTTGCAAAATCTTCAGAGGCAATAAAGTAATCGGACATCTTGATAAGCTCCAGTGAACCCTCTCTCATACTGCCTGCATCTATGACAACAGTTACTCCCGCATCCCTGGCGTGTTTAGCAGCCTCCAGGGAACCTTCTTTCATAAGTCCATCCAGAAGCAATATTTTTGCAGTGCTTATTAAATTCCTATTTACCTCATCCGGCCTTAGCGGCGTGACTGTCGCCCTCGACCAGAATACGGTCCTCTTGCCAGTTTCCTTTTCTATTGTAATGAAAGCGAATTGAGACCTTTTGTCCTTTTCAACAATAATATTATCTATGTTGACAAATTCGCTTGTTAAGCTCTCTTTAATAAGATCACCAAAATAATCATCAGATATCTTTCCAACAAAAGCAGTCCTAGCTCCCAATCTTGTCAACGTAACCATTGCTGTTGCCACCGGCCCTCCGCCCTGTACTGTAAGATCTCTGATCTCTGACTTCTCATTGATATCCGGATATTGTCCAACAACTCCCAGATAATCAATACAGCATTGCCCTAAACCAACAACATCATAATTCAATGTTTATGCCCATCTCTCTCTTCGAATGTAAACCCCAAATCTCTTATCATTTGTAAATCATCCTCAGACGATTTACCCTTGGTGGTAAGGTAATCGCCTATCATTGTGCTGTTTGCCCCTGCGTAAAACATCCAGCTCTGAACATCCCGCAAATTCGTTTCTCTACCCCCGGCAACCTTTAACTCTTTATCTGGGAAAATATGACGGAAAACAGCTATGATCTTTAATATCTCCATCGGTTCCAGGCGCTTTTCTATAGAGGAGGGCGTGCCTTCTACGGGGCTGAGGAAATTCAGAGGTATTGCCTCCACATCAAGCTCCTTCAGCCTGAAAGCAAGGTCTAACCTGTCCTCAATACTCTCACCAACCCCAAATACCCCCCCACTGCAAATCTTCAAACCCGCTTCTTTTGCAATCTTAATAGTCTCTACTCTGTCGTTATATGAATGTGTTGTACAAATGTTTGGATAGTATGATTCTGATGTTTCAAGATTGTGGTTAATCATCTCTACCCCGCTTGAAACAAGCTTCTTTGCCATTTCGCTCGTAATTGTACCTATTGATGTATGGATGGGGATACCATCTTCCTTCGATAATTCATATGCATCTTCACATATTCTTTCAAAATCGTCACTGCCATCCAGAGTATATCCACTCGTCACTACTCCAACACAATCTGATTTATATTCCTTTCCTTGTTCTACTGCCCCTGAGATCTCCTCTCTTTCAACTAATGGAAAATTTGTAATCTCCGTTTGGTAACGACTGGATTGAGAGCAGAATCTGCAATCTTCTGCACAACGCCCCTGCCTTGCACTAATTATAGAACACAAGCTTATAACGTTTTTAAATGAGTTGTATCGTATACTGTTTGCCCAATAAAGCAGGTCGTATATTTCATTACCTTTTGTCTTCATTAAAAAATGAGCTTCATCATATGATATCCCTTCTCCATCTATTACTCTTTTCGCTATCTCTTCAATCTCTATATTCATATTTATACTTGTTTTAGTTTACGCAATTCTTTGTACTCTTTACTAATATAGTCCCACACAATTTCAGGGCGATCTGAGCTGATATACGTCATACACGCTCCTCCTTCAAAACACCAGGCGGCAATATTCCTCACACCTGAATTAAATGCTGTCTTAATAGCCGTAGCCACCTCTTCTTCTCTCCCTTCCGGAACCCTAAACCCCTGTATCCATATCTGAGGCTCCTTATTGTGCAGTTCACATAGACGTACTACCTCTCTGGACACTTTCTCTACAAAACCATTCACACTCTCATTATAGGAAAACCAGTACGGATCGCTTCCAAATATATCAATGTTATTCAGTTTTACCAATTTATCCCACTGATATATACCATACTTAGGTTCGCTGATTGGAAATACACAAACCGCATTTTTTAGTCCCTTACTAGAAGAATGATCCGACATGTATTCTAGAAAATTCAGGATAGTTTCCTGTCTGAACTCCATTACATCGTCAGTAAATTCCATAGGCATGTCATATCCATAACTGTTTTTGAAGATATCTTTACACGTCTGACACGTGCAGCCCCATATTATTTTTGTTTTAGCAAACAATTCAGTAAACTCGCCGTAGAACAGATGCGGTTCATCCCAGAAAACTCCCTCAGCACCGGTACTTGCAGCGTGATCTACCCACTCTATCATTTTACCTCTAAAGGCTTTTGAATTTATACACGCCTTATTCACTTTAATCTCGCCTTCAGCAAAACTCAGCTTCTGCTTTGCTTCCGGAAACAGTTTTACAAAGGTAGAGAATGATTCGCCGCCAAAAACCCTACCGATTCCCCACGGATCGAGAAAGACCTCCAGCCCAACCTCTCTACTCACCTTAACAATATCAACCATAGTTTGAGAATGATAGGTGATATCGTGCTCACTCATAGTATGAACAACTTGATCACAACCATCATCAACCATTTTCTCCATGTCAGACCTGACATGTTTTAATGTCCTATTACCAAAATAGCTAGCACCTAATTTCATTTATGACGAACCTCTCTTGCATTCAATGATTAAGGTTACACACTGCACTGTAGCGAATACTTCAGGATTACACTTCTAATTAAACAAAAAGAATAGTACTTTCGCAAAATAATTCTGTCAAGAGATTCTATAGCTATGATCAACAAATTAACATAATAATATTTAATATAAAATTATGCTTGAATTGAAAAACTACATTTGATATAAGACGGTCATATCATATAAGGTTCTGCTGTGTACGTGAAAGAAGCAAAATATTTTTAAAACCTACAGGCGTCTAATGGGAGCTTTTTTTTGCTGGCCTTTTTCTTTGCTTAACGTGAAGAATGGTTAACAAAGAGTACCCACCTTGAAAAAAGGGTTGACGAAAAAATCCTTCTCACGGCATCGGCGGAGCCTTTTATATTATGTCAAATCTCGCTTCCAGGTTATATAAATACAGGAACATATCAAGATAACCAGTCAAAACGGAGAGGTTTGGTTCGTAAACAGACAAATAATAACCTCATATAACCTGAATTCGCAAAGAAAAGATATTAAGAGGATTATCGAAAAAGCCTGAAAAACAGCTCCTAAAGACCCCCTAAAGATTAATAATAAAAAGTACTTGACAAATTCAGGTAACGCAACTAATATAATAAGAGTTCATTACCACATATATCTACAAAGAATACTACATTCCTTGACACCGTAATTGACAAAATAGCTGACATCAACATTTCCAAGTCAAATTAATATACCTGGGACCAGTTTCAAATGAAAAATGAACCTTGGAAACATAATGCCAGTAATACTCTGCATATTAGAACAGATGATTATATAATGCATAAATAGGATCTCCTTTAAACTTTTCAAGCAGAAAACCTCTCAGTTAATTGCTTATCTCCAAATACAAGAATAACTATTAAAACCAGTATCTAAATATTCAAATCTCATATACCCATAAGTGTCAGAGAATTTCTTTATTATAGATGGACATTCACAATTATACCAGGCCTACTATGCAATCACGGGATTAACTACACCCGCAGGCCAGCCAATTAACGCAGTATATGGTTTTACAAGAATGCTGCGTAAAATTATAAAAGAGGATAAGCCCTGTTACATGGCCATAGCTTTTGATACCAAGGGGCCTACGTTTAGACACAAAGAGTATAAAGAATATAAAAGTCATAGGAAGCCTACACCAGATGATCTGGTCTCTCAAATACCACTATTATATGATGTAGTAAATGCCTACAATATACCATTATTTGCTATTCAGGGATTCGAAGCAGATGACATAATTGGAACCATTTCCAAAAAATTGTCTAAAGAAAGTATCGAATGTACCATTATAACAATTGACAAGGATATGGATCAATTGATCGATAAGCACATAAAGATTTTTAATCCAAGAAAGAAAGAAATCAGAGACACAGAGAAGTTACACAAAGAAAATGGAATTGAGCCTGAAAACGTTATCGACATTCTGGCACTCGGGGGAGACTCAAGTGATAACATCCCCGGCATCCCTGGTATTGGATATAAGACAGCATTAAATCTTATTAAAGAATGGAAATCATTAGAAAATGTAATAACAAATGCTGATAAAATTAAAGGGAAGAAGAAACAGGAAAACTTATTAAAATATGCAGAATTAGCCAGGCTTTCAAAACGCCTGGCAACCATAAACACTGAAGTTCCGTTGGATTTTAATCTCGAAGCTTGCCGTTTAACGAATTTCAACAATATCAGGCTTAATGAATTATTCACCAACTACGGCTTTAATTCATTCATCACTGATAATCACGATAACAATTGAATGACGCAAAGGATCAAGGTAATTGGTATCACTGGTGGCATAGCAAGTGGAAAGAGCACAATTGCAAAAATGCTGGAATCATTGGGAGCAAGTGTTATTAATGCCGACAAAATCTGTCACCAACTCATCAACACTAAATCTGTATCACAAAAAATCATCAATAGATGGGGTGATCATATACAAGACAAGTACGGTAGAATCGAAAGGGTTAAGCTTAGTAAAGTTGTGTTCTCAGCCAAGAAAGAGATTTCTGCATTAAACAAAATGATTCATCCTGAGGCGATAAAACGAATTAAAAGCCGAATTACTAAACTAAAAAGTCAATCTACAACAGTAGCTATAGTATTAGATGCAGCCCTACTAGTGGAATCAAATTTGATAGATATTTGCGACATAACACTGTTTGTTGACACTAGGAAGAATACATGCAAGGCAAGAGTGAAAAACAGTAGGAAGTGGCCAACAGGTGAAATAACAAGGAGAGAGAAATTTCAATGTTCATTAAGAGAGAAAAGGGAAGTTGCAGACATTGTTATTTGCAATAACCAATATCAAGCAGACACATTAAATCAAGTTAAAGACTTTTGGCAACAATTTATAACTAAAAAGCAATATGGAGAAAAACATGGTTACAACTAAAACAAGAAAGAAAACTAGCACAACAGCAGCGGAAAAGACTGCCAAGGCTCCTAAAGGTACTAAGGATACTGAGGAGACTAATGAAAAGTACGAAGAAATTAAAAAAGGTGATATGCATATCACTGCATTACAAAAGATGACAATAAAGGCACTGCAGGATACAGCGAAAAGAGAAGGCATAAAGGAGTATTCCGGCCTTAAAAAACAGGAATTGATATTTAAAATACTCAAGGAACGTGTAAACCAGAATGGTCTCATGTATGGAGAAGGCGTAGTAGAGGTATTACCTGAAGGGTTTGG
>CAZPAM010000072.1:0-13191 GCA_964584595.1 uncultured Candidatus Scalindua sp. | reverse complement strand
ATTCCCGACAACAAAGCGTCCGGGCTCCATTACCACTTTACATCCGAGCTTTTTAATTACGGGTATAATTTCTGCCGAAAAATCGTGCGGCTTCTTTACCTTCTCTCCCGTATACGAAATACAGTAACCGCCGCCTATATTGATATACTCGATTCTCTTCCTCTCATTGTCGCTAAGAGATTCCTGCAGAAACTTATACACCTTTTCAAGGCCCTGCACATAAGGATCAGGTGAATAGATCGGCGAACCGAGATGTACATGTATACCTTTTAAATCTATATTCTTATAGTTACTAATGTCCTTTATTAAATTCCCGGCGCTATCGAAATCTATACCGAATTTATTTTCCTTTTTTCCCGTAGTAGTCTTATCATGAGTTTTAGCGTCAATGTCAGGGTTAATGCGCAAGGCAACCCTTCCTATCTTGTTCAGCCCACCCGCAATTCTGTCAATATTGGCCAGTTCAGCAGGAGACTCGACATTGAACATGAAGATATCATTTTCAAGTGCATATTTCAACTCCTCAGAGGTCTTACCGACTCCGGCAAAGACAATCTTGTCAGGGCTTACACCAAGTTCTAAAACCCTGAACAGTTCTCCGCCAGAAACGACATCAAACCCGGCACCAGCATCTGCCAGTACCTTACAGATTGACAAGTTAGAATTGGACTTAACCGAAAAACATATCAGAGGACTTACGTCTTCAAAAGCATTCCTGATTTCAATAAAATGTTCCAGGATAGAATTTTTGCTGTAAATATATGCCGGAGTTCCAACCTTCCCTGCTATATCTTTTACCTTTACGTCTTCGCAGTATAATTCATTGTCCAGATAGTTAAAAAAATCAAAACTAGTCGTCATTATTTACCCCTAATCCCCAATTTATTTTCGCGCCGCTTTACTACCACCAATCAACTTTTTAAGCTTTCTTTCCCATGCACTTATCTGTTTCTGTACTGACTTAGGAGAAGTTGAACCGTGGCTTTTAAATTGTTTAATATAATTTTTAACACCCAGTACCCTATAAACACCTTTATCAATCAAAGGAGAGTATTGCTTAAAATCCTTTATGCTTACATCACTCAATTCCTTACCGCTTTTGCTGCACACCCCAACTATCTTACCTACAATCTCATGGGCCTCACGGAAGGGTACTCCCTTCCCAACCAGATATTCTGCCAGAACCGTAGCATCCAGAAAACCCTTGCTGCAGCTACTCTCCATGTTGTCGAGTTTAAGCTTAGTCTTGTTTATCAGCTCTTTAAGGATCGACAAACACTCCTTCACCGTATCTGACGAATCGAATATTGCCTCTTTATCTTCCTGCATATCTCTGTTGTATGAGAGCGGCAAGCTCTTCATTATAGTCAGAAGTGAAAACAGGTTTCCATATACACGCCCGCACTTCCCTCTGATAAGCTCAAGTACGTCCGGGTTTTTCTTCTGCGGCATGATGCTCGAACCCGTACAGTAAGAATCGTCAATGTCCAGAAAATCAAATTCCTGGCTTGACCAGATAATCCACTCCTCACTGAATCGTGAGAGATGCATCGAAATAATGGACAATGCTGCAGCATATTCCAGACTGAAGTCTCTGTCACTCACGGCATCAAGACTGTTATCAAAGACGGAATCAAAACCCAGGAGCTTACCGGTAATCTCAGGTTTTGTATTTAGAGTCGTACCTCCCAGAGCACACGCACCAAGCGGAGATTTATTCAGACGCTTCAGGCAATCACCCAGTCTCGTGCGGTCCCGCTCCAGCATCTCTACGTAAGCCAGAAAATAGTGTCCCACCAGAATCGGCTGAGCATGCTGAAGGTGAGTGAAACCCGGCAGCACACCCTGCCAGACAGGTTTGGCTTTTTTAATAATCTCAAACTGCAAATTAAGAATTACCTTTGTTATTTCCTGAATCTGGTCGCGTGCCCAAAGTCTCAGATCCAAAGCTATCTGGTCATTTCTGCTTCTGGCGGTATGCAGCTTCTTTGCTACATCACCTATCCGTTTCACCAGGGCAGATTCAATATTCATGTGAATGTCTTCGTGTTCTGTCTTAAACTTTAACTTGCCGGTTTCAATATCTTTCAAGATACCCTTCAATCCCTTGATAATCATATCTTTTTCTCTGTTCGTTATCAGATTACATTTCGCAAGCATCGTAGTATGCGCAATGCTCCCTTCAATATCATACTTATACAAACGCTGATCAAAAGATATCGATTCCGTAAAAGACTCAACTGACGAAGCCGTCTTCTTTTTGAATCTTCCGCCCCATGCTTTCTTAATTGCCATAGTTCATTAATCCTAAATATGTTAGAACAATTTTGCGGTAATATATCCCAAAGGTGTTAAGTGTGTCAAGTTCTATCTACACAATGACATATAACCCAGCAGCACAAACATTATCGCTTGAATAAAAAGATCGTTAAATATATACTCATTCGATATGAAGGTAGTGGGCATTGAAACATCAGGTTTGATCGGAAGCGTAGCGGTTTGTGACGGCAATACAGTAGTCGGCAAGCAGACATTTGGAAAGGCCTCAAACCATGGCAAAGAGATAGTCTCTTCCCTTGAAACCGTCTTTAACGAAGTTAGATGGAAGCCGGATGATATAGACCTTATCGCCGTAAGTATCGGGCCCGGCTCATATACCGGGCTCAGGATTGGTGTAACATGTGCAAAAACCCTTGCATACGGCCTGGCAAAGCCTGTCATTAATGTCCCAACACTAGACGTCCTCGCAAAGAATATTAAAGTTGATGCCAAGCACATTTGCCCCGTTATAGATGCAAAGAGAAAGAGGGTATATGCATGTATATATGACAGAAACAATAGTAAGAACAAAAGGATTACAGACTACCTAATTATTACACCTGACGAGCTTAAAGATATCCTGCCGGAATCCACCTTAATATTCGGCGATGGTGTAGCACCCTACAAAGAGATCTTTGCTCAAATGAAGGTCACAATAATAGAGGATGAAAAGCCGGGCATTGCCGAGGCGGTCGATGTTGCCAGGCTGGGACTGGAAAGGTATGAGCAGGGCGAGCGTTGCGAAATTAATGCACTGGTACCAATATATTTGAGGAAATCAGAAGCCGAGGAGAAACTGCAAGAGCGTCACTGATCTTTATCCAATGTCGATTGAAAACTTAATCTGTTTAAGAGAAAAAGAGACCCGAAATGTTATCGGTTTGATCTCCGGTACATCGTGTGATGGTATCGATGCATGTCTTGCTAAAATAACCGGAAATGGTTCATCGACAGAAATTGACATCATATGGTTTGAGACATACCCTTACAAAAAAGAGATAAGGGAATTAATATTTGATGCTTCTAAAGAACAGACCGGTACAGTTGATAAGGTCTGTCAGCTGAATTTTACATTGGGAAAGTTATTTGCCGATGCGGCCGTGCAGATTGCAGAGAAATCATCGATTCCCATTTCAGATATAGACATTATCGGGTCTCATGGACAGACGATCTATCATATCTCTTCACTGAAGGAGAAGGCCGATAAGAAGGTCAGGTCGACACTACAGATAGCCGAACCTTCAGTAATTGCCCAGGAGACGGGAGTAACCACGGTAGCCGATTTCAGGACAAGGGATATTGCTGCAGGCGGAGAAGGAGCACCCCTGGTACCTTATGCTGATTTCATTTTATTCGGAAAAGACGGGATTGACCGAGCAGTTCAGAATATTGGCGGGATTGCAAATGTTACGTTTTTGCCGGCCGGTTGCAGCATTAATGAAATAATTGCCTTTGATAACGGCCCGGGCAATATGATAATTGATAGATTTGCCGAGATCATAACGGACGGGAAACATAAGTATGATAAAGATGGTGAGTTAGCTTCAAAAGGCAAATTGAATCAGGGATTATTAGAAAGATTATGTTTGCATCCATACTTATCAATACCCCCACCAAAATCGACAGGAAGGGAAGATTTTGGTATACAGTTTTCTGATGATTTATATCAAGAATTAAAGCGTGACAACGTAGATGTTTTTGATACTATTAATACGGTAACTGCCTTTACAGCTAAGTCAATATCAGACAGTTACAGAAAATATATTCAACCATCTTACAAGATATCTGAAGTGGTCATGAGTGGCGGTGGAGTGTATAATCCTGTTTTGTTTAAATACCTGAAAGATTATCTTGGAGATATTGTGATACGGAAGGTCGAAGAGTTTGGTATCCCTTCCGATGCAAAGGAAGCCCTGGCATTTGCAATCCTTGCCAATGAAACGATATGTGGCAATACTGGCAACGTTCCATCCGCTACAGGTGCAAGGGAAAAGGTTGTCCTGGGAAAGATAATTCCGGGGAGTTGAAAAAGAAAAGAATTTGGCTATTATCGAACCAATAGGGGGAGAAGAAAATGTCCGCACTGATTGATGAATTTAAGAAGGATCATTCGGAAATCATTGATACACTCAAAGAAATCAAAGAACTTGGTGTTCTTTCGGAAGAGGGGCAGGCAAAACTCATATCCGTAAAAGAGAGTTTGCTTAAGCATCTCAAGAAAGAGGACGAACTACTTTATCCTGTTCTCCATAAAGAAGCAGAGCAAAATGAGAAGCTGAAGGAATTATTAGATGTATTTGCAAAAGACATGGAAAATGTCTCAAGAGTAGTGATGGACTTTTTTGATAAATATTCTGAAGAGGTTATTGACAGTACGGTTACAGAAGAGTTTGAACACCTTTTTGCAGCTTTTCGAAACAGGATAAGGCACGAAGAGGACCTCCTCTATGAAGAGCATGAAAAAATGAATCAAGAATAAATGGTTTGGCAGCAGGCAATATTCCATGCGTAAGATTCTCAGCAATCAGGAGCGGCCATAATGGTTGTCAACTCGCTTTCGAAAGAAACTACAAGAGATACGATTCAGATCGATGTATTACTGAGTGAGGATCAGATCTCACAAGAGTTTATTGCTGCCCTGGCACGCCACGAGTTACCTGAAAAGTTCTTCTACTGGTTTCCCCTATCGATACGGGCCTGGCTCAATCTCTGCAATGATGGGGCTTATCGAAATTATATCCGCTCTCTCTCGGTGCTTCAAACCCATGCTTCGGACCTGGTATTAATGTTGCCAACGGGACCTATCGAAGTAATTAGCCTGGGAGCCGGACAAGGCACTAAAGATCTTTTGCTTCTGGAGCAGTTACGGCAACAGGGACGGGTTCCCCGATACCGACCTGTGGATGCCAGCCAGGGTCTGCTGGAATTAGCCTGTCAGACCGCCCGGGAGCAGCAGTTTGATTGCCGGGGGCTGAAGGCGGATTTGAGTAACGGCACTCACCTGACCGCCCTGCAGGCAAACCGGGACGACCCACCTCGCCTGATAATGATATTGGGTAATACATTGGGGGCCTTCGATCCCTTGACATTGACTAGTCAGCTGGCAGCTATTCTGCGTCCTCAAGATTTCCTACTATTGGATGGAGAACTGTTTCGTCAGACAGAGACTCTAACCGGCTACGACAATCCCATTAACCGACAGTTTGCTTTTGGTCCTCTGCGCAGTGTCGGTCTTTCCGAACCCCGCGATGGTACGTTGTACTTTGCTACTGACCGTGATGATAGACAGCCGGGTTTATACCGGATCCGCAAGCACTTTCAGGCAGCTAAAGATTTGGCTATTATGCTGGCCGGAGAAACCGTCCGGCTGGTCGCAGGTGCCCATATCGAGATGAACTGGTCCTACAAATACGATCGGGAGACCCTGGTCAGTCTGCTCACAACAGCCGGGATGCAGCCGGTGGCGCAATACGACAGTACTGATAAGCGATTTCTCGCGCTGTTAGCGACTCGATCACCTTAAAACAGGTAAAGGGTATTTTTCTTTATGAAACAATATATTCCTTTAATATTTATATCTACACTTTTGCTGTTCTCTCTGACATTTGGTTATTCTTCCTCGCATTCTAAAGAAACGAATAGAAAAAGTAACATAGTTGGATCAACGGTCGATGACCAGAATGCTTCTGTCGAGATAAGAGAACAACTTGATGAAAAAGGAGACGTAATAAAGAGAAGTTTTAATCATCCGTATAATTTTACTGAAGCTGGACTTGCCGATCTCCTTTCGTCCGTTTATTACAAAGGAGGTAAGCTTGTTTCAGACAAAAGAGAAAGAAAGGTGTTTTGGGATGAAGAACTACAGAATATCATACCTCCAATTATAAGTGCATTCTCAATGGCTAACGATTCTCAAGATATTTTAGTTTTTTCCAGTCCCCATCATAAAGTTTTGGGACATACTCGAAATTATTTTAGTATGTTTATGACAGACAACGAACTTAACATTGTTTTTAGTACAATCAAAAGTAAAAAGAGCTGGCTTACTGACGGAAGAGCAATCCAAATGGACACCTACTATAGAGACAGCAATAAGCGTATTTTCAAGGATCCGCTTGATGTAAAGAGAGGCTCTCGCTGGAGCCTTGTTCCCATGGAAGGACAACGATTTGCACCGGGGCGTCCAAACTGGCTTATTATTGACTTCAAGTATTACGGCGATAGCAATTTGTTTGGTACGGCCGGCAGTGATAATGTTAGTGACAACATTAGTCATTAGTCGTTCCTCAATCTACAATATTAAATATTCAATCCTTGTTTATCCTGTTAATTCGCGCCAAAGGCGGACGTTAACGCTTGTTTAAAATTAGAAATTATATGCAAGAAAGGTTTTTAGTCTCAGGTAAAGCCGGCAGCGGCAAGACACATCTCGTCCTTCAGAAATATTCCCGTTTCGTTGAAGAACACAGAGAAGATAACGTAATCTTCATCCTGCCAACCTACAGCCAGGTTGAACATCTCAGAGACCATATCTTAAGAACATCAAAAATTAAGGGTTATCTTGACACAGGGCTTGTCACCTTCTCCATACTGGCAAACAGGGTACTGGACAGTGGCAATATCACGCCCTTCAAGAAACTGATCAATGAAGGCGAGAAGGACCTGATCCTGTCCAACATCTTTAAAAACTCAGATAAAGGTTACTTCTCAGGGGTCACAGGTTATGCAGGGTTTAAAACCGCCTTCCTGAACTTAGTCAGAGAGATTAAAGAGAACTCACTCAACCCACTTCCATTTAAAGACGTACTCAAAGGAATTCAAACAGGCAACCCCCATACACCCGTTAACCTGAAGTGTAACGAACTGGTAAAGCTTTATGATCGCTATCAACATGAGCTGAACAAAAATAACCTGATGGACAGGGAAGATTTCCTGGCGCAGGCCCTGTCACATCTGAACAAGGATACCTTCTCCGAAGTCGAACTGTTATTAATAGACGGTTTCCACGATTACACACAACTCGAACTGAAATTTATAAAGGAATTAGCCTCTCTTATACCGAACGTCTATGTCACCCTGCCTTATCAAGTATCTGATCCCGTATCACCATCACTCGCATTCGTGGTTTCTCATAAAACATACTCCAGGCTCTCAGAATTGAATCTCCGGGAATTACGGCTTGATGAGAACAGAAGAACGGCCAGCCGGATATTAGGGCATATTGAAGCAAACATATTTTCACAACCTGAAGATCTGACTTTGGAACCCGATAGCTCCGGCACGTCATTGCAGATTACAGCTGCTGCTAACATACAGGATGAAGTAGAACAAATCGCCCGCGCGATAAGAAAACTGACCTATAACGGTGGATACGGTTTCAGCCAGATTGCCGTGATATTCAGAAACATAGAAAAGTATCGGGATATCATTGGAAACACTTTCAACAGGTTCAGTATCCCGGTAAGAATCTATGGCAGGAAACCCTTAAAAGACAATCCCCTGATTAGGGCCGTAATGAATACAGCGCAAATTTTTACAAACAAGTGGCAGGATGAGGAGGTCTGGAAGGTTTTAAAATCTAACACAGGTATAGACGGAAACCTTATAAACAGACTCGAGCAGGAATACCTGAAAAGAGGCACTGTTAACGGCCGCAACAGGTGGTTAGAACTTACCAGCGAGTTAAAACCTGTTAACAAATTCCTGAAAGATCTGAAAAAGATTTCTATAAACCTGGAAGGCAGGCATACATTCGACCACTATTGCAAATGCTATGCAAACATCATAAACCTATTTTACAAACCGGCGTTTACTGAAGACAATCCCAATCAGGAAATCTCGTGGTTAATGAAATCAGATGCAGGCGCCCTGAAGGAATTCATGGCGATCCTTAACAACACTACACTTGGTGATCTATCTGGAAATACTGGGAACCTTATATTCAGGGAATTTAACCAAATCCTTGTATCACAGGTAGACTTATCGTCATACAGGGAAACAGACAGACGGAAAGAGGTTGTTAACGTTATCAATGTACTGGAAGCGAGACAGTGGGAAATGCCCGTCGTCTTTGTGGGAGGCCTGCTCGAAAAAGAGTTTCCCCGACAGGTACGGGAAGATCTGTTCCTAAAGGATTATTACAGGAAGAAGCTGAATGCCACTGGAAAGATTGCCCTGAGAGAAGCATCCGAGCAGACAGACGAAGAGAGATACCTGTTCTACATCTCTGTCACGCGTGCAAAGGAGAGGCTCTATCTATCTTACCCGTCAGCGAACAGCGATGGCAATCCAACACTGCAGTCTTTCTTCCTTTCTGACACAGAAAAGTTATTCCCGAAAGAGATACGTCAGAAAATCTCAATCCAGAGAAACCTTTCAAAGATAATTCCCGAACCGGAAGAGATCATTACTTCGACCGATTCAAAGAACTTTGTCTATTATCACCTTAATACCCCCTATGTATCTGAAAGTAAAGAGAAGGATATCGCACTCTGGTTATATAATAACAGTACAGAAAACAAGCCTTCACTCAGAGAAGAGCTCTGCACATTAACGACACTGATAGATTCCTACAATAACCTGAAGCTTAAACTCCTTGATAAAAAGATAGTGAAAAAGATCAGTGAAACAAGCACAAGGTTTTCACCCACAAAGTTGAAGGACTATGCCCAGTGCCCTTATAAATATTTTGGCAGGTCAACACTCAAACTCAGGCAGGCCATTCCCAGATCCATGGATTACTTAATGCAGGGAACCATTATTCACAAGGTACTTGAGGAGTATTTTGGAGATACCGGAGAGACTAAAGATATAACCGGGATATTTGATGACGTTTTCAAACAGAAGACCAGAGGAATGGTTACAGGTTTTGACGAATTGAAGGCCCGAAATGAGATGCTTAATACGCTTCTGGCCTTTGAAGCCATGGAAAAGAAATCTAATCTTCCAACATTCAAACCCTCCATGTTTGAAGCAAAATTCGGGGATGAAGAGACTGAAACCCTGAAAATCGGTAATGTAGAAAAAGATGGTATTGAGATCTCCGGCAAGATTGACAGGGTCGACGTTTCAGAAGTTGATGGAGAAAAAGTCGGCATAATCATTGACTATAAATACGGACAGACAGAGTTCAATAAAACAGAACTTGAAGAGGGCCTTGATTTACAACTGCCGGTCTACATACTTGCATTACGAGATCTGTTTGGGGTCGTTCCAATTGCCGCTGAATTCTACGCACTGAAGACCTCTAAAAAGACTGGAATATATAATGAGGAACTGATCGACAAACTTAAGCTCAATATAAAACCTGCAAGGAAATCACTTTCCGTCGATAACAAAGAATTTAACAAGCGGCTGGAAGATGCGGAGAGCCATATCCTGAAATTCTCAAGGGAAATCCGCAAAGGAAGGATTGAGCTTGCTCCTGCAAATATTGATTTCTGCGGTGAGGGGAATTGCGATTTCGCAAACGTCTGCCGTATTGATAAATGGAGATTGAGGTAAGGATTGTTGATTGAAGATTGAGGAAATACGAATGACAAATAAACTAACTGTTTCTCAGCAAAAAGGTGTTACGATTACGGACAGGGACATCTGTGTTGTCGCCGGTCCCGGTTCGGGGAAGACGCGTGTATTAGTAGAACGGTTTTCAAACCTTGTGACCGAGCATAATGTATCTATCAACGAGATCCTTACCCTGACTTTCACTGAAAAGGCGGCAAATGAGATGAAGATAAGAGCCGCCAGGCTGTTCGAAGAGAAAGGAATGGAGAAGGAGCGGCAGGAGATAGAGTTTGCTTATCTATCCACCATCCACAGTTTCTGCTCCAGGTTACTCAGAGAAAACGCAATTGAAGCAGTCATCGATCCACAATTCCGCGTTATGGACGAACTCGAAGCCGGCAGGGTCAAAGAACAGACTCTACAAAACACACTGAAGAAATGGGCAGATGAAAAAGGCCTGGATACATTCCTGAACGATATATTCTGGAAACAAACCGACTCTAAAAAAAGCAGGTTAAAGTCATTCAAGGAAAACCTCATACAGCTCTATGAAAAGATCAGAAACGCATGCGTACCTATCACACGAACAATAAACCAGAACAATCTGTCTCAAGACATCATTAGTTCTTATAACGAGGCTGAAAAATTGATAAACGAAACCATAGCTATCTGTTCAGACAAAAGCCTTACTCCAAAATCCAGAGAAAAAGTAGATTACGTTTTGGAACGTTGGAACGCCTCAAACCTACAAGGTGATATAAACAAAATATACAGTGGAAAAGAGAAAACTCCTCAAAAAGACGATCTCATACTTGCATTGTTGAACAAAGTCAAAGGTATTCACTCTGTCATAAACCTGTCCGTATCAAATGATGTAAAACCGCCATTGGGTGCCCTGCGCGAAGAACTAAAGACACTTATTGGATTACTCGCAGAGGATTATTCGACAGGTATCAAGATGGAGTTAAGAGATTTTCTCATAACTTTCGATATTGCCTACTCGGAACTGAAAAGAACAGAGAGCCTTATCGACTTTACTGACCTTGAGGTCAAAACAATTGAGTTACTGAAAAACAAAAAACAGATAGCAAAAGAGATAAAACAAAAATTTCGGTACGTACTTGTTGACGAATTTCAGGACATAAGCAGACTGCAAAAGACCATAATAGACCTCATAAGAAGCGAGGACAATCTGTTCATTGTAGGTGATGAGAAACAATCCATCTATGGTTTCAGGGATGCAGAGGTTGAGATATTTCAGGATATACAGAAAGATTCCGACCGGGAATCTTTAATAAGCCTGAATGAAAACTTCAGGAGCCGGTCGCAGGTACTCGATTTAGTCAACCATATATTTGACAGATTGTGGTCAGACAACTCAAACGATCAGCAGTTAAAGGCCGGTGCGGAATTCTCAGATAAGCCGGTTCCCTCAATTGAAATAATCGTGGCGGAGGGAAATGATAAGACAGAGGCCAGGAAATGGGAATCAATGGAGATAGCAAAAAGAATAAAAGAGATTGTAGAAAAAGGTGAGATCAGGATAACAAACAAAAGAGAACAGGAGCGAAATATATCTTACAAGGACATTGCCATCCTGTTCCGCAGTACAACAGACATAAAACTATATGAACACAGCCTGTCACATCTTGATCTCCCTTATTACGTCGTCAGCGGAAGAGGATTCTTTAATACTACGGAGATTACCGACCTGATCAATCTCATGAAGGTAATCGAATCACCAATTGATGAGATAAACCTTGCCTCAGTCTTAAAGTCTCCGTTTGTCGGAATAGACGATGACGCCCTTTTCCGGCTGGCAGACCACGCTCACAGCAACAATGGAACCAGGTCCCTCTATCAGGCACTGGACGAAGTCAGCTCCATAAAAGAGATCGAACCTCAATCACGGTACAGGATTATTCAATTTACGAAATTCCTGGACGAGGTACAAGGCATCAAACCCAGAACCTCATTATGGAACCTGATCTCTTTCATCCTCAAGAAAACGGAATTTCAATCAAAGATGCTTCTTTTCTCCAATGGGAAGAAGAGGTATGCAAACCTCCTGAAGATTGTCGAATTATGTAAAAACCAGGAGGATTTCGAACCCCTGACATTGAGAGATTTTATTGAGATTGTAGAAGGTTACAAGTTCAGGGAGATAAGGGAATCCGAAGCACCGGTAGAATCCGAGGAAGATGATGTTGTTAAATTGATTACTACCCATTCAGCTAAAGGACTGGAATTTCCGGTTGTTATTGTTGCCGACGTTGATAGAGACAATATAAGGCCTTCCGATTATTTTGTGTATTCAAAGAACCATGGAATCAGCTTTAAGATACTGAACCCATCGACCAATGAAGAGGAAAGGCCCCTGAGTTATGAACGAATTAATGATGAATCAAAAGAGAAGGAGTTACGGGAATCACGACGCCTGCTCTTTGTAGCAATGACGAGGGCACAAGAACACCTGATAATATCAGGAGGCATAAACAAGAACAGGACCAAAAGAGATAAAGACAGTGGTAATTGGTATGGTTATGTCTCTTCAACTCTCGGCCTGAACACGAATCCCAAAGATAATCCGGAGACCATAAAACTCGATGACAATAAACGTGAACAGAATTCATCACAGACGGTTGAGATAAGACATACTCGCATAAAAAAGGAAAACAAACCTCCAAAAGAGGGCAAAAAAATTAAACTGCTGACTCAATACAAAAAAGAGATAGCAGCATGTAATAAGATTAAGACACCTTCGCCGTCGAAAGAGATTGTTAAAACAGGCAACAATATTTTGTCAACAATCGCACACACAGTTGATGTTGATAACAGCCACTATGTATACTCCGTCACAGAGATACTCAAGTTTCACTTTTGTCCCCAGCTGTATTATTTTAATTCTATTCTAGGCCTGCAGGGTATAAATGAAAGATGCCAAACTAGATCGGGTCATGATGAAGCCGAAGATGAGGGCAATCTGAAAGACGACGAGCTGCCCGGACACGAGCTGGGAAATATTGTACACCGGGTTTTTAAGAACTACCATTTTTCTGATGACAAACTCAAGGAGTATATTAAAAAAGAGCTAAGCGTCTTTGGGCTGGATACAAACCAGAAGAGTATAGAGCTTGTTACGAACTGGGTAAACTCTTTCTACAATAGTGATATTGGTAAGGATGTAATTTCAGCTAAACAGCAGAAACAGGAAACATCATTTATTTTCAATTACCGGCATAACCTTATAAGGGGGCAGATAGATCTTTTCTATTTTAACAATGAAGACCTGTTAAAGATTATTGACTACAAGGCAAATGATATTACCACTGATGAAATACCGGAGAAAGTCCAGTACTATCAACTGCA
>CAZPAM010000071.1:13108-13340 GCA_964584595.1 uncultured Candidatus Scalindua sp. | reverse complement strand
GGATCAGGAATCTCCGGAGTTGTAGACAATGATCATTACAAAATAGTATCGGCATTACCTGATGATAAAGACGAAGACGATTCTGATATTATATCCAGTCTGACTTCTATATACAGAAACGGGGACATTGTTGCGCATGCATGTATGGGAGACGTGCTTCACGACGACGCAAAGCAGACTGTCTCCCAGTTAGAAGACATGGGTATAAAAACTTATATATTATCGGGAGACA
>CAZPAM010000071.1:9953-13088 GCA_964584595.1 uncultured Candidatus Scalindua sp. | reverse complement strand
GCCTGTATCAAGTGTTGCCAGAAAACTTCATCTGGCCGACGATCAGGTTTCCCCGGACCTTTTTCCAGAGAAAAAGAATGAGATTGTTAAGGATTATCCTGATTCCCTTATGGTTGGTGATGGTGCCAACGACTCGCTTGCCATGTCTTCGGATACTGTAAGCATTGCGGTGCAGGGAAGTGTGGAATCGTGTTTAGTTGCTGCCGATATATATGTAACCAAAGGAGGGGTTTCTCCTGTAGAAGACTTAGTCTTGTTAAGTAAGAACACCTTTTCTGTTGTAAAAAGAAACCTTGTTTTCTCTTTTGTCTATAATTCTGCCGGTGGGCTGGCCGCACTTTTAGGTTACATCTCGCCATTAACAGCGGCAATATTAATGCCTGTCAGCTCTTTAACTGTTCTGTTTTCATCTCTCCTGGGAACTAAATTCCTGAGAAGATTCAACAAATAAATTTTTTGCTTAACATCTAAATAGATTATGGTATAATTATTAATTAACAATCATTACATATTGGTTAATATGTTCTGAGAGCAGTACTTATGCTGTTCCAGGAAAGTGTATATTCTCTCCTTTTAATAACGAACTTAATAGTTGTTTTCAATTTAATTTAATGCATAATACGCTATACATAAAAAACAGGTAATTCTAAATGACAATTCTTTACGTTATCATTCCTATTGCAATAATTTTAGTATCTTTTTTCGTCTTGTTTTTCTTATGGGCCGTTAAGAATGAACAATTTGACGACCTTGAAACACCGGCACACAAGATATTAATCGATGACTGGAATGACAGGTTAAAGGAAGCAAAGATTTGAGACCAACTCGAAAGGAACAGGAAAATGAACGCTTCGAATGACAGCAACTCTGGATTCGTTCAGGTTAAATATAATGATGAGATTGTCAGGATGTTCACCCTGGCAACCATAATCTGGGCTGCAGTAGCTTTCTTAGTAGGGATAATTATCGCCTTACAAATGGCAGTATGGCAACTCAACTTTAATACAAGCTGGTTAACATTTGGCCGCCTGAGACCGTTGCACACCAATGCTGCACTCTTCGCATTTGCCGGCAATGCTATCTTTGCAGGGATTTATCACTCCACACAAAGACTTCTGAAAACAAGATTGTGTTCAGATGTTTTAAGTAAACTTCACTTCTGGGGATGGCAATCTATTATTGTTATGGCTGCAGTCACTTTACCCCTTGGTTTGTCACAGGGTAAGGAGTATGCAGAGCTGGAATGGCCAATCGACATTGCCGTTGTCCTGATTTGGGTTGTATTTGCTATTAATTTCTTTGGTACACTATTAAAGCGTAATGAAAAACATATGTACGTTTCTATCTGGTTTTATATAGCCACCATTGTCACAGTCGCACTCCTGTATATTGTAAATGCAATAAGTATCCCGGTCAGTTTTTTCAAGAGTTACATAATTTTCTCCGGTATTCAGGATGCCCTCGTTCAATGGTGGTATGGACACAATGCAGTAGCTTTTTTTCTTACAACACCATTCCTGGGCTTAATGTATTATTATATGCCAAAGGCGGCAAACAGGCCTGTCTATAGCTATAGACTCTCAGTCGTGCATTTCTGGTCTCTCATTTTTCTCTATATCTGGGCGGGGCCGCACCACCTCTTAAACACAGCCTTACCTGAATGGCTTCAAACAATGGGTATAGTTTTCAGCGTAATGCTTTGGGCGCCGAGTTGGGGGGGGGCCGTTAACGGTATCCTGACACTGCGTGGTTCGTGGAATTTATTAAGGACAGACCCTATTATAAAATTTCTGGTTGCGGCCATAACATTTTATGCAATGGGAACTTTTGAGGGGCCGCTTTTATCAGTAAAGGCTGTAAACACTCTGGGCCATTACACTGACTGGATTGTTGGCCACGTACATATCGGAACCTTAGGCTGGAATGGTTTTCTGACTTTTGCAATGGTATATTATATTGTTCCCAGATTATGGAAGACGGAATTATACAGCAAAAAACTGGCTGAAATACATTTCTGGATAGGTATCCTGGGTATACTTTTTTACTACATTTCCATGCTGTCCGCCGGGATTACCCAGGGTTTAATGTGGAGAGCCACAGATGCGAATGGCCACCTTGTTTATCCTGATTTCGTTGAAACAGTAATTCGTATTATGCCGCTCTTCTTCTACCGCGCAATAGGTGGTGTTTTGTTTATGGCTGGTTTTGTTCTCTTGTTGTACAACGTCTACAAAACTATCAAAAAAGCACCAAAAGGGTTAACAGATGAAACAGTTCAAGTCAAAGGAGCACCTTCTGCCGTCAATCATTCTGAACGAGGACACAGAAGACTTGAAGGGATGGCTGCTGCTTTCACTATATTGGCTCTTATTGCTATTCTGGCCGGCTCTTTAATAGAAGTTGTGCCAACTCTTTCCATCAGTAAATACGTTAAGACAGAGAATAAGGTCAAGCCGTTTACACCATTAGAGCTGGCGGGAAGAAATATATACATTAAGGAAGGCTGCTATACCTGTCACTCCCAGATGATTCGGACAATAGATTCGGAAGAGTTGAGATATGGAGCCGCATCAACAATCGAAGAGTCCATGTACGACAGGCCGTTTCAGTGGGGGTCTAAACGAACCGGCCCTGATCTGGCACGCTTAGGGAAAAAGTATCCTGATCTCTGGCACTATATGCACATGGAGAATCCGAGGGCTGTTATAAAAGAATCAATTATGCCCGCTTACCCCTGGTTAATTTCATCAAAGATTGATTTTGAAAACCTGGGAAAGACGGTATCGCTTTTCAAAAAACTGGGAGTTCCTTATTCAGATAAAGATGTATCTGATACGATTGCTTCAGCAAAAACGCAGGCACTGGGAATTGCCGCAAGATTAAAAAATCAGGGAGTAAAAGAAGACATGTCAGATAAGAAGATTACGGCATTGATCGCATATCTTCAGGCTCTTGGGCAAAAGGGAGAAAAGTAATATGAAGCAGCAGGCATTAGCCTATTTCTCAGATATTTACTTAATAGCAATTGCGTTCTTTCTGTTTTTATCCGTATTTGTTGGCTACATTCTCTGGACTTATAGAAAAGGTTCACAAAAACATTATGACTATTTATCTCAACTGCCACTTCATGAGGAG
>CAZPAM010000071.1:0-9941 GCA_964584595.1 uncultured Candidatus Scalindua sp. | reverse complement strand
CAACAAAATAATAGAGGGTTATGAATATGATGGTATTACTGAACTTGATAATCCTTGTCCCAGTTGGTTGATGTATATTTTCTATTTCACCGTATTACTGGCCATCTTCTTCCTGGGCTATCATTTTGGAAGTAGCAGCAAAAATAAAATAGTGGAATCTTTCGTGAAGGAGTTGGCAGATGCTCGAATGCAGCAAATAACGCCGGCTGTAGAAGAGGTACCGGAGGTCAGTGAAAGTGAACTTGTTGCGCTTTTAGAGGAGCCTTCCAAGTTAACAAGTGGTAAGGAAATCTTTTTGGATAAATGTGCTCTTTGTCACGGGGACAATGGGGAGGGTTTCATCGGCCCAAATCTTATAGATAATTATTGGATACATGGCAAAGGGAAGATCAGTGATATCGCAAACACAATCAGGTCAGGTGTCCCGGATGAAGGTATGGCTGCCTGGAAAGATGAAATTCCTGAAGAAAATATTTTGCAGATTGCAGCATATATAAAATCTTTAAAAGGTACCCAGGTAGAGGATGCAAAAGAACCTGACGGCGAGCTCATAGAAGATTAAGATGGCGGACAGCATTAATAAACTGCCAGGAGATGGTCTTCGTATAAACCATTACCCAATGACTGCACGCGGGTTCTTTAGAAAATACAGAACCCTCACTCAGTGGCTGTTGATCGCCACATTTTTCCTTCTTCCTCTGATCAAAATAAATGGCCTTCCTGCCGTTCTGATTAATCTGCCAGACCGCAGGTTCACATTCTTCGGTCTGAGTTTCTGGGGCCATGACACACCACTGATCTTCTTTATATTGGCAGGTTTCTCACTCGGGCTATTATTTATCACAGCAGTCTGGGGCCGAGTCTGGTGCGGCTGGGCCTGCCCGCAGACGATTGGTATTGATGGGATTTTCCGGAGAATTGAAACCCTGGTCGAAGGCAATTACATTGCAAGAAAGAAACTTCAGGCAGCGCCTTTTGATAAAGGAAAAATTATAAAGAAAGCCATCAAGTGGTTTCTTTTTTTCTTTGTCAGTACACTTTTGTCTCACACCTTTTATGCCTACTTTACCGGTGCGGGAATACTTGCATCCATGACATTAAGCTCGCCCTCTGAGAATTTGATAACCTTTTATATAGTAAATGCAACCACACTCGTAATACTGTTTAATTTTGGATGGTTCAAAGAGCAGCTTTGTACATTTATTTGCCCGTATGGCAGGCTTCAATCTGTATTAATGGATGAAGATTCTCTTGTTGTAGCTTACGATGAGAATAGGGGAGAACCCAGGAAAGACAGAAAGCGGTCATCAGGAGAAAATGGTGATTGCATCGACTGTTACAAATGCGTAGTTGTTTGCCCCACAGGTATTGATATTCGTAACGGTATTCAGATGGAATGTATCGCATGTACATCCTGTATTGATGCATGTAACGATGTAATGAGAATAACAAAGAAGCCGAAGGGGCTTATTCGCTACGAATCAGAAAATGGACTGAAAGGGAAAAAGACCATCTTCTGGAAAATTAAAACGTATATCTACCTTGGGCTGACCCTACTCTCATTCCTGGGCCTGTTCTTATATATTCTAAATAGATCAGAGTTGGACATCACCGCGTTGAGAGCACAGGATGATCCTTATCAGGTATTAAGCACATCAGAAGATAAGACTTTAATAGCGAATCATTTTACGCTAAACTTAAGGAATCAGAGTTCTCAGGAAATGGAAGTTGATATCTTACGAACAGGTGAAATGGAAGGCAGTGAAATAGAGATCATAGCGCCAACGCTTCCTGAGATAATTCCACCCGGCGAAGCAATCAAGAACCATATTTTTATAAAGTTTTCAAAGTCAGTCCTGGGCAAAAAAAGCAGTAGACATTTTAAATTGCAGATTATTACAAAATCAGAAAGTGCAACAAAAGAGTATATAAAGGAAATCAATCTTGTTGGACCTATCTAATCAATTAATAAATAGAATCGGTGATATGATGCCGGTTATGGTGCCTTTTGCCGTTATTGCCGCAAGCATTATTGGCAGTATACATTGTGTAGGGATGTGTGGTGCCTTAGCGCTTACCGCCGGTGCGCAAAGCAAAAGAGGTCTTGTTAATTACCATCTTGGGCGCCTGCTTGGTTATTTATGTGTGGGTGCACTGGCCGGATTCCTGGGATCTGAATTTATTAATTCTGAGATGAAATATATATCCCTTATCTCCAGTATATTCCTGGGCGTCAGTTTCTTGTTTATAGGTTTCAGTATAATGAGAAAAGGACAAATTCATATCAGACAACCAGGTTTTCTGAAACTGTTCTACCAGAGAAGAGTTGGCCGGTTACTGGAAAGCAAAACTTCTCATTCAGTTTCAAGTTTTTTAATAGGCCTGCTGAGCCCTCTACTACCATGCGGGTGGTTATATGGTTTCATTCTAATAGCAGTTGCAACAAACAATGCCATATGGGGAGGTGTATTGCTTACATCTTTCTGGATAGGTACTCTTCCTGCACTTTCAGGTATTTCATTATTGGCAGGCAAACCGATTAAGTTCTTCAAAAGTAAAGCAACCGTCTTTCTGGGCATCTTCCTGATGTTTATAGGCTTTTCGAGTTTAATATTAAAGCTGTCCAGCCTGGCAGTAGAACATTGCCACTGAACACAACTTCCTTATTTCTCCCTTGTTTTTTCATACCTGTTTACTTAAAATAAAACTTTATATTTCTATGTAGTTGATATTTAGGTATTTTGCCGGGAGTTGAGAAGATGTATCGTGAGAAAATAAAGGTTCTGGATTGCACCATCAGGGATGGCGGTCTTATTAATAATTACCAATTTACTACAGAGCTTGTTAAAGCTATTTATGCTGCTTCCTGTGACAGCGGTATCGATATTATAGAGATTGGCAAAAAACTCTGCGAGAGTGATGAATATACACGTGAAAAATATGGCAAGTGGAACTTTTGCGATGAAGATGATATTAAACAGGTTGTGGACGCCCATGAGTGTGAAGATCCTCCGGTCCTGGCTGTGATGTATGATGTGGACAGGGTGGACATTTCCTCACTGCTTCCTTCAGAACAGAGTGTTATAGGGATGGTGCGTACCGCTTGTTATGTTCCAGATATTGACAAGGGGCTGGACCTGGTAAAACGCAGTAAGGATCTTGGTTATCAAACCACTATCAATATCATGGCATCTTCTGCGGCAATAGAGACTGAACTTATTGAAGCCCTGGAGCAGGTTAATGAGGTTGCAGAAGTGGACTGGCTCTACCTGGTGGACAGTTATGGAGCGTTCTATTCAGAGCAGGTAACCAGCTATCTGAAACTTTACAAGGAACATGCCCCGAATAAGGAACTGGGGTTCCACGCTCACAACAACCAGCAGCTGGCTTTTTCAAATACCCAGCAGGCCATTATAGATGGTGTTAATATGCTGGACGCAACCATAAACGGTATTGGCCGCGGCGCCGGCAACTGTAATCTTGAGCTTCTGCTTAATTTCCTGAAGAATCCGAAGTTTGATGTCAGGCCGCTTTATAAAGCTATCCAGGAGCATCTGGTTCCGCTGCGCAAGGAGATTGAGTGGGGCTTTAATGATATCTATGGAATCAGCGGTCACCTGAATCAGCACCCGCGAGGCGCAATGAAACAACGGGCCAATGCTGAAATTAAAGACAACTGTTACGATTTCCTGCTTGAGTCCTCTTCATAGATAGGGAGGCCTCAAGTTCTTCCTCAGTTATCTTATATCCAGAGAATGCTTTGTTTCCATACATATAGTAACGTAGAAAGCACACCTCAATACTTGACATTTCAATAATATTGTATCTGCTTGTTATGGAGTATGGTGGCCTTTAAGCTTATTGAACAATGCAAGGAGCCGTAAATGAACATTTTAATAAAGGTTTTTTCTGTTGCATGTTTAACCTTATTTATTGCATCAAATGTATTTGCAGATTATAAAACCATGATGAAAGAGTCATTTGTAAGGAAAGTCAGTTCTCCGCTCATTGACCTGCCAAATGGCCGTGTCCCGTTTGATAGCACCTTGACCGGAGGTCAACCTACCTTTGAACAGTTGAAGAAGGCCGGCGAGACCGGCTTTAAAGCCGTTATCAACCTCCGCACTGCCAGCGAGCGTCCTGATCCTGAACAGGAATCAACCTGGGTTAAAGGATTTGGAATGAAATATTTTCACATCCCTGTTGCCGGAACCAAAGGACTAACTGTGCAGAATGCACAGTTGTTTGCAGAGGCACTCTCGAAGACCGAAAACTATCCGTTGATCGTACACTGCAAAGGTGGAGACCGTGTCGGAGCTATGTTTGCATTTAAGGCGTTTCATATTGATGGGAAAAGCAAGGAGGAAGCTCTTGTAATTGGGGAGAGTGCAGGGCTGAAGTCCCTTAGTGCGGCTGTAGAGAAACTGCTGGAGCGCTGAATTTATTAAACACCCTCCCTATGGCTTTCAGGCATATATGTGGGGATTAGGATCCTGCGTAATCAAACAGGCTCAATTTCCAGGATGTACCTGTCTTCTTTGGATTCTATATTAACTTTGTACTTCATCCCCATCTCTAGAAATTCCTGGAGTCCCAACGTTATTTCGGCACCGTTTAAGAGTTTATCGTTGTCTTTGTTAGCAATGCGGTCATCAACGTGACTTTCACCTTTAACGTCGTCGTCGTAGGTGTTGCCCTGATGGTGTTTATCCTCCTTATATAGTCCGCATTCCCTGAACGAATTTGAACCCCGATGCGATCTGAACCAATATCCTTCATAAGTGTTTCTCATTTTTATTCACCCCCTTTCGTAAACTGTTTTTTTACTCTTTCCCGTCACATTTAGTATAACTTTTTAAACATAAAAATAAATAAGGTGATTACCTTATTTTTAAATATTACGGTATTTAGTTAATAAAAGTCTCTTTATAGGATGACAATTAATGTCATTTTTTGATATAATAACACATATGGAAATGAGGAGATTATTATGAAGAAATATGAACGTATCCGCAGAAGACTTCTTAATAGACGTGATGAAATCGAGGGCCGTCTTAACAAGGTCGACCAGGATATACTGCATACCGATGGGGCGCCAAGCCCTGATTCAGGAGAACAGGCAATAGAACGTGAGAATGACGATGTGCTTGAAGCTCTAGGCGGTATTGCACGTTCAGAATTAGAGCAAATAAATATAGCACTTGCTCGTATTGAGCAGAATGAGTATGGAAACTGTACTGTTTGTAAAAAGGCCATATCCGCAGAAAGACTCGAGGCAATTCCGTATGCAGACCGCTGTATTAAATGTGCGGATAAGGATATTGAAGATACATTTTAATAACCCTGACTCGTCTAATTCCGATTCTTTATTCTAATATCAGCTCAGGTTTCTTCTCTCTGATCTCCTTTCACGTATATTATTTGTTAGACTTTCAACGGAAGGCTTATTGTGACCGTACACAAACTTGCAGGCAAACCGGCTCCGCACGAGCTTCTTGTTAATGTTTCCAGACTCATATCCGCTTACTATACCCATAAACCCGATACCGGCAATCCGCACAATATGGTTTCGTTTGGTACCTCCGGGCACAGAGGGTCTTCATTTAAAAACTCTTTCAACGAAGACCATGTCCTTGCCATCTGCCAGGCCATATGCGAACTGAAAGAATCCAGGGATATTACAGGCCCGCTTTACGTGGGCATGGATACTCACGCACTCTCCGAGGCGGCATTTGCCACAGCCATCGAGGTCTTTGCCGGTAATGGCACAGATATCATGATTCAAACCGGTTCCGGTTATACTCCCACACCTGTCATTTCCCATGCGATTCTAACATACAATCAAAACAGAACGTCCGGGCTTGCCGATGGGGTAGTCATAACACCATCACATAACCCGCCGGATGATGGAGGTTTCAAATACAATCCTCCGACAGGCGGCCCTGCAGACACTGAAACTACGAATATTATCCAGGAACGTGCAAACGAGATACTGATGAACGGTCTGAAAGAAGTAAAGCGTGTACCACTTGCACGTGCGCTGAGAGCCGGCACCACACACGAACACGATTATGTCACGTCGTATGTAAAGGACCTGGATAATATTATCGACATGAAGGCCATCGCATCTGCCGGACTCAAGATAGGGGTTGATCCCATGGGTGGGGCAGGTGTGTATTACTGGGACCCCATCGCCGAGGAATACGGGCTGGATATAAAAATAGTGAACAGATATGTAGACCCAACATTTTCGTTTATGACTGTCGACAAAGATGGGAAGATTCGCATGGACTGCTCCTCACCATATGCCATGGCAGGCCTCATAGGCCTCAAGGATAAATTTGACATCGCATTTGGCAACGATCCTGATTACGACCGCCACGGTATCGTTACCAGAAGCACCGGCCTTTTGAACCCGAACCACTACCTTGCAGTTGCCGTGTGGTATCTCTTCCAAAACCGCCCTGACTGGTCAAAAGACGCGGCGGTAGGCAAGACACTTGTTTCAAGCTCTATGATAGATTGCGTTGCCATGCACCTGGGACGTAAGCTTTGCGAAGTGCCGGTAGGATTTAAGTGGTTTGTAGACGGACTTATTGACGGCTCATACGGCTTTGGCGGAGAAGAGAGTGCGGGAGCATCATTCTTGAGAAAACAGGGAACAGTATGGACCACTGATAAGGATGGAATTATCCTCAACCTGCTGGCGGCTGAGATCACGGCTGTGACACAACGTGACCCCGGGGAACTTTATAGGGAATTACAAAATCTATTTGGCAATCCGGTTTACGAACGTATTGACGCACGTGCGAGTCGTGAAGAAAAGGCGGTATTGGGAAAACTCACACCGGACATGATTAAAGCGAAAGAATTAGCGGGAGAAAGCATAACTTCCAGGCTCACCCACGCCCCAGGCAACAATGCGGCTATAGGGGGGTTAAAGGTTGTTACTGAAAACGGCTGGTTTGCGGCCAGGCCATCAGGTACGGAAGATATATACAAAATATATGCGGAGAGCTTCAGGGGTACGGTACATCTCAGGAAGATTCAGGATGAGGCGCAGGCGATAGTAGCTGCGGTATTCAAGACGGCAGGTTTATAGATACTAATGATGAATTATCAACAGGGGTTTTAATTTATAGTAGGGACCCAGAAATCAAGTTTGTCTTTAAGTTGCACCGCTATGTTTAATTTGCTGCCGCTATCGGTTGATTTCCCTACTACCTCTCTACTGACAATTATTCCTTCTCCGCTGAGGCGAAGGTCTTTTATTTTTGATTCGTGTGTGGTATTTACTGTGGATATTTCAAAAGGAATTATAGTTCCCGGACGAAATGTGTCAATATCATCCGCTATTACTTCGAAAGAAACGCCTGTGGCACTAACATTTTTCGTCCTGCCTTGAACCTGGTCGGGTAACGATATTCTGAGTGCCGCGTTAAGTCTTTGATTACGCCTTCTGTAAGGAAATTTTACTTTAGCCAGCATATAACCTCCTCTAAATATTCATTAACTGTTATATATAGTACTGTAAGCCGTAATAAAGTACAAAATATAACGTATTTTGATATTTTTTGCAACAGAAAAATCTCTTCTAACATAAAAACCTTTATCCTTCAACTATTATATGGATAGGAAAAAACTGGCGGTTATTCACATCGTTAAAAAGGAATTATCCCTGGGTGATGAAGAGTACCGGGATATTCTTGAACGAATTACCGGTGTTCGCTCCGCAAAGGATTTGACTGACAATCAGTTTCATAAACTGATGCGTTATTTTGTCAGGACCCGCCATTATCGAGTGACAAACGGAGGAATAACCATGCGGCAGGAATATTATATACGGCAGTTGAAAGAGAGGCTACAGTGGGATGACTCCCATTTTCAGAATTATATACATAAATATTTTCATAAGCGGGAGCTAAACACCTATACCAGGCATGACGCCAGCAACCTGATTGTTGCATTACAGTCAATCTTGAAAAGTCGTTAGTCAATAGTCATTGGTCATTAGTTAATCGTCAATCAACAATCATAAATCTACAATCATCGTTACTTATCATAAATTTCGTTTGAGCCTTTCTTTTTTGGGGTGAGATCCTCAACCAGTTCGTAGAGGCCCATCCTTTCTCTGCGAAGCTTGCCCATTTCCACCAGCTTATCCCACACCTCTTGAGGGAAATTACCCGGCGGACTGATAGCTACAATGCCTGACTTCCGGCCACCACTGAGAGAACTGCCCCCGAGTGTTGACTCGGCGTCAAGCCGTGTCAGTTTGAGGCGTTTTCTGAATGTCTTAAACGCTTTCTTGAGATAATCTGGAGTCATGCCCTCTTCCGGTATTTCGTTCATCATCATACTGTCTCTCCTGCTAAAGATTTATTAACTCTTACATTTTATTTACCTTATAGCCTCTGGATTTTAATAGGTTGATGACGCTCTCTTTACCAACCAGATGCCCGACACCGACGATCACAAGCGTTCTCTTGCCGGAGGCTATCAAGGTTTCCAGATGAGGAATCCAGTCCCTGTTCCTGTCAGTTATAATCTTTTTATATAATTTTGGAGATTCCTTACGCATATTATCTGATATATATTCAACCAGCCCGGCTTCATCCCCGGCCCTCCATGATTTGATCAGGTCATCCATGATAACCTGTAATCTCCCTACTTCCTGAATAAAACTCTTGATGATTGTCTCGTCAAACTCTTCCCCAAGTGAAGAAAGTAATTCGGCATGTTTGTAAACGTCTTCAAGCCCTCCTGTCTGTTTCCCATCCTGCTTTGCCTTATTACTGTAATATGTATCCAATCCATCCTCAGCCGTTATCCCGTTCTTTCCCAGTTCAAGAACCAGCAATGTCATGGCAACCATCCAGGGTTTAAAGTTTTGAAAGAAATCGAGGGACATGCCCCTGTCATTGCAAAACTTAACTAAAGACTCGTATGCCTTCTTTGATAACTTTTTCTCCAGGGTATCACCTCCGGTATACATTCCTTTGCTCATCAGCAGGAGTTGAATTTCAGGGCTCCTTAGTGCTTCCATATCTGTTTCAAAGATAACCTGGTCAGCAGCAGCATAAGCCGATTCATACTCCTCCGGAAGGGGATAGTCAGATTTCCTCAATACATGGCAGGAACCCGCCAGATAAAAACTGCCCTTATCTGTATCTAACTTCCAGACACTCGATTCAGCGTATACGGCAGTAGTAGAGAATACTATCGTTATGAAAACTATTATGAGTTTTTTCATAATCAGCATTATCACTCTTCAATCTTCAATCGTCAATCATAAATCCTTACCTTCCCTGTTTTATTATTTGACACTACTCTAAGATTAATGTAGCATGTGTTTTCTGTATTTTGATTCTGTGTGCATTAAACAGTTGTAGTATTACTCTCTCGCATCCATTAAGTACGTACGGCAAACTGACTCACGCTTTCCGGAACTCTATTGGAGCAGGTAGTTTATCCGGAAAGGACATTTCGTTTCTCCTTCTCCTCTGTATGCATACCACATTAGTACAACTGAATTCCATAAACATCAGGAATCTTTTGTCACAGGTTACACAATATCATGTTTAATTTTTATATCCAGAGGCACGCAAATATAAAGGATGACTTACTGTCCGGCCTCACTGTTGCGCTGGCATTAATACCTGAAGCCGTGGCATTTTCCTTTGTCGCAGGCGTAGATCCCCTGGTTGGTTTGTACGCGGCCTTTATTGTAGGGCTTATTACTGCGGTGGGCGGCGGCAGGCCGGGAATGATTTCAGGTGCTACTGTATCAACAATACTGATAGTTTGAAAGAATAGTGTAATATTTCAAGAAGAGTCAGTTGCAGTCCAAGTAACTATTGTATCGCCAAGTTGGAATAATACTGGTGCATCATTAGAGATTCTTGGATTATTATCAACCAGGTCTAAAGCAGATGCTTTGC
>CAZPAM010000070.1:0-13983 GCA_964584595.1 uncultured Candidatus Scalindua sp. | reverse complement strand
GAAAAAGGAATGCTCATGCAGGCAAAAAAAGAAGTGTCTATATATAAGAAACTGAATAGCCGCAAACAAACAACCTGACTTTCACATACTTAATCAATAAAAAAAGCACCTCCATGTTTTAAGTGAAGATGCTTTTATACTACTTATATCTGGAATTTTCCGAAACCACCTGTTGTTACTTCTTCTCCTTATAATTCTTAATTGCCGCTTCTATAGCTTCCTGAGCCAGAACTGAACAATGCATCTTATTTGGAGGTAAACCATCCAGCGCTTCAGCAACTGCTTCATTTGTAATTTCAGAGGCCTCCTCTAATGACTTATCCTTAATCATCTCGGTAGCCATGCTGCTTGTCGCAATAGCGGCGCCACAACCAAAAGTTTTAAACTTCGCTTCTGTTATTTTTTCGCCATCTACTTTTATGTACAACCTCATTACATCACCACAAGCAGGATTACCCACTGTACCAACAGCATCTGCATCTTTTATATCCCCCATATTCCTGGGTTCCATAAAATGGTCCATCACCTTTTCGCTGTATGGTCCCATCATATCGTCTTTAGACATAAATCAAACTCCTTTCAACTGAAAAATATTAGAGGGTTTATTAATTATTTATTCCATTTTACCTTCCGGCCAGGCTTATTGAGAATTTACAATTGATTCGCTGCAATCAAGCTTCTGATGCTTCATCTTTCTGTTCTCAAACGTTACAAATTCCTGATACCCCGCCTGCCTGGCAAGTGATACTGCTTTATCAAAATCTCTACCCACATCATCAGGAGTATGGGCATCTGAACCGAAAACAATCGGTATGTCGTACTTCCGATATACCTTGAGAATTTCACATGACGGGTAGATTTCATTCACCGGCTTTCTCAGGCCGGAAGTATTTATCTCTATCGCAACACCACACTCTTTAAAGACCTTCGCTGTATCATCTAAATCCTGTGAGATCTCTCCGGTTGCACGATTCCCAAACTTCTTCACAAGATCACTATGCCCGATTATATCAAAAAGTGAAGTCCTTGCAGATTTACGTAATAATTCAAAATATTCCCTGTAAACAGTGTCTACATCTCTGTTATCCCACTCCTTGCGCTCTCCGGGATGGTCGAATGCCCACTCTCCAATGAAATGCACAGAACCCATCACATAATCAAAATCGTACCTTGTTAAAAGCTCTCTGGTATAAGATTCACTAACCGGAGTAAAGTCGGCTTCTATTCCCAACTTAATTCGAATTTCCGGAAATGATTTCCGCAGGTTCATAACCTCATTTACATAATGCGGGAGTTCATCAAGTGTCATTGAAAGGTTCTGTTCCTTGCCGCTGTCGCCATTCAAAGGCAAATGGTCATTAAAACCCATTTCCTCAAGATCAGAACTTATTGCCTCCTTAACGTAATCGGCCATTTCTCCTACTGCATGGCCACACAAATTTGTATGTATATGGTAGTCTATCATAAAACCCTAACGATACATTACCTCCCAGAACAACGCCTCGATATCCTCTTTGTGTTTCGATTCTTCATGTGCCAGCCAGACAAAAAGCTTTTGCAATTCAGAATCATCAACATTCTTAGACATACTATCATAAAAGTCGAAAGCCTTTTTTTCTCTTTTAGCGGCATAAACGAGGACATCCTTAAAGTCTGAATCTTCTCCGATGCCTTCATGTGGATCTACCAGAAATTCTGTTATCCCCTGCCGATGCTCGTCTTCTGTTATATCAATTCTCTGATCCTTTAACTCCCCAATATCAAACTCTTCCAATATTTGTTTATGTTTCAACTCTTCCTCAGCAAACTTAGCCAGAACGGCCTTTGTTTGCGCATCGTGCGCATTATCAGCAGCATTCTTATAAAGTAAATAAGTGCCATTCTCTTTGTCAGCCGCTTTTTTCAATATTGATTCTATTGTCTCATCTTTCATTGTATTTTCGATATAAGACACATCTACTTTAACACCATAAGCTGGTCACAACATTTAAGGAAGCCACCACAATCATTAACAACCTTGACTTCAGTCCCACACACCTTACATATGCACTCTCTGCCTTCCCTATCCATTTTAGGGACATAATTGGTAACCTCATAAAAATCGCATGTCTCACCACATGAAGGACAGGTTTCATGGGGTTCCATTGCATCATGCTGATAACCACAATTACTACATTTCCAACTGTTCATGTAAGATCCTGTTTAATATAGTGAAAAATCTTTAGAAATGCTTTGAACAAATGATAATGCTATCACTTCAGCATCCGTTCAGTTACCTTAAGTTCTATACCGCAGGCAGGACACACAATCTTATCCCCGACCTTCGCGTCAGGTGGTGTTGAAAGCTCAAGCTTGCATACCGGGCACAGAAAACCGCGATATGGACTCACAGGATAATTGAAATCAAACATCTGTTTCAAAAGGGCCTCGTCAATATCAGAATATTTTGTTTTGTTTCTGATGGCCTTTGTTATCTCTCCGGCCTCGAGTACATTACCTACAAATAAAGCACCGACTACTGCGTCATTTTTTAAGACTAACTTCTTATAAACATCAATTTCAGGATGAGGATATTCGCCTCTCATTATCTTATAACCACCATTTAACGGATTTGAAACCCCTATCGAAACCAGGTCAACCCCGCATACCTGTGTTGAACTAACACACGAGACATCATCATATTCGTCACCGTTGCCTGTCATGTTAGCACCTGCAACCTGTCCCTGTCTCCAGGCCTTCAGCCACCTGATATTAATCTTTGGAATATCGTCTTCCGTATCATTTGTCAATTGAGCAACATCACCGGCCGCATAGATGTTATCAACATTAGTCTGCATATTGTTATTTACCAGGACACCATCACTGACATTAACACCACTATCACTCAAGAAATCCATATTAGGTTTCATTTTATCTATAGCACCAATAATCTGGCATTCAATAAATACATCGTTTGTGGTAATAACACCCTGAACAGCTTTATCTTTAACAACAATCTCTTTTATATCCGTCTCATGCTCTATCTTTATGCCCTTCTCACTCAGCTTAATCTCAAGAACTTTGGAGGCATCTTTATCCATCACGTCAGGCCATAGCCTGTCCCCACGTAACAGATAAGTCACTCCAATGCCGCTTTTGTTCAGGGCTTCTACCAGAGACAGTGTCAGGAAATCTTCACCAACTACTACGGCACTCTTTGCTCCCTTCACCCTCTCCTTTATATTTTTTGCATCATCTATAGTTTTCAGCTGTACTATTCCGCCATTTAAATTACCACCCGGATATTCCCTGCTTTGGATGGAACCACCTGTTGCAATTAAGAGCGAATCATAATGAAGTGTAGTCTCATCACTTAAAACAACTTCATTACTACTATCCCTGACTTTTACAGCCTTCTTTCCAAGGAGCAAATCAACACCATTATCTCCATAAAAACTCTCCCTTTTCCCCCATAGCCTTCCTTCATCAACTGAACCGCTGATGTATTCCGGGAGTTGAGGCCTGTAATAAAACGGATAATTCTCCTCCCCTACCATTGTGATCTTACTATCACTATCAGACTTTCGGATCTGCTCTATTGCTTTTATACCGGCAACACCATTACCAATGATAACGTATTCTGCCACTTATCAAAACTCCTTATAAATTACATCATCGTATTCTGTCTCGATCTTTCCTTTATGGTCTAATTCCTCTGCAGCCAGATCCTCAAAAAGATTCCTTACTTCAATGCTGCTCACAACCTTAGCCATATCTTTAAAAAACTGATACGCCTTCTGCTCTCTCTTCATTGCATGAATCATTATGTCCTGAATGGATGAATCAGGAGTAATCTCTTTATCAAGAAGGTAATCACCTATGTGATAGTCATGTGCTTCTTTAACGGTATGGTGCTCTTCATCAACAGTACCTAAATCAAAATTCTGCAATACAGTCTTATGTTTCAATTCAATTGCGGCAAATTCATTAAGCAATTCCTTAGCCGAAGGATCCTTCACCGTATTTGCCGCTTCAGCATAAAACCGATTAGCCTCGTCTTCATTCTGAATAGCCTGATCCAGTATTTCTCTTAACGTCTTCAAAGACATATTCCATCCCTCCTTTTAATGTCTACGAGTAGGTGCCAGTTAAACAAATATAACTTACAATAAACCTTTTAAAAACTCTTTAGTCGGCGGCTTGTTTTCCTTGTATACTATAATTCCATTCTTATCCAATATAATGTTTAAGGGGATTCCCACAACCTTATACAGCCTTGCCACCTTAGCATCGGAATCAAGAGCCACAGGATAATTTATCTGCATCTTATCAACTAAAGATTTGACTTTTTTTACACTCTCCTTGACATCGATACCTAACACATTAAGACCATCATCCTTAAGCTCACTGTAAAATTCCTTGAGGATAGGGATCTCATGTCTGCATGCAGGACACCATGTAGCACCAAATACAAGTAATGTAACCTTATCTTTGGCAAACGATCCCAACTCTATCTCCTCACCATCAACAGTCGACAGTGTGAACGGAAATGCTTTTTGGCCCACATCTATGCCACTCTCAACCTCTGCAAATACTGAATCCTCTGTGACGCTGAACGTGAGAGAAAACACGGCGAAAGTACTCAACAATAAAATCACGAACAGCCTTATAACTATATTCATTTTCAACCCCTTCTTTTTCAATATACATTTACTGTGAATATCCGCAAATTATACTATTTTTCCCTGTTAAATTGAAGCAAATTATACAAGTTAGATTTAAGCCTGTTTATTGCTTATTCAGACAATCTTTACAAGTACCATAGAAAGAGACGTGATATCTGGAAGGTGTAAACTCATTTAGAATTCCATCCGGCAGTGTCGGGTTTATATGATCCCCCTCGATGTCAGAGATTTTATTGCATCCTAAACATATGATGTGATGGTGGGTGGCCGTGTTGGGGTCGTAGTGCTTTCTTTCATCATCTATAGTAATCTTCAAAACTTCGCCCATCTTTTCTAAGATGTCCAGCGTCTTGTAAACAGTGGTAAAAGATATGGTAGGATAAATCTTCTTTATCCTGGCAAAAACATCTTCTGCAGAAGGGTGCTCAAGATTACCCTCAAGAATCTTGAATATCCCCATACGCTGCGGTGTAATCTTAAAATTCTTACTTCTGAATTTTTCTATTAAATTATCTGCTGTATCCATTTCGTCACCATAAAAAATTAAAAGCTATAAATTTACTCTATATGTATTATTAGACAACAATCATTACAGATTGTCAAATCTAAATTTGCCCTGATTTCTAAAAATTATTGGACGCTGATTTACACAGATGGAACGCAGATTATAAGAAGCAAGAAGTTAGAGGTAAGAAACAAATAGTAGATAACTGGAAGTATGTGCCGGTGATTCTTTAATTATCTGTTATTTAGCACTAATTACATCATTTATATGTTCTGACAGCTCTGAATAATTGAAAGGTTTTCTGAGAACAAAGTCTACCATAATCTCCCCCTCTTCTACATGCTTAAGCTTCTCACTACAACCCGTGATTATACCTATCTTCGGTGTTCTCTCTAATCCATGCAGGGCCTTTATCACATCATATCCAAAAACATCCGGCATGGCCAGATCACATAAAACAAGATCAAAGGCCTCTCTCTTTGCCAGTTCAATCGCCTCAGCACCATTGTTAACAGTCAGCACTTTGTGACCTTGTTTAGACAACAAGCTGTCCAGTACCTCGCATATATCTTCCTCATCGTCTACCACCAGTATGCCGAGATTCCCGCTCTTTATTTCCTGTTCCGGTACGGGAGTCATTATTGGACTGACTGTTCCTGAGGTAACAGGCAATTGAATGGTAAATATACTGCCCCTTCCCACTTCGCTCTCCACCTCTATCTTTCCGCCATGATTCTTTACTGCACTATAAGCGATACTCATGCCCAATCCTGTCCCTGCAGGTCTTTTCGTAGTGAAGAACGGGTCAAATACATTCTTCCTTACATCTTCCGTCATACCCTGTCCAGTATCAGAGATTCTTACAAATACCGTGCTCTCATTACTCCATGTACTGAACGAGATACTGCCACCTTCAGGCATTGCATCAAGGGCATTGTTTATTATATTTATAAATACCTCTCTTATCCCTGTAGGATCACACAATATAGGTGGTATTTTAGTGATACCGTCAGTGTCCATGTGGTAATCTATGCCATTAGACTGTGCCATACTTTTCCATTTGGGCATTGTGAATTCAATAGATTGCTTTATCAGATCAGTTATATCGTAAGGAATGATTTCTTTGCCATCTACTCCGATCTTGGTAAACCTGAGCATTCTTCTGGATATTTGAGCTCCATCGACAGTGGCCTGCCGGACTGTACTAAGCCTTGCGATTAATTCATCATGATCTTTATATTTATCTTCAAGAATATGTACATTTCCGGATATAATAGTAAGTATATTATTAAACTCATGGGCAACCCCTGAGGTTATTGTCCCAATGGACTTTAGCTTTTCTGACTGTATGAGTGCCTCTTCCATCTTCTTGCGTTCGTTTATGTCAACGGATACGATTATGAAGAACTCAATCCGGCCTTCACTATCTCTGACCGGCACAATAGTAGCCTGAAACCACAATTCGTTTCCCTCTATATCCGAAATAGGAGCTTCCTCTGTGATAACTTCACCTGTTCTTTTAACCCTTTCCAGATTTTTAGTCATACTATCTTTGAACGATTCAGGAAAGAAATCAAAAGGATATGGTTTCCCATAAAGCTTTGTAACATCTTTAACTTTAAGAGCTTTTATACCCGCAGCACTCATATATTTCAGATTAAAATCAAGATCCACAACCTTAGTGCAAACCGGTGAATTATCAAGCCAGGAACGAGTTTGTTCAAAAGAGTCTTTTAATCTATCCTCTGCCACCCTACGTGTAGCAACATACATTCCCATCCTTCGTATTACATATATCCAGGCAAAAATTAAACTCGGCAGAGTAATGGCGATAACTATAAAAGTTATGTATGCGTGGTAACGATGCTCTTTTAGGAGGTCCTTCACGTAACTTTGCATTGAGGTCGTAATCTGCCCCATGCCTTCGGAGTAAAGCTGCTTCTGTTCTTCATATTCCTCACTATATAGCAGAGCCGATGCAGCTTCACGTTGCTCCTGACGCACCAATTCGAAGGCTTGCTTCTCCATTGTAACCAGTTTGATGTTTGCAGTATTCGTCTGAGAAGCAGCTTCACCCATGAATGTCTCAGGTACCAATCTTTTGGCCTCATTGATAGCAGAATCCAATTGCGGCTCAAAGCTTAGATAACGTTCTTCCCACTGCATGTTACCTGTCTCTGCTCCCATGCGAGCCGACATGGTTAACACCTCATCTAGATGAATAATGATACCGACCAACTTTTGAAGCCGAAGGTCTCGTTCCTGAATCGTCTTGATGTCTTTGTATGAATGTAAAGATCCCCAGCCTAAACCTGTGAACAGCACTAATGTGATAAAAAAGATGATCACAAAGGCAGTTACCGGAAAACGTCTTTTTGGTATTGTTTGCTCACTTACCATAGCAGTTAATTTCCCGTGAGAAATTGATTATAGTAAATTTGAGGTCTATATTAGTAGGACTGAAAACCAAAATCAAGATGAAAAATGGCAGGCTAGTTTAACTATCTTTGGAAATATTTCAATTAAACAGAAAGGAATAACTGTTCATATTTAATTTTCGAGGGTATTTTGAAGACTTCTTTAGTATGTTCTCAAGTTTCTCCATATCACAATGAGGATAAACCCTGTAGTCAACCCCTGGCTCAGGGTTTCTGTCGGACACTTGCCGGGCTTGTACAATGAAACTCTGTCAATGTGGTTTTCATCACTCCTTCTTCATCACTTTCTGCAGTATTTCGATTAGCTCATGGATTTCATATGGTTTTTCAACCATACCTTTGAATCCATACTTATTGAAGTCAGCCATTATCGGGTCATCTGAGTATCCGCTAGCCACAATAGCCGTAACATCAGGATCTATTTCCAGTAGTTTCTTCATGGTTTCCGCTCCCCCCATGCCACCGGGTATTGTTAAATCCAGTATAACCGCATCAAAAGGTATTCTTAATGCCATAGTCTCTTTATACAATTTTATGGCTTCGGTACCGTTTTTAACTGCCCTAACCTCACATTTTAATATTTTCAATTGCTGACTGACAGATTTTGAGATTAAAAGATCGTCATCCATCAGTAAAACCCTGCTCCCATCTAAAAGTATTTCCTTTTGTACACGTTCTTCCTCGGCAGGTTTGGGACGAGATGTATCTGCTTTGCCTTGAACATCTTTTCTGGATATTTCTTCACTTGAAGCAGGCAGATAAATGTTAAAGGTTGTACCGACCTCCGGTTCAGATTCCGCCTCAACATATCCATCATGCTTTTTGATAATAGAAAAAACTGTTGCAAGTCCTAAACCACTACCCGTACCCTTGGTAGTAAAATAGGGATCAAATATCTTTTGCAGATTTTCCTGTGGTATTCCCGTTCCCTGATCTTCAATCGTTATCTTTACATACCTTCCTTCCTGTAGCGGTAATAAATCTTTTTCCTCGACATTATATTTATTAGCGGACACCTTAATAACTCCACCCTTTGGCATTGCCTGGTTGGCGTTGATAAACAGATTGTGGAACACCTGATTAAATTGTCCTTTGTCTACATCTACCAGGCAGAGATCGTCTTCCAAATCAAGCTCACACCTGATATTGGAGCCACTCGTGACAAAACTGGAAGATTCTTTGATTAAATCAGGGACAGAAATAAGTTTTTTTACCGGTTCTCCACCTTTGGAAAATGTAAGCAGTTGTTGTGTTAAATTCTTTGCACGAAGAACGGCTTTCTCAGATTCGGTTAGATTAGTATAGATTTTATCATTTGAATCCGTATAGATCTTCGCTATTTCAATATTGCCCAGAATTCCCTGTAAATAGTTGTTGAAATCGTGAGCAATACCGCCCGCAAGAATACCCACAGATTCAAGTTTCTGCATCTTTGCAAGTTCTTTATCCCGCTGGCCCAATTCTTTCGACATTTTTTCAAAAGCCCTGCCAACAATAGCCATCTCACCTGTTAATCCCTCTATCGGCGGCTGGCTGAAATTACCTCCCGCGACTGACTCCAACCCGGAAGTAAGCCTGACCAATGGTGTGTTTACGTAACGGTTCAACAGCCATGAAACCAGCATAAATAAACTGAAAAACCCTCCCAGATGTATCCATAAATCTATTTTAAAGTTAGACCATACGAGCGTGTTCAGGTGAGCAGACGGCAGCTTAATACTCATTACTCCCCGCAAATCACCAATTTCATAGTTAAAGGAGCTGGCATAGCGGGTACGAATGGTTTCAGGAGCATCCTCCCTCTTGCCGTGACATTTCAAACAATATTCCTCAACCCATATTGGAGCTGAAAAATGATAAAATGATTTTCCTTCTCCTGATTTGAATGGAATAAAACGCTCCTTTTCATCCGGATTCTTGCGGAAATAGTTTATAGCTTCCATCTCAACTAAGTCTGCAGCATTCTTTGGATTGCGAGGCCGATCTGAAACATTATTAAAGTACAACTCGCCTGTTGTCCAGTTCTTGAAATCGCTCGAAATACGACCCATTGCATGGGCGGGTAAAAAACCGAGTGTTTTATCTGTCAGCTCTATACCACTACTCAGAAACTGGTGGTGATAGACACGACGGGTAGCCATAAGTATACTTCGTATATCTTTTGCCTCGCGGTGCATGTTAGTCAAAACACTATTTCTAATAGATATATAACGAAGAAACTCTATAGCACTAAATAATGCCAGGAAAACAGGGATTAAGATCAGCAGTAACTTTGTTCGTAATCTCATAAAGTCTTTTTAAATAAGATAAAGGTTATATAACAGACATCATTAATCTGTACTTCGCTTCTTCAAACTCTGCTCAGTTTTTCTGTTCGATATCGAACAGAGGCCCCTGTATCCACGTGCCATGACATTTCGGACACTTGCCGGGCTTGTGCAATTTATCTTTATTAAAGGTAAAGTCACACTTGCGGCAGTATGCGGGCGTAACAACCAGACGATCATCGGTATGATTAAGGCTCTTGATAAGATGCTTGAGATCATCCTCCGCATCTTTCTGCGGCACCTCCAGATGTCTTGCGATTTCCACCAGATCCATGGAATCGTTCCGGAGCAGTTCAATCAGATCCTTACGTAACATGGGCAACTTTTCAAATTGTATTATAACAGGGACTACTCTACTACTTCGTGTAAGAGCTTCGGTCACAATCTATCACGGTACGATTTGCTTTGTTCTCACACGCTTCCCTGTAGAAGTTATCAATCTCAGCGGCCAGCTTTACAGAAGGCCTTTCAAGTGTTTTGAACAAATTAGCCATGGACACCGTGACCTTTCTGATGGCTTTGGCTAGTTTTGCAATTTCATCAGTTTTCTTCTTTTCAGGTTCTTCTTCTTTCACTCTTCATCCCCTTTATTAACACCACCGTTTACCAGCGCCTTTTGAAGTATTTGTATTGAGTGGGTTGTTTTTATCTTAGAATCCTTGCCTGCAAATCCATCGGCTATCTGCATTACACAACCCGGGCAGTTAGTCGCAACGGTGTCCGCACCACTCCTTTCAATCGAGGCCACTTTTCTCTCAAGCATCTTCAGTGTCAGATCGTAATGGATTATTGTAAAAATCCCGCCGCCGCCGCAGCACGCACCGGCCTGATCCATCTCAACAAAATTGGAAGATTTTTTCAAGACATTTCTCGGCTCATCAGATATGCCGCGTACCCACAAGAGATGGCATGGATCATGATAGGTCACCTTCTCGTCAACAGGTTTTGTTTTGTATTCATCACCACAATATTTATCAATAAACTCTGAGATATCATAGATCTTATCCGACATCGGCTGCCATGATGGGCCCAGCGTACGCAGATAATCCATTTTAATAGTCTTGGTACAGGTTGCACAGGCAGTTACTATTGCATCGAGTTTGTGTGATTCAAACACCTCCCTGTTTAGGTCAGCCAGTTTCTTGCTGGACTTGTGATCACCCATTGAAGATGAGGGTGTACCACAGCACAACTGGTGTTGTGGTACAACCACCTCTATGTTCATCCTGTTAAGGACATCAACCACCGCCTCTGCAATATCAACGTAAATGTAATTAATCAGGCATCCTGTGAAGAGCCCTACCCGCATTCGCGGATTCTTTAGTTTTTTAGTTTTACGAAGCTTCTTTAGTGCACTCTTCTTTGCCAGAGTAGGCATCCACCTCTTACCCATAAAGAGGAGCGGAAGATGGCGCATCTGTCCCCTTTTCTTCCCGGGTATAAACCTTTGAATCTTAGAGCCCACCCTCAGCATTATGTCAAAGAGTATCCTTCTGGGTAATATGTATCTGAAGATTATCCTTGGAAACAATGGGACACCCATATTCTCAGCCACTCCACGAAGCATGGCCGAAATGATTACCTCATAATCCACTCCCGAAGGACAGACCGTTCGACACCTCATACACTTTTTGCAGGAATATACATAGTCACGCAGCTTGTCAGTGTAGACTATCTGTTTGTCCCGAAGCGCCTCGGCAAGGCTGATGCGTCCGCGCGAAACCATCGACTCATCACCCGTTTCCAGAAAGACCGGGCAAACGGTATGGCACTTACCGCATTTCGAACATTTATCTACTTCTGTTTTCCAATCAGTAGTCATTTGTTGTATATCCTAATTCCCTATGACAGAAACATCTTGCCGGGATTCATAATCTCTTTCGGATCAAAATAGTTCTTAAAACTTTTCATTATCGCCAATTCTTTTGGTGAAATCTCCAACTCCATAAACTGAGATTTCTTATTTCCTATTCCGTGTTCACCTGAGATCGTTCCCCCAACCGCTACTACTTCCCTCATAATCTTGTTTACAATACTCTCGGCTAACTCCGCCTGGTCCGGATCGTCATTGTACATTATGTTTACGTGTATATTGCCGTCACCTATGTGTCCAAAGTTTGAGATATAAATTGTCCGGTGTTCGTTTATCTGATCAACCTTCTGCAATATTTCCTTTATCTTACTTCTGGGCACGCATATATCTTCGTTAATTTTGTGCGGTGCAATATTATACAATGCAGGAGAGATCGAACGTCTGGCAGCCCAGATAGTCTCTCTCTCCTTTGATGTTCCTGCTACCTTGGTAGCGAGAGCCTTGCTTTCCTTACACGCATTCTCAACTACAGGCATTTCATGACTTATACTTTCCTCTGTACCATCAAGATCAATTAATAACAGTGCTTCCACGTCCTCGCCAATGTCAGTTCCGGTATATCCCCGTACTGCATTTATGGTCATCTTGTCCATAAATTCCAATGTACGCGGTAAAATATTATTATCTATAATCAGATCGGCAGCATCAATAGCATCATCTCTATCACTGAAGTAAGCAGCAAGGGTTTCAATCTTCTTCGGTTTGGGAATAAGTTTTAAGGTTATTTTGGTAAAGACTCCCAGCGTTCCTTCAGAACCTATAAAAAGCCTCGTCAGGTCATAGCCGGTAACACTCCTTAACGTCTTTCTCCCTGTATTAATTACAGACCCGTCAGGAAGGACTATCTCCAGGGCAAGAATATAATCCCGCGTCACTCCATATTTCAACCCGGTTATCCCTCCGGCACACTCAGCAACGTTACCTCCAATAGTAGAAAATGCGGCACTTGAAGGATCCGGCGGATAGAAAAGATCAAACTTTGCAATTTCGTCCTGCAAATCTTTTGTAACAACACCCGGTTCAACCGTTGCAACAAAATCCCCAGGACATATCTCAATTATCCTGTTCATGCTCTTTAAATCAAAAATAATTCCACCCATAAGCGGTACAGCCCCACCGGTAAGCCCTGTGCCTGCCCCTCTTGCATATATCGGTATTTCATATTCATTCGCAATTTTTAATGTATTAGAAACATCGGATGTACAGTCTGGCCTTACAACGATATCAGGAAGCGCCTTCTGCTTAGTACCGTCATAGGAATAGCATATCCTATCTTCAATCGCCGATAGCACCTTTTCCCTCCCCACAACTTTAATCAACTCGCGTAACACTCTCTGGTGTTTACTGTCTTCAGTTTTAGTCTTTTGAAAAAGCTTCATTGCTCATCTGTCCCTATACAAAAATCTTTCCCGGGTTCATAATGTCTTTTGGATCAAACATCTTCTTTAGATCTCTCATTATTTCAATCTCATGAGGTGCAAGCTCTAACTCTATAAACTCTGCTTTCGTATCACCCACCCCATGTTCTGACGTGATAGTTCCACCGATAGATACCACCTCATCTAATATTTGAGACACCAGTTTGTGGACAGGCAAATCCATTTCTTTCACATCATTATAAATTACGTTGAGGTGGATGTGGCCTTCTCCAATATGTCCAAATGCCGCCACCTGTATTGAATTTGCCCTGCCGAGTTCATAAACTTTCTTTAATACATCTCTAACCCTACTTCTCGGGACACAAAAATCATCGTTGAATTTCATCGAAGCAATTTTAAATAGAGATGTGGAAACAGATTTCCTGACATCCCATAATACATCCCTTTCATCATCTGTTTTTGCAATTGAAGTCTTCAATGCACTATTTTCACGGCAGAGAACGTCTATCCTGGAAATGTCATTTGCCACATTCATTTCATTCCCATCTACATCAATAAGCAACAACGCCCCTGATTCTTCCGGAATTCCTTTTCCCGCCAACCCTCTCACCGCATCAATACATGTTTTATCTGCAAATTCCAGTGAGCGAGGGTGTAGATGGTTTTTTACTATTATTGAGTCTGTAGTTTCCAGTGCGCTGTCAATATCTTTAAAATAAGCCATAACGGTTCCTATCTTCGCCGGTAATGGTAACAGTTTTAACGTTATTTTCGTCAACACACCCAACGTCCCTTCA
>CAZPAM010000069.1:0-14482 GCA_964584595.1 uncultured Candidatus Scalindua sp. | reverse complement strand
CCCTGTGCTCTCTCCCAATAACCGAGAGAATAATACACATCTCCTATATGTCCCATAATTTCCGGGTCTTCGGCATATTCCGATGCCTTATTAAGTTTTTGCAATGCCAATGTTATCTTTTCATCATCATCTTTATCTGCCAGTTTATAATATGCCCAACCTAAACTATCTAGATATGCACCATTTTCAGGCTCTATACTTAAAGCCTTTTCTATCAAACCTAAAGCCTCTTCCAACTGTTCCCCTTTTTCGACAAAGAAATAACCCAGGAAGTTACTTGCCTGATGGTAATCAGGATCTATCTGCAGAACCTTCTCTAATTCATTTACTACATGCTTATGATCATTCATCTCATAATATATGTTCGCCAGCATAAAACGAACTCCCTTCAGCGCCTCTTCATCTCCATTTATTACACTCGAAATTGCAGTTCTCAGAGTATAAATCGCTTCCCTCTCTTCACCCCTTCTCTGGTATATTTGGCTTAACGTAGTATACTCCCTCAAACTTTTACTTCCTTTATTCACACTCTCTTTCAATATTCCAAAGGCCTTTTCTCTCTCTAACTCTGCCTTCTCATATTGTTTTACCTTTTCATAAATATTCGACAAATTAATGCGCATAAGCCAGACATCAGGATCATATTCAATAAAAGATTCTAACGTAGCAATTGCATTATCGTAATCCTCCAACTCCTCATAACACAATGAAAGATAAAAAATTATAGGCTCAGAATGAGGGCTGGCTTCCCTGGCCTTGATAAATTCATTTATTGCTTCATCCATTTTCTTTGTATCAGCATATATCTGGCCAAGCTTGTAGTGGATTTTGACGGGCTCATCTGTCAATTCTAGATCCAGTATCTTCTTATATACATTTATTGCATTTTCTGTGTCGCCATTTTCCATATAACTATTTGCGAGGCGATGCAGCATATCAGAAACAAAGACCGTATCAACTCCATCCATTACAGTAGAGTTAGCACGTTCGTATTCTAAAATAGCCCCTTTTCCATTACCTTCACTTGCATATATATTTCCAAGTGTGTAATGAATACTGAAATCATCAGGTTTTAATTGTGCAATTTTTTCAATATGAAGCAAAGCTTTTTCCTTTTTGTTCGACTGAAAGAAGCAAGTAGCTAAATAATTGTGTACTCTTTCGGCATTTGGATTTGACTGTAATGTTTTCTCAAAGAACACGATTGCCTCTTCCCAACGATGATCCAGCATCAGATAAAATCCCGTACAGAAATTCATATAAGCCTCTGTATCATTATGCAGCAAGAAGTTGTTTTCACTGTCTTTGCGGGATCCGGCTGATGTTGTTTCACAAAGGAATGCAAAAATGAACACAAAAGACAATAAAACTATAGTTTTTGTTTTCGACATGCTATGCCTCAATAGGTGTGTATAGTAGAACTTCTGTAAACAGAATAAGGATTTTGTGCATAACTAAAGTATAACCTTATTGAGTGGGTATTCAATTATTCCTTCCGCACCAACCCGTTTCAGTTCAGGAATAATATTTCTAACTACTGACTCATCCAGTATTGTTTCTATAGCATACCCTGCATTTCCTGATAGCTGAGAAATAGTAGGAGTTCTCAAAGCAGGCAACTTCTCTAATAAGGCATCCAGCCCCTCATTTGAAATATTCATTTTCAAGCCAACTTTGTCACGTGCAATGATGGCTCCATGAAATAATATGGCCAGGTTTTCAATCTTTTGCCTCTTCCATGGATCTTCCCATGATTTATGGTTAGTAATGAATACTGTGGCAGATTCAGTTACTGTCTCAATAATGCGTAGTTTATTAGCCCTTAAACTACTACCGGTTTCTGTTAACTCTACAATGGCATCAACAAGGTCCGGAGCCTTTGCCTCTGTAGCACCATGCGAGAATTCAACCTCTGCATGAATACCCTTTTCCTCAAGATATTTTTTAGTAACATTAACCAACTCTGTTGATATTCTCTTACCTTGAAGATCATCAACAGATTTAATAGGTGAGTCCTCCGGCACCGCCAAAACCCAACGAACTTTTGTTAACTGCTGCTTTGCATAGACCAGTTTCTCCACACACCTGACATCAGCACCGGCTTCCTCCACCCAGTCCTGCCCTGTAAGGCCAGAGTCTATAATCCCTTTCTCAACATAGCGAGCCATGTCCTGCGGACGGATTAACCTTACCGACATCTCATCGTCATCAATCGACGGATAGTATGATCTACTGCTAACATGAACCCTGTAGCCCGCATTCTTCATCATACCAATTGTAGATTCCTGCAAGCTTCCTTTTGGTAAGCCGAAACTCAACTTCTTCATAATCTCCCTGCCTCTGTTTTCTGCAATTTTATTTATCTTCAGTTACTGCTTTTTCTATTAATTGTAAAATATGGCTACTCTTCTTTTTTGTCTCATCCAGATAAAAAGTCAACGACGGCGTGTTCTTCAACTTTAAATTTGAGGCCATTTCCGACTGTATATACCCCTTTGCATGCCTCAGAGCATCTAGAGTTTTTTGTTGTGAACGCTCATCACACGGGATTGAAACATATACCTTTGCCATTCTAAGGTCAGGAGATGGCTCTACTCTTGTTACTGTTACCAAATCTATCCTGGGATCTTGCAATCGATACAAAATAATCTTACTGATCTCTTGCTCAATTACCCCTTTAACCTTTTCCAATCTTCTCGTCATAGCCCTGTATAACTAAATCAAGTCCAGTTCGTAATCAACTAACTCTGCCTGTGGAAAGAAACGGAAGGAGCTTATAATTGACGACAATTTACTATTAACATATTGTCTGTCTGTTCCCACCATTGCCACACCAATCTTTGAGCACTTGTGATTATCTTGATCTTCTATTTCAGAAACCGAAACATTGAACTTGTTCCTGGTCTTATCTTTTAAGCTTTTAATTATACGCCGTTTGTCTTTTAAAGAATGTGAACTTCGCATTACAACTTTAATGCTTAATATTCCTACAACCATGATAATTCTTCTCAGAATCTTAGATAATATCCTGCGGGAGTCATTCCTTAGTCAAGGTACGTGCAACATGCTGAATTTCATATGACTCTATTACGTCATCTACTTTTATATCATCAAAGCCTGCAATCTTAATACCACATTCATACCCGGCCTTTACTTCTTTTGCATCGTCCTTTACAATTCTTAATGTAGCAATTTTACCATCGTATAAAACTACGCTGTCTCGTATCAGCCTTACCAGAGAATTGCGCAATACCTTGCCACTTTTCACATAACAGCCGGCAATATTGCCTATCTTCGACACCTTAAAGACCTTCCTTACCTCAACACTGCCAAGAATTTGTTCAACTTTATCAGGAGTCAACATTCCCTCTAAAGCATCTTTTATATCGTTTGTAGCATCATAAATAACTTTATATAAGCGCACATCTACCCCACACGTTTCAGCAAGGGTCCTCGCCTTGTCTTCAGGAACAACGTGGAAACCGATCACTACGGCATCAGAAGCATCCGCGAGCAGGATATCAGTTTCTGTGATCCCACCAACACCACTATGTAAGATTTTAGTTCTAACTTCATTAGTCGAAATTTTTTCCAGTGATTTCTTAAGCACCTCTACAGAGCCTTTAAAATCAGCTTTCAAGATTATATTAATCTCTTTAACTTGCCCATCTTCTATCTTTTGATACAGATTATCCAATGTAACATGTTGACGGCCGGACAGAGACACTTCTCGAATCTTTCTTTCTCTTTTCGCCGCAATCTCTCTGGCCTTCTGAATATCCTTAATAACATAAAATTTATCGCCTGCCTCCGGACAGGTTGACAACCCTGATATCGCAACTGGCGTTGACGACCCGGCTTCTTTTATCACTTTTCCATGATCATTATATATCGCTCTCACCCTGCCAAATGCCTGACCACACAGGATAATATCACCTTGCCGCAGTGTACCCTCTCTCACTAAGAGGTTTGCAATAACACCCCTACCTTCATGGACATGTGCCTCCAGAACGATACCTCTGGCCGGTTTCTTGAAAACAGCCTTTAGCTCTAATACCTCCGCTTCTAATAATAACCCATCCAGAAGAGCATCAAGTCCTATTTTTGTAACAACAGAGGTTTCTATCATTTGAATCTTCCCGCCCCATTCTTCAGGGTTCAACTCCAAAGCTGCCAGCTGCTGCTTAACCTTTTGTACATTTGCCTCTGGTTTATCTACCTTATTAATAGCCACTACAATAGGCACATTAGCCGCGCGCGCATGGTTAATAGCCTCTTCCGTTTGCGGCATTACTCCATCATCAGCCGCAACTACCAACACAACCAGGTCTGTAGCATTTGCCCCTCTTGCCCTCATGGCGGTAAAAGCTTCGTGGCCCGGAGTGTCCAGGAAAACAACAGATTTCCCATTTGTTTCAACTCGGTATGCGCCTATGTGTTGTGTAATTCCACCGGATTCAGAAGCTGCGGTATCTGTCTTCCTAATACTATCGAGCAGAGAAGTCTTTCCATGGTCTACATGGCCAAGAAATGTTACTATGGGAGCCCTTGGCATTAAATCTTCTGCTCTGTCAACCTCCTCTTCAAGTGAGAATTCTTCTTCATCTTCTTTTGCCTGTTTCAGCTCAACCTCAACACCATACTCAATACCTATCATTTCGATGAGCTCACCATCTAAAGCTTGATTTATAGTAGCAAAAATATTATGACCAATCAGTAGCTTTGATATTATATCTCCGGCTTTTACGCCCAAAGCCGCTGACACATCTTTAACTGTGGCAGGCAACTCTATCGTGGCCTTTTCTTCCTTTTCCGTCGGCTGTACAGAGACTTTCTCTTTAGATACTACTTCTTTTGTACGTTTATCAAATCTTCTGGGCCTCTTTTGTTGAGAAACCTTTGTTACCTCTTTCCATCTCCCCTTGATTAATTCTTCTCTAGCCTTTTGTTTCCAGAGCGGTATCCGCCTCCGTGTGGTTGATTCCGTTTCCTTAGAAACTGTTTTGACAGACTCACTATCCTCTTTCTTAACACTTACCTCTTCAGTACTTGCCTTTTCAGCACTTGTCTTTTTGGCCTTAGGAGTTACAGGTTTCTCTTTAACAGCAACGCCTTGTTCTTCCCCTTTTACCAGCTTATCACGCAACAGATCTACCTGTTCATCTGTCAGAGCATTTGCATGGTGTTTAATATTTGCAAAACCATACTCCTGACACTTTTCAATTAAAAAGCTGTTTTTAAAACCCAAATCTTTTGCCAGTTTATTTATTCTTACCATAACAAAAAAAATATTCCCTGCGGCATTTTCTACTTATGCCTATTTTTCGACCTCTTCGCTACCAACATCATTATTTGATGTTGTTTTTTCGACCTCTTCGCCACTAACTTCTCCATCTAACATTACCCCCTCGGCTTCCTCCTCAGTTGTGCCACCGCCCTCCTCACGCTCGCGTTCACGCTCCAACTCCTCTTCCGTGATTATATCGATATCCCAACCTGCCAATTTTGACGCAAGTCTTACATTCTGTCCTCTTTTGCCTATAGCCAACGAAAGCTGATCATCCGGAACTACTACAGTTGCAACATTATTTTCTGGTGATAGCAATATCCCCGTAACCTCTGCGGGCTTAAGAGTGTTAGGTACAAAAACTTCCAAATCATCATCCCAACGAATAATATCTATCTTCTCTCCGTTCAATTCGTCTACAATGTTCTTAATTCTTGTCCCTCTTACACCCACACATGCACCTACACAATCCACATTTGGTTCTTCCGAGAATACGGCAATCTTAGTCCTATAGCCGGCCTCCCTCACCAAACCTTTTATTTCAACAATCTTCTCCGGTATTTCCGGTACTTCCAGCTCAAAAAGCTGCCTTACAAAATTGGAATGGGTCCTCGAAAGTAAGATTTTAACTCTATGACCCACCTTTTTCACTTCCGTAACAATACATCTTACCCTTTCACCTGATCGATGATATTCGTTGCTAATTTGTTCTGATTTTGGAAGATATCCTTCAGTCTTACCGAGATTTATAATTATAGTTGGCCCTTCAAAGCGTTGAACCATACCACTTACAATTGTGCCTTTTCTGTCTACATATTCATCATAAATGACATCCCTTTCTGCTTCCTTAATTTTCTGAATTATCACCTGTTTGGCAGTCTGAGCATTTATTCTTCCCAGATCGGAAAGGTCTATTTCCTGCTCCCCCTGCATCGCCGCAATCTCTCCTGTCTCCCTGTCAATCTCAATCGAAATCGGCTCGCTGGTTTTCAGATGTTTTCTCGCAGCAGATTCCAGAGCAGATTCAATACCCTGAAACACAATGTCCTTGTCGATATCTTTGTCTTTATGTAATATATCTACTAACCTTAATAAGCTTTCTTTATCCATTTAACATCCTTCTAATACTCTAAAAAAAAAAGCGGGCAAACTCCCACTTTTTCTGTAACAACCTGAACAGCTCCAATTATTCGAGGACCACTTGTGCTTACTTCAATTTAAGATCTCTCATCGAATTTTCATCAACCCAAATAACATAAGATAAAGTTATTAAACGTGTTAGGAACTTACTCAAGGCTGTACAGTTATAACCAAACTTTTCTAAGGTTTTAAAAGTAAACTGCTACCATTTTCCCAAAAGTTTGATGATAACAAGAAATGCTTTATTGTCAAGCGCATTTTTGTTTCCTGGTTTCTCTAAGTAGTTCCTACAAGGCAATTTATTAAGATAAGTATTTGACATAATCTTTTTTTCTGATAGACTAAATTTGCCCTTTGCCAGCACAAATAATTACAGAAAAACACATAGTTTTTTCATCTCTACAACAAAGAAAATCAACACAATCATAAATTGGTATTATTAATAGATAATTATGATTCTTTTACCTACAATCTCGTTCAGCAGATAGGAGCTTTCGGTACAAGCATAGAAGTAGCCAGAAATGATAAGATTACTATTTCGGAGATTGAAAATAAGAAACCAAGTCATATAATTATTTCACCCGGGCCATGTACCCCAAAAGAGGGGGGCATATCTAACTCTGTAATTGAGAATTTTGCAGGAAAAATACCAATATTAGGTGTTTGCCTGGGACACCAATGCATTGCATTTACATTCGGAGCTGAAATTATGCGGTCAAGAAGGATAATGCACGGCAAAACATCTATGATACACCACGACAATAAAACAATATTCAAAGGATTAACCAACCCTTTTGAAGCCACTCGTTATCATTCTCTTATTATAAAAAAAGAAACACTGCCGGATCTCTTCGAAATAACGGCATTTGCAGATAAAGACGAAATAATGGGCATAAGGCACAAGGAATTCCCTTTGGAAGGAGTACAGTTTCACCCCGAATCTTTCCTGACAGTACAAGGTTCGGGATTAATTAAAAACTTCTTAGACTACTAATTCTCTTTTTTAACCAGGTCTTCAGGCATTTATGAAAAGTTTTATAAATCAACTAATAGTAGCCATTAATGAAAAGGATAGTTGTTCTGTTGTGGGGCTTGACCCACAACTGGAATATATTCCTTTAGAAATAAAAAAAGCTGCTTTTAAGAAAAGAGGAGGCAGCCTAAATAATGCCGCCAGAGCAGTTCTTGATTTCAACAAACAGGTAATAAATATAATTCACAAACACGTGGGAATCGTAAAACTCCAGATTGCTTTTTATGAAATGCTCGGGCCCTGGGGGCTTAGAGCGTATTCCGACACAATTAAATACGCTAAAAAAAAAACCTGATAGTCATTGGAGATATAAAAAGGGGAGACGTCCCTCATACCGCAGAGGCCTACGCTAATGCACATCTCGGCATTCTTAAATCCAATGATTCGAGAGAAGACTCTTTTGAAGTAGATGCCGTCACAGTCAACCCTTTCCTGGGAACAGACAGCATCCTTCCTTTCATTAAACTGGCAAGAAAGAATGGCAAAGGAGTATTTATCCTTGTCAAAACCTCTAACCCCTCATCTAAAGAAATCCAGGACAGAAAATGCAACGACAAAACTATCTATCAAATAGTTGCAAACCAGGTAAACAAATTAGGAAAAGATTTAATAGATAAAAGTGGCTACAGCCCTATTGGCGCTGTGGTTGCGTCAACAAACCCAAAAATTACTGACAGTCTCAGGAATATTATGCCTAATACATACTTCCTTGTGCCCGGATTTGGTGCGCAGCGTGCCAGCTTAAGAAACATTGCGAAGTGCTTTAATTCCAATGGTTACGGCGCTATAGTAAACTCTTCCAGAGGAATAATCTACGCTTACAACCTTTCTCCCTGGAAGGAAAAATACGGAACTAAACACTGGGAATGTGCAGTTGAGGAAGCGGTTATAAAAATGAATAACGATCTGAAAGAAGTAACAGGAAAAACCAGAAACAAGAAATCATAAACCGGAACAATTATAACAAAACCATATTGTCGCGATGTATTATCTCATCATATGGTTTATATCCAAGAGTTTTCTTTATCGACGAAGAACGAAGCCCTTTTATTTTCTGGACCTCTCCGGAAGAATAGTTCATAAGGCCCCTGGCAGTCTCTCTGTTCTCATTGACGTTAAGTACTGAAACAATATCACCCTTAACAAAATTACCATCAACCTTTACTACGCCTGATGGTAATAAACTTTTACCTTTCTTTTGTAAGGCTTCAGATGCACCACCATCTATAAAGATTTTCCCTTTTGGCCTGGCAATAAACCCTATCCACCGTTTGCGACTTGCAATCTTTTTCTTATTAGGAACAAATAATGTACCCACATTATCATAGTTCATTATTTTTGACAAAATATCTGACTGTCTTCCATTAGCTATTATCACAGCTTCTCCTGAACCAGTAGCAATACCAGCAGCCTCAAGTTTGCTTTCCATACCCCCAATACCTTCTTTGGTCTTTTGCTTAAATGCAAGTTTCTTAATATCATCCGAGATCGAATCCACAACTGATAAAACGCTGCAACTTTTGCCGGAGGTTGGAGGTGTAGTATATAATCCATCTACAGAAGACAAGAGTATCAACACATCAGCACGTAACAGGTTTGTCACCAGTGCAGACAGAATATCATTATCCCCAAAAGTTATTTCCTCCACTGATATAGAATCATTCTCGTTAATAATTGGAATAGTCTTAAAATTTAGCAATGAATGCAATGTATTACATGTATTCAAATATCTCTGACGATCTTCGAAATCCTGCCTTGTAAGGAGTATTTGTGCAGCATGATATCCATGCTTCTTAAAACATTCGTTATAAATCTCTATTAATTTCCCCTGCCCAATTGCAGCTGCAGCCTGGAGTTCAGGGAGGGTGTTTGGCCTTTTCTGGAAGCCCAACGCACTGATACCGGCCCCAACCGAACCGGAACTTACAACAACTACACTATACCCATTGGAGCGCAGCTTAATAACCTGCTTCGAGAATTCCGTAATCTGATGCTTATCCAGGAATCCATCCTCATTTGTGAGCACACGGGTTCCGACTTTAATTACAATCTTATTGACGCCTGACAATATTTCTTCTCGAATATTCATAACTTTCAACGTATTTTTATCTTAATTTATTTACTAGAAAAGCGCTTGACATATTTAGCTTTTTTGGTATTATCCCGAAGACCTATAGACCTATATAACCTTTAAGGAGAGAAAAATGGCAAAGAAAAAGGGTAAAGAAGTACTTGTCGTTGCTAGCAAAGTTAGAGAATATGTAAAAAGTAAAAAATGCAATACGTCTGGAGAATTCATTGGCGAATTAAGCAATGCTGTTTATGACTTAATCGATAAGGCAGCAGCAAGGGCAAAAGGAAACAACAGAAAAACCATTCAGGGAAAAGACGCATAGTACATAAGGTTTACCTTGAGCCGGCAGATAGTTTTTCCTTAAAAATCTCTGTTAAAATCTTGGGGTTCGCTTTTCCTTTGGTAACTTTCATAGTTTGGCCTATCAAAAAGGTTAAAGCGCTTTTTTTACCTTTACCGTAATCCTCTGCCGCTTTAGGATTCTCTTCAATAACTTTTGTTACTATATCATTAAGTTCACTTACATCGTCCATCTGTGTTAAATTTTTCTCCTTAACTATGGATGGAGCGGTTTTACCTGTATTTATCATTTCAACAAAGACGTCTTTGGCGATTGAACTGCCTATAGTTGGCTTGATCTTAACTAATTCAACCAGCATCTTTGGTGAAACAACAAAATCCTGCACATTTGTTTTTCGTTCATTTAGTTCCCGAAGTACATCATTAATAATCCAGTTACTTAGCTCTTTTGGAGAATCCTGAGACAAGCCTATACATTCCTCAAAATAGTCTGCAAGGAGCTTATCGTCCGTCAAAATACCTGCATCGTAGTCAGAAATAGTGTATTCATTCACAAATCTCTGACGCTTGCTGACAGGAAGCTCCGGGATTGTTGTCCTGGTTTCATCGATCCATTCCTGATCAATCCAGACAGGAACTAAATCCGGTTCGGGAAAGTATCTGTAGTCATGCGCCTCTTCTTTTGAACGCATCCGTCTGCTTACAGAGTCAACATCATCCCATAATCTTGTTTCCATTAACACGTCCTCACCCTTATCGAGTAAACTGCTTTGCCTGGATATTTCATATGCAATCACTTTTAAGACAGCCTTCATAGAATTAAGATTTTTAATTTCTACCCGGTTGCCAAGAATATTTGAACCCTTTTCACGTAAAGATATACTCGCCTCAAATCTTAAAGAACCTTCCTGCATCTTACAGTCTGACACACCTATGTAAAGCAATATATTCCTGAGTGTCTGCATATAACTTTCCACTTCTTCAACACTTCTCATATCCGGCTGAGTCACTATCTCTAAGAGTGGTACACCTGCCCTGTTAAAGTCAACTAAACTGTAACTTGCGCCTGATGTTTCCGGATGAACAAGTTTGCCAGCCTCCTCCTCCAAATGTACGTTGTGTATATCGATTCTTTTCTCTTTTCCCTTTACGATTATATCTACGTAACCGTTGTTGCCGATGTTAAAATAGTTTTGTGAAGTTTGATAGTTTTTAGGCAAATCAGGGTAATAATAACTCTTTCTGTCAAAGTTAGTAAATTCACTTATCTCGCAACTCAGAGAAAGAGCCGCCTTTAATGAATGCTCAAACGCTTTTTTATTCATCACCGGCAGAACTCCCGGCAAGCCTAAGCAAACAGGACATGTCTGTGTATTTGGCTCAGAACCAAACTTAGTACTACACCCACAAAAAAGCTTAGATTCGGTATCTAATTCTGCGTGGGTCTCCAACCCCATCACTACTTCATATTTCATCAACTAATCCTATCAATTTAGTTCCGGTTTCTTTAAGTGAAAATCGGTTTCATTTTCGAATAATCTTGCCACCTTTAAAATTCTTCCCTCGTCAAAATGCTTACCCATAATTTGCATGCCAATGGGCAAGCCAGTATTTGTAAAACCACAAGGAACTGAAATACCCGGTATCCCTACAAGATTAGCGGGAATTGTATAAATATCTGATAAATACATCTGCAATGGATCAGTAATTTTCTCCCCTATCCTAAAAGCCGGCGTAGGACAAGTAGGAGAAATAATACAATCAACTTTTTTAAAGGCGTCTTCAAAATCACTTTTAATCAGGTTTCTCACCTTTGAAGCCTTTAAATAGTAATCCTCATAAAAACCGGAGCTTAACACGTAATTACCAAGTAAAATACGCCTTTTAACTTCACCTCCAAACCCTTCAGCACGTACCCTGCTGTACATATCAATTATATTGTCTTCACTTAATTGACTTCTATGCCCGTACCGGACACCATCATACCTTGCCAGATTTGAGCTAGCCTCGGCAGTAGCTATAATATAATAAGCAGCTACTGCATATCCACAATGAGGAAGAGACAGATCAACCAACTCTGCACCATTTCCTTTGTAAATCTCCAATGCATTCATTACGGCGCTTCCAATCTCTGAATCAAGACCTTCGCCAAAAAACTCCTTTGGAACTCCTATTTTCAGATTACCGCCTACGTTATTAATATCCGATATGTAATCTGGAACTCCCACATTAGCACTTGTTGAGTCAAAACCATCATGACCAGAAACAACTTGCAACAGTAATGCCGCATCATAAACATCTTTCGTAACGGAACCAATCTGGTCTAATGAAGATGCAAAAGCAACCAATCCGTAACGAGACACCCTTCCATATGTAGGCTTGCAACCAACATTCCCGCAAAACGCCGATGGCTGCCTGACAGAACCACCTGTATCCGACCCTAAAGCCATAAAAGCCGTATCTGCTGTTACCGCTGCCGCAGAGCCGCCACCAGAACCACCGGGAATACAATCAGTATCCCATGGATTTCGTGTAACATGGAATGCAGAGTTTTCATTTGAAGAACCCATTGCAAACTCATCCAGATTGGTCTTACCAATTATTATTGCATCTTCCTCTTTAATTCTCTTAACAACAAAAGCATCATAAGGAGGAATAAAGTCCTCCAGTATCTTTGATGCGCAAGTTGTTTTCATACCCACTGTACAAATATTATCTTTTAAGGCAACAGGAACTTTATCACCATTATCAAGCTTTTTATCAACCTCTTTTGCCTTTAATAAAGCACCATCCTTGTCTAAACAAAGATAAGCCTTAATTAAAGGCTCCTTGAGATTTATCCACTCAAAAAGCTCTTCAACTACCTTCTGAGAAGTAATTTCCCTTTTAATTATCTTTTCTTTAATTTGATTTGCACTTAATTCGTGAGATAACAAAATAAATACTCCAGAATGTCATTATATTCGAATACTTTATGATTGTTCAAAAATGAAATACTTATCAAGAAGTCTTTTGCAGGAAGAAAATGAGTACGAGCAATAGGTCAGAAACTTTATTCTATTACCTTCGGCACCTTAAAGAAACCGTTGGCGCTTGAAGGGGAAAGTTCTAATATTTCCTGGCGTGAGAAAGAAGATTTCAACTTATCTTCTCGAAAAACGTTTTTTAGGGATGTTGCGTATGCCATTGGCTGGACTTCATCTGTATCCAGTTCATTCAGTTTTTCTATATAACCAAGGATATTGGTTAACTGTTTTGCAAATGTATTTTTTTCTTCTACCGTAAGTGTAATTCTTGAAAGGTTAGCTATATGCTCAATCTCTTTTACGCTAATATCCATTTTTGCTCTGACGAAAAAACCAAGAGTTCCCAGTCACTTATACAACTTTAACCACTTTACCGGCATTTATGCATCTTGTACAGATTTTGATTTTTTTGATACTTCCGTTTATATTTGCCCTTATAGTTTGTATATTTGCCTTAAATTTCCTTTTTGTCTTACCAGTAATCTTCAGCCCAACTCCGCCCTTTCTCTTTGGCAAACCTCTACGTTCGTATTTATATCCTACAGCCGTTTTTTTACCACATATTTCACATTCACGTGCCATAATAGATTCCCTCTTTAAAAAATTATTTATTCTTCTTCACAGTCTTCACAATAACCCATAATTTGAAATTTGTGTGATTCCGCCTTAAACTTGTTTTCCAAACATATTTCATCCTGATATTTCTCAATTCTTTCGTCAGTAAACTCTATAATCTTGCCGCATTTAATACAAACGAGATGTTCATGATGTTCATGGCCATAGACATGTTCATAATGAGCATGTTTTTCTCCGAAAATCACCTCTCTAAGCAAGCCGCTCTTCACTAACAATGCAAGAGTCCTGTAAATTGTTGCCTTTGAAACCCTATTGTTGTTTTTCCTCATATCTATCAACAACTCTTCTGCTTCAAAGTGTCCATGACTTTCAAAGACGTGGTTTAGTATAGCCTTCCTTTCGGGTGTAAACTTCAGCCCCTTTGATTGAATGTAATCAAAAAACACCTTCTCGTGTTCATTCATATATATATCTAATATTCAAAATGACAAAAAAGGGGACTAGTCTAACTAAATATATACTTTTAAGTCAGTATTACTTTCTCTCATAAAATTATAATATTCTTTTTACAATTACAACCTTAAAAAAATCTTTATATTTATCACATCCACATCTTATAAAAACTTTACTCACATCATAAATCTTAATTAAAAACAATTAAAAAAAACCCATCCCAGAACTTCCTGGGACGGGTTATTATAGCCCCCAGCAATACCTACTCTCCCATCGCTAGACAGTACCATCGGCGTAGAAACCTTAACTACCGTGATCGGAATGGGAACGGGTTTTTTATTTCTACTATGGTCACTGGAGAATTCTTAGCAATTATTAACAGTATAGCAACAATTATAATAAGGGTGATCAAGCTTTTCGACAAATTAGTACCAGTTAGCTGAATCCGTTACCGGACTTACACACCTGGCCTATCAATCTCATAGTCTTTAAGATGTCTCCACTCTAATTACTTAGAGAACGATATCTAGTCTTAAAGCAGGCTTCACGCTTATATGCTTTCAGCGTTTATCCTTTCCGAACTTAGCTACTCA
>CAZPAM010000068.1:0-14494 GCA_964584595.1 uncultured Candidatus Scalindua sp. | reverse complement strand
GTTAATAGCACATATTGCAATTATGTGGTCACCATCAACACTTTTTCCTTTTTCATCACAAACTATAACCCTATCAGCATCACCATCTAATGCTATCCCAATATGAGCTTTTTCTTTTTTTACAACTTCCATCATCTTTTCGGGATGCAATGCACCACAATCCAGATTTATGTTCAATCCGTCCGGCCTGTCATTTAACACAACAACTTCTGCTCCCAGCTCACTTAATATGTGTGGCGCAGTGTTATATGCAGCGCCATTGGCACAGTCCAGTATAACTCTTAATCCTTTCAGGCTCATGCTCTCTACAGAAGCCTTTGCAAACTCTATGTATCTTCCCTTCGCATCATCAACTCTATGTGCTTTTCCGATCAAATCGCCTTTTATATGTTCTGTCTTTATTTTTCCTGATAGAACATATTTCTCAATCACATCTTCAACATTATCAGGTAACTTATGTCCATCTTCACTGAAAATTTTTATTCCATTATCTTCGGCAGGATTGTGTGAAGCACTAAGAACAATGCCGGCATCTGCATTTAGCGATTTAGTTAGATGTGCAATGGCGGGTGTCGGCATAGGGCCAACAAGTAAAACATCTGCACCCACTGATACAATTCCGGATGCAAGGGCGTTTTCGATCATATAACCACTCAACCGGGTATCCTTACCTATAACAAATTTAGGTTTTGTCTTTCCGCATTTCTCTTTGAAAACATGGGCAGTAGCTTTTCCTATACTTAATACCATTTCAGGAGTCATTGGAAATATATTCGCTACCCCTCTTATTCCATCTGTTCCAAATAATTTTTCCATTTATATTCGCCTGTTTAAAAGATAAAGACTGAAAGGCTGGAAAGAAAGTGATGTGGAGGTTAAAGACCGGATATAGAGAGTGAATAACAACAAAGAAAAAGAAGTTTGTTTGACAGGCACTTGTTTAAAACAAGTGCCTGTCAAACGATTGTACAGATTAAAACTACTCACCGAGTAAAAGCGATTATACAATAGTATTGCCGCATAATTATATTTTGCTTAAAGGTGAGGCTTATGGCAATATTAACAAGATTCAAACTGTATCTTTAAGTTTCTTGCCTACTTTAAAACCTACTGTTCTGCTGGCTTTGATCTTTATTGTTTCTCCGGTTTGGGGGTTTCTTCCGGTTCGGGCCTTCCTTTTCTTTACTGAAAAAGTACCAAACCCTATCAGCTGAACGCTTTTATCTTTCTTTACACCCTTACTGATACCACATAATACAGCATTTACGGCTCTCTCCCCCCCAGCCTTTGATGTGCCTAACTCTTTTGCTACAGATTCAACTAAGTCCTGCTTATTCATAAAACCCCCTTTCTAAAAGGAAAAAACCCAAAAGACTAGATCGTCAATAACTCTGCATTACATTGCTATACCAATTATTTTACCTTCAAATACAAGTTTGCCATTTGTTATTCCCTGAGTATCAAAGATAGCTCTTCTGGCTCTTAATTCTATATTCTTCGCAATAATAATCAGCTTATCACCAGGGAGCACTTGCCCTCGGAACTTAACCTTGTCAATGCCGCCGAAACCAAAAAATTTATCACTTTGTAAAGAGCTCTTGAAATAAAAGGTGCAAAGCTGTGCAGCTGCTTCCACCATCAATACACCAGGGAAAAGCGGGCGACCGGGGATATGCCCACGTACCCAAAACTCTTCCTCTTTTACGTCCTTATATCCAATAATTATTTTGTTTTCAGGGTCATATTTAATTATTCCATTTAACTGCTCCATCTCATAACGATGTGGAACCAAGGCCCTGATTCCTTCAATATCTGCCTTTATATCATTTAAATCAATTGTATCTAAATCTACTAAGAATTCTTGAGGCATTGCAAAATACTATTATTAAGACATATCTTTGTCAATAAAAAAGTATTTTTGAAAAAGGAATAACAACAAGCAGGTTATCGTCTGCGCTGAACCATTGCGAAAATTGCAAAAGATATGGTAGCGGTGCAGGGACTCGAACCCCGGACTTACGGATTATGATTCCGCCGCTCTAACCAGCTGAGCTACACCGCCACATAGAAAGAATATCTTGTTAAAGATAACGGATATCAAACGCTTCGTATTATATATCCTATAGACCAAGTCGTCAATTTATAATTGCAGTGTATAATAATGGTTGAGGCCGGATGAGCAAGCTCTGCCTCTAAGTCGAGCCTGTCTCAAAACTGCAGTTTTTTAAGGGCGGTTGTCTTATCTTTTCTTACTTTCTATCGCTTTTTTAATCTTTTCGATCTTCGGGCCAAAGCTGCTTCTGCCATACTGTTTCAACAATTTATCATACTTATAACTCCTTGTCGAAACCAGTCCAAAACCGTCACCCTCTACACCGTATTCGTATACCATAATTATCTCCTGTTTCGTATCAACCAGATAGAAAGATTCTCTGGTATCACCATCATTCTTGTTGCCTACCACTGCAAATACGTGCCTTGCACCTGCCCCACCATCACCCTGGGCAATGACATAATTTGGTGAAGTTTTAACAAGTACAAGCAGAAGCAACACTATAACAACGCCCAGCAGGATTGTGTTTAATCCGTATTTCTTAAGCATTTTCATAGCCTCCGGAATTAACGTTTATATTTTAGGTGTTTATCTTCCATATGTTGGGAATTTGATTTCTACTTCTCTCTTCTTCTTTGCAAAGGCACGCGCCTCCTCCTCTTCTCTAATCAGGATGGTTGGCTTTATGAGTATAATCAGATTGCCTTCGGTGCCAATATCTCTGTCGAGGACATCGCTGGAAAACAGTCTTTTTACAATAGGAATCTTGGAAAGAATTGGAACGCCTTTTGACTTTTTCTCTACTGAACTTGTACCTAAGCCGCCAATCATAAGGATGCCTTTATCAGGGACACAGACTGTTACCGATAATTCCTGCTTTGTAGTTTGTGGGCGCTGTATAAAGTTAATATTGGCTGCCGAAGTTGAACCTGCTGCAGACGATGCGGTACCACCGGTTGTATAATTAGTAGTTGCAAGTGTTACATCGGTAATAATAGGGTGAACTTCCAGGTATACATATTTTCTATCAGCGCTGACAATCGGTCTTACGTTAAATGTTGTACCTTCGTCTATTTCGGCCATCACAGGCTGAGGTGTCTGGCTGACAATTGTATAGCTTTCAATATAGCTTTCAGTCGTAACGACTTTAATCGTTCCTCTCTGGGTATTGGACAGGGTTATCTTAGGAGCAGTAACTGTTTCCGCCTCATCGCTCTCCTGCACAGCTCTCAAGAATCCCTTGAGAAAGAAATTATTAAATATCTGGTAGGTGAGACTTAATCCTGTGGCTCCAGTTATATCGCCATCACTAGTTGCTCCCGTATCTGAGAATATTTGATTTGCAGCTGAGAATATGCCGCTAGAAACACCACCAGTTGAAGGATCTATACCAGGAGTAGGGCCAATGTTACGTTTGCTGGGCTTTGATGCAGTTGCATCGAAATCTGTAATATTATGCCCAAATGCCTCCAGGAAATTGTCTGACACTTTGATGAAACGTGCCTCAATAGCAATCTGAAGGTCTGAAGAAGACCTCAGGGCGGCAAGGAGGCCTTCTACCTCTTTGTGAATATCCAGAATATGAGTTACAACGATGTCTCCCAGCATGCCCTCTCGTGCCGCTATCATGCCCTTACCACCCATTTCATTTACTGACCATGATGCAGGCTCTATGGTACTGATTATCAAATCAATAATCTCATTTACCCTGTCAAAGGTATCTTTGCCCTCTCCTTTAGAAGACGCTCCCTCTTCTTCTACAGTCGCTCCCACCTGTGCCGTCAGGTCTTGTCTGTCCTCCAGGTTTATGAGTAAATCCCGCACATCATAAACCCTCAATTCTAAAGGCTCCAAAGTAACATGCACTATATTGCCCTTCACTACATAGCCTAAGTCCTTTGGTAAGATGTACTCCAGTATCACAGAGAGTGGGACATCATCAAGCTTTATGTTTACACTTGTATCCGGAGCATCTTTATCTAAAAAGAAATTCATCTTTGACTTTTCCTGGAGAAATGAAATTACGTCACGAAGGGGAGTATCTATAAACTCGATTGACAGTCGTTCTTCCAGTTTCATTTGCATTTCCTGCGGAATAGGTCTTTGAGATGGAGACGGTGCCAGCTTTAGTCTTTCAGTATGCTCACGATTTTCCTCAAGTCTCTTTTCCGGATCCTCTCTCTGTGCCCTTCCCTTAATGTCTTTCCACTCATCCTCATCCGTATATTGCATTAAATCATTGTAAGGTATTGACTTTTCTTTCAGGTTTTCAAAATATTTATTACGTTCCTGTGTGTCAACCTGTTCTATTTTTGCTATTAATTTTTTGTGCCTGATATCTTCCAGAAGTGCTTGAGCGTTTTCCCTCAAAGCTTGAGCGGTTCCATCATCTGGCCTTGCTTTCAATATTGCATCCGTTATAGTAATGGCGTCTCTATATCTATTTTCTTTTGCCGCCCGTTTTGCATCTCTGATCATTTGTTTTCTAATCTTGTCGGTAATTATTACGGGTGGAGCTCCTGCCTGTTTTTTAGGCGTTATCCTGTCTCCACTTCGCCTGATGTCCCTCTTTTTTAACGCCTCGGAAGAATATGTTTTCTCCTCCTTTTGTACCTGGTTGGCTGATTTTTCCTGGTGCAAATGTGATTGAGACTTATTGGATAACGTCTTTTCGCTTAATCCCAAATCTTTATCACTTTTTACACCGCTCGTTTGATTTGATGTAGTCTGGCAGGCGCTTATCATGAGGAGCAAACAAATTATTGTAATTGCGGGGATTTTTCTTCGGATAGTTTTCATGTTTTTGCGTAATCTAAATAGATCTATTCAATATAGGTATCTCAAAAAACCATAATACTTGTCAAGAAAAAAATACAATATTTTGTATATTTTTCTACTTATATATACAATATATAGTAAAAACTAATAAGAAGTCCTTATTTTGTTTACGTTTATGGATGTTTTTTGAATTTAGACAGGAATGTTCTTTCTTATCATTAGAAAAAGTGGAAGGTAGTTTGGGTGATTTATAACTTTATATTGGCCGAGGAAAACCTTAGGCCTTGGTATTAGTCCATAGAATAAAAAAATGGCGCTAATAACAATAAATCAATTACTTATAAACTCATAAACTATGAAAATAATTATATCATACTGTATAAAAATCGAATGTTTAATTGAAATTTTATATAATATACAATCTAATTGTTACTCTAATTAGGACAAAGAGTATAATTTAATTCATTTCAATTTCCGCTTTCCACTTCTTCTAGAATTGTTCCGAATATTTTTACATTCTTTTCAAACGGTTTTTTTGCTTTGTCTATTGTATCCTGCTGCTGTTTTGTCAAATTTTCAATGGCTGCACTTTCTATTGATACTGAGGGTTTTGCCTCTTCCTCCACATTTTCGGACAATTCTTCTTCCTCTACTTTTGTAGTTCTTTCAGATTCCTTCAGCCATAATTCATTTATATTGCCGTATTCATCCTTATACTTAATTTTGGAGGTAGTTTTCATAAATGTTTCGCCTGGTATCATCCTGGTACCAACATACTCTCCGGCGTCGTTTAACATAATAGTTTTTTTCATTAGTGTTGTCGGTCTTTGTGCCTTATGGACGATGTCTTGCAGTACATAATTTGTTGTAAAATCTAATGTTTTGCCGCCTGAGATTTTTTTTCCTCCTATTCTCTCGCCTATCTTTGTTGGAAATCCATGTTCGTGCCATTCTCCATCTATTTCCATTCGTATGTTGATATAGGCAAGATCATCGACCAGACCCTTAAAAATAATTTCTGTGCTGGCCGGTAATTCAATTTGTTCATATACAACAAACTCTTCTTCTGCTTTTTCTCTATTTACATCTATCCTCCCCGCAAAAATTGAAGTCCTTTCAATTTTTCTTGCCCAGGTGGAGCCATTAACATTATTTATTAAATTTGACTCACTTATTATCTCTTCCGTATTCTCAAGGCCTGCACGTTTTATATTATTTTCTATAGCATTAACAGTATTGGAAATTCTTGACTGTAATTTCTTCTCGCTATAAGGAGAAAGGAGTAGAATGCTTACAATATTATATAAACAAAAAAGTGAAATCAAAGATAAAACTACTGTAAATAAATAGCTATATACTTTATCTTCTTGTGCTTTTTCCATTATTAATAGTCCAAAACAGTGTCAGGCCTTGACATGATACATTTTACGTTATTATATCTTAAAATCCATGACATATGCCTCAATAACAACATCCACCATGGAAGGAGATTGAATATTATTTATATGTACAGACTGGTAGGGTTTCTCTGCTCCTTTTGGCGACCGCAGCCTATTCAATTCTCCGCTTACATTAATAGTTTCTATCTCAAAACATATCTTTGATTTTAAAAACTCGTTAATTAAAAAAAGCAGATCTTCAACATTCATTCTTACCTTTATAGAGAAAGGAATAATATCAAACAACTCGGCGTGAGCATTGACGTGAGGCGCTTTTTCCCTCCCAAAATTAATACTTTCAAGATACCTGACATTCACCTCTTTCTTTAGTATTATATTTATAAACTCTTCTGCAATCCAAAATCTTTTCTGCTCGGGAACAATGTCTTCCCATGTAGGAATTGCGGCCTCCCATTCTTTAAACGGGAGTGTGTTATCACTTAATGCAATATTGTGATTTTTTATCTTGTCCAGAAGTGTATTTGTTTCCTGAATATACATGTTTTGCCATAGAGCCTCATCCTTAATCTCTTCCCCATTTACAGAAGTAAAAACCTTTTCGATATGACGATCCCGTTCTTTATAAAATACCTCGTATTCCCGCCTGGCCTCCTTGGTCGTTACTAATTTGTCCTCCTCGGCCTTTATCCATTTTGCATTACGAAGCTTAACACCCTTTCTTTCATATCTTTCTAACCTGGCCAGTGTATTTTCGATTGTCTCAGTCTTCTTAATATTTTTCAGTCTGAAGGGGTTTACAAAAAGAAGGTAAAGGGCTATCACAAAAATCATTATCCCCCCAATAGACATCCAGAATTTACTTTTTTTAATATCTGATAAGTTCATCTAATCATCCATTCTCTCAATATTGGCAGATGCGTACCCGCCCGAACGACTCAGTCGGGCAGGTAACCATCTCCTCTGGCGACAGGTACGACTTTGTCATTCCTCCTCAGAATGACAAAGGGTTTACTATACATTGTATTTCAAAGGAAATCGGTTGGCTCTTTATGCCATCAACCGTATTCTCAGATAAATATTTTTTGTCTGTATCCTTAACATGCTGTACAGAGCCTTGCACTAATCTTACATCGATGAATGCAGGTAGCTTCTGATCAAATAATGTTAATTCCTCTATTGGCTTTTTAACTTTTTCTTCTATATACGACACTTTTGGTGCATAGCTTTCTCCCCTAATACTTATAATCAACACTTCCTTAGATGTATCAATATCTTTATTAGAAGTACTTTCTTCTTTCTTTTCAAAAAAACCTTTACCACTTACCCTTTCCTTCTTATCAGTTTGAGGAATACCCCATAAAGATTCTATACTCAATAAATACACATTCTCCGGGATTGAATCTATAGTTTTACTGACCGCTTCTACCCAGAAGCGTCCCTGAGCACCTATTGACTTCCACATATGTAAATTATCTTCTTCTGCTTTAACTTTTTTCTCTACACCCTTATAAACTCTTTCCAGTTGTTTTACTTCATTTAATGTTTCCGTTACGGTATCTACTCCGCTTGAAAGAGGCTGCCATATGATATAGTCTTTAATACTTTGTGTAAAAAAACTCAAGAAGATTGCCATTGTAATAACACAAGCTAATATTTTACGCTTAGAAACCTGCTGCTCTTTAACATAATCAAGTGGAAGCAGATTAATTTTAATTTCACCAAGGTTTAATCCCTGTATGGAAAGCCCCAATGCTGTTTCAAAGCCATAAATATTTTGTTTATTTAATGCAGGACGATCAAAATCTTTTAATATTTTTATTTTGTCTAACAGGTCTAAGAACTTAACTTTGCTTTCCAAGTTTTCATCCACAAATTTAATTTTATTATCATCTTCAAAGACTTCGCCCATTAAGTATAAAGTTTCCGGTTTTGTGCCTTTTGTGACAGAGACGTAATATCCTATTGATCTCTGTATTTCCCGTATTAGAGTAGTATTTACTTCTGAAATAGGAATGCTTCTATTCCAGTATTTTGATCTCCCAACTACTATAAAATCAGTATTTCCCTGTTCAACATTTACAACAATAACGTCTTCATCTGAATCTGAACTTAAGTGCACAAGATTATAAATAGCAATAGGCGTAATTTGAATTGCATCCAGATTTACTCTTATTGGGGCCAGGCTTGGCAAAAGACTGTATATATTCTCCTTTTTTGTAGCAAATAAACCTATTTTTACGCCACTATCAGTCACCCTGTCGCCTTCAAACTGTTGATAATCCCATACAATTTCATTCGGCTCAAAAGGAACCTGCTTACGCAATTCATATCTTAACGCCTCGGCAACGCGACTCTTTTTAATAGGCGGGAGCGAAAAAAATCTTGAGAGTATCATCTTCCCGGAGAGAGAAACAATTATTTTGTCAGATTTACTTATTAAATTGCGTTCTTTAAAAATATTTACTGCGCTTTCAATAAGTTCCGGTTTTTTAGACGTACCCTCATGTTCAATTGATGAATAGTCGATTCTGTCAATTGCTTCTATATATAATTCTCTATCTCGGGCGCTTGCTTTCACTGCTTTTAGCCCGCTGTCGCCTATCTCCAACCCCCAGGCACTTTTCCCCCCAGGCAGACGAACGGAATCCAATCCTTTTTTATAAATTGTCCTGAAATTCATATCATTAAGAAGGTTAAAGACTTTCATATTCTCAAACTTATAATGAGTTCTTTAATATAGTAATAATTTTCTCAGAAATGGTTTTTAAATCCTCATCTTCCCCCGCCTCCAGCCATTGAACATCCGGAAAACTTCGAAACCATGTCATTTGCCTCTTGGCGAATCTACGAGTGTTTAATTTTACCATCTCTTTCGCATCGTCTAATGTAAGCCCGTCTTCAAGGTATTGAATAACCTCCTTATAGCCCAACGCCTGCCTAGCCTGCTTGCTTAAACCTTCAGGGTTGTCCAATAAAGACCGAACTTCATCAACAAGCCCGTTACCAAACATTGTTTCAACTCTTTTGCCAATCCTTCGATAAATATCTTCTCTCTCTCTTGAAATACAAATGATCTTAAACTTACAACTCTTTCTGGCCAGCTTATACTGTTTCTGAAGGGCCGACGCCTGCTTACCTGTTTTTCTATATACCTCTATCGCGCGTATTATACGCCGTAGATTATTCGGGTGGAGTTCCTCGGCTTTAACAGGATCTATCTTCCGCAGGATGCCATGAACGTGCAAATTTCCCTTTTCTTCTGCAATCCTTTCCAACTCCGAGCGAATATTCCAATCTGCCTCTGGGCCGTTAAAAATGCCGTCAACAATACCTTTTATGTAAAGAGGGCTGCCGCCGACAATAAGAAACTTCCGCTTTCCCCTGCCAGTGTCATCTATTAAATCTTCTACATCTTTGACATACTTCCCAACACTGTAACTTTCCCATGGATAAATAATATCGATAAAATGGTGAGGAACAGCCTCCCTCATACTCACTGAGGGTTTTGCCGTTCCAATATCCATCCCCCGATAAAAAAGCATTGAATCGGCAGAGATTATCTCGCCGCCAATTTCCCGTGCTACCTTAAACCCGACCTCCGTTTTATCACTGGCAGTTGGCCCGGTAAGTACCCATAAAGTATGGTGCATTTTTAAAATAACAAATCAAATATAGAGTATAGAACATTGAATAATATATATAGCCACCTATGTAGCCATCTCAATCTTCATTATTAATAATCTTCTTGTTTCCTTTGTAATTCTAATACGATCATCAATCCTGAATCCCACTATCCATATTGGCTGGTCATACATGGTTAGCATTGGAACTGTGTCCCGTTCCAGCATGGGAATCTTATTGTTTATGAAAAAATCCTTTACCTTCTGAATTCCTGGAGAACCCAATGGCCAAAATTTGTCTCCCGGCCTTCTTGTTCTGATCATGAGTGGAACACTGATTTTATCAAAATCTACGGCTTCATCATATTTTGTCCTGCTTCGTTTAAACTCTTCCAGAAACCCATTCTCTATTTCTCTGATATCCATTTTTACCTTATACTTCGTTTCAACAAGTTTTGTCTCTCCCGGTATCTTAATTACCGTTTCCTTCAAAATGGGGCCTTCTTCAACATGATACTTCATCTTTGAAAGATGTAGTTTGCCGTCTTCTATCTTGACATTTAAGTAATCTTTAACGACATTACTTACAGGTGCATTTCGGTAATTAAGTATGCTTAAAATACTTTTGTAATTTTTGTAACCAAGCTTCTTAAGGGGAATATTCAGCCTGACGACTGCTTCTTTAATAATAATCTGTTGTAAAATTTGCGGTACTTCTTTTAACTTGTGTATGTCCAAAACTACTTCACTTAATTTTCCATCTGTTTTTCCCTCTATGTTTAGCAGGACTTCCTCGAATAAATCTTTTGCTTGTACCTCCAGTAAATCATAATTTTGTGTAGCAGTTTCACTTAATTTAACCAGGGATTCCTTTATTTTTGAATTGTAATTTTTTTCAAGGAGGGGGATAAGTTCTGCTCTAATCCTGTTTCTGAATTGATCTGTTTCAAAATTTGTTGAGTCAACTCTATAAGAAAGATCCTTCTCTTTCAAATAAGCAATGATATCCTTGCGCCATGTGAATAGCAGGGGCCGAACAAGATTAATGGATGAAAGGGGTGTAAGTTTTCGCTTCGGCCTCATGCCGCCTAAACCTACAATTCCGGTACCACGGATTATCCTGTGCAGAATTGTTTCCGCATTATCATCAGCATTATGGCCCACGACGATAACGTTAGCACCCACTCTTTTCGCCGCATTTTCTAAAAATTTATACCTTTCTTCCCGTGCCGCCTCTTCCAGGGACATTTTGTGCTCCCGGGCAATTTCTTTAACGTCCCTTCTTTCAGAAACAATTGACAGTTTAAACTTTTTTGCAAGATCGCTTACAAATTGCGCATCCTCTTCTGATTCTATTCCTCTGATTAAGTGATTCAGGTGTGCTATAAAAATGTTAGAATAAGTGGGGTTTATACAATTTGCATCAAAAATCAGACTTAATAAAGCGACTGAATCCGGCCCGCCGGAAACACCCAATAAAACCGTGTCATTTGCCCGGAAAAGATTATATTCCTTGATAACGGCAGTGACCTGCTTTTGCAATTGTAACATGCTAAAACTATATCCCTCCCATATAAACAAGTCAAGAGTAGAAAATATTTGACATCAGTTAGATGTTAAGTAGAATAAACTTGAAAGTATTCTCAGCGTCTAGTCCTTGAGGTTAATCATTATAATGGAAGATCTAAAAAACAGGCTTAAGTTATTAGAAAATGATTTGAAGAAGCTGGAAAAGCGCTTGAAAAAAGGCCTTGCAACAGGAACCAAGAAAGATTGGGAGCATATTCTGCACCAAACAAGAAAGATTGAGGAATTAGCAATCTCACAATTAACAATTCTAAGGCTTCAGGGCAAAAAAATCACCTGATAAATGGAGGAATACCATGAAAAAAATGAGTTGTAATAATTGGTATATACCAATAACTGTTATAATTTTCCTTGGATTTATAAACTCAGGATGTCAACAACTCGAAAAATTTTCCCTGGGGAGGCAGAGTAAAACTGAGAGAATAAATATTCTGGAAGAAGAGGTGGAATCTTTATCTAATAACATTGGAAGCTTAACAACTGAAAATGACGAACTGAGAAAAAATGTTGTTAAATTGGAAACAGCCAGGAATCAGCTGAATAAAGAATATACACAAATAAAGGACAAGCAGATTGCTGTTGAAGCGGCGCAAACATCACAAAACAAGGTACGCAAAAACCTGGAAGGAGAATTGGCGGAAACAAAGAGCTTGCTTGAACAAGTCAAACAACAACTGGCAATAGTTGAAAATGATAAAAATAACCTCAAGGCAAAACTGGAAAAATTAGAGGCTCCTCGTGAGAAGGCCGCTGAAGAGGAAAAAGGTAATGTAGGCAAGAGCAGGGAAAACCTGGCAAAAGAAACACAAGAAACACAAGGAATATCTCCTGTTGAAGATTTGCTGGATAAAGCAATTCAACTATATAGAGAGGAAAATTTCGATGAGGCAATCGCAAAATGGGAAGAAGTCATAGCGCTTGACCCCAGCAAACTCGAAGCAAAATTTAACATAGAAATTGCACAAGACAGGATTAAAGAAAAACAAATACAAGAAGACTTAAAATCCTCTCGTACCCAGAGAAAATAATAAGAGAAACATGAGAGAGGTTTTGGATAAGTTGTGGAGGAAGTTTGAACTTTGACAAAATGGAAGGGTAAGGCAATTGGTGCAGGTTTAGGCTTTCTGTTTGGAGGCCCTTTTGGGGCAATCCTTGGTGCTGTATCAGGTGATTTTTTTGATAAGGCGACACCGGGCACAGGAAGGCCTGTTAGCAATCAAGACAGATCTTTAAATTTCGTAACACACCTGGTCGGAATACTTATATCAATTGCTAAAGCAGATGGCCGTTTAAGTGCACAGGAAATTAATGTAATAGAAAGGGCATTCGTAAGTTTTGGCTTTAGAGGAGAAGACCTGAGCTTTATCAGGGATTTAATAAAACATACTTCCGGGGCAGACTTGGATTTACAGGCTGTATGCTATGAGTACAAACAGTATTCCGACTATGAAGAGAGGCTTTCTTTATTGCGAATTGTCTATATGGTTGCATTTGCGGACAAAGAGTTTCATGCAAATGAAGAAAGTATGATAAACCGCATCATAGGATATTTAGAAATCAATGCAGAAGATGCATTTGAGATACGAGGAGAATTTTGCAGTGATAACGATAAACATTATAAAATCTTGAGCGTTACCAGAGACTCTTCTGCTGAAGATGTCAAAAAAGCATACCGGCTTCTATCAAAGAAGTATCACCCCGATAGAGTTTCTCATCTGGGAGAAGAATTTGCTACGCTAGCCAGTGATAAGTTTCGAAAAATTAATAATGCTTACGAAGAAATAAAGAAAGAAAAAAGATTTTAATATGGAGGTAAAATAAATGTGCAAAAGAATAGTTATTGTTTTGGTTTTTTTTGTCATAACGAGTTTAACTTATAATACAGCTTATTGTATGTCTGTCGATTTAACGAGTAACCAGATAAACGAAGCGATCAAATACGGGCAAACTAACAAGCTGGCAAGTCCAAAAAATTTTGCAAAGCCCTGGATTGTTCGCCTTGATGAAAAAAGTGGTTGGGCCACTTTATGGACACCATTTCATAATGTTGCCTTTAAAGCAAAGAAAGCGGCTGTTGAAAGACGGGAGCTATCTCAAAGAGAAATATTAAGGGCATTACATATCAAGGAAAGCTTGACTTTTGTTGTATCAGTTTTCGGTGAATATATGGAGTTTGCAAGAGGCTTTAACGCTATCCTTTATGCCGAAGGTAAAGCTGTATATCCAATTTATACGTATTTCCCGGAGTTTGCAGAGCCCAGCAGTTTTTATCCGGAAGAACCGGCATTTGTAGCAGGATGTGTATACAAATTCTCGATTGAAGACATAAACCAAAATTCAGAGGCGAAATTGTTGGTTACCTCTCCTGAAGGAAAAGAGCTTGAATTTGTCTTCGACCTGGTAAATGTAAAATAATCTCTATAAGACGATTTTCCACTTGGAGCTATAAGCATTGTGTGGAAATGGTAAAAAGGTAGGATGAGAAATGGGATTAAACTTATAGCGTGGGAGTATCATAATTCTTTGAGGAATATTCTGATACTTTATACCTCTCAACATCATAGTCTACCATCATCCTCACTAATTCTTCAAACTTCAGCCTGGGCTGCCATTTTAGTTTCTTTCTTGCCTTGGTAGAGTCTCCTAATAGTAAATCAACTTCTGCGGGCCTTACAAACTTGGGGTCAATTACAACATAATCCTTCCAGTTCAAGCCTGCATGATTGAAGGCAACTTCTACCAATTCTTGGACAGAATGAGCTTCGTTGGTTGATATAACATAATCTTCGGGCTCATCCTGTTGAAGCATTAACCACATGGCTTCTACAAAATCACCCGCAAAACCCCAATCCCGCTTTGCATCAAGATTGCCCATCCTCAATTCGTTTGACAAGCCCATCTTAATTCTGGCTACGCCGTTTGATACTTTTTTGGTGACAAACTCCAGGCCCCTTCTTGGAGATTCGTGGTTAAAGAGTATTCCGGAACAACAAAACAAATCATAGCTTTCTCTATAATTTACAGTGATCCAATGAGCATATAACTTAGCAACTCCA
>CAZPAM010000067.1:0-14626 GCA_964584595.1 uncultured Candidatus Scalindua sp. | reverse complement strand
AAGATAAAGAAGGGCAAGTCTAAACAGGGCAGTAAGGACTTTATTGAAAACGTTGGATGTGAGGCGTGCCATGGTGCGGGTGAAGGGTACATAAAGGTAAAGAAGAATTACAATGGTAAAGGTAAGGATGCGTTTAAAGGACTGTTAAAAGATGATCCGATGATGGCCAGAAAAGCGCAATACGATGCAGGCTTGCTCGTAGCCGGCATAAATAAGTACAAGACAATAAAAGAACAATGCCTTCAGTGCCACTGGGAAGATGCAGGTGCCAAGAATAAGTGCCCTAAGTGTGAAGGTACAAAAAATAGTGAAGGTAAAGAAAGGCTCTTTACTCAAGATTATATTAGGAGAGATGATCACAGAGACCATGATGCTATAGATGACGTTTTGCCTAAGGCAGACAAAAAGAAATGGAAGGGTTATTTAGAGCAGGATCCGTGGTATAAGAAAAAGCCACCTAATGCTAAGTAACAATAGTGGTTTTTGTTTCTTTAGGAATTAATTTGTAAATTAAAGCTTCATATTAGTAGCTTTTAAAAAAGTAACGGTAGTAAGTTATGCTTTCGCTCCCCTCCTTTTAATTTATGAGGAGGGGAGATGATTGTGTTCTACTTTTTAATAGAAGTTGCATAGCTGTAGTGAAAGTTTGACCCACTGTTTAAATGTACTATCTTTCTTTCAAACAAGAGGAGGAAATCATAAAGTGGTATCTTTGCTGAAAACAACAACGATAAAAATATATAGGGATAGTAAAGTTTGTAGATATGTATTTATTTCATGTCTTTTTTCATGTCTTTTGTTTTTCACTTCTACTTTTTCTTCAGAAAATATCTTCGCTCAGGAGAATAGCGACTGTTTAGAGTGTCATACTGATCCTGCAGAGGTAGATGATAAGGTAAGAATCGATCCTGTTACCGGTGAAGTTGAGCTTGTCTCTATGCTGGTTGATGAAGATGCATATCATGCATCTGCTCATGGCGGTGAAGATTTTTACTGTATTGATTGTCATGCCGATTTAGAAGATTCAGAAGGTGAGCATTATCCTAATTTGCAGCCTGTTGATTGTATAACATTTTGTCATGACGATCCTGCCGAAACATTTTTGGAAGGTAGTCATGCAAATCTGATGCGGGAAAAAGGTGTGGAGCTTCCTACCTGTAAACATTGTCATGCGGGAGAGAAGTCTAAACGTGATACTCCCAGGGCTGATGATTTGTATCACAGGATGGATACTATAGGAAAATGTGGTGGGTGTCATACTGAATACTATGACTCATATCGTAATAACTTACATGGCCAGGTTACAGCGATGGGGCATGTAGACACTGATATAGCAACGTGTGTCGATTGTCATGGCCAACATACCATATTGAACTCATCAGATCCAGAGTCTACTCTGGGCCCGGAAAAGGCTAAAGAGACGTGTGGTAAATGTCATCCGGGTGCCAGCGGTAGCTTTCTTAAACATATAGCGCATCCACAATATAAAAATATTGGTTATTACAAATCTGCTGTGGTTGGATTGCTGAATATCAGGAAAGATCCTGGTCAGCTCGGCGGCATTATAAAGAGTCCGCAGATAATATTGACAATTCTATTTGTAATGTATGTGGGCATTTTAGTAATAACCTTTGCACAATTTGGAACGCATATGCTTTTGTCGTGGTTAGGTACATTGTTGGACGAGCGAAAAGGAAAGGAATCAGAACATGACAAGTAATGGTAATACTACTTATCTTAGATTTGGCCTGTTTCACCGATTTGGCCATTTTCTTATAATCATTAGTTTTTTTGGGTTGGTGTTAACTGGAATGCCGCTGGTTTTCAAAGATTATGGATGGGCTCACTTCCTGTATAATCTTATGGGAGGTTATCCTACCGCTGGAAATATTCACAGGATTTGTGCACTAATAACTTTTGTTGCAACCTTTCTACACTTTGCGTTTCTAGCCTTTGAAACCCTTGTAAGGAAGAATAGGAATATTTTCTGGGGACCGGAATCTTTGTTAATTCAGCCAAAGGATTTATTAAATGTCCTGGGAGATATCTTGTGGTTTTTCAGATTGGGAAAAAGGCCACAGTTTGAAAGATATATCTATTGGGAAAAGTTTGAATATCTTTCGCTTATGTGGGGCACCATGGTTATGGCTGTTACAGGTTTTATCCTTTGGTTCCCGGTACAATCTGCGAATTTAGTACCTGCTAAACTTGCAACCTTTATAGATCTACCGAGTATCGCACTGGTTGCTCACAGGTATGAAGCCTTGCTGGCGGCAGGTTTCATCTTTTCCATTCACTTTTTACATACCCACCTCTTGCCTGAGAATATACCTGTAGATGAGGCAATGTTTACTGGAAGGGTTGACGAAGGTCACTTTAAGCACGAGAGAGGTGCTTATTATGAGAGGTTGAAAGAAGAAGGGCAATTAGAGGAACTTAAAGTTCCGCCTGCATCTAGTAAGGCCAAGTTTGTGTCTAAGCTGATGGGGCTTCCGCTTCTTGGAGTTGGTTTGCTTATGGTCGGTTTCATGTTGTCGTCGCTAATATGTTCCCTTGCTTCTGTTTTCGTGGATTTGACCAAAAATATTCATTTTGATATTTTTAGTATTTTTGCGTTCTGATAAGCGAAAATTTGCTGTTCCAATTTTTAAAAGGGTACTTTTATGGTTAGCAGGGTGCTGATAACTGATGATGAGGAACGTATAATACGCAATATCAAGGTTATCTTTGACGAGATGGAAAATATCGAAGTTGTTAAGGCGCAAGACGTAACTTCGATAGTTGATTTCGTTGAGCACGAAAGGCTTCATTTAATCATTACTGATCTGCGAGTACCTAAGGTGGGTAGATTGGAATTCTTGAAGCAGGTAAAGTCAATGGATCCTGAACTGCCGGTGATTGTTGTAACCGGAGATGACTCCATTGAGACTGCGGTTGAGTCGATGAAGGAAGGCGCGTTTGATTACATTACGAAACCATTTGAAGATGGTACGCTTTCTGTCGCAGTGGAAAAAGCCCTGAAAATGAGATCTTTGACAATGGAAAATAGATATCTTCGAAAGGAGTTAGAGTCGCATTATAATTTTGGAAATATCATTGGTAATTCACCTAAGATATTAGAAGTGCTTTTATTAGCTGGAGATGTTTCCAGAACGGATTCTACTGTATTTATTTATGGAGAAAGTGGTACGGGGAAGGAGCTTGTAGCAAGGGCCATTCATTTTAATAGTTTAAGGAAGAGCGGTCCATTAGTTACGCTTAACTGTGCTGCGTTGCCAGAGAATTTATTAGAGAGTGAATTGTTTGGCTATGAAAAGGGTGCCTTTACAGGTGCAGAGAAATGCAAGAAAGGCCGTTTTGAGTTGGCTAACGGAGGCACTCTGTTTCTCGACGAAATATCGGAAATGAATCCCATTGTTCAAGCCAAAGTGTTAAGAGTTGTTGAAGAAAGAGAACTGGAGCGGCTTGGGGGATCGGAAACAATTAAAGTTGATGTAAGGATTATATGTGCCAGCAATAGAAATCTTGAAGAGTATGTCAAAAAAGGTCAATTCAGAGAAGATTTATATTATCGCGTAAATGTGTTTCCCATAAATATACCTCCGTTGAGGGCAAGGCCTGAGGATATTTTGCCATTAGCAAGAGACTTTGTTGAACAGTTTTCTTCAAAAATGGGTAAATTATCGTTGAAAATGACAAAGAAAGTAGAAAAGATACTTGTTTCAAGCAGGTGGGAGGGCAATGTGAGGGAGTTGAGGAATTGCCTGGAAAGAGCCGTTATTCTGAGTAAGGGTGACTTAGTAACAGAAGAACATCTTCCACAGGCTTTAGTTAGAGATTCTGTGTCAGGCTATGAGAATGGTAAAGGAAATATATTAAAGATGGTGGATTTTAATTTGCCGCCAGAGGGAATTTCAATAGATGAATTGGAAAAGCACCTAGTTTTGCAGGCGCTGAAAAAGAGTAAAAACAATAAAACTAAGGCGGCTAAATTGCTGGGACTCACCAGGGGAACATTCAGGTATAGATTGGAAAAATACGATAATAATAACTAAATTGAGTGAAATCGTATTAAAAAATTGACATTTAATTTGGTTTTTGATAAGTTACTGGCAGTCGCAATTGCCACATTGGTTTCTTTGAGCCAGTTTTTTTGTGCTGCTAGAAATGTACTTTCGAAAGTTGTCAATCAAGGCTTTCGTGTTAAATGGCTTACGTCAAATGTATAGGTATGAAGTATTTTGGCACGTGATATGCTCAAACTGACTACGTTGCGTGTTATATTGTTAAAAGAGAATGAAAGGGGGTGAAGAGGTGTATCCATTAAGACGTTACATTGGGAAAGCATTGTTTTTTAGTGCCTTTATTTGTGTAGTTTTGTTCCTGGGTAGCCAGATGAATTTTGCAGCAGCTGAGGAGGGAAAGCCATGCCCGAAGAAAGAGAATGAAAAGTTGTTTTGGTGCACAGTGTGTAAAGAGGTGTTCACCTGGAATGAATGTGGTAATCTGAAATACATCTGGGATACAAAGAAGCACAAGGCGGGTGAAGAGGTTGCTACGCATAAAATGGAAGAGTCTTGGTCATGTTTAAGGAAAACATACCATTGCGTAAATGATAAATGTGAGAATGCAAAGGCTTGCTATGCTTTTAACATTGGCTTTTGCGAATTGTGCAATGATGACTTAACAGCTAATATGACTAGAGCAAAGCTTGACTTCAAGTGTACAAAATGTGGTAAGGAGTTTACCGAACCGGGAGCAGGGTTTGAGATTGATCATAAGAAGGAATATGCAGAACATTTATTGACTTACGGTAAATGTGCTGATTGTGGAGGAGAACTTGACACCCTTTGCAGGGAGTCAGGAAATTGTCCTCATATTCCAGATTTTTAGTAACGTTAGAATTTTATAATTTTATGTTTTGGAGGTGAAGAATGAAGAAAAAGGCTTGGTTATTAGGTTTCTTGGGTGCTGGAGTGTTGAGCTTAGCATTGGCTCAAAGCGCCGGTGCCGGCTTCATACAGGGTACAAGGGTAAGAACAGATTGCTCTTCTCCGTTCCACGTGTCTGTTTCGGATGATGGCGGGACGTTGGCTATATCCAATCAGTCAGGCCATAGCGTGACGTTTGTAGATGCGAGGTCTAAAAAAGTGACTGGAGAGGTTCCTGTTCAGGTTCAACCTGAAGCGTCTGTGTTTTCACATGACGGACGTACTTTGTATGTTTGTAATGCAGAGAGTGACAATGTATCAGTTATTGATGTAGGTAACAAGGCAGTTGTTAAAACAATAAAAACTGGTGACTGGCCTTGTAGTATTAAACTGTCGCAAGACGGGTCAAAGGCTTATGTAACTTGTTCCGGTAGTATGTGGAATTCAGTTGATATCATTGATACTGCGATGAATAGCAAAATCGGTGAGATCAGGACAACTGATTATGGCCCAAGGGATATAGCTATTTCCCCTGACGGGAAAACAGCGGCTGTCGCTCTTGATACAACAGGCAAGATTAACAGAGGTATTGATTTTGTAGATCTTGCATCAGGAAGGGTTATTGAGCACAGAAATATATATCAGAGCGCAAACCTGAGAGGCATAGAGTATACGCCTGATGGAGCATATGTGCTTGTTACAATGGAACAGCCAAAGAACTGGCTGCCTGTATGTGAAGCAGAGAATGCACAGATATTCTCAAACAACCTTGCTGTTGTAGAGACTAAGGCTGGTGGAAAGGTTGCAAGCATGCCTCTGGATGAGCACAACAATTATGATGGTAATCCTTATGGATTAGCAGTTAGTAAAGACGGAAAGTATGTTTATATTGGTATTAGAAGTATGCACAGGGTAACTGTCCTTGATCTGGAAAAGTTGCTTGCTATCGTTTCTTCAAGTACTCAAGAAGAGCTTGATGACATGAAGAATGATCTGACTTTGATGGTTGATTATCTGGTAAAAAGGGTAAATGTAGGCCTCGGCCCAAGTTCAGTTGCTCTTTCACCGGATGATAAGACGTTATACGCTGCAAACTATTTCACAAATGATTTGTCAATTATTCAGACAGGTGATGACCCTCAGGTTATGGATACCATACAGACAGGTCTTGTGTGGGAGCCACTTCCAAGGGGAGAGCCGTTGACAGTTCCTGAAGTACATTACAGGGTAAAGCACTCTCCATACAGAAGTGAATTGGTTAGGTATGGACAGTTCCAGTTTAATGAAGCATCATGGACACTGCAGGGTGAGTATTCATGTGCAAGCTGCCACTATGAAAGAGGTCAGACAACAGGCTTGATCTGGGATCTTGGAGATGAAGGATGGGGCAGTTGGAAGAACACAAAGTATATCCGAGGCGGAAGGTATCTTCCTCCGTTCAGGCATGAAGGATTCACAGGTCATCCTGATGAAATCGTAGGAGCTGCTTCATCGATCGACAGGGTGTGTGGTCGTGACCCTGGATTTGTGTTCAGAAGTGAGAATTTCTCTCCTGAGAGATTAGAGGCCTTGATTGCTTACATCAGGTCTTTAGAGTTTACAGGAAGTCCTTTCAGGAATGAAGATGGTTCATTGACAGAAGCACAGAAGAGAGGCTGGAAAGTTTTCAGTGATCCTAAGGTTGGATGTATTGAGTGCCATCCTGGTGATCCAAAGAACCCAAGAGCCTTATTCAGTGACGCACAGACTCATGACGTTGGAACAGGTAGAATCGGTGCTGATGGATTCAGGACAACTCCTGGAGCTGTGTTTAATACAACAGTTCTGGAGACCGGTGTTGATCCTTATGGTGAAGAGTACGATGTACCAATTATCGGACTTGATCTTGTAAAAGAGTTTGATACGCCTACATTGAGAGATATTTACGCTTCAGGTACATATTTCCATGATGGTAGCGCTGAGACTCTGATGAATACCGTAGATAATTCATGTACAACACAGGATATGCATGGGGTTACATCACATCTGAGTAATCAAGAGTTGCAGGATCTTGTTGAGTTCATGAAGGCTTTATAATAGTTCTTTATTAGGGAAATAGTCTCCAGCCAAGTGCTGGAGGCTATTCTCTATAAAACTTTCGTTGTCTTATAATTTGTGTTTCAATTAACATTAAAAAGGAAAGGAGTAAACCAACTTATGAAGATGGGATTTTTAAAGTCAATAGCATTGGTTGGTGTTGTTGCAATATGGGGGCTTTTTAGCAGTGCTGACTGTAAGGCGCAGGTTATGACTGGTGGTCCAAAGCCTGGTGAAGCTATTTGGGCGGATTACTGGGGTATGTCAAAGCAGATTCAGGGAAACGTTGAATCTGTTGTTTTTACCCAATCAAAGCCTACAACAGCAGGCGACCCGTATCATCAATACCCGAATTACGTATCTAATGATAGTAGGATTGTGTCTTATGACATGAAGTCAAGGAAAGTGACGGTGCTTACAAAAGATTTCCAGAGCGCTTATGATCCTTGCCTTAATTGGGATTGTTCAAAGGTTGCATTTGCAGGTGTTCACAAAAATGGTGGTGGCAGTCAGTTATGGGAGATGAATATTGATGGTTCAGGCGTAAGGCAGTTGACTGATGCTCCTGGTACATTCAGGTCCCCTCTCTATTATGCAGCCGGTGCTATTGAGGAAGGTGAAGGAAGAGTTATATCAAGGGCCAGGTATTTTGAAGGTGACTGGGCTCCTCGTGGCACAGTTCCTAAGATGGGCTTCTTGATGTGTGCTTATTCTCCAGATGGCTCAATAGATGAATTTGGCAGACCATTCGCTTTTGACTTATACAGGCTTGATCCGCAGGGTGGAAAGTCAATGGATCGTATCTGCGGTCACTTATTAGTAGGTATCGATATGCCAAATGTTGATACTGTTATTGACCAGATCACTTACAATGTAAGTTCAAATTTTGATCCTACACTGACTCGTGATGGAAACATTTTGTACAGCAGTACACAGGCTAATGGTACTCATAATAATTCAAAAGGCAGCACATGCCTGTTAGTTAACAACTGGACTGGTGCTTACCCAAGACACATCTATGGTAATGAGGTTAGCGAGCAGCCAAGCACGCCTAAGGTTTCGGCAAAAGAGGCTTCAGATGGCTACCTGTATTATATTGAGGCTTTGGACAATAATTCTGCGATAGGTAATCTTGCCAGGGTTAGCTGGACAACTCCTCATGCTAAAACACAGTCCAGACTGAGCAATGATGGCAGACTCTACAGAAGTCCTCATCCATTGCCGGATGGCCGTATAATGGTTTCTTCTGCTGAAAGACGTGATTTTGGTCTACACTGGTTCTGCGTTGACAAGGGTACAGTTTCTGAGGTAGTTTATGATGATCCAGAGTGGAATGATCATCAGCCTCAGCCTGTTTATCCACGTTACAAACCAAGATGGATAAATGCGTTTGTTGCAGGTGATCATTTTGGTGTTACAACTGTAACGTACCAGCCATTTGACCAGGTTAATGTTGAGGGATATCCTCACTCATGGAGTACAACAATATGCTTTGATACAACATTGACAAATCTTCCAATTGGCCCTTATGCACATCAGAGAGCTAAGGAAGTTGGACATGGTGATATAAAGGCTATAAGGGTACTTAACGCAGTAGAGACTAATGAGCCGGATGCCAGCAGGTTTGTACAGGGTGCTGGTAGCCATCTTCTGGGTGGCGCAAAATCAAGCTCTAACTCAGGTACATCTTACTCACAAAGACGTATGTTTGGTTATCAGTATGTTGAGGATGATGGTTCTGTTGTAAGTTCGCATCCAGGTGATGAGCCTTACTGCACACAGATACTGGATGACAGAGGAATGGCAGTACAGACTCAACTGGCATGGGCATATGTAAGGCCTTATGGTGGAAGAATTTGTACAGGCTGTCACTGGGGTTCTTATGATAAGAAGGGCTATCTGAACATTCACACCAAAGCTCTTTATAACTGGTGGTTCAGTGATTTGAGCCATTATGATTCTCCATTTATGTGGGAACACTTAAGAGTTGACAAGAATGGAAAGTATGCCGGAGTTAAGCACGGTGATAGCGTTATGGTACCAGCAGACGTTTATTATGGTGGTGCTTCAGGTACTACTTCTGCGACAGTTGAAGGTCTTTATATCGATAAGCTGAGAACAGTTGACTTCAGGAGAGACATTCAGCCAATAATAGACGCAAAATGTGCTTCTTGTCATGGTCATACTCAGACTCCTAATCTGAGTGGTAGCACAGATTTAGTATCTGTTAATGGTGTTGCTGCATTCAGCCAATCATATAACAGTCTTTTGGCTCCACAGAGAGGAAGGGATACTAACATTGGTGGAAAGTATGTTAACCCGAGTGCTGCTATAAACAGTCTTCTCATATGGCGTTTGTATGAAGAAGAATTGTCACAGTTTGCACCAAGAGCTAATGCTATACCGGTTGAAGGTAGGGTTATGCATAATAAGCTTTTGACACCAGAAGAAAGATTCTTGTTTGTTGAATGGGTAGATTTGGGCGCTCAGTGGGATAATATCGAAGGTCCAGACCCTTATCCAGGGTATCGAGGCAGATAAGGATTGTAGTATTTTTGAATTCTTGATGCTCAGTTTAGAGCATTAATTAACACAAAGCTGGCATAGCAGGAGTTTGAAAGCTATGCCAGCTTTTTTTATTTCATTTTATCTTAAAATCCGCTTGACAAGTAATCCGTTATAAGTATAATTCACCAACTGTGACGTAGAGGAGTGATATTTACATATTTACTCTAAAACGCTGACACACATGGTGTTAATGTTTGTGAGTAAATATTATCATTAAGGAAAAATCAGATATTACTTTTGTAGTATATTCCTGAAGTATATTTGAATTTTTTTAAAGAAGTTGTTGTGGTTTTAAGTGAGTTTTTTTAGACCTTATTTGGATTGGTATCTTTTAGTCTAGAGAAGAAAGGAGAACAGAGAAGAATGGTTCATTCAGTTAGAGGCTATATAGTAGTGCTGGCAGTTATTGTCGGCTGTGCGATTTTGCCGATGAATTTCAGCAAAACTGCAAATGCAGATGAAGCTGCTCCGACGTTTCAGGATGTAGCATCTTCGATTTACGGACAGCCTGTTGGGGACGATGATGACGGAACAAACTATGTCTTTGGATTGACAGCCCGATACACAGGGCCGGATGAAGTATTGCCGGGTGATGGTAAGTTTCAAAACATATTTTATTACTTACCTGTAACAGCGATGTACTATAACCCTGAGGATTACTATGTATCAACACAAAAGGTAGAGGGTGAGTTTAAGAATGATGAATGTGTTCTGTGTCATACAATTCAAACTCCGCGTATCGTTGTTGACTGGAAATTGAGTAAGCACTTTAAGGGTGGAAAAACGGATGCGATGGACAAGGAACAGGTTGTTGGATGTGATGCCTGTCATGGTAACAACCATCAGGAATTGATAATGCCTAGCCACAACACCTGTGGAAAGTGCCATACAAAGGAACATGGTGAACATCTTGCCGGTGGGCAGGGTTCGCACAAACCTCACACAATTTGGGATATATCTGTTACCGAATTTGCTTGGCAGATTGGAAAACCTGGGGAAGAAGTAGCCGGATGTGCTCAATGTCATGGTATTGCTGGAAACAGATGTGACGGATGTCATACCAGACATAAATTTGCGTCATCAGAAGCAAGAAAGCCTGACAACTGCGGACTCTGCCATATGGGTGTGGACCATGCTGAGTGGGAATTCTGGCAGAACTCTTATCATGGTAAGATTTACGCAACGGAAGGTGATACCTGGGATTGGGATAAACCGCTAAAGCCACAGAATTACAGAACGCCAACTTGTGCGTACTGTCATATGGGTGAAGATGGTAATCACAATGTACAGCATATGGCATCTGAATATGCACATATGGGTATGTTTCTGCTCGACAGAGGTGCGCCAAAGCATAAAGCAAAGAGGGATGGATGGATAAAGAAATGTCAGGGATGTCATTCTCCACGTTGGGCGGCAATGCAATTGGATGCTATGGATGAGCAGATTAATCTTAGCTTCACAAAGTGGCGTGAAGCAGTTGGTATTCTTGTTGGATTATATTTAGAAGGACTGTTCGATCCTATGCCGGCTGACCTGGCACCTGACTACTCTGGTGGTCACACGATGAATCTGTTGCCGGGTGGAGCGCCAAGGTTCTATAACGTGTCAAGAATAGAGAGGCTTGCTGTTGAGATGATTGTTTACCAGGTAACTGCTGTATACAAAGCAGCAGCTCACTTCTCAATTGATGATGTTACTTACAATGCAGGTGCATTCGTAATGGACAGACAACTCGTTGAAATTAAAGACGAGGCTTCTAAGTTAAGAAGGATTTCTACTCTTGAGAAAGAGGTCGGTATAGAACATGTAGCATATGATTTCTGGAAGCATGGAGAATATACAGATCTGCTTACCGGCTATAAGAGGCAAGAGGGTGATATAGTCGAGGATGCATGCGACCACGGTGATAATCCTTGCTTTGGTGAAGAGCATTAATCTTCATTAAGGTAACTTTTGTAGTTTTTAGAAGGGTAGCATAGCGTATATAGCTATGCTACCCTTTTTTATGTTAAAGGGAGAGGGTAAGTTATGGGAACATTAAAAACCGGTGAATTAAATCTAAAAGAAGTGTTGCATGGGCAGAGTATACCAGGCAAGAGTGGGCACTTTGGGAAATATGGCGGAAAATTCGTACCGGAAACATTAATGCCGGCCCTGGAACAACTTGAGAAGGAATATCTTAAAGCTAAGGATGACCCAAAGTTTAATGAAGAATTAAAATATTATTTAAAAGAGTATGTAGGAAGGCCATCTCCTTTGTATTATGCGAAACGGTTAACAGAAAAATTAAATGGTGCAAAAATATATCTTAAGAGAGAGGATTTAAACCATACAGGCGCTCACAAGATTAATAATACTTTAGGGCAGGTATTGCTTGCCATTAGAATGGGTAAGGAAAGAATTATTGCTGAAACAGGTGCTGGGCAACACGGTGTTGCTACTGCTACTGCAGCCGCAATGTTTGGTATGAAGTGTGATGTCTATATGGGAGAAGAAGATATACGGCGACAATCCTTAAATGTGTTTAGAATGAAATTACTGGGAGCAAATGTGATTCCTGTAAAGACTGGCTCTAAAACACTTAAAGATGCAACTAATGAGGCACTTCGAGATTGGATGTCTTCTGTAGTGAATACGCATTATATAATAGGTTCTGTGGTAGGCCCGCATCCGTATCCAATGATGGTAAGGGATTTTCAGATAGTAATTGGGCAGGAGGTGAAGGAGCAGATCCAGAAGACAGAAGGGAGATTACCGGATTATATAATTGCATGCGTTGGGGGTGGTAGTAATGCAATAGGGGTTTTTAATCCTTTCATTGAGGATAAGGATGTTAAACTAATTGGTGTAGAGGCTGGAGGCCTGGGCTTTGATGTAGGACAACATGCTGCTTCACTCTCCAGAGGTGAAAAGGGGGTGCTTCACGGCAGCTTGAGTTATGTGCTGCAGGATGACGATGGTCAGACATCTCAAGTTCATTCAATCTCAGCAGGTCTGGATTATCCGGGAGTTGGGCCTGAACATAGCTATTTAAAGGATACAGGAAGAGCTGAGTATGTTTCAGTTACTGATGACGAAGCTATCGACGCTTTCAATTTATGTACACGTCTGGAAGGAATAATTCCCGCTCTTGAAGCTTCTCACGCAATAGCATACACTGTTAAATTTGCACCAACGATTGATAAAGATCAAATTATTGTAATAAACCTTTCTGGCAGTGGAGACAAAGATTCTTTTGAGGTTGCCGAAAAGATGGGCATAGATTTGTGATTAACGATTAGAGGAAGCTGATTTAAGTGAATAGAATTGATGCAAAGTTTAAGGATTTAGGAGATAGAAAGGAACCTGCATTTATCCCATTTATAACAGCGGGAGACCCTAGTCTGGAAGCAACAAGGGAATTGATTGTGGAATTCGACAGAAGAGGGGCAGATCTGATAGAATTAGGTGTACCGTTTTCTGATCCGATAGCGGATGGCCCCGTGATTCAATCCTCATATTACAGAGCACTTTCAGGAGGGGTTAAACTTTCAGACATCCTGGCGCTTGTAAAAGATGTTCGCAAAGAATCAGAAATCCCTATTGTGTCTATGATTTCAGAAAGTATTCTATTTAAAAATGGTTGTGACAATTTTGTTAAAAGTGCAGTTGAAGCAGGATTTGATGGCGCAACAATTCCAGATCTTCCTGTTGAAGAAGCTGAAGAAATAATGGAAGCCGGTAGGAAAGAGGGGTTTAAGATAATATGCTTTATTGCACCAACTACTACAAGTGACCGAATGGAATTAATTGTTAAAAAGTCTCAAGGTTTTCTGTATTATATTTCTGTTGTTGGTATTACAGGGGTAAGAAGTGAATTACCAGCTGATATAACTGAAAATATTCAAAACATAAAGAGATCAACAAGCCTGCCGGTTGCCATGGGATTTGGGATTTCTACTCCTGAACAGGCTAGCGCAGCCGGAAAAGTTGCAGACGGTGTAATCGTAGGAAGTGCGATTATGAGAGAGATAGAGAAATATGGTAATCAGGATGACAAAATATTGGTTGATAATGTCGGGAAATTTGTTGGTGAACTGGTAAAAAGCACGAAAAATCAAAATTAACTCTTGGTTTTAGATGGATAGCAGTGGTTCAAATTCGACAGTATTATAAGATGTGCTAATTGCTGTAGTTATGTGAAGAAGCACAAGAATACTTCATATTCTTGACGGAAAACAGACATTTTGAGTATTAAGGCAAAGGCGTGTCAGTATCAGTAGGACATTTGTAAGCTATCTGAATGCCTTAGCTTATGTACTATGTGCTATAGAAGCTGGATTTCGGCATTAAGCTTGCTTAACTTTCTTCCTCAAATGCATATACAGTTTGTTCGTAAATATCTATGGTATTTTTAGCAAAAACGGGCATTCTATAGGGGGCTCTAAAGAAGGCAAAAGCAATAATTTCGTTTTGCTACGTTACATCAGAAAAAAGTTTTCATTTGTTTGTTTTTTTTGGCAAGTTTTTATTGACATATTTTTAGAAAATTATATAATTCACACTTCAAAAGTGAGGCTTTTAGAATGATGATATTGAGTGAAAGGGGGTGCTTGTTTTTTTCACAAAGATTCATTTAATCAAAAGACTTTACAAACGTTTGTTTTATAGTTCACGTTAGATATTTTATTTTTCAATAGTTAGAAATGGAAGGGAGAAGGTAAGAATAAATGCTAAGATTTAAGAAGTTATTCATTGCATTACTTGTGTTTGTTGCCGCATTCTGTTTTTACGAGAATTTTTCCAGTAAAGACGCTGAAGCGGTAGAGATCATCACACACTGGGTGCCTCACGAGGTATACGGTATGCCTGGAGATCCTGACAATTCCGGAAAGGTTTTCTTTTCTGGTTTGTATGCTAAGTACATGGGATACCCAAAGGGTGCTCCACCATATCCTGGTAAGTTTTCCAGGTTCTGGAGAACACTTCCTGCGTATCGTTACTACATTCCTGATTACATGTACAACAGGGATGAAGTAAGACCTTCAAACCCAATCAAGGGTCAGTTCAGA
>CAZPAM010000066.1:10923-14629 GCA_964584595.1 uncultured Candidatus Scalindua sp. | reverse complement strand
CAGTAATACCCATGATACTCTGGTACGTTGCCTGGAATTTCATGTTCAGCAGAGACCGCGAAGGTAACAATACTGCCATGATAGGCATCGTTGCCTTTCTCCTCTATTTTATTACAAATATGCTGGTTTTATACGCATCAAGGATACGGGAGTACTATGCCGACCTTGGTAGTGTAAAGCTGGGAAACACCCCTCATGACATGGCTTCTGCGCTATACAAATTGGTATACGGAAATGCAAAGGTACCAAAGGAGTCACTGAAACAGATCGAGGGATATAAGGCTTTCTTTGCAAATGACCCCTCCAGGGCGGCAAGTGAACTGAAAGAATTAAGACAGGTTGACCTTGATATGAGTGGTACGATTGACGAAAATGAGCTTAAATCATTAGGCACGATGAATGTAAAGATTAAAACCTCTGATAAACTAATGGAGGTTTTAAGTACACATCCCAATATGGTTAAAAGAGTAAAACATCTATCAGCACTGGCACATGGAAGGGCGTGATTAGTGAGTATAATTCCAAAGTTCTTTCAACTTCTAGGCATGCTTTTATTATTAGAAGGCCTATACCTTGGTATTGTTAAGCATTCTATGAACCTTGAAATAATGTGCGTGGGGCTTGGTATAGCAATTTTCTATGCCGGAAGGTGGTTGGAGAGAAGAAAGAGTTAAATGCAGAGAAATACTTTTTCTTATATACAAGATTACCGATTTGCCATTTGCGGCGATGATATCATCTCTTAGTTACTGCCTGAGCAAAGAACTAAGACAGGATTTTCCAGATTCCCCCAACAAGACCGGGATCTCTTCCGGCAAAACATCATAGTTAAGAATTCCTGGTATTACTTTTATTATATAAGGTAGCATAATTATGCACGAACAAGTGAATGTAAAAACAACAAAGGAACAAGTGGAGTCATGGGATAAGAAGTACCTGTGGCATCCCTTTACCCAGATGAAAGATTTTGTCAATGAAGAACCATTGATTATAGAAGACGGAAGAGGTGTTATCTTAAGAGACATTAATGGTAAAGAGTATATAGATGGTATTTCCTCCATGTGGTGTAATATACATGGCCATAGAAGAAAAGAGATTGATGATGCTATAAAAGACCAACTTGATAAAGTCGCTCATACAACCCTGCTTGGCATGTCAAATATACCTTCGGCAAAATTGGCAAAACGTCTTGTGGCGATAACACCGGAAGGGCTTAATAAAGTATTTTATTCTGATAATGGTTCCAATGCAATCGAAGTGGCAATAAAGATGGCATTCCAATACTGGCAATACAAAGGTTGCCGGGAGAAGACTAAATTTGTTGCGTTACAGTATGGATATCATGGTGATACTTTGGGGGCAGTTGGCGTGGGTGGGATAGATATTTTTCACAGTGTATTCAAACCACTTTTACTTGAGACATTCGTCTCTCCATCGCCTTATTGCTACAGGTGTCCATATGATAAAGACAAAGCTGCGTGTTCGCTTGAATGTTTAGGTGGGTTGGAAGAGATATTGTCGAAAAACTCTGATTCTATAGCCGCCATGGTTATGGAGCCTCTTGTGCAGGGCGCGGGAGGGATGATCGTTCACCCTCAAGGATTCTTGTCAGGAGTAAAAGATTTATGTGAAAAATATAATATCCTTCTGATTGCGGATGAGGTAATGGTAGGTTTTGGCCGCACAGGAAAGATGTTTGCATGTTCACATGAACATGTAACCCCAGATATCTTTACTATTTCCAAAGGTTTAAATGGAGGTTATATGCCTTTGGCCGCGACTCTGGCTACAGATGAGATCTATAATGCTTTTCTGGGTAAATATAGTGAGCAGAAGACATTTTTCCATGGCCATACATATACCGGTAATCCTTTAGCATGCGCAGCAGCCCTTGCGAGTATTGATATATTTGATCATGAAAAGGTCATAGAAGGTCTTGAGCCAAAAATCAGGGCCCTACAGGAGCGACTTGAGCAATTCCAGGAACTGAAGTCAGTAGGAGATGTACGGCAATGTGGCCTTATTGTTGGTATAGAACTGGTTAAGAACAGGGAGACGAAGGAACCTTATTCATGGGAAGAAAAAGTTGGGATCAGGGTCAGTTACGAAGCCAGACGGCGTGGTTTGATTACCAGGCCATTAAGCAATGTCATGGTTATTATGCCTCCATTGAGCATAAAAATATCAGAATTGAATAATATGATGGAAATTTTATACGAATCAATAGGATGTGTTACCGGGAAAAGTTGACATATGGGAAGGTCTAAACGCAGCCGGAGGGTAAAATCTTTGATATTTAATTTTCTCTGCAAGTTAAAAAAATTAAGTACAAATAATCTTTTTTAGGTTTTATACGGTTGAATACCATAGGGGGAGTAAAATAGTCTAAGGTTTTGCTGGTTCAATTGTTAAGGAGATATTGCACGCGCTGCACCTGCTTATTATCTGGAATTTCACGAAATTATCTCTTTACTTAATACTAAAATATGATATCTTTTTCGGCTCTTGAAATTTGCACTTGTTAGTTAAATCCAGGCTTCTTTATAATGTTTATTTCCTGGAAATATCAATTTTTATTTAACATATAAGAATAAGTAAAATTTGAGGTGGGCAAATGTACGAATTTAAAATGGAATCCTGGCAGGAAGAGGGGCAATGGCAGGAACAGGTTAAAAATCAGGTCAATTCGCTAGAAAAGCTGAGACAATACATAGATATCACTTCAGATGAGGAAGAGGCGATAAAGACTTTAAATATGAGATGGGGAACAACACCATATTATGCATCTCTTATGGACAGAAACGACCCTGGTTGTCCGATAAGGAAAATGGTTATCCCTTCAATGAAAGAAAATGAAAACGAACACGGGATTCCAAATTATTTAGTACATAAAGAAAATCGGGAAAAAACGGACAGGTTTGGAGAAGATGAAAAAAGACCTGATAGTGTTGCAAGGCAGTATGATGACAGGGTTGCGTTTACAATAACCGATGTGTGTCCAAGTTATTGCAGATATTGTTTCAGAAGAGAAGCCGTAATTGATCAAGAACTGCGTCTGCGATTCGATGCTGATGAAGGATTAGAATGGATTCGAAAACACGAGGAAATTCGTGATGTGTTACTGACCGGAGGAGATCCGCTTATGCTGTCTGATAAAGACGTTAAGTATTTAATTGATAGCCTCCGAAGTATTCCACATCTTGAAATGATTCGAATCCATACAAAGATGCCAATTACCTGCCCTCAACGAATAACAAAGAACCTTCTAGAGATATTAGGACAAGAGCATGAGACTCCAATCTGGATAAATGTCCATATTAATCATCCAAAAGAGATTACGGATAAAATAAAGAAAGTGATCTGGGATATACTCCATACCGGCATCAACGTTGGAAATCAGGGCGTAGTGTTAAAGGGCATCAATGATGATGTCGAAACCTTCCGAAAGCTTCACCAAAAACTTCTGTCTGTTCGTATAAGACCATATTACATGTTCCACTGCCAACTGGCGCCTGGAGTAGATCACTTCCGCGCACCTGTAGAAAAAGGAGCAGAATTAATTAGAGATGGAATTCGCGGCCATACCAGCGGATTAGCTCAACCAATGTATGCTGTTTCCACTAATTACGGGAAGATTCCATTAATGCCTGACTATTATATAAAAGGAAAAAAAGGAAAATGGGAAGTTGTTATAGGTTTAGAGGTT
>CAZPAM010000066.1:7617-10913 GCA_964584595.1 uncultured Candidatus Scalindua sp. | reverse complement strand
ATTACGAAGTTATAAAGATGACATAACCTATCTTCCGTATATCCCTGAATAATATTAGCCCTCTTTCCTTTCCAAACTTCACTAACACCTTTTTGATTACCATGCCCCTTTGTTTCTGCGGCAGATATCCTTCCCCTATAACCCTTTTTGTAATTAAATTCACTTGTGAAAGAAATATTGAAAAGCTATTATATTCATACAATATAATGGATTGCGAATGCCTATCCAACTCTTTCAGGACTTTAACATAGCCTGAAGGAAGAAAATCTTATATGAAGAAAGGTAAGTAATAAATTGAAAAGGGCAATGTTATATGCGTGTATCACTTTCTTTGTGATAGCAGTGGTGTTTGTTGGCCTTACTTACAGTGGAAAATGGCAAGCCGGGCTTATTGAGGTCGGTTGTTCGGTGTTCTTATTTGTCATCTTTCTTCATATTCTGAAAATAATAACACCCCAATCTTCGGGCAAAATTGTTACGGCATTATCCGTAATAATAGTAGTCATGCTTATCTATGCAAACTACAGTTTACAAAGGGACGAGCATAAGGAATACACCTTTAAGGAACTCCTTGTGGGTGATTTACTGGTAAAAAAACTAATTGGTACACAAGAAGGACTGCCTGATGAACTGTTGTCTAAAAGACTTGATGGTGTAATCCCAGGTGAGTTTGCCCAGACAAAGACTGAGAAAGATACCATTGAATCGACATTCGAAAAACCGGAAAGGGTTTTAATGGGTAAGCCAGTTGCTTTGCCGTTAGACAAGCCGATCAGTGTTTCCGTGCGTAAGGAAAAGCTGCATCCTCTTGACACGCCAGAGGAAGCCACGAATTATAAATTAAAGGTTGCAGAGAACGAGGGGTTGAGGGCAGACAGGGCCAGGGCGGTTACAGCTGGTTTTGTAGTTCGGCTGGACAAGTTTAATGAACAGGTTTCAGGGCTGTATGCATCGGATACTTTGTGCCTTCCATTAGAAGTAAAGATTACCAATGACAGTTTCTCGCGTACTATTTATGATAAAACAGAACTACCCACTGCCATATTAAAACCGGAGATCCAGACAGCCTTACCAGAGGAAGGTGTTGTGGAAGAAGCAGGCAAAGAAGTTGAAGAGAAGTTACAGAAACCGTAACTTACAGGAGGGATATGAATATTATGCGTAGTTTAGCACACATTTTGTTTTTCACTATAATTACCATTTTGATTGCACAACAAGTCAATCTTGTACATGGTGAAGATGAGGTAAAAGATGATTTAATTAAATCAATTGACGCATTGAAAAAGGCATTAAAAATAGAACCATCAAATGTTGAGGGTCATTATTATCTTGGATTGGCTTACTATGATAAGGGAATGGTGCCTGAGGCTGTAGATGAGTTTAACAAAGTTCTGAAACTTAATAAGCATTATGTTAAGGCATATTTTTATCTGGGGGCGATTTACACCAATCAGGAAAATATCGATAAAGCAATTCGTATATTCAAAAAGGTATTGCTGGTTGATGAAACCAACGCAATGGCGGGATACAACCTGGGCTTCCTTTATAACAAAAAAGGGTTAGTAGACGATGCAATTGCTGCGTATGAGAAGGCGATTGAAATTAAACCTGACCATTATCAATCATTAAACAATCTGGGAATTATTTATTATAAAAAGGGATTACCGGATAATGCTATCGCAAGTTATAAGAAGGCTGTTAAGGTGAATCCTGACTATGCCGAATCGCATTACAATCTTGGTACGGCCTACCTTGAACAGGGCCAGTTGGATAATGCTGTTTCTGAATTCCAGAAGGCCACAATTCTTGCACCCGGATTCCTGGATGCATATTACAATCTGGGAATTGCATACAGGAAGAAGGGGATGCTGGATGAAGCGATATCCGCATTGAATAAGGCGTCTGAAATAGATCCGGAGGATATAAAGACTTTAAACAATCTGGCGATAGCATTTCATGAAAAAGGAAAATTTGAGGATGCTATTATCACATATGAGAATATAGCCTCAATTGCTCCGGAGGATGCAAATGTACGTTATAACCTGGGTATTACTTATTTTAAGGCTGGAATGTCAAACGAAGCTATATCAGAACTGCAGAAGGTGTTTGAATTAAATCCCGGCCACGTAAAAGCCCATTATAATCTTGGTGTAATCTATATGAAAAAAAACAAGCTCAATGAATCTATAAAAGAATTTCAAGAGGCATTAGAAATAGATCCCGGTTACTCAAAAGCCTACGTTAATCTGGGAGTAGTTCATTATAGGAAAGGATTGCCGGATGAAGCTATCACGGCTTACAACAGGGCAATTGAGATCAAGCCTGATTATGCTGAGGCATATTATAATTCAAGTTTTGCGTATATGGAAAAAGGGCTGATCGAAGATGCTATAGATATGTTAAAAAAGGGCATTGGGCTAAGTCCTGATAATAGCCTTCTCCATTTTCTACTGGGAAACGCTTATAGTGACAAGGGCTTATTGGATGAAGCGATTACAGCATGGGAAAAAGTTTTAGAGACAAAACCGAAACACTATAAGGCATATAATAACCTTGGCTTTGCATATTATTCAAAGGGCCTGGTGGACAAGGCTATAGCCTCCCTTAAAAAGGCAATAGAAATAAAAGATGATTATACTGAAGCGCACTATCACCTGGGTTCAATTTATATTGAAAAAGATATGCCGGAAGAAGCGGTCGCAGAACTGGCCAGAGCAATTGAGCTTGATCCCAATCATTCGAAAGCCCATTACAATTTAGGGCTCATATATCGCCATCTGGGTGATTTGGACAGTGCCATTGCGGAATGGAAGACGGTGGTTAAGATAGACCCCACTTACGCAAAAGCCTATAACAATCTTGGGGTCGCATATGATTTTCAGAATAAGATTGATGAGTCCATATATCAATACAAACACGCTATTGAGATGAAGTCCGATTACGGCGAAGCCCACTATAATCTTGGAATTGCTTATGCCAAAAAAGCTGATATGGAAAATGCTGTTTACAAGCTGAGGAAGGCAATAGAAATAAATCCGGATAATCTGGATGCGCATTTTGCCCTTGGTATAATCTACAGGGCAAAGTGGAAGGTAAAAGAATCTGAAAGAGAATTTTCAATCTACAAACGTTTGAAATCTGGAGGACCTTAGTTCACTATACGTTCGTAGATTCTACTCATGTTCACTCCTCTTTCATGAGTACTTTTATCTCATTTACAAAATGATTATTATTCTTTTTTTTGGTAAGGTCTTTTGCCCTTGCATGGGCTTCGTCCTTCTCAGAATAAGGAAAAC
>CAZPAM010000066.1:0-7607 GCA_964584595.1 uncultured Candidatus Scalindua sp. | reverse complement strand
TTATACCGTTTTACGGTTTCAACTTTTTTCTTACGGGTTGTTGCCTTCTTCTTTTTTTCTGTTTTCTTTTCTTCACCTGCAGCGGCTTCCTCAGCCATATGTAGAATCCTTTCTTTGCTAGTCATTCTTTTAACCATAGCGTTTGTTCCTGTTACGGTAATTGTAGATCTTATAGAAAAGATCGTATTTGTGCATTATACAGATAATTGAACAAACAGCAATGTAAATATACTATCAAAGTTGCAGCTTTTATTCATATCATACTCAAGGCTTCATCGGCGGCCTTTGCCGATGCGCCCGGTGCCCCTATTAAGGATACTATCTTTTTTAGTTCGGCAATACACGTCTGCCTTTTTTCTTCATTTAATAATAGCTCGGTTGAGTGCGAAGCCAGCCATTTATAATCATCACTGTACATGGATTTCTCCGGAACAACTTTTTTTCCTGCAATTGCGTTGACCAGGCATATATATGGTGTATCAATAAATGGCTTCGAAACAAAATATGCGAATGGTGAGACTCGGTAGCAGGTTACCATAGGAATTTGATAATTTGCTATTTCCAGTGTAATCGTTCCCGAATTGCAGATGCATAGTGAAGATGACTTGATCACTTCAGAAATTTTATCTGTAACTATTTCTATGGTTAACTGCTTATTATTTGTAGAAATAAAACTATTTGTAATGCCCTCTATCAACTCTATATTCCTTTGATTACTACAGGATATAAGGAATCTGGCTGATGGGATTTTGCGATGAATAATAGTTGCCGTCTTAAGGAGTAATGGTAACATTCCTTTGATTTCCTGTTTCCGGCTTCCGGGTAACAATGAAATAACTGGTTTTTGTTCTCCTCCCTTGATTTTTTCAATGAGATTTGTATCTATATCCTTCGCGTTAAGTTCATCAAAAAGCGGATGTCCAACGTATTTTGCAGAAACACCTCCATTGGTATAGAACACCTCCTCAAAAGGGTAGATTACCACCATCTTGTCTACAAATTTTTTAATCTTTTTGATCCGCCACGATCCATGGGCCCAGAGCTGAGGGCTTATGTAATACATAACAGGTATATTCCTTTTCTTAGCAGCCCTGGCCAGGTAGAGATTAAAACCCACGTAATCAATCAGGATTAACAGTTCGGGCATCTCTTTATCAAAAAAACGGGTGCAGTCTTTAAATACATTCCATAATCCTGGAATCTTTTTCAAAGTATGCAGCCACATGACAGAACGTGAACTCATGTCATGAATACAATTCATACCTGCCTCAACCATTCGATTCCTGCCCAGACCGTGGAACTTGATGGACGGATTCTTCTTATGTATCTCACGTATGAGATTTGAACCGTGAATGTCACCGGATGTCTCACCGGCACTAATAAATATTTTTTTAGTTTCCAAGGTATAGAATAATTAAGTTTATAGGAAGTAATATTGGCGAAAAAATCCATGCTATTATTGATGAAAAAGAGGTGTCGATGCAGAATATTCCGTATTTTACGTCAAGGGCAAACGCTATCAGGCATGAGACCGGAAACACAACACACGGCACCAGGAGCAGATAGAAGAAGAGCGTATAATCCTCATAGAGAAGGCCATGCGCGAATATTATATTCGAAACAAAAAATATTAAGGCAAATAGAACACACAGCTTAATCTTCGAATAAAAATAGCATGCGGCTGTTAACGGTAGTGAAAGTATGGATAAAATTATTAATAATGTCATCTCGTAAAAGTTCAGCCACTAAGTCGCCAAGACACAGAGAAAAGAATATTTAAAAATAGTCCTCTTGGTGCATTTGTGTCTTCGTGGCGAAAATGTCATTTTATCTATAAAACAGAAAGAAAATAAATGCCAGGTACCCTGACACCAGCACAAAGCCTGAAAGCCTGTTAACCCTCAGACTGCCTCTTATCATCGGTATTAAAGCTACAGAAAAAAGTAGCATTGCCGGGAATTCAAAGAAGAGAGTCTCTCTTGCCACATTTAATGGCCTTACCAATGCTACTGATCCTATGACCATGAGTATATTAAAGATATTACTCCCGATTACATTTCCCACACATATATCAGCTTCTTTTCTAATGACACTTACAACTGAGGTTGCCATTTCCGGTACTGAAGTGCCAAAGGCAACCACTGTCAGGCCGATTAACATTTCGCTCACTCCCAGCCTTCCTGCTATAAAGATTGCAGATTTAACTAATATATGCGAACCGACTAAGAGACATGCTAATCCAATTACAATATGCAGTATATTATATAATAAGTGCTTTCTTCCTGCCGGGTTTTGTTTGTCTGTACTCTCCGCTATGCATGTTTTACCATCTGCGTTACCGGTTGAATTGCCTGATTTCCTCTTTGAATTTAAAGTATTATAAACTTGATAACTTACAAAGATTATAATCCCTGTGAAAAGAATCACACCATCAATAAGCCCAATCTTTTTATCTATCGCCATAAAATAGAGAGCGGCTGAGATTGCAATCATCAATGGCAATTCCCTCTTCATAATGATTCTTTCAACCTGCATGGGAAGAACTATTGCGGAAATACCAAGGACAATACCGATATTAGCTATGTTGCTTCCAATTATGTTCCCGATCGCTATATCATTAGACCCATTTATAGATGCGGTTAAACTGACTGCTAATTCAGGGCTGGAAGTGCCAAAGGCAACAACGGTTAAACCTATTACTATGGGCTTTATCCCTAGATCGCGTGATAGCTTTGATGAGCCCTTGACCAGCCATTCAGCGCCAAAGTAAACGCCCGAAATCCCTGCAATAAACAGGATAGATTGAATTAACAAAATTTAATCCTCATGACTCTGTTTTTATAGTAAACCCCATTGGTTCCTCTTCTGAAAAAGGGGGATACGTGTGTATCAGATGAAAGTATAATGGCTGGGACCTTTCCGTCAAACATAAAAAACGCTGCAACTCCTCAGTGTGGTGAGCTTGTCGAGCTGGTATTTAGCTTAGTGAGATTAAGCTAATTAGTGAGCATTTTCGGCCTGAACTTAAATCGTAGGCGATCAGGCCGTGTTTATTGTTGGGCTTTTGGTAGTAAATAACCGATTATACTCACTTAGAAAAAAAAATTTAAAAAAAATTAAAAAAGCAGTTGACATTATATGGGAAATGTATAAAATAGCCTGAATTGAGACTCAGTCTCAATAAGAAGTATAGCGTTTATATAAGCTTTCCTTGGTATATTACCCTGAGAGCTTACATAAAGTCTTAAGGAAAAACACTATTTTTTTTGTCTATTAATTGAGATTGAGTCTCAATCACTTTTTAAATTTTTTCAGCTGTATTGAAAGGAGTGTATTATGAAGAAGTATTTTATCATGTTTATCTGCCTGTCTGCCCTTTTTCTTGGTACTGTATGTCCGGTGGTATACGGGGCAGCAACTGATGAGGATCTCAAGGCAAAGGTAGAAGCCATGGAGAAAATGCTCATGGAGTTGAAGGGACAACTCGCACAACAGGTAGAAACCACTAAAGAACTTGAGTCCCTGAGAGACGATGTAAAAGGTATTATGCCCGGCAATGAATTTTACTGGGCAAATAAGGCTAAGGAGCTCAAGGACAAAGGCCTTGCTCCTTATTTTGGTGACGTTAGGACAAAACCCTTTTTGCAGAGGTTTGGCCGAAATACATATATAGGTGGATATATGGATCACGAGCTTCAATTCAGTGAAAAACAGTCAGGCAATGAACGAAAGCAACGTACATTTGATCAGCATCGTCTCGTACCTTTTATATACTCGGATGTTTCAGACCGGGTTAAATTTGCGACAGAGATAGAGATTGAACATGGAGGTCCTCAAACAAGCAGTGGTTCTATTGATCAATCGGGTGATATAAAGGTAGAGTTTGCAACTATTGATTTCCTTATGGCAGATTGGTTGAATTATCGTGGAGGTATCATCTTGAGTCCTTTAGGTAAATTGAACCTTGTCCATGATGCGCCGCTTTTGGACCTTACAGATAGACCTATGGTTAATACAAATTTAATACCCACTACCCTCAGCGAATCAGGCATGGGATTCTTTGGTACATTATACCCAACGGAAATGTCAAAGCTTGACTATGAGATATATGTCGTAAATGGCTTTCAGTCTCTTCAAGACGATGGAGATCAGGCTGGAACTAATGCTGAGAGTTTTATAAGGAGTTCAAGAGGTAGCGTAGAGAATAATAATAATACTAACTTTGCTATAGTGGGGCGTTTAGCCTATAGTCCGTTTCTTGGCTTAGAAGTCGGTGGTTCGTTCCACACGGGTTATGTCGATCAGACCGGAGGTAATCGCCTGACCATTCTGGCCCTTGACTGGACATACCAGAGAGGCCCGTTTGAACTGGTAGGCGAGATGGGACATTCTAATTTTGAAAGAGAAGGCAGTTCGCTGGGCGCAGAGAAAAGTGATTTATTGCCTGGTGATTCATTCGGATATTATATTGAGCCAAGATATCACTACATGCCGCAGTTCCTTCAGGACCTTGCCCCAACCTTCTTCACTGAGGACTCTACATTTACGGGTGTAGTAAGATGGGGAGAAACTGCTATGGGTAATTTCGGCTATGATGCTGGAAAAATAAGAAGGGCTCGTTTAACGCCCGGAGTTAATTTCAGATACACCGAGGATACCGTATTCAAGGCAGAATATCAGGTTAACTGGGAGAATGGACGTAGCTTCGATCCACTTCATGAGGTAAGCAATAACACACTGATGTTCTCAGTTGCTACATTCTTTTAATCTGAATTTTGCATAAGTAAACAGTTATGACTGAGGTATTAAAAAATTCCGTTTTGTTTGAGTTTCAGACAGAGGACAGAGAAGATGCGTTGTGCACCTCCCCGCACAACGCATCGGCCTCAGTTTATATAATTTGTGCAACTGCAGCCGTTCCGGCCATAATTAAAACAGATGAAGAAAGATATTATTTTGAAGTAGGAGTATAAAATTTTTTATTACTGTATTGAGACGAAGTCTCAATTACCTTTGATGGTTTGGATTAAAATTTCATTTATTAGACTTGCAAAACTGCGCTCTGATTAGAAAGGAATAGAAAAAACGAAAATGCGTAAAACCGTGATGATTGTGGATGATGAACAACCTTTTCATGACCTCTATACAAAGATGCTGGAGGGTTCAGACTATAGAATGGTCAATGTGTACGATGGGTATGAAGCATTGTCAAAATTGGAAGATAAGAGACCTGATTTAATTATTACTGATCTAACGTTAAATATGATGACCGGTGATACACTCTTTCTGCACCTGAAGAGTATGCCGGAATATGAGGACATTCCTTTCATAATGGCGACAGACATACCACATCTCCCTTATAACAATTTAAGGAAGATTGATCCAAATCTGGTATTTCTTGACAAAACTTTTACAAGAGAAAGATTGATAAAAGAGGTTAAGGATAAGATTGGCTGAGAAAACCACTTTTTATTTCAACTGTTTTTAAAGATGAAAGGTAAATACATAATGAAGAATATACTGATTATTGACGACAATGAAGAAGTTCTTGTTACCCTCAAACAACTACTTTTGGATGAAGGCTATCGTGTATCTACGGCAAGTGATGGCACATCAGGCGTATTGCTGTTTCTGAGACAAAACTTTGACCTTGTGATAACAGACCTCAACATGCAGGGAATGGGCGGCCTCGATGTAATAAGAAGGATAAATAATATTGTTAAGGTTCCAATTATATTGATGAGTTCTGACTATTTGCCGGTTACGCCGGACGATGCAAGGCTTATGGGTGTCAACGCTGTAATTTCAAAGACAATTGATGATTATGATTTTTGTGAATTAGTCAAATACTGCCTGGAAGACAAGGTATATGCAAGTAAAGTTTTTTGATGTCTTATTGAGAACAAGTATTGAACTATATTAATATTTTGCTAAGGAGGCCTTATATGGAATTTGCAACAAAAATAGAAGTGGCCGCAGACATTATCTGGATTCGCCTCCATGCGAATGGTGAGATGATGCTCCGCAGGCTGAGATCTTTGCTGAGGATGGAGAGGTCTCTCTTTGATCAGGGTATTGGCTGGCTCGCAAAAGAGGGCAAGATCTCCGTAACAAAATCAGGCTGGAGTAAAAAGATATGCCTTCGTGATTAATTGTTAATTGTTTTTACCTTTTTTATAGGAGGGAAAATAACATGTCCGTATTAATAGTCGGTGGAGACCACCTTGGCAGTATACCAAAAGAATTGAAGAAAATTGGAGTAGATGATATCAGGCATATGAACGGCAGGAATAGGAATGTTATTAAGAGAGGCATGCCGATGACTATGGATCTGATTATAGTACTGCACGACTATGTTAACCACAATCTCACTAACGTAACGAAGAAACTGGCAAAGGAATCTAACATTCCCGTTGTCTTCGCAAGGCGTTCATGGTCATCTATATATAAGAAACTGCCGGATTGCCTGACCAATAATTAGCCCGATTCAGATAAAAATAAAAATTAAATGGAACTAATCAGGCGTATTTCATGTTAGTAATACTAAGAGTGTTCTTAAAAAATTCTTAAGAATGGGTGCACTGTAATTTTCACCTTCTCCTTTCGCAGTGCACCCATATCTAATTCAGGTGAACCAACCATAAAGTCGCTCCCCCCAACACTCAGGATTCTGATAATTGCTTGACAAAAATATATAGCCTCTGTTAGCATCCATCACCCAAAACCAGAAACTCCTTATTATGTCCACCTTAAGAATATTAATAATACCACTGTTTTTCTTAACAGGATGTACCCTGCTTGGTACTTCTTCAAAACATCAAGCCAATGATGATCGTTCTGCCGGTTCGCACTCTTCAAAATATACAAGGACTTTTAACGAAGACTTTGAGGGTGTGTGGTCTGCCGTTATAATGTCACTGGGGGATCTGCCCCTGGATAAAATAAACAAGGAAAAGGGTGTAATAAAGACCGGCTGGGTTGAAGGATTCTCGGAAAGGAAGGCAAGAAGTATAGTGTCAGATCGGCTCCTTGATGATTACTGGAAAGAGCGATATCGAATTACAATCAAGATTTCCGGTAATAATCTGATCAGCTCGGTAAAGGTAAGCTGCCAGGTTCAGGAAAAAGCAAGGGGCGGCAGTGCGGCATACAGATGGGAGAGGAAGATGTCTACAGGAGAACGAGAAGAAGATGCCTTAATGAGGATTGAAGAAATTCTTGGTGAAGATTAAAAAGTGAAAAAAATAAATATTTATCTAATTTTATTAATATTGGTATCTGTATTCGAAATAGCTTCTGCGTACGGCGGCCATAATAAAGGTATTCCAGATAATCCTTCCATGGAAGAACCGGCGGACAATTATCAGCCTCAGGTTTTCCTGACGGAAGAACAGGCACTGCTGAAGGTGCTTCTGGATTGTGATGAGATTGTGTATGACGAGATAATCCTTACTGATGAGAGCAAGACCGTGCTTCAGAACAGACTGAGGAGGAAGATATATGAAAACAGCTTTATCACATACATAGGCATTAAATCCGGAAAGGTTGCAGGATATGCAATAATTACCGAGGAGGTCGGCAAGTTCCACCCTTATACATTCATAGTG